>CAZVYG010000018.1:0-65153 GCA_964631605.1 uncultured Verrucomicrobiota bacterium
GAGGCGGGTTATTTCGGCGTCGTTCCCGGCACCAACTCGAAATCCAACCCCAACGCGATGCAGTTGATCTCGCATGACACCATTTATACCAACGTGGCACTGACGCCTGACTTGGATGTCTGGTGGGAAGGCAAGGATGGCCCGCCGCCGAAGGAATGTCTTGATTGGCGGGGCAACCAGTGGACGCCGGAGTCCAAAGAAAAGGCCGCCCATCCCAACAGCCGCTTTACGGCGCCGATGACGAACAACCCGATGCTGGCTCCCGAGGCCAATGATCCGCACGGGGTGCCCATCAGCGCGATCATTTTCGGCGGGCGCCGCAGCGACACTATTCCGCTGGTATTCCAATCGTTCAACTGGGTGCACGGCGTCTATCTCGGCGCGACCATGGGCTCGGAAATGACCGCGGCCGCCGTCGGCGGCGCAGGCCAGGTCCGGCGCGATCCCATGGCGATGCTGCCCTTTTGCGGCTACAACATGGGCGATTACTTCCGGCACTGGATTAATATGCGCAAACACATCAAATATCCGCCGCGCATTTTCCACGTGAATTGGTTTCGCAAAAACGCCCAGGGCCATTACCTATGGCCCGGCTTCGGCGAAAACATGCGGGTCATCAAGTGGATTGTGGATCGCTGCCACGGCCGCGCCGACGCGGACGAGACCCCCATCGGCTGGGTGCCCAACCCCAAGAGGTTTGACCTCAACGGTCTGACGGGTTTCACCGTCGAGCAATTCGAACAATTGCAGGCGATCAACGAAGAGGAATGGCGGCGCGAGATCCTCATGCAGGACGAACTGTTCATGAAGCTGCACTCACGCCTGCCCAAGGAACTCATCTTCCAGCGCGAACTGCTCCTGGCCCGGACATGAACCTGTCTCCCCTCCAATCAGGCGTCCGCCGTCGCGCGGCGGACGCCTGCATTTGGCGCCTGGCCATCGCCGGGGCGATGGTGTTGGCTGGCACGGGTCGCGCCGGAGCGGCGGCTGCCGAGTCGGCAACCAACGCCGTGGCGGCGCCCGCCCGCCCGCCCTTTGTGCCTGCCCAGTTGAAGGAAACGTGGCTCACCTTTGGATTGGATAAAGTTCCGTGGTTGCAGACCGAGGTGCTGGGCAACCCGCTGTGGCAATACCTTGCCTCGCTGATCTACGTCGTTCTGGCCTTTTATGTTTCCAAGGGCTTGGATTACCTCATCCAGGTCCAGATCCGGAAGTGGGCGGCCAAAACGGCGACTCAAATGGACGACCTCCTGCTTGAGCTGCTTCGGGGACCCGTCAAACTGATTGCCTTTGTCATTTTCCTGCACATTGGCCTTCGGGTTTTCGCGTGGCCGGAGTGGGCGGCGGCTTTTATTTCAAGCGGGTTGAAAATCATCGTCGCTTGTTCGCTGACCTACGTGGTGCTGAAGGTTGTGGATTTGCTCATGGGAATGTGGCAGAAGCGGGTCGAGAGTTCCCAGGAAGGGGTGCTGGACATGCAATTGTTTCCGGTTATCCGCAAGACGCTGAAGGTGTTCGTGATCATCGTTGCGGCGTTGGTGACCTCGCAGAATCTCGGGATGAATGTGACCGGCCTGCTGGCCTCGCTTTCCATTGGCGGCTTGGCCGTCGGCCTGGCCGCCCAGGACACGCTGTCCAACCTTTTTGGCGCGGTGGCGATCTTCGCCGACAAACCTTTCCGCATCGGGGACCGCATCCAACTGGACTCGATTGACGGAACGGTGGAAGCCATTGGCATGCGCAGTACCCGCGTGCGCAACCTCGATGGCCACCTGGTGGCCATTCCCAACCGCACCATCGCCAACGCCAGCATCGTCAACATCAGCAAGCGGCCCAATATCAAGACAGTCATGAACATCGGCGTCACCTATGACACCCCGGCCCAAAAGGTCCAGCGCGCGATGCAAATCATCGAAGAGGTCTTTCGCCCCCATCCCAAAACCGCGGACCTGATCGTCAGCTTCAACAAGTTCGAGAGTTCCTCGCTCAATATCCTGGTGGTGCACTGGTGGAACTCGACCGATTTCAAGGATTACCTCGGCGGCTTCCAGGAACTGAACCTCGAACTCAAGCGCCGGTTTGACGCTGAAAGAATCTCTTTCGCCTTCCCAACGCAAACCGTCTATCTCAAACAGGATTCGGAGTGGCGGCTGGTCTCGCCCGACGCTGCGCCCCCGTCCGCCTCAGCCTGAGACCCCCCTTGGGCCAATAGCTCTTTTGGCTTGCTTTTTGGGCTCATTCAGTGGGATACTGTCATCCGTAAACCTTAATTCCGATTTCACCCACTCATTCCGTGAACGCTGGCCTGGCATCCGGCGGCCGACGGGGTCCTCAGACGGGAGGGATCCCCAGGAGGAAATGCGCGCAAATTTTGACGAGCGCGAGGATATTCAACCTAAGAAGAAAGGTAATCCATGAAAAGAGTGAAGTTCATTTGCGTGATGGGCGCCTTGGCGGGCGTTTCCGCAGCGCTTGCCCAATACGCCATCAACTGGTCCACCGTTGACGGCGGCGGCGGCACGAGCACCGGCGGCGTTTATACGGTCAGCGGCACGATTGGCCAGCCGGATGCCGGGGTGATGAGCGGGGGCAATTTTACCCTCACCGGCGGCTTCTGGGCCTTTGCCGGGGTGGTGCAGACGCCCGGAGCCCCAACGTTGGCCGTTGTTGCCTCCGGCCCGGGCCAGGCCACCATTTCCTGGACTCCCTCCACGCCGGGGTTCGTGCTGCAGGACACCTTGAGTCTCGCCCCGCCCTCCTGGGAGGACTCCCCGAGCGGCGCGACCAACCCCGTCACGGTGCCGGCCAACCTGCCGACCAAGTTTTATCGGCTGCACAAACCCTGAGATCACCGTAAAAGCCAGCTAACTCAGCGCAACACAGAATAACGTCGCAGGGCCGTTTTCGGCGAAAGCTCCCGCGGTGGACCGGGGGTGGCCTCCCCGGGGCACGCGCGAGTGGCGTGGTCGTACAAAAACTCAAAATGCGATGATCCCTCTTGCACTTCGGAGCCGGTTCAGCCGCCTCACCCAGGCTGCGGTGATGCTGGTACCCCTGGCCCTGTCTTCCAAAGCCGATATCATCCAATGGACCAACACCAGCGGCGGTTGGTGGAGCGTGGCGGCAAATTGGTCCCCCAACCAGGTCCCCTCCACCAACGACACGGCTATTATTACCAACGCTGGCACCTACACCGTTTCGCTGCTCGGTCCGGCAGCAGTGTCCGGCCTGGCGGTGGGGGGCGATAACGGCACGCAGACGCTGAGCACCGCCGAGCAGGTGCTGCAGCTCGGGGGCAACGGCAGCATCGGCCCGCACGGAGTCTTTAAACTCGCGAACGGCGCTTTGTCCGGAACCGGCCGGATGAACCTTGCCGGGCTCTTGTTATGGGACGGCGGGACGATTGACACCAACGCGACAGTCACTGTCGCCCCCGCCGGGCGCATCCAGATCGGGCCCGGCGCCAACTTTTCGCGGGTCTTGCATGGCGCCATGACCAACGGCGGCCTGATCGCCTGGACCAACTCCGGCTGGCTTTTCATCGGCGGCGTGCTTCACAATCTCAAGGGGGGCGTTTTCGATGCCCAGTGGACGGCACCCATTGTACGATACGGCAGCAATGCGGTTTTTATTAACGAGGGCGTCTTTCGCAAATCCGCCGGCGCCGGCAACTTGGAATGCCAGGTTCCCCTGGTCGTCGGCGGCACGGTGGACACCCAGGCGGGCGCCTTGTTGTTGGGCGGCGGCTCCAGACTGAATGCCGGCAGCATTTTCAGCGGCGCCGGCGCCACCTGGCTTTACGCCGGTACTCACACACTTAACGGCGGCATCACCTGCGCAAACCTGGGCATGCTGGGTGACTTGGACGCCACCCTGACCGGCAACGGGAGTCTGAGCGGCATCTTCACGTGGGCGGGGGGCACCATCGGCACCAATGCGGCTCTCCTAATCGCCCCGACCGGCCGGTTGGTCATCAAGAGCTCGGGCAACTTCCACAAAGTTCTCCACGGTCACTTGACCAACACGGGCACCATTTCATGGCAGCCTTCAGGCTGGCTGTTTTTGGGAGGCACCCTTTGGAACCAGGGGCTGTTCGAAGCGCAAGCCAATTCGCGCATCGCCTCGCTTCATGTGGGCGAACAGATCGTCAACATGGGTGTTTTCCGCCTGACCACGGCCGGGACTACCGTCTGTGATGTTCCCTTTGTCAACTACGGCGGCCTGGAGGTGGCGGCGGGCACGCTGCAGTTTGAAGGGGATTACACCCACGCGGCCGGGTCGCTTTCGCTGGGAGGGGGCGTCTTCAAAATGGCGCAAACCCCGGCGCAGCCGCTGTATTTGGCGGCCGGAAGGTTGACCGGCTGGGGGACGGTGCAGGCTGATGTCACCAACGCCGCCTGCATTCAGCCCTCGAGCTCGAACGGGGTGTTGACGGTCTTGGGCAGTTTCGCGCAAGCCCTGGGCGGCGTTCTTGAACTGGAACTGGCTGGCAACCTCCCGGGCGCCAATCAAAGCCGTCTGAACATCACCGGCCCGGCCAGGCTCCGCGGCACTGTCACCGTCCGCTGGCATGCGGGCTACCTGCCGGACCCCGGGACGGTTTTCCCGGTGGTGACGTTCGCGTCGCGCAAAGGCGAATTCTGCTGCTACGACCATTTTCTCCTCCTTGGCCAGGGCCGGCGTCTGGAGCCGGTGTATGGTGCGACCAGCCTCACGCTGGCCACGGTCGCCGCCCCCGAACCAACGGCGGTGCCGCTGCGGGTGACCGTGGACGGCGGCGCGTTGATCTGCTGGCCGGCGGAATTCACGGGCTACACGCTTCATTGGGCGACCAACCTCACCCAGCCGGACTGGACGCCGGTCCCCGGTGTGACCAACCGCTGGCTCGAGAGCCCTCCGTTGGCTCGGGAAAAATTCTATCGCCTGCAAGCGCCCTGATTTGATAACCGGGGGGACCCTCCGTGAGAGCCTGCCCACCCAACGCCCTATTTGGGGGCCTTGAAGCTGATCCCCAGCGGCGTCCCAAGGGCACCCGGGAAGGAGCCCCGCCCCTGCGTCCGCAGCAACGTTTGGAACCCCAATGGCGTCTGCAGGCGTGGGGTATCCCGACGCGGGCTCTTGTCCATTGATTAGACAAGCAAAAGTCAATGCAATTCGGTTGATTCCCCTGCAAGGAATGGCATAGTGTGGACGTAATCACGAACCTGTTCGTCGCGGCGCGACGGGGCCGCGATGGCTGTTGTCTGTATGGCAATCGAAATGAAGTGCTTCGCTATGAACCAGAATCGCAAGACCCCAATTCTTCCCCTAATTGCAGTGCTAGGTGCCTTGGTGGGGGGCGTTTCCACAGCTTGGGGCGGGCTGACGCTGACCAATATCCCGCCTGTGGGTTCGGATGCCTCCAACGAAGGGCGAGCCATCACTCCGGACGGCAAATACGTCGGTGGCCTGTCCGGTACGGCCAACGGCTTCTTCTATGACGTGGCCAACAACTACATCGCCGTGCCGCTTGCGGGCGGTTATGCTTCGATCATCACCGGCATCGGCTACCGCACCGACACCAACCAGAATCCGCCCGTGCTGCAAATTGTGCTGGATGGCGCCAATAGCGGCTGGCACGGCCAGTACATGACGGCGGACGGCGGGCTGACCTGGGGTTACAAACGGCGGGACGTAAACACATATGCGTGGGACAGCTACCCTCCGCCGCCCGCCAATTCCCTCGTCGGCTCTGTGGGCGGGGATGTGTATTACACGATCTTCCGGGATTCAGCGCGCAATAACCTTTACACCTGCAGAGGATCGAATTACTGGGACGCGTCCATCGCCGCGCAGGTCCAAATTATCGGTAAAGGGCTCGCCAGCGACCGGGGCGAGGTCTGGGGGGTCGCCGCCAGCGGACGGATCGTCGGCTACCGCCAGGTCACGGGCAATCCGCGAAAGAACTATGTGCTGGATTACCCCAACAGCTCTGCCACGGCTTGGTTTTTTAACGGCCTCAATGGCACGACCGATGGCCAGGCGTTTTGCATCAGCCTGGACGGCAACGCCATCTTCGGCAACTCGCCCATCGCCGTTGGTGGTACGGCGATGTACGGATACAAAGCCGTCGTGACGAGTGCCATGAACTCGCTGCAGAGTGTCAACCCGCTGCCGGAGTTCTCCGACACGGGGGGCTCGACCTCTCGCGCCATTCCTTATGGCTGCACCGCCGACGGACGCTACGCTGTGGGCATGAATTACCGGGGACAGGAGAAGGCGGTTTTGTGGGATACCGGCAGTGCGGACCCCGCGCTTTGGACCATCACCGATCTGACGGGCCTGGCTCTGGCCAACGGAGTGCCTGACATTTTCACCCGGTTGGGACGGGCCTACAGCGTGGGAACCAACGACGTTGGCGACCCCGTGATCACCGGTGTCGGAACCGATGGCAGCGTCTCCCGGGCATTCTTGATGACGGTTCCGAAGTGGATCGCGGCCATTGGCTTTCCCGGGCACCGCACTGCGAATTATGGGACGACAGTGACCTTCAGCGTGGTTACCAATGGCATGGATGCGCTCTCCTACCAGTGGTATAAGAACGGACAGCCTTTGTCCGGGGCGACTTCCACCTCGATCAGTCTTGCCAATGTGAGCTGTGCGGGAGGAGAAGCCGGCAGTTACCAGGTGGTCGTTAGCAACCCGCCCATCTCCGGTGTGGTCACCAGCGGCGTCGCAACCCTGACAGTTCTGGACCCGTTCATCACCGCTCAGCCCACCAGCCGGACTAATCTCGAAGGTACCATCGCGACCTTTGGCGTCACTGCGGACGGCACGCCGACGCTGCTCTACCAGTGGCAGCGGGGCGGGTTCAACCTCTCGGACGGGGACTCGGGTTGGGGCTCGGTGATCGCAGGCGCCAACACGCCAACCCTCACGATTTCTAATGTGAATCCAAACGACGCCATGAGCGGGGATTACACCGTGGTTGTCACCACCACGACGGGCGGCTGCAGTGTGACCAGCAGGGCGGTGAAACTGGCTGTCGTGGGGCGCCCGGTCCTTTCCAGCATTGTGTCGGATGGTATTGGCAACTACACCCTGAACCTCACGGGTCCCTACGGCCAGACCTACAAGGTTCTTTACAGTACCGACCTGTCGCTTCCCTTGAGCAGTTGGATTCCCCTCTTTACCAACACGTTCACGGGCGGGCTGGACGTCTTCACCGACCCGGCTCCTGCTGACCCGCAACGGTTCTACATTCTGGCTTCTCCTTACGTGCTAACGTCCCCGTAGTGTGCCTGTTTCTCAAACGCCTCGAGTCTGGCCTTGAAGTAATCGCCCAGGCCCAGCACGTCGGCGCCCAGGGTGAAAACCTGGTAGCCTTCGGCCTCGAGAGTCGCGCGCGGGGCCATCATTCCCGGAATCATCGCAAACTTGCCGTGTTTACGCGCGGCGGCGCCCACCCGCTGCCGCGCCGCCAACACTTCCGGCGCCTCCAACTGTCCCGGTTTGCCGATCAGGTGGGCAAAATCCCCCGGCCCGAACAAGAGCATCTCGTAACCGGGCACGGCGGCGATGGCTTCGACATTCGCCAGCGCCTCCGGCGACTCGATCTGGAGAATCAACAACCGCTCCTTGTTGCTGTGAGCCATATACTCGCGCAGCGGGACCTGGCAATAGCGCCCGTCGGCGTTGCCGCCGTCCGCAGCCCGCCGACCCAGGGGATGAAAACGGGTCATTTGCACGACGTGCCCTGCTTCCTCCGCGGTGGTCACGTGGGGCACCATAATGGCCGTGGCGTCGGATTCAAGCGGCTTGATGTAGTCGCTATAGCTACCTTTCTCGACGCGGACGATGGTGTCCACGTCGTAAAGCTTGGCCGCGCGAATCTGGTTCTCGAGGTTGAACCAGTCGTTGCAAACGTGTTCGTTGCAGATCCAAACTGCCGAGGCGCCGGCCAGCCCGCACAACTCGATGACCCGCGGGTCACCGAGGTTCAATTTGAAACAGGTCGGAGCCTGGCCCGCGCGAAGTTCCCGCAAGATGCGACTCGGACGCAGCGTCATAATGAAATCGTAATCCAAGCCGCCCGGCGGAAAAAGGAAATTGTACCGCTCCCGACTTGTCTAAGACGAAGACAGGGCTCAGACTTTCGTGGCTCGGGCAGAGTGTTCGGGCACGGTCCATTAGCCGTGGGCTGGGCCGGACCAACTCGCCGAAACAGGCCGTCCGTTATCTTATGACGATCAAGGACATGTTCGATCTGACCGGGAAGGTGGCGCTGATTACCGGCGGCGCGCGCGACTTCGGCTTTCATGCGGGCGACGTGCTGGCCGAGGCGGGCTGTTCGGTGGTGGTCACTGCGCGCAACCTGGCGCACGCGCGGGAGGCGGCGCAAAAGCTGGGCGCCAAACACAACCGCGACACCCTCGCGCTGGCGCTGGATGTTACCCGGCCCGAGGCCGTTGCCGAGACGGTGAGCCAGGCGGCGGCCTGGAAGGGGCATCTGGACATCCTGGTGAACAATGCCGGCGGCACTCCCTCGGGCAAAGGCGCCGCTCACCTGTTCGAGCGCAGTCCGGAAGCGGCGGCGGAACTGATTTCGATCAATCTGATGGGCACGCTGTATTGTTGCCAGGCGGCGGGCCGCATCATGGCCCGGCAAGGAGCCGGCAAAATCATCAACATTGCTTCGATCGCGGGCATTCTGGGCCGGGACCGGCGCATGTACCAGCGCAACAACATGCGCGGCCAACCGGTGGATTACGCCGCCGCCAAGGCTGGAGTGATCGGCATGACCCGTGACCTCGCGGCGGTTCTTTCGCCCATGGGCGTCCATGTGAACTGCATCTCGCCGGGTGGATTTCAGCGCAACCTCCCCCCGGAATTTGTCAAGGACTACAGCGACCGTACTCCGCTCGGTCGTATGGGGCGGGACGGCATTGACCTCCAGGGCGCGGTGCTCTTTCTTGCCGCGCCCGCTTCTGATTACGTCACCGGCCACAACCTCGTGGTGGATGGCGGCTTCACCATATGGCAATGAACCCAAGCGGAACGCCCGCGTTGCGGGCCAAGGTTGCGGCGGACGCCGCCCGGCACCCACGAGCGCGCGACGCGAGCGGGCGGTGCTGGTTTGTGCTGGCGGCTGCGCTGCTGACAGGCGTTGCACCGTTTCCAGGGCGAGCCGCGGCGGCACTGGATGAGCTGACTGGTCCCTGGCAGTTGTTCGTGGATGATTACCCGGTTGCCGGCAAGACCAACGTCGTTCGCGTCTATCATCCTTTCGAAAAATATGGGGGTAATCCGGTCCTGGTGACAGACAAGCCCTGGGAGGGACCGGTTTACCTGTATGGGACGGTGCTGCCCACCGAGGACCGCACCGGCTACCGGATGTGGTACCACACCCTGCGGCCCAACGACACGAACAATGACGGCAGCCTCGAGCTCTACGCCACCAGTCCCGATGGCATCCATTGGACCAAACCCATTCTCGGCCTGCGCTCGTGGCACGGTTCCACTTCCAACAACATGTATTTCACCCGGCCGACCGCGGGCGGCATGACTTCGGTAATGCATACCCCTTGGGAGACAGACCCCGGCCTCCGCTACAAGTTCATGAACAAGGACGACATTGGTTATTACGCCGGCTGGTCGCCCGATGGAATCCACGTCACGGATGCTCCGAACAATCCGGTTTTCAACGGTGGCAGCGACGTTGGCCACTTCCTGTGGGACCCGCACACGCGGCAGTATCTGGGCTACGTCAAGAACGCGTGGTATGACGCCAACGGGTTGAAACGCCGGGCCGTGGCGCTCACCGCCACCACCAACATCACACACTGGCCTGCCGAGAAGCTGATCTTCTGGCCCGACACCTTCGATGACCGCTGGGCGCCTGCCGGCACGCTTCAGCGGACCCACTTTTACGGTTTCGCCGTTTTTCCCTATGAGTCCATGTATCTCAGTTTCCTTTGGATTTTCCGCGCCACCGATGCCGAGGGCTATTACGTCGGGCCGACCTTTGTCGAATTGGCCAGCAGCCACGACGGCATGCATTGGACGCGGCAGGAAGGCGACCGGCCGCCGATTCTTCCCCAAGGTCCCCCCGGCGCCTGGGATGACGGCCAGGTTTACACCGCTCGGGCTCCCGTCCTCGAGGGGGACACGCTCAAGCTGTGGTATGGTGGTTTCAACGATTTGCACGGGGTGGCGTTGACAAAAATGACCGGGGGCATCGGTCTGGCGACGCTGCGCAAGGACGGCTTCGCGTCCCTGGATGCCGGCTCGAATGTCGGCACCATTCTGACCCGGGTGTTGAGCGGCGCATCCGGGCAGCTTCGGGTGAACTACCGTGCCGCGGGAGGCTGGTTGAAGGTTGAAGTGCTGGATGAGGATGGCCAGGGGCTTCCCGGCTACGGGCACGCCGATTGTGTGGCCCTAACCGGCGACAGTGTCAGCCAGCCAGTGGTCTGGGGGAGTCACTCCGAACTGCCGGCGGGACAGCCTCGTTTGCGTCTGCGGTTCCTGCTCCAGAACGCGTCTGTTTACTCTTTCATGGCCGGGATGTCCGTCACAGTCCAACAACCCCCAACCATCACCCGGCAGCCTGCCAGCCGGACCGTAGCCCCGGGCGAGTCCGCCACCTTTACACTCGCCGCGTTCGGGACCGAACCGCTCTACTACCAATGGCAGAAAAACCAACTCAACCTGTCCGACGGCGGGCATTACGCAGGGTGCGCCACTCCCACGCTGACCATCACCGGCGCCGACACCAACGACGCGGCGGTTTACCGCTGCGTCGTGACCAACGCCAGCGGCAGCGTCACCAGCAACCCCGCGGCATTAGTGGTGGGCAAAAACTCGTTCGGCTCCGTCACCTTGCGCCTGGCTCCGCTCATGCCGGGGGATGAAGCCAATGAAATCCGCGCCCTCACGCCGGACGCAAACTGGGCGGTCGGCATTTCCGGCGCGCGCGGGTTCCTCTACTCGGTCAATTCCAACGTCCTGGTGAACGTGCGGAGTGCTGACGGCGCCCAAGCCGCCCTCCTCACTGGGATCGGCTACCGGACCCACAACGGGCAACAAGAGGTGATCCTCTCCGGCCTGTCATCCGGCTGGTATTCCGACTTCATGACAACCGACGGCACGGCCTTCGCCAGCGTCCGCCGCGACACGGGACTGGGCACCGCGCCCATTCGGGTGCCATCGGCCAACGGACTGGCGGGCACCGCCTCCGACGTCTTCTACTCGGCATGGTGGGATAGCAATAGCAACATTCAGGAGCGGGTGGGAAGATTCCAAGGTGCATGGCCGGCGGCGCCTACGTATGACGTGAAAGGAATTTCCAAGAACATCGGCGCTGGCATCAACGGCATCTCAAGCACCGGCCGGGCGGTCGGCTGGCGGCAACTGGTCACCAACGGCGTCCGCCACAACTACGTCCTCGATTGGAACGGCACGGGCACCCCGGCCTCCCTGCTATTTAACGGTCTCGACGGTACGACCGTGGGTGAAGCGACCTGTGTTTCTGCCGATGGGCTCACGGTCTTTGGGGTTTCCCCCGTGGCAGACTCAGCAACCGCCTGGCAGGCATACAAAGTGAAGAGTCCCGGCGCCAGCCAGACTGCGCGACGGCTGCCGAATTTCCCGGATGCAAGTGGCGCGAGCCGGCTTGCGGTCCCGTTCGGCTGCACTGCCGACGGCCATTACGCCGTCGGTACCAGCTTTCGGTCAGTGGAAAAAGCCGTGATTTGGGACACCACATCAACGGATCCCAACAAGTGGACCATTACCGACTTGACGGATTTGGCAGCCGCCAACGGGATTCTGGAAGGTTTCTTGAGACTATTCCGTGCCTATACTGTGGCAACCAATGCGGACGGGGCGCTGGTCGTGGCCGGCGCGGGCATGGACACCAATTCCCCGCCCAACACCCGCGCCTTTCTGATGACCATTGCTTCCCCCCTGCGCCCGCTGGCTTTTCCACCGGCGGCGGCCATCTCGGGTTCACAGGCAACCGGCTACACGTTGAGTTTCCTCAGTCCGGCGAACGGGAGCATCCACTACTACCTCGAGTACCGAACCAACCTGGACCCGGAGTCAAGCTGGGCCACGATCGCTTCCACCCCGGGAACCGGCGCGCTCACCGCGCTGTCCGATCCGCACCCCGCGGATGACTGTCGGTTCTATCGCATCCGGATCGAGTAATCCTGCCTTTGCCCTTCCAAGGAGTCGGCATCCCCTAATTGCTGACTGCCGGTTCCTCCAATTCCGACTGGATCTCCTCAACCTCGACGGTCTTCCCTCCCGATTCCCGGCTCCGAAGGCCCGCGATGATCACCGTCATCATTTCCACGGTTTCGGTCAAAGGATAGGGCCGCTGGCCGGTGCGTAACATTTCGACGAAAGCGCACAATTGATTCCGAAAAGCCGTGTAAGTATCCCAGCAAGTCACCGCAAGATTTCCCCGGGTTCCAAACACGTGCAGCGCGCCGTAGCTTCCCACCGCGTCGAAGATCACCGCCAGACTGATCTGGACCCCGCTGCGGTGCGTCAGATAGGCGATGTCCGAGCCGGGCCGGCTTTCGGTGCGTACGGCGAGGAAGCCCGGGCCAAGGACGGGCCAAAGGACTTCCAGCGCGTGAATGGCGTAGCGCTCCCAGGTTTTGCTGGTGCAGGAGGCGATCCAGCGCAAGTCACCCAACTGGGCTTTCTGCCGCAGGATGAGTTTGGTTTCGGGGGCGTAACGCATGTTGCTGCTCGAAAGGAAAAGCCGGCCTTCGTTGTGCCAGCGTATGAACTGGTTCAGGTCCGGCACATTAATCGCCAGCGGCTTGTCCACGAACAGCGGCAGACCGGCCTCGATAAAGGGGCGTGCGCGCCGAACGTGTTCATGACCGTCATCGGTCCCAATAATCACCGCGTCCACCTGGCCGATGACATCTTCCGGGCGGGCGACGACGTGCTCGATGCGGCTGGCGGCCGCCACCTTCGGCGCATCGGCCGGGTCGTCGGTCCAGACATGCGTCACTCGGGCGCCCCAAATCCGCATCGTGTTGGCCGGCACTTCGGAAAGATATTGCGGAATGACGGGGTAAGGGCATCTGGCCATCTCTTCGGGATTATAGCCATTGACGATCGCGGACCAGGAGTAGGGGTGGCCGTTGCCTTCAATCATGCCCAGCATGGCCAGCCGGATTTCGGAGGGTTGGGTTTTCATGGCTGCTCTTAGCGAATCGTCACCGGCAGGCCCGTGCGGGCTGACTCGAGGGCCGCGAGATTGAATTTAAGGGTCTGGACCGCCTCCTGGACTGTGCAGAGATCGGTCTGCGCGCCATTCATGGCGTCGAGAAAGGCATGAGCCTGGGTCACAAAAAGATCATCCCGCTCCTTCACCGGCGCCGCGTGATATTCCCACCCGGTGGCGCCCCGCGGCCACACTCCGTAGCGCTGCTCGTGCCATTCCACTTTGACGCTGCCCCCTTCGCAGTGGACCAGGAATGTCGCCTCGTTCGGCGGCTGAAACTGGTTTAGACTGTAAGTCACCAACACCTCCCCGTTGCGGGCGGAAGCGCAGACGGTGTCCTCGACCGTCACGCCCTCGAGCAACTGATGAGCTGCCTCGCAAAAGACCTGCGTGCTCGGGCCGATCAGCCACTCCATCGCATTGACCAAATGGGTCAGCATGTCCTGGATCGCGCCACCCCCGGTTTCGTGACGGGTGTAATAGGTTTCCCGATAGGCAGGGCGATAGGTGGGGAAGTGCTGGCCGCAAATGACCGCCGCCTGCAGTGGGCGTCCCAGGACGCCCTTCCGCAACACTTCACGCGCTCCGCGGATGCCGGGATGGCAATGGTACGTGTACGCCACGGCCACAAATCGTTTGCAGCGGGCGATTTCTCGCTGCAACTCGGCAACGTCCTCCAGACGAGTGCTCAGGGGTTTCTCAATAAACAGGGCGGCCCCATGCCGCAAGCCTTCCATCGCCATGGGAACATGCAGGTGCGCGGGGGTGCAAATGACCACCGCGTCGAAGCGTTCGGCCTGCAGCGCGGCGCTGTAATCCGAAACCCCCCGGACCTTGTATTGCTGGGTGATTTTCTCCAACAGCGCCGGCCGGGCTTCGCAGGCGAACAACTCCGCGCGGCCGGTGCGCTGAAAGCAACGGAGGTGCCGCTCCCCAATGCTGCCGCAGCCGACAATCAGAATCGTGCTTTGCATGCGGCGATTACAGCCTCGATCCCCCCTTCGCGCAAGCTCTCCCTGTCCCTTGCGGTTCCACCGGCTTATCCGCGCGCTCGCTGAAGGCACCGCTTTGATTATTTCTATCGGCGTCGCGGTGTATTATAAAAGAATAGCAGGAAGTGGCAGCATGGCAGACGATTTCATCGTTGGAAGACGCAAGTCGGACCGTCCGGCGACGGCGCTGGGCGCAAGCGACCGGTTTCTCCTGCCCCGACGCGAGTTCGTTCCCGTTTACCTCAAGACCCATGCCTCTGGCCGGCTGAGGGAGAAGGTCGAGGCGGGGCGGGCCATGCTCGCGGCCTGCGGAGTGTGTCCGAGAGATTGCCGGGTCAACCGTTTGGAGAACAAGGCCGGCTACTGCAAGGTGGGTCGCTGGGCGCGGGTCTCGAGCGCCTTCCCTCATTGGGGTGAGGAGGATTGCCTCCGGGGCTGGCACGGGTCGGGCACGATCTTTTTCAGCGGCTGCAACCTGGGGTGCGTATTTTGTCAGAACTTTGAGATTAGCCAGCAGGGGGAAGGCCGGGATGTGACGGCGGAACAGTTGGCGGAATTGATGTTGCGGTTGCAGGAAGCGGGGTGCCACAACATCAACTTCGTCACGCCGGAACACGTCGTGCCACAGATTCTGGAGGCCTTGCCGGCGGCGATCGAGGGTGGCCTGCGGTTGCCGCTGGTGTATAACACCGGCGGCTATGACGGGATTGACACCCTCCGGCTCCTGGAGGGGGTGGTGGATGTTTATATGCCCGACTTCAAGCTGTGGAACCCGGACCGATGCGCGCGGTACCTCCGGGCCAGGGACTATGCCGAAACCGCGCGCGCGGCGATTAAGGCAATGCACGATCAGGTCGGAGTCCTGCGAATGGATGAAGACGGCCTGGCCGTGCGGGGAGTGCTGGTGCGGCACCTGGTCATGCCGGGGATGCTCGAAGACACCCGCGCCATTCTCAATTGGCTGGCCGCCGCCCTGTCACCGGATACTTTCGTGAATTTGATGGATCAGTATCATCCGGCGCACCAAGCTGAAACCAACCCCGAGTTCCAGACCCTCAACCGGCGGCTGAACCGGACCGAATTCCGCCAGGCCCTCGAAGCGGCCAGGGAGGCGGGGCTGCGGCGGCTGGACGGGCGCGCGGCTGCCGGAATCTGAGATTTCCTTGCCGACCGGCGTCTGCGCAAAGCCTCCTCGATACAAGTTGCATTCGGGGCTGAATTACGCTTGCCACGGGGTCCCGAGGGGAATACCCTGCCGTGGATGGCGGCGCTGGAACGGCCCGACGCCGCCCCCGTTGCCCTGAGCGGGCTGCATGAACGCACAAATGTTGATACTGGCCTCCGCATCCCCCCGCCGCGAGGCGCTCTTGCGACAGATGGGACTCGAGTTTCGCGTGGTGCCCACCGCCATCGGAGAGATTCACCACGAGGATTTCACCGCGCGCGAACTGTGCAAAATCAACGCCTACCGCAAAGCGCGAGTGGCTGCCAAGCAGTATCCGGATGCCCTGGTCCTGGCAGCCGATACGCTGGTTTACCTGGGCACCGAACTGTTTGGCAAGCCCGCCAGCCTGGCTGAGGCTCGTCAAATGCTCACCCGCCTCCAGGGCAAAACGCACCTGGTGGTCACGGCTTTGTGCCTCCTGCACCTGCGGTCGCACCGACAGAAAATCGTATGCGACGAAACCGCGGTGACTTTGAAGAAGCTGGACGCTGCCGCTATCCGCCGATACTTCGCGCGGGTCAATCCCCTCGATAAAGCAGGAGCCTATGCCATCCAGGAGCAGGGCGATATGATCATCGAACGAATTGTCGGCTCCTACAGCAATGTGGTCGGCTTGCCGGTTGAATGTCTGGCACTGGCGCTGGCGGAATGGGGTGAACAATGGTGTTTGAATCCGGCGCTCGTGGCCGCAGCCGCTCGCTCCCAGAGTCTGGCCCCCGGCGCCGGTTCGCAGCGCCTTTCGAGGTAGTCGTTTTGCGGCCTAGCAGCCTGTTGAATAACTCCTTTTCGGTAGCAGCGGACGTAAGTCCGCTCAAACTTTCCTCGCAAACAACAGCGGTGAAGGGAGCGGACTCACGTCCGCTGCTACTTTCTCAACGGGCTCCTAGCGCCGCCGCACGGCGCAGAGTTCCTGCCACAGGCAGGCGCTCATGACCTGACCTTTGGCAAAACAGCCCAGGTCAAACTTCTCGTTGGGCGAGTGGGCATTGTCATCCGGCAACGCCAGCCCCAGCAGCAAGGTGTCCGCCCGCAGCACCTTCTTGAACTGGTTGACAATCGGGATGGAGCCGCCCTCCCGCATCAAGACCGGCTCGTACCCAAAAGCCGTTTTGAGCGCCCGCAATGCGGCCTGCGCATCCGGGCTCGTCGGCGACACCCAATAGGCTTCCGCCCCATGCCCGGTTTTGATTTCCAGCCGGACCGTGGGCGGGCAGAGCCTGGCAAGATAATCGCGCACCCGTTTGATGATCCGCGCCGGCTTCTGGTTCGGCACGAGGCGGGTGGTGATTTTGGCCCTGGCCCACGCCGGAACGATGGTCTTGCTGCCTTCCCCCTGGTAACCACTGGTCAGCCCGTTGATCTCGAGCGTCGGGCGGGCGGACCGCTGCTCGATCGGGGTATGACCGCGTTCGCCGAACAGACGGGGCACGCCGAGGAACTTCCGGTATTCGCGTTCGTCAAAGGGCAGGCGCTTGAACTGCTTGCGCTCGTAGGCGGACAGCGGCTGCACCTCGTCATAAAACCCCGGAACTGTAATGCGGCCGTTCTTGTCTCGCAACTGCGCCAGCATTTGGCAAAGCACCATCGCAGGGTTGTCCACTGACCCGCCAAATATGCCCGAGTGCAGGTCCCGGGCGGGGCCATGCACGATCACTTCGTAGGCGGCGATGCCGCGCAGCGCGTAGGTCAGCGCCGGATGTTTCGGGCTGGGCATGCCCGTGTCCGAAACGATCACGGCATCGCAGGCCAGTTCCGACCGGTGCTGCTTGAGAAAACCTTCCAGACTGGTGCTGCCGACTTCTTCCTCCCCTTCGATCACAAAGGTAATGTCACACGGCAACTCCGTTCCCGTCTTTAAATAGGCTTCCACCGCCTTCAGGTGTGCCAGGTTCTGCCCCTTGTTGTCGCTCGCGCCCCGGCCGTAAAGCGCCCGGCCTTTGATGCGGGGTTCAAAGGGTGGCGAATGCCACAACTCGAACGGCTCGGGCGGCTGTACGTCATAGTGGCCATAGACCACAAAATGCGGACGACCCGGCCGCTTTTGACTCCTTTGGGAGGTTCTGGCGACCACGATCGGGTGACGCGCGGTGGGATAAACCCGTGCCTGCAAGCCAATCTCTTGGCAAAGTTTTGCCAGCCAGTCGGCACAACCTTTCAGGTCCGCCTGGTGTTTCGGCTGGGCTGACACGCTCGGGAACCGGACATAATCACACAGCTCGCGGACAAAGCGGGCCTGGTTTTGACGCAAATAATCAGTGACGCGTTGCATCAGGGTTTGGTGGTTGGATTGAACGGTGGGGTGGTTACTTGGAGCGCCGCAGAAAGTCAAGCGGACTGGGCGCGGGCGGCCGATTGGTAGCCGGGGTGTTGGTCACGGCCGGCGCATTGGTGGCGGGCCGGCCGCCGCCCAAAAGCCCGCTCAGGCCCTGGATCACATTGACAGGAGTGGCCGGAGCCGCCTGGGCTGGGGCGTTGGTTCCCGTTGCGCCCGGGGCATTGGTCGCACCGCTGCCGGCGGGCCGTCCGGTAAGCATCCCGCCAAGATTCTGAATCACGTTGCCTGTCTTCTGGTCCACACCGGGAATCTTGCCGCCCAACTGCTGCAACGCGGTTCCGACCAGCGCCAGCTTGTTGATATCGGTCTTGGGCTCGCCGACGGTTCCAACCAGGGTAACGTAATCGGGCAGGCGCACGTAAACCGCGTTGGTGGGAGTCCCGGGGGGTATCATGCCGACCCGGTCAGCCAGCGAGCGCTCGACCGAAACCCTCAGCGGAAAACGGATGGTCGAGTTGGTTAACTCGCTCGCAATCTCAATCACCCCGCGGGTTCCGGCTTCAAAGGCGGCGCTCTGCACCAGGGCATTGGTCAGATCAATACGCCCCGAGCGAATGTTGCCCCCGGCTTGGATGAGGTGGATGGGCGACCGGCTCAGCTCGTCCATCCAGCCCCCCCCTCCACCGCCGGGACCGCTTCCCAGTAAAGCGCCCGCGAGCGAACCCAACCCCGCGCGGGGATTTCTTACCAGGGTGGGCACCACGGCGATCACATTGACCAGCGTCCTGAATAACGGCGAACGGAGTGTGGAAATGGCAAGGTCCAAGTTGGTGGCATCGAAATAAAACGAACCAGCCAGCGTTTTCTGGAGTTGGGCGCCCGTTGTGCCCACGCCTGCGATGGCCGCCGCGGCGGTCACCGTGCCCTTAAGCTGGTCCTTCCGTTCCGGCACAAAGGAGTTCACCAGCGGCGCCAACGGAACCCTCTCGCCGCTGAATGTGACATCGTATTTGTAGCCCGGCACCTCGAGGTCCAAAGCGACGGAACTGTTCACCGGCGCGCCGTTGAGCACCAGACTGGCCGGCTTGATTACCACTTTGCCACCATCCATCGTCGCTTTGGCTTGCAGGTTTGAAATCGCCACCTCGCGCAAATAGAACGCCTTGATGTTCATTTCGGCGACGAAATCCCGGACAGGAAGCTTGATCGGTTCTGACTCCGGACTCCCGGCGGCGGGCGGCCCGGGTTGGGTCGGAGCCGGCGACGTGCCACCCGGCGCCGCTGCCGTTTCATCACCCATGAACAGGTCGTAATACTTCGTGAAATCCAGCGACTCTGCCGCAACCAGAAAGCGTCCGGTCATCGCGTTTGTGTTCGACAGGTCAACGTGACCGGAGAGGACCACTTCGTTGGTGGCGCGCGGCGTGGGGGTAAGGCCCAGCCGGGCCTGCTGAATGCGGGCCACCTGATTGCTCCAGCCGGCCTGCAGTTGCAAGCGGGCCTCCAACGGCGCGGGCCGCGCCGTGCTCTTGGGATCCGTCACCACCAGATTCGTCATCGTCATGCCCGCGCGCACCTGGGCCCCCGACACCGCGTGATACTCGCCCGCAGCCTCGCCGTTGATTGCAAGGCTCGTCAATTGCCGCCCTTCCAGGAACGGCTGGAGGAATGGGCCGAGCGCGTTCTGGTTGAAATCCTTCAGGCGGGCGGTGAAGCGCGCGTTCGAGTTCGTAAAGTTATAAGTTGCGGATAGGGTAAAGTCGCCGCCGGGTCGGCCGCCGCTGGCGACCTTGCCGGCCAGGTTGCGCAGTTGAAACTCGTCCGCCGTCATCTCCGCCCCGAGGTCGGCGCTGACAGAAAAAGCGTCGAGCCGGCTGCCCGCCAGGGTTCCGGTGACCTCCTTCAAAACAGCCGTGCCTCCCACCGTCTGCTTCCCCTTCGCCTGGTTGACGCGCAGGTCGAAATCGGCCGCGCCGGAAGTCAGCTTGGCCTCGGGCATCGCCAGGGCATCCGACAGCCGCGCCAACAACAACTGGCCTTTGAGCTGCGCCTCCGCAATCTCCGTTGAGGCCGTGTAGCTGGCACCGCCGGTAACCGTCATGAAAGGCTGGCTCAGGCGTCCGGCCTCCAGCCGATATTCCGGCAGCGTGTATTGATCGAAATCAACGGCTTTTCCGCGCGCGCGAAGGTTCACAAACGCCTGGGCCATCTGGTTGCTGCCGAAGCTCAGGGTCAGATTCTGAACGCCGCCGTCCACTTCAAAGGCCAACTGTTTGCCGCTTTGCGCGGAGGCCAGGCGCAGCCCGGCGTTGACCACTCCCGCCGGAGCCACCTCGCCCAGCAAAACTCGCCAGGGCGCGAGATTGAAATTGGTAACTACAACGCTCAACGCCGCGTCTCCCGCAGTGCCGCCGGCCTTTCCCCACGCGAAGGCCATCGGACTGGAGAGGCTGCCGGTGAGAAACACCTGTTGCTCCTGGACTCCGCGCAGGTTGAGGGCGCGCAGTAGCGCGTTCCCCGCGTCCGTGTCCACCGAGACGTCGTACTCCGCGCTGAAATCCATCGAAGGCGTGGTTTGACCGCTCAGCGTCGTCTGCAGACCGCTCAGATTGAACCGTCCGGAGGCGCCGAGGCTCGCCCCGGCCTTGGCGATCACCACCTCGTTGGTGGAGTTGATCACCGTGGGCCCGAACTGCAAACCGGTGCCGGCCGCCGCCAGATTGAGCACGTTGCGGTCAATGTTGGCCACCACCACAGTTAGACGCCCCTCGGTTTTCGCCAGATCCAAAGGACCCCTAACCAGGACTTGCCCGAGCTGGGTCTGCCCCTGGTGAAAACGCAGCGCCAATTGCTTCACTTCAGTCGCGGATACGTCGCTCTCGAGGGTCGCGCGAAAAGCGCTCAGCCCGGCAAGCATTCCCGCCGCTTGCGAAACGGTAAAACTGGCATTGCCTTGCAGCCCCGCCGGCGCCAGGTCCTCCGCCAGCGCTAGACTGAATTGGCCGGCGACTTTCGCCTGCAGGCTGCCGTTGGTGGCTGGCGCGGGCGGATTGAACTGCGCCTGGAGGTCCGCCTCGAGGGACAGCTTTCCCGTTTGCCCGTTCGCCACGTTCTCCAGCGTCAAGCCCGCCTTGGACAACTCGACCACGTCGCGGCTGCCACCGGCATAAAGCTGCACATACCGCAGCGTGGCATTCTGAATCGCGAGTTTGGTCAACGCCACCTTCAATGGCGCGGCGCTCTTGGCGGGGGGAGCCTCGGTAGTCGTCCGGGAAGCCGCGCTGGCCTCGATCAGCGGGTCCAGGTTGCTCTTGCCATCCGGCTGAACAATCACCTGCACGGTGGGAGCCGACACCGACACCAGCCCGACCTTCAGGTTGCCGCCGAGGATCGCCTTGAGGTCATACCGCAGAACCACTTCCTCGGCGGTCAGGATCGGCTCGTGGCCTTTGGGCTGGACTTTGAGCTGGCGCAGCACCACTTGCGAGAACGGACTGATGGACGCGTCACCCACGCTGACCTCCGCCCCGGCCGCCGCGCTCACTTTCGGCAACACCACACTCTTGAGGAAAAAGGCGCTGGTGAGGAAGAAGTACGCCACCCCCAGCAAAATGACCACGGCCGCCGCCAACACGGCCACCAGGCGAAGCCATTTCCGAGATCTGCGCGCGGGCGGTGTTACATTTGTTTCAGCCATAAGAAAACTCCAAATCTGGGAGAACGCCGGGGTGGAACCGATTCTTGGTGGCAACCACGCCCCGTCTCAGTAGCTCAATATAACCCACCGCCCTAAATTGGGAAGTTCGTTTTATGATCCCCAACGCCAAACCGGTTGCCAACCCCAGCCCGAAACTGGCATCCTCTGTCGCATGCGAAAGCTCTTGTTTCAGGTCATCTTGTTGTTTTCCGCCGGATTTCTCTTTCTCGCAGCGGGTGGGACGCCGGCCAGGATCACCGTGCAGGCCAATCAACCCGCGCACCGGGTGGCACCCACGCTGTGGGGAATTTTCTTCGAAGATATCAACCTCAGCGCCGATGGCGGGCTTTACGCCGAGTTGCTGCGCAACCGCTCCTTCGAGGATTCAGACCAGCCCGAGCACTGGACTGCAATCCAGCGCGGCGGCGCGGAGGCCTCCATGGCGGTCACCTGCGAGCGGCCTTGGGCCGCCGATCCCGCCCGCACCCGCAATTTGCGCAACTTGCGCCTGACGATCAAGACCGTCCCCCCCAATGGCGCGGCGGGAGTAGCCAATCACGGCTACTGGGGCGTGCCGGTCAAAAGCGGCGAAATCTACGACCTCTCCCTCGCGGCAGGATGCGCCGAGGGCTTCAAAGGGATGCTGACCGTGCAACTCGAAACCGAGGACGGCAAGGTTCTGGCGCGCGACACAATCAAGGGCCTCGGCGCGGATTGGAAGACATTCAAGGCAACGTTCCAGGCCAACGGCACCGACCGCGAGGCCCGGCTGGTGATCACCACCAGCCAGCCCGGGACCCTCTGGCTGGATATGGTCTCCCTGTTTCCGCGCAAGACATGGAAAAACCGCGCCAATGGCCTCCGGCCCGATTTGGCCGAGATGCTGGCCGAGCTGCAGCCGGCGTTTGTCCGGTTTCCGGGCGGGTGCTGGGTGGAAGGCGATACGATGAAGGAGGCATATCGCTGGAAGGAGACGATCGGTCCCCTGGCCGAGCGGCGAACGCAGTGGAACATCTGGCAATACTGGGCCACCCACGGCATCGGCTATCACGAATACCTCCAACTGAGCCGCGACCTGAACGCCGAGCCGCTCTTCTGCATCAACGTCGGCATGTCCCACAAGGAAAATGTTCCCCTCAATCGCATGGAGGAGTTCGTCCAGGATGCGCTCGATGCCATTGAATACGCCAACGGCCCGGTGTCCTCGCCCTGGGGCGCTCTGCGCGCAAAGAATGGCCATCCGCAACCTTTCAACTTGAAATACCTGGAAATCGGCAACGAAAACGGCGGCCCCGCCTACGCCGAGCGCTGGCCATTGTTCCACCGCGCCATCAAGGCCCGCTATCCCGAAATCCAACTCATCGCCAACGTCTGGGGCGGTTATCCCACCAACCCGATGCCGGACATTGTTGACGAGCATTATTACAACACCCCTGAATTCTTTATGCAGCAGGCGGGCCGCTACGATTCCTACGACCGCAAAGGCCCCAAAGTCTTTGTCGGCGAATACGCCGTGACCCGCAACACCGGCCAGGGCAACCTCCGCGGCGCCATCGGCGAGGCGGCTTTCATGACCGGCCTTGAACGCAACTCGGACGTGGTCGTCATGGCCGCCTACGCGCCCCTCTTCGTCCACGTCAAGCATCGCCGCTGGAACCCGGACCTCATCAACTTCGACAACTCTCGGGCCTACGGCATTCCCAGCTATTACGTGCAGCAGCTTTTTGCCCGCAACCGCGGGGACGTCGTCCTGCCCACCGCCGTGGAGGCGCCCCTCGAGGAGGCGCCCCCCCGAGGCGGCGCGATCGGCGTCGGCACCTGGGCGACCCAGGCCGAGTTCAAGGACCTCAAGGTCGTTCGCAACGGCCAGACCCTGTTCGAGTCCGACTTCTCCCAAGGCACGAAGGGCTGGGAATTCCTCGGCGGCGGCGACTGGAAAGTGCAGGACGGCGCGTTGCGCCAGTCCAGCACCCGCGAGAATGTCCGCGCCGTCATTGGCGACCGCGCCTGGACCGACTACAATTACACGCTCAAAGCCCGCAAACTCGGAGGCGCGGAAGGGTTCCTCATCCTGTTCAATGTCGCGGATTCCCGCGAAAAAGCCTGGTGGAACCTGGGAGGCTGGGGCAACACCCGCCACGCCATCGAAATGGCCGACAGCACCAGTGACTCCGTGGATGGCAGCATCGAAACCGGCCGGTGGTATGACATCCGGATCGAAACGCGCGGCCACAGCGTCAAATGCTTCCTCGATGGCCGTCCGATTCACGACTTCACCATCCCCCCGACCCGCTGGCTCTTCGCCAGCGCCACCCGCGATGAATCCGCGCGCGAGCTCATCCTCAAAGTCGTCAACGCCGCCCCCGAACCGCGTGAAGTTGAACTGTCCCTGGCCGGAATCAGCTCCCTCAAAGGACCCGCCCGGTTGACCGTCCTGACGTCCGAGCAGGGGACTGACGAGAACTCGCTGGACGAACCCACCAAGGTCGCGCCACGCACAACCAGCCTGCCGCTCTCCGGCCCGACCTTCCGGCACCGGTTCCCCGGCAACTCGCTTACCGTGTTGCGCGTGCCGGAATCGCAGTAGGCGGAAAAGCACCAGTCCGGATCCTCGACCAACGGCGTGAGGTGTCTCGTCCCCAGATACACCCGCACGCCGATCATCATTATTTTCGAACCGCTGCGGTTGTTTTTCAATTCGCCGGGGCAGTACGATCTGTGCTACAATGGCATCAACACACAAACACAGCTTGGAACGGGGTTTCTTTATGAACACTCACAAAGTCCGGAATTCGTTGTTGGCGCTGACGGGGCTGGCGGCACTCACGATCTACATCCTTGCCTGCGGCACGGCTTTTAGCCCCGATGACACCAAGGTGCTTTACCCGGCCTTCGACAAGGTCAGCGGGCAGGTGGGCTTGGCGGTTTACGACCGGGAAGCTCGCACCAGCCAGATGGTGTTCCTGCCCGCGAGCATCGAGGGCGGCCAGTGCTTATACCGCGAGCCAAGACTCCTCCGGGGCCATTGGCTGCCGGATGGCCGTTCGATCCTTGCCGTTTGGCCCGGAATTATGGGCAATGACGATGACGGCCTGAGCCTGGCGCTGCTGCCCGTCGGCGGGGCTGGCACGTTCCGACTGTATCAATTCCCGGACGTGGACGAACCGGCTGGAGTGCTTACCACGCCTCTCCCGCTCGTAGGCGACCGCGTTTTTCTGCGCGTGGCGTCCAACCGGGTCGCGCGGCTGGACCTCAAGACCGGCGCGCTGACCAACGCCCTGATTCCAGGGTTGGACGAGGATGCGTTGCTTCGCCCGGCTCCCAAAGCCGACGCGGTGTTTTGCGTCCTGAGGGGGCAGGCGCCTGATGCGCCGCCGGTGTTCGCGCGACTCGATCCGGACACGTTAAAGATTACCCCCTTGATCACCATCACCAACGAAATGGCCGGCGGCGGCTTCTTAGCCTTCGCCACCTCAGGCCAGCGGTTCGCCCTGGTCGAGAAAGCAGATGAAACCGTGCGTCTCGTCGTGCTGGAACGAGGCCGGACCGTGTTCAACCGCCCGCTCGACGTCGGGAAATCTATGCTCTTTGGCAACGCGATGTTTTCGCCCAAAGGCGATTTCATCCTGGCCAGTTACCAGGCAAGAGACCCGGTAGGAAAGACCGCGAGTTACGGCATTATCGAAATCCCGCTGGATGACCGGCCGATTCGCCAGACTGTTCTCGTTCCCTCCTGCGGCGCGACCGAGGAGAACAATGCGCTGTTGTTTCAGGCGGCCCTGTCCCACGACGGCCAGACCGTGGCGGTGGCCTCGACATATCTTGCCTGCGGGGATGACGAGTTCAGAGCGGACGATTGCGCGCTGTTCCTCGTGGATTTGAAAGATCCCAAACGCAAAGTGACAAAAGTGCCGATCCCCTTGCCAGCGCACCCAAAACCTCCCCTTCGGTGACCCGGAGACCGCGCCATGCTCGAGTTGCTTCAGGAAGCATTCAGCTTCGTGTGCGGCCAGAATCCTGCTCATAGCTGGACGCCGGGAGATGTGATGCTGCCGTTCTGCCAGCGGTGCACGGGCCTCTACGTGGGCGGCTGGTTGGCAGCCCTGCTGCACTTCTGGCTCCGACCGCGGTTGACGGGCCGATTCCTCGCCGCGCATGGCGCCTTTCTCCTGTTCATGGCCCCCTTCGGATTCCATTGGGTTGCTCATGGACCCGAGGTGCGGACGATCACCGGCACGCTGTTCGGGTTCGGGGTGGTCACGTTTCTATGGCTGCCGGTGCAGGCCTGGATTGGCGAGATGGGGCGCGAGAGTCTCGAGTCGGCCCGGCCCCAGGCTGCAAGGCTTTACAGCGCGGGGATGGTGATGGCCGCAGCCGGCCTGCCGTTGCTGGCAGCTTGGGGGGGCCGATGGGCGGGCGGGCTGCTGTCCCTGCTGGCGGCCCTGGGCGCGGTCGTATTTGCTTTCCTCGTGCTGGCCAACCTGGGGCTTGTCATGCGGTTCGCCTGCCGCACGCTTCGTGGCCGGCTGAATCGTCAGGTGTCATGAGCGAGTTATTCCTCTTCGTGCGTCCGCCCCGCCCGCTGTGGCCCTTCAACAGCCCTGCGAGCGCCTTTTGGCCACCGCTGGCCTTCGCCTCCATGGCCGCGATGTTGCGACGCGAGCTTCCGGATCTGCGCGTGGAAATCCTCGATGCCCCTGCCCTGCAAATGGGTTGGCGCAGTCTCACTGCCGAACTGCTTCGCCGCCAGCCCGCGTATGTCGGCATCGGCGAGGAGGCTGTCAGTTGCGTCGAGGGTCTGCGAGTGGCCCGCATTGCCCGCGAGGCCGGCGCGCGAGTCATTGCCGGCGGTTGCTTCTTTGGCCACGTGGCCCCGCAGGCGCTGGCCTCCGGCTTCATTGACGTTGTCGTCCACGGCGAGGGGGAGTTGACCCTGAGTGAGCTCACGCAGGCGCTGCGAGAGAAGACATCCAGCGCACTCCGAACCGTTCGCGGGATTTCTTATCGCGCAGATAACCAGGCCGGCTGCGAACGACCCGCCGCGGAAGTGGTGACCACACCCGCGCGGCCACTGATCGCCAATCTCGACACCCTGCCCTTGCCGGCCTGGGATTTGCTTCCGATGCACTGCTACGGCGCCGGCAGCGTGAACCATCCGCGGCTGGCGGCAATTGAGTTGGGCCGCGGTTGCTCTGGTTCGTGTGATTTCTGCGTGCTCTGGCGGCAGATGGGGCGGATGGTCAACGGCCGAGTGCTGCCTCAACTTCGGGTCAAGTCCCCGGAACGATTGCTGGAAGAGGTGCGGTTCCTGGTCCGGCGTTACGACCGCCGTTATCTCGGCTGGGTGGACCCCTGTTTGAATGCCCATCCCGAGGTCCCCGGCCGACTGGCGGAGTTGATGCTGCGCGAGGGCCTGCGCGTCGGTCAGAGCGCCTGGATGCGCACGGATGGCATCGTTCGTGACGCGCGGTCCGGTGCCCTGGCGGCCTGCGTTGGCGCGGGACTGAACGAGGTCTATCTCGGCATCGAACGGCCCGATGCCTCGAGCCTGGCGGCGCTGCACAAAACCGCTGGAGTGGACGACGCGCGGGGTGCGTTGAGGATTCTGCGCCGTGACTTTCCGCAAGTGCTGGCCATTGGTTCTTTCATTTACGGCCTGCCCGGAGACACGCCGCAAGCCGTGCGGGCGATTCACCGCCTCGCCTTGGAATTGGGACTCGATCAATTCTTCTTCATCCCACTCACCCCGCTTCCGGGCACGACCGGCTGGACCCCGGAAATGTGGGACCCGACCGGCCAACGCTTCCGCGAGTTTAATTTCCTGCCCGCCGGGCGGCCGCACGGGCGCCATGCGGAACTGGAACGGGCACTCGTGTGGTCGCTCCTGACGCAGTGGCCGGCGGTGCGGGTCCGCCATTACCTGCGGCAACTCTTCGGCGGCGATGCACGCCGGCAGCGGGTTGGGCGAAGGCTGATCGCCCGGGGGGCGCGTTTCCACCTGCGCCGGCTTGTGCGAACCGTTGCGGGCGGCAGGGACGACTTGGGCCTCGTGTTTCCGAAATGGTACGAAAGCTGAGGCGACTCGCTCAGGGCAACAGACGTTCCAGCTCGCCCAAGAGGCGTTCGAACAAACCCATGGCGTCCGCAATGGGCTGGGGAGTGGTCATGTCCACGCCCGCCACCTTCAGCATGTCAATCGCGTATTTGCTGTTGCCCGTCTTGAGGAACTCGAGCCACTGCTCGCGCGCGCCGGGCTCCTGCTTCAAAATGCGGTGCGCGATGGCGGCCGCCGCGCAGTAGCTGTCCGCATAGCGATACACGTAGTAACCGCGGTAGTAGTGGGGAATGCGCAGACATTCCACCTCCAGCTCGGGGTCAATGACAAAGTCCGACCCGTAATAACGCACATACTGCTCGCGGCATAGTTTCATCAACCCCTCGGCGGTGATCGGCTCCCCCTGTTCGGCCAGGGTGTGCACCGCCAGATCAAACTCCGCAAACTGTGTCTGGCGAAAGACCGTGCCCCGCATGTCCTCCAGCATCTGGTTGATCAGGTAGGCGCGCTCTTTCGGGTCTTTCGTCCGCTCCAGCATGCTCTGTTTGAACACGATCTCCGCCGCCGTCGAGGCCACTTCCGCCGTGAACATCGGATAGCCGGAATAGATGGGCGGCTGATGCTCCTTGGCAAACCAGCTCTGCGCCGCATGGCCCAGCTCGTGCGCCAGCGTCGAGACATGGTCAAACGTCCCCTTGTAATTCATCAGCACGTAAGGCGCCGAAAGATAAGTCCCCATATTGTAAGCGCCGCTGCGCTTGCCTTTGTTCTCAAACACGTCAATCCAGCGTGAGTCAAATGCCTGCCGATACACGCCCGCATACTCGGGCCCGAAGGGCTTCACGCCGTCCAACACCAGGTCCCGTCCCTCCTCAAAGCTGTAGGTCCGCTCGGGCACGTCCACCAGGCTCACGTAGAGATCATAGAAATGCACCCCTTGCTCCAATTTCAGCGCTCGTTTCTTCAAGGCCACGTAGCGGTGCAGCAGGTGCTGATGCGCCTCGATGGTCTTGATGAGGTTATGATAAACCCCCTCCGGCAGGTTCTCCGCGTCCAGGGCCCGCGCCAGGCTGCTGGGATACTTCCGCGCTTTGGCATAGAACCAGTCGCGCTGCACCGCCCCCGCCAGCGTCGCCGCCAGCGTGTTCTTCACATCCAGATAACTCTGGTGCAGCGCCACAAAGGCGTCCTTCCGGTACCGCCGGTCCTTGGACTGCATGGCCGCCGTGTAAGCCGAGGTGGTCATCTCGACCTCCCGTCCTTCCGGATCCTTGACCGTGCGCCATTTCAACTCCGTGTTGCTCAGCAGCCCGAAGACGTCGGAACTGGCGTCTGTGGCCTTCCCCGCCATCGCCAGTAATTCCTCCTCGCGCGGCGAGAGGATGTGGGCCCGGGACCGCAGCAAATCGTCAAAGTAATGGCCGTACAGCGCCAGCTTCGGCTGCTTCAGCCAGTCTTTGAGCTGATCCTCCGGTATCTTGAGCAGTTCCGGCTGGAACCACGAGGCCGCCTCGTCCCATGTCACCGAAAGGGTCTGCGCCCGCTGATACAACGCCTGCGCCGAGGGCACGCGCATGTCCTCGTCCCGCTTCATTGCGGCGTAAGCGTAAAGCTTCTCAAGCTGGATGTTGACTTGGTCGCGAAGTTCCAGCGCGCTCAGCAGATTCTGCGCCGAAACGCCCACCTTGCCCCGCCGCCCCGCAAAATCGGCCACCATCCCCTCAATCTGTTTATAGTGCGCCTCCCATTGTTCCGCCGAGGCGTACATCTTGCTGAGGTCCCACTTGTAACGGTCCTCAACTTCCGACCGCTCGGGGGTTGTCGCTGCGTTCACAATTCCAATCATAGCCGTCAAAAACACACACAGGAGACGCCGCGCCGCGGCGCCGAATTCTTTTTTTCTCATTTTTAATGGTGCGGCGCGTCTTGGCCGCGCCTGATCATCCTTCACCCCGGCCCCTAAATCAAGCGGCTCCGCAGACCCAAGAATTCCAGACGCCGCGGCGCTGACGCCGTCCCTGGGCTTTCCCCGCCCCGAACGCCTGGAATGACTCAGCGTCCCCAAAGCCTCTCGCCCGGCTGCCACGGCCACAAAGGCCTGCACGACAAGTCCAGGGTCTCTGATCCATGGTCCAGCCTTCCCCGGTCCAATAGTCCGATAGTCCGGCGATGGCCTCCGGTTTATGCTTTTTTCCCTACCGGCGCGGGGTGTAAACTGTCGCGGTTGTATGACCAGGCATAAGCCTTATCGTCCGCCGGTGGTTCGGCAACCGCTGCCGCGCTCATTCAAGGATTTGACTCCCGCGCGGCACTTCAACCCGCGGACGTTTTTTCGCCAGATGGTGCTCAAGGCGCTGCTGACGAGGCGGACAGGCCAGTCGCGAAAACCGGTGTTTCCAAAACTCAGCCACGGCCAGGTGGCCATCACGTGGATTGGCCACGCATCGTTCCTGGTACAGTTCACGGATTTGAATGTGCTGATTGACCCGAATTTCGCCAACTGGCTGTTTTTGCTCAAGCGGCTCAAGCGTTCCGGGTTGCGGCTCGAGCACCTGCCGCCGATTGACCTGGTGCTGCTGACCCACGCGCATTTCGATCATTTCCACAAGCCGACCCTGCGGCGCCTGCCGCATCCCAAGATTGCGGTGATGCCTTGGGGGATGGGCGACCTGGCCCACGGGCTGGGATTTGGGCGAGTGGTCGAGTTGGAGTGGTGGGAGAGCTTTTCACACCGCGACTGGAAGGTCATCCTCACTCCGAGCAAACACTGGGGCGCGCGCGTGTTGCGGGATCATCACCGCGGCTACGGCGGTTTCGTGCTGGAGCACCAGGGCCGGCGCATTTACCACGCGGGCGACAGCGCCTATTTCGACGGGTTCAAGGAAATTGGCAAAGCCTGCGCTCCCGAGATCGCCCTCCTGCCCATCGGCGCTTATCATCCCGAATCCTTCCGCTGCGTGCACATGGGGCCCGACGACGCCGTCAAGGTGTTCAAGGATTTGGGCGCGCGCTGGCTGGTCCCGATGCACTACGGCAGCTTTCAGCTTTCGTTCGAGGCAATGGACGAGCCGCCGCGCTGGCTCCGGCAGCTTGCCGCGGAGAACGGCATCAGCCGACAGCTCAAAATCCTGGAAGAGGGTGTGCCGCAAGTGTTTTGATCGGGGTCGGCTTCGGCACAAGGGTTTCGCCACGGGGCACGCAGAGAACAAGGGATTCCGGTGCAAACTCTGTGCAAACTCGCGGCTGCGCGCCGGGTTGGACGGGGGGTGCAGGACACGGAAACCGCCCAGACCCAACCAACGCAAAGCCCCCGGCCCCGGGTTGCCGGGACACTCGGATCCGGCAGCACGTGCTCCTTGGCGTTCAGGTGCTTGCCATCGCGGCAGAAATGTTTTAGAGCTATGGGCCGCCGGGCCGGGCGGGAGCCGGCGGGCAGTTTTTCTTGCGAGTATCAGCCGGGTTGTAAACCATCAAAACGAAATGTCATTGTTAGCGGGCAAGTTCGGGATTGTGTTTGGCGTGGCCAACAAGCGTTCGATCGCCTGGGCCATCGCCCAGGCCTGGCACCAGGCGGGGGCGCGGCTGGCGTTCACCTACCAGGGCGAGCGGCTCAAGGAGAACGTCGAAGAGTTGGCAGCCATGTTCGGCGCCGACACCCTCATCCTGCCGTGTGACGTGACGCGGGACGAGGAAATCGCGGCGGTATTCGACGCGGTGGGGAAAAAATTCGGTGGACTTCACCTGCTCCTGCATTCGGTGGCGTTCGCCCCCAAGGCGGCGCTGGAGGGGCGTTTTGTTGACACCAGTCGCGAAGCGTTCCGGATTGCGCATGATGTCAGTGCCTATTCGCTGGTTGCCTTGGCGCGGGCGGCGGCGCCCTTGATGACCAACGGCGGCAGCATCATCGGCATGAGCTATTACGGCGCCAAAAAGGTCGTGCCGCATTACAACGTGATGGGGGTGGCCAAGGCGTCGCTCGAGGCGTGCACGCGTTACCTGGCTTACGACCTCGGCCCGCAAAAGATTCGCGTGAACTGCATCAGCGCCGGCCCCGTCAACACGCTGGCCGCGCGCGGCATTGCCGGCTTCACGCAAATGCTCAAGCTTTACGAAGAGCGCTCCCCCCTTAAACGTAACGTGACGGCGGAGGAACTCGGCGCCACCGGCCTGTTCCTCGCCAGCGACGGCGCGGCAGCCATTACGGGCCAAGTCATTTACGTGGACTGCGGCTACCAGATCATGGGGATGTGAGGGAAACTTTCCGGGCCGGGCCGGAGTACCGCAACTCTCACGGTGGAGCCAGCAGGCGGGCGACGTAGGCCCCATCGGTGGCATCCACGAAGGGCAGGAGGAGTCTTTCAGAATCCAGCCGCCAGCCGGAGTGTTCCTGGAGAAAGCGTTGAATCACCGCCTCGTTCTCCTCCGGTTCGAGGCTGCAGGTGCTGTACACCAGCACGCCGCCAGGCTTGACCAGCCCAGCCGCTTGACGCACCAACCCAACCTGGCTTTCGGCAAGCTGACCAATGTCCGCCGCCCGCAGCCGCCAACGTAGGTCCACGCGCCGACGCATCACCCCGGTATTCGAGCAGGGCGCGTCCACCAGAACGCGGTCGAAGCGGTGGATCATCGGGAGGGCGGCGCCTGCGAGGCGGGCGCCGGAAGGTTCAACCGCTTCGGCGATGGCCGCGATCTGAACCCCAAGGCGGGCGCAGTTCTGCCGGATGAGCTCGCGTCGCGCTGGCTTGGAGTCATAAGCCACCAAGCGGCCCTCGTTGCGCATCCGCTGAGCCGCGTAGGCCAGCTTCCCGCCCGGTGCGGCGCACAAGTCCAAAATCTGCTCTCCGGGTCGCGGGTCCATGACGGTGACCGCCAGCAAGGTGCTGGGATCCTGAACGTAAAACCCGCCCTCTTGAAAGCTCGCCAGGCGGGAAAGCGGCGGCGCGGATTTCAGCTCGAACACGAGGTTCTCTTCGAGCCAATCCCGTTGGATGAAGTCGTATTCGACGTTTTCCTCCCGCCAGCGGGCGAGGAGTGCGCCCGGATCAGTCTTGAGCGTATTCACGCGGGCGCAGGTGGGCGGAGGCGCATTATTCCATTCCATCAGCGCCACGGCCCGAGCCCGGCCCCAGCGTTGCGCCCAACGCTCCCAGAGCCACTGCGGATGCGAGTAACCCCGCGCCGGCTCCTCCTCTCTCAGTCGCCGAAGGAGCTGCCGGATTTCGTCGGCCTCGCGCAGACACCCCCGCAGCAGCGCGTTGACAAAACCGGCCTGCGGTCCGAGGCCGTGCCGGCGCGCCAGCTCGACCGTTTCGTTCACCGCCGCGTGCGGCGGGATGCGGTCCAGCCAGAAAATCTGGTAAAGGCCCATCCGAAGCAGGACTTGCAGCAGTTCTTTCTGGATGCGCCCCGAGGTCCTCCGCGCCACCAGCCAGTCCAACGGCGCCTGCCAGCGCACCACCCCGTAGGTCAGTTCCTGGCACAAGCCCCGGTCCGGCCCCACGAGCGCGGTACGCTCCAGTTCCTCCTCGAGCAGGTCTTCCACATAAGTTCCGCTTGAGCGCCGGAGCAGCACACGCATCGCAATTTCTCTTGGATTTTGTCGGCCCACACTCAATAATCTCATTTTTGTTGGGGGATGCGAGCGAGAAACGATTTATGAGAGAAGAGTTTGAGAAGATGGTGGCGGCGGGCAAGCTGGACCGCCAACACGTGGAAGCGCTGGTGGCGTTGACCCAGAGCGGCTATTGCATGCACCGAAGCTGGGGTTTTGGCCGAATCCGGACCATGGACACGGTGTTTGCGCGGTTCACCATTGATTTCGCCAACAAGCCCGGTCACACCATGGACCTGGCCTTTGCCGCCACGTCGCTCAAACCCATCCCCAAGGAGCATATTCTCGCCCGCAAGGCCCATGACCTCGAGGAGCTGCGCCAACTGGCTGCTGCCAATCATCTGGAATTGATCAAAATCGTGCTCAACAGCTTCGGCGGCCGCGCCACCGCCGACCAGATTCAGCAGGTGCTCGTCCCCGACGTCATCACCGAGGATTGGCGCAAATGGTGGGAAGCGGCCAAACGGGAGTTGAAGAAGGACGGTCATTTCCAGGTGCCCGCCAAGAAGAACGACCCCATTGTGTATGAGGTGAAGGAGGTTTCCTTGCAGGACCGGCTGCTGGGCAGCTTTCGCGCGGCCAAGGGGCTCAAGGCACGCGTGGCGGTCGCGGGCGAGCTGCTGCGGAACCTCCAGGATCTGGATGACAGGGAAGCGGCAGCCCGGGAAGTGATCGCCGCCCTCAACGCGGAGATTCCCAGCTATCAGCGCACGCAGCCCGCCATTGCCCTCGAAGCGATTTTTGTTCGCGATGATCTGCGGCAGGCGGTGGGCTTCGCGCCGGAGGAGGGCGAGCTGACCCCGGCGGTCATTTGGCTGCAAGAGGTGAAGCTGGGTCCGTTGTTGGAGGGGCTGCCGGCGGCGAAACATCGGCGGGCCCTGGAGTCGTTCAAGGCGGCCAATCCCGAGCATTGGCAGGAAGTTCTGCTGCAGAGCCTGAACAGCATTTCGGCCAAATTGTGCCGCGAATGCACCAGCCTGCTTATCCATGAGGGGAAGCTCGAGGCGCTCAAGGAAATACTGGCCCGCCTCATCAGCCAGCATACCGCCAGCGCCGAACTGCTCCTCTGGCTGGCCAAGGAACGCAACGATTCCTTCGCCGACATTCTGGGGCCGGAGGTCTTTCGCGCCATGCTCACCGCCATGGAGCGCGACCAGTTCAACGAAAAACGGTCCAACCGCCTCCGGGATTTTATCCTCGACGACCAGGACCTGCTGGTCGAGCTGATCGGGTCGGCGGACCTCGAGGTCATCAAGGACCTCACGCGCGCCTTGCAGTATTCGCCTTGCTTCGATGACATGGACAAACGGTCGCTCCTGGCCCGCATTGTCAAAAGCTATCCGGCCATCCAGTCCCTGATCTCCGGTGAACAGTCCCGGCATGAAACCCACTTCATCGTCTCCTGGGAAAGCCTCGAGCGGCGCAAGGAGGAATACCGCGAGCTGGTCGAAAAGAAGATTCCGGCCAACTCGAAGGAAATCGCCCTGGCCCGCAGCTATGGGGACCTGCGGGAGAATCACGAGTACAAAGCGGCCAAGGAAATGCAAAAACTTCTCATGCGCCGCAAAGCCGAGCTGGAGAATCAACTGGTGCGCGCCCGCGGCACCGATTTTACCGGCACGCGAACCGATGTCGTGACCATTGGGTCCCGGGTTAAAGCCACCGACCTCGAAGCCAACCAGCCCGAACAGTTCATCATCCTCGGGGCGTGGGACTCCGACCCGGACCGCGGGATTGTGAGTTATCTTTCTCCCGTGGCGCAGGCCCTCCTGAATCGGGCGGTTGGGGACCAGGTCGAGTTCGAAGTGCACGGCGTCCGACACCATCATCGGATCGAAGCGATTGAGCCCTACCAGCCCACTTCGGTTGTGACCCAGCCCGTGTCCACGGCACCGGCTCAACCGGCTGCTCCGGATGGAAATGTCACCGGCCCCGCCTCCGTGAGCTGAGTCCCCCTGTCGCGCCAATGGCCACACCGCTCCCCGCGCGGTGGCTGCGAAAAGGCTGGCAAAGCCAGCCGAGCTGTGTTAGATTTTCCCACGAAATCCATAAAGCGCCCACAAGCGCAACGCTTGCTTATGTTATCTCATTCGGCTGGTTCGTGGCGGCTGGTCACAGCTCTCGTGGCCTCGGCCACTTGCTTGATTTGGGGCACGGCTCCCCAGTCCTCCAAGGCGGCGGAACCCAACCCGCAGGAATTGCGGGAAAAGGCGGAACGTTTGCAACAGGAGGCGCGCGAACTCAAAGCCGAGGGCAAGATGGAACAAGCCCAGGAAGCTTTGAGAAAGGCTTTGGAGTTGCGGAGAGAAGCCGACCACCTGCGCGAGGCGGACGGGCCCGCCGCCGGCCCTGGCCAGCCCCCGCTCGAAGAGTTGAAGCAGCGACTCGAGCAGGCCAAAGCTCGCTTGGATGAGGCGCGTGCGGACGGCAAACTGGAAGAGGCGACCCGGTTGGAACGTCAAATCGCGCGAATGGAAGCCGTTCTCGAACGGCCTGACCGGCCAGTTCCGCAGCGCATGAGACCACCCCGAGGCCCTCTACCGGAAGGGGGCTTCCCTGCCGCCCCTCCAGAGCAGCCCGAAATGCGGCAATTGCGGCACCTGGAGGCCGCCATTCAAAACCTCCATGCGGCGGGCCTGCACGAACCAGCGGAGCGACTTTCCCAACAGGCCCGCGAAATGAGGCAGAAGCTGGGGAGCACCGACCGGCCGGAGTTCGCCCCCCGCCCGCCCGAAAGCGAACTTGAGCGCCTGCGAATGGAGGTCCAGGAACTGCGTGAAAGGGTCCGCAATTTGGGGGCGCGACTGGACCAACTGAGTCGCGAGCGTCCGTGACCGCGCTCGTTGGTTTCAGTCGTATCAGAACATCAATCAAGGCCAAGCCTCAGAGACTTAAGCTCCGGCGTATCGCGATCGGAACCGGCAGCGCCTTGTGTTTGAGCCACGCCGTGTGGCTCGCCGGATCAGCCTCAGCTCGAGCCGCCCGAGCAACTGCTCATGTCCCGAAGGAGGGCTGGGACAACAACGCAGACCAGGATGAGGAAAAGCGCCGAGGTGAGGAGTCCAAGCGGGGCAATGCGGCGGGCGGCGAGCAGGTAGTGCTCGGCTGGATTCCAAATGTTTCGGGAGGATTTCCCGGTTTGCCAGGTTGCGAGGATGGCGGAGAGGGCGAAGGGCAGTCCGATGAGGGGGATCAGGCCGACCAGACTGCAGACAAAACAGCGAAGCGAAGCCCGAATGGTCTCAATCCGGGTTGCCGGCGCCGCTGGCTGTTTGGACTCGTTGCTCATGCTGCGTGATTGGTTTGACCGGGCAGCGGCCTGAGGCTCACGGAATAACCGGGCCGTGATATTCGTCGGTGCCGCGGAAGAAGCTGCGCAAGTAAAGCTGCCGGGGCACCCATTCAGCGTGGCCGTCACAAAAAATGACGTTTGCCCCTTCACGACCGTGGTTATCGCCCTCATCCGGATAATCTTCGTTCTGGCGCTTGGGGTCCGCGGCGTTGCGGTCGTCGGCATCGTAAATGATCCACAAGTCCGAGGGGCCGCCCCGCTGGTTGAAGAAATTGTATTGCGGGAAGGTCGAGTTATTGAGCCGGTAGGTGTAGCCGCCGACGAGGGTCTGGGTTTTGCGCTGGTTGGAGCCGAATCCTCCCCCCGAGCCGCGGGCGTTGGCAAAGCCGGCGATTTCGTAGCTGTGCCCCATCGTCCCGTTTTTGCCGGCGGCATTGTTCACCAACTGGGGTAGGTAGGTCGGATTCCCGTGCAAACGGTCCAGATAATTAATGCCCGTATCGTTGGGTCCGTATGGGCCCTCCCAGGAGGCCGCCACAGGTTGCGGGTTGGACGAAATCACGCTGTTGCGAGTCGCGGGACAAATGAAACTCTTCACGTTGGGCACGTATTGGGGAAAAAGCCAGTTCAGGTCGTCATCCGAATAATTGGCGGCCCCGCTCAAGGCGTTCCTGGAATCATCATCGGCATAGAGCTGGCTGCCTACACCCATTTGCTTGCCGTTGTTAAGACAGCTTATTCTTTGGGCGCGGACTTTGGCCCGGCTCAGAGCGGGCAACAACATGGCGGCCAGGATGGCTATGATCGCGATGACCACCAACAGCTCAATCAAGGTGAAGCCGTGAGAAAACCGGCGGCGGTGTCTGCGTTCCGAGATGCTCATGCTGCACAGGTCCATAACACACCTTGGGGCGTGGGGCAAATGGGGAGAGATTCAATAAAGCCAGGGGATGAACTTCCGGGTGCGGCGCTGGTAGGCGGGGTATTCCTGGAACAGCTCACTGAGCCATTGTTCTTCCCGCCGGGCTTTTTGGTCCAGGAACACGGCAAGCGCAAGCGCGGCCGCCAGGGCCGGCCAGCTCTGGCGGATGAGCGCCCAACCGGCGGCGGCAGCCATGACGGAAGTATAAAGGGGATGCCGCATGAAAGCGTAAATTCCGGATTGAACGAGCCGGGTTCCTTGGTGAGGCCTGGGAAACGGGCTCAGGCTGCCCCTCAGACTCAGAGCCCCCCAGAGGCCGCAGAGGGCGGAACCGCCCAGGAGGGCAAAGCCGAGGCCGGCAAGAACCAGGGAATTCCATTGGTTGTGCCACCATGCCCCGCAAACCAGCACCGCCCCCATCAGCCCGGTCTGGGCCAGTACCCAGATGACTCCGCGATGCAGAAGCTTTTCTGTTGTCCTGCCCCGTCCCATGCCCAGCCCATTCAGGTTTCGTCGGCAGCCCTTCCTGGCGGGCGCGGCCGCGGCGCTTTCTCCCCCGGAACATCAGAGGCATAGTCGGGAAACCAGCAAAAGGCTTCGATTTCGGCTTGTAACTGCTCGTCGGAGAGGGCGCGCCCGATTCCCTCCTCGCGGGCGGTTTGAGCCACCTTGAACGCAATGCATTGGCTCACCTGCCGCAGCATCCGGAGACTGGGATAAAGAGATTCGTCGTCGGGATTGTGGGTTACCGTAAAGTCGGCCAGGATTTGCGCGGCGGCCAGGAAGATGGAGTCGGTGATACGGCTGGCTTCGCTGATGAGCGCACCCAGGCCCACGCCGGGGAAGACAAACAGGTTGTTGCATTGCCCGATGACATGACGCCGGCCGTCAAAGGTGACCGGCTCGAACGGCGAACCCGTGGCGACCAAAGCCCGGCCGTCGGAATGCCGCAACGCTTCGGACGGCGTGCACTCGGCCTTGCTGGTCGGGTTGCTGAGTGGGAAGATCAGCGGCCGGACGCAGTGGTCCGCCATGGCGCGAATTACGGCGGGCGTGAAATCGCCGGGCTGACCGGTGGTGCCGATCAGGACGGTGGGACGAACCGCTCGAACGATGTCTTCGAGCGCGGTTGGCGGCGGGTAGGGGAGGCCGACGGCCGCCAGGTCTTCTGCAGACAGGGCCACCTCTTGCTTGAATGCCTCGAGGGGGCCGCGTCCCTGATAAACGACCCCCTGGGAGTCCACATAGACCTGACAGCGGCGGGCTTCAGCCGGGCTTAAGCCTGCGGCTGTGAGAGCCCGTTCCAAAAGCCGGCCGATCCCCACACCGGCGGCGCCCGCTCCGGCCAGCAGGAACCTTTGTTGGCCAAGCGGCTGGCCCAAGCGGCGCAAACCGGCCAGGATGCCACCCAGAGTGACCGCGGAAGTGCCTTGAATGTCGTCGTTGAAACTGGGAAGGCGGGCGGCGTATTTCTCGAGCAATCGAAAGGCGTTGGCTTTCTTGAAATCCTCCCACTGCACCAAGGCGCTGGGGAAGACGTGCTTCACCGCAAGAACGAATTCTTCGAGGAGATCGTCATAGGCCGCCCCGCGAAGCCGCCTGTCCCGGTAACCAATGTAATAGGGGTCCTCAAGCAGAGCGCTATTGTCGGTTCCCACGTCCAGGCTCATCGGCAGACAATGGGAGGGGTGAATGCCCGCGCCGGCCGAATAAAGGATAAGCTTGCCGACCGGAATGGCCATGCCGCCGGCGCCTTGGTCACCCAGCCCCAGGATTCTCTCGTTGTCGGTCACGACGATCAAACGGATGTCACGTTGTCGGAAGTTGCGAAGCCGCTGGGCAATCTGGCCCCGGTCCTCCGGGCAGAGAAACAGTCCGCGGGGCCGGCGGAGAATGTGGCTGTATTGCTGGCACGCCAGCCCAACGGTGGGTGTGTAAACGATGGGGGTGAGTCGCTCGAGGTTCTCAACCAACAAACGGTAGAACAGCGTTTCGTTGCGGTCCAACAGCGCCATCAGGCCGATGTATTGCTCGAGGGGCTCTTTTTTTGAGAAAATATGCTCCAATTCCATCGCCACCTGCTGCTCGATGGTGAGGACCGCCGGCGGCAGCAGGCCCTCAATCCCCAGGCGCTTGCGCTCCACGCGGGTAAAAGCGGCATCTTTGTTCAGGGCGGGATCGCGCAGCACCCGCTCCCCGGGCGACCAGCGGCTTTCGGAAAAGTGTGCATTTGACATAGGCTTGTTGGATTTCGGCGGGAACGGAGTGGTTTATTGGTGTCGTTTACGCAGGCGCCGGACTTCGGCCCGCAAGAGGGACTGAACGCGATGTTTGGCCACGTAAACCGCAGGCACGCTGATGCTCAGGTATTGGGCGACTTTGCGAGCCGGCCAGCCTTTGGCCGCACAGAGGTCGAATGCCTGGTAGTGCTCGGCTTTCACCCTGGCTTTGACACGATCCGTGGCAACCAACACGAGGTTATTCTCCCACTCGGTTTCCCAAAGCGCTTCGAGCTCGGCGCCAGCGGGGTCGGGGATTTGACTGATGTCCACGCCGGCATCTTCAGGAACTTCCTGCAGCGATTTGTGACGCCGCTGGAAATGATCGGCGAGCCGCCAGCGAGTCACGTTGCGCAGCCATCCCCGGAACGAGCCGTTTTCCCGGCCCGGCTTGAACTTATGAATGTTCCGCGCAACAACAATCATCGTCTCCTGGACGATGTCCTGGGCCTCTTCCGCAGACAATCCGGCTTTCAATGCAGTCCAATAAATCAAACGCCAGTAAATATCAAAAAACTCCTGCCAACTTTGCTGGTCCTGCCAATCCTTCAGACGCGCCAGCAGGCTGTGTCGCGTGGGCGCCAGATCGTCCACCGGTGCTCGCATCATGTTGTCAGTATGGCAGAAATGACTCCGAAACGCGATGCCATTTTTTTAGGTGATGTCCCTTCCCGCCGGCGACTGCCCGGCGTGCGTCTGCTGTCCCGCTTTGGTCAGTCCCGGCCCGAGTTGATCCGTCTTTTCCGTTGCGCCTACTCCCCGATTGCGCTTGCCATCGAGTCGCCCCTCAAGCATAAGAAGTGCCATGCTAAAACGCAGTTTGCTCTTGTCTTGTCTTGTGGTCCGCACGGCCATGCTTGCTTTAACCAACTCGTTCGCCGCGGAGAATCCTTTTGTCGGGGCCTGGGCACTGACGATTCCCGGCGGCCATGCGGGGTGGCTGGGGGTGAGCGAGAAATCCGGGGGCCTTCAAGCCAGCATGCTCTGGGGCTGGGGCAGCGTCGAGCCGGTCTTCTCCGCCAAAATCGCCGAAGGCCAACTGGTGCTGGAGCGCAAACACAACCTCGAGTTCAAGGAGGGTGGCAAGACCATCAAAACCAATTTGATTGAGACCATCACCGCCAAGGTGTCCGGTGACCGCATTGAACTGATCAGCCGCAAGCCGCGGCTGCGCGGTGGAGGGGAGGATGTGGCTGAGTTCAGCGGTCGGCGCCAGCCTCCGCTGCCCCCGGCACCCGACCTGAGCAAGGTGCAGTTTGGCCCGCCCGTCCGGCTTTTCAATGGCCGGGACCTCACCGGCTGGCGTCTGACCGACCCCGGCGCGGTGAACGGGTGGCGCGCGGTTGACGGAGTGCTGGTCAACGACCCCGTCCAGGAAGATGGCAAACCGCATAAGAATTACGGCAACCTCCGGACCGAAAAGGAATTTGAGGATTTCAACCTTCAGGTCGAGGTGCGCCTGCCCGAGAAAGGCAACAGTGGCATTTACCTGCGAGGGATCTATGAAATCCAGGTGGCCGAGGGTTTCGGCAAGCCCCCTTCCGCCCATGGCATGGGCGCCATTTATAGTCGCGTTGCTCCGACCGCCAACCCGTCCAAGGCGCCCGGCGAGTGGCAAACCCTCGACATCACCCTCGTTGACCGGCACGTGACTGTTCTGTTGAACGGTCAGAAGATTCTGGACAACGTGGCGTTGGAAGGTTGCACCGGCGGCGCCCTGTGGTCGGATGTGACCTGGCCCGGCCCTCTCTATCTTCAGGGCGACCACACCCGGGTGGAATACCGGAATATGGTGCTACGCCCGAGGGTTCGATAATTCGAGCCTCAGTCGCGAGGGAGTTGAAGCGCCTGCGCGGCGCTCAGGAAATCTCGAAGCCGGCGTCGTAGGCGCGCGCCTTGGGGCGCGTCGGTTGTCCGAACCTGTGGTGCAAGGCAATTGCAGCCAGCACCAGCAACAAGCACATCGTCAAGAGCAGCAGAAAACACAGATAAAGCACCGCCGAACTGCGGAACAACAGGGACTTGGATTGCGGCGGGTCGGCTGCAAGGCCGGCAGCCGGGGTTGGGCTCGAATCGGAGTCCTTGGTCCCCACCACCGCCGTGCCGTTTTTGGGCTCAGCCTGATCCCGCGCCACGGCTGCTTTTCGCTCAAGAACTGGCGCACTCCCGACCGCATTAGCCGCCTGCGCCGGGCTGTAGCCGTGCGTGCGGTAGTCGTAATTCCGGCCAAGGCCTGGCAGGGCCGGCAACAAGACCAGCGCCAGAAGCGTCACAATCCCTACGACCCAAAACATCTCCAGCAGCGTGAAGGCTGACGGCTTAAGGTTTCGGGCCCGGCTCATAAAAATGGTTCAATACATCCTAAGCAGGAGGGATGCCAAAGGCATTTTTCTAGGAAAACAATGAGAAAAGCCTCCAGAAAGGTGTGACCCTCACGCAACTCGCGCCATTTTCACGCATCCAATCCCGCTTGAACTGGCATGGGTTTACCCCAACTCTGTGCCCCCTGAAACATGGTCCCGCTCATTACTGAAATCGCCACCACCGCAACGCCGGAGTCGCTGGCCCGGCAGTTTCGGTTCGAGCCGGGGCTGATCCTGTTGCGGAGCGCCCTGCTGAGACCGGCCGATGCGCGGTACTCGCTGGTCGCCGCCCGGCCGTTTCTCAACTTTCGTTCGTGGGCCTCGCGGTGCGAAATCTGGGACAAGAACGGCTTGCAGGTGCAGTGGGGCGATCCGTGGTGCGTGCTGCAAAGCTTGATGGCGCGGTTCGAAATGCCGGATGAAACGGACTTGCCGCTGCCGTTGGGCGGCTGTTTCGGGTTTTGGGGATACGACCTGAAGAATTTCGTCGAGCCCAAGCTCGCCCGCCGGGCTGAAAACGACCTGCAACTGCCCGATTGCCACACCGGGTTCTATGATAGCCTGGTGGTTTTCGACTATTTCGAGGGAAAGACCCGGATCATCTCGACGGGAACCAAGGCCGACGGTTCCCGCAGCGCGGAAGTCGCCAGGCAGCAAGTGGACTTTTGGGCAAACCGCCTCGCCATGAGCGAGGTCAATCGGTCCGCTTCAGACGACGATTCCCTCCCTGGCGCAAGGGGCGAAAGGTGCGCGACGCTCGAGGTCCGGTCGAACCTGGCGCGTGAGGATTACATCGCCCGGGTCAAGCGCGCACAGGCTTATATCCGCGCGGGCGATATCTACCAGGTGAATTTGTCCCATCGCCTCGCTCTGGACCCCGCGCCAGCGGCTTGGGAACTCTATCAAAGGCTCGTGGCGACGTCGCCCGCCCCGTTTGCCGCCTGCTGCGACTTCGGGGATTTCCAAATCGTCTCCTCTTCGCCCGAGTTGTTTCTGCGGTTCAACGGGTCCGAGGTCATCACGCGTCCCATCAAAGGCACCCGCCCACGGTCAGCCGACCGTGCCAGGGACGAACAACTCCGGCTCGAACTGGAGTCCAGTCCCAAGGAACGCGCCGAGTTAATCATGATCACCGACCTGCTGCGGAACGACCTGGGCCGGTTCTGCGAGTTTGGCTCGGTGTCCGTCCCCGACCTTGCCCGGCTCGAAACCTTTCCGCAGGTCCAACACCTCGTTTCCACGGTTCGGGGCCGGCTCCGGCCCGACATCTCCCACGCCGCCGCCCTGGCCTCCGCCTTTCCAGGCGGCAGCATCACGGGCGCTCCCAAGTTCCGTGCGATGGAGATCATTGATGAGCTGGAGCCGGTCACTCGCGGACCCTACACCGGCGCCCTGGGTTACCTCGGGTTCAACCGCCAGAGCCAGCTCAGCATCATCATTCGCGCGGCAATATGCCGGCAAAACAGGGCTTGGTTCCACGTCGGCGCCGGCATCGTCGCCGATTCCTGCCCCGAGGCGGAATACGACGAGACACTGGCCAAAGCTGAGGGTTTTCTCGCGGCCCAAACCCTCCCCGAGTCTCGTCCACGGTCCTCGACCGGCGCTGGCACCGGGTTTTGTTCTTGAGGAGCGAATTCCGCCTTGCTTCCGTCGCAACTGCAGGCAGGCTGGCCGGCAACAACTTATATGCGAAAACCTGCGTCACCTTTACTCCACGGCTCGCTCCCGCTTACGCGGTTTTTAAGCCTTGCGGCGGTCTTCTGCTTCGCGCTCGCAGGCGCTTCGACAGCTCCGGCCGCGCCGGCCACGCCGCCGGCCAAACCGAATGTGTTGTTCATTTGTGTGGATGACCTCAAACCGCTGCTCGGCTGTTACGGGGATCCGGTGGCCAAAACGCCGAATGTGGACCGCCTGGCCGCGCGCGCCGTGCGTTTCAAGGCCGCCTACTGCAACCAGGCGGTTTGCGCCCCCTCGCGCAACGCGCTGATGACCGGTCTGCGCCCCACCACCCTCGGGGTTTATGACCTCCCCACCTTTTTCCGCAAAGCTGCTCCGGACGCCGTGACGGTGGCGCAGTATTTCAAACAAAACGGCTGGCGCACCGAAGCCTTGGGCAAAATCTTCCACGTCGGCCATGGCAACACGGAGGATCCCGCCTCATGGAGCGTCCCGCATTGGGGGCCCAAGGTCCAAAACCAGTATGCCTTGGAACAGAACCGTCCGCCCTCGGCGGCAGTTGACGCCGCAACGGCTGACCCCGCGCAGGTCCCGCGGGGCGCAGCCACCGAATGCGCCGACGTCCCCGACACCACTTACGCGGACGGGTTGATTGCGGAGGAAGCCATCCGCCGATTGCGGGCAGCCAGCGAGAATCGCGGCCAGCCTTTCTTTCTCGCCGTCGGGTTCCTTAAACCGCACCTGCCGTTTGTCGCCCCGAAGAAATACTGGGACCTCTATTCGCGGGATTCGTTCCAACCGCACCCGAGGCAAACGCCGCCCGATGGCGCGCCGAGTTTTGCGCCAACCACCTGGGGCGAACTGCGCAATTACAGCGACATCCCCCGGCTGGGCCCGCTGAGCCCGGATCAACAACGCCAGCTCATCCACGGCTACTACGCCGCAACCAGCTACATGGACGCCCAGTTGGGCCGGGTGCTTCAGGAACTCCAGCGCCTCGGCCTGGACGACAACACCATTATCCTGTTCTGGGGCGACCACGGCTGGCACCTGGGCGACCACGGCATGTGGTGCAAACATACCAATTACGAAGAAGCAACCCGCATCCCTCTGTTGATCGCCGCTCCTGCCATTCCGGGAGGAAAGGTGTGCGGCGCGCTGGTTGAGAGCGTGGATGTCTATCCGACGCTGTGCGAACTGGCCGGTCTGCCGGTGCCGAAAGGCCTGGATGGCATGAGCTTCCTGGCCGCCTTGAAGAATCCCGCCTCGGCCAGGACCAAGGACGCTGTCTTCCATGTCTATCCGCGTTCGCCGCAAGGCATGGGCCCCCTGCTGGGACGCGCCGTGCGCACCGCGCGCTATCGCCTCGTCGAGTGGAAACGCGCAGGCGCCGCGCCCGACACGGCCATCCTTGAGCTCTACGACTATGAAGCCGACCCCGGCGAAACCCGGAATCTGGCCGCGTCACAGCCAGAGGTCGTGGCCCAACTCCGCGGCATCCTCGCGAAACAGCCCGAGGCCAAACCCCAGTTGACCACACCTGCCGCCGCCCCCAAAAAGAAGAAGGCCAGGAAAGTCTGACTCCCGTCCGGAAGCGGCAGAGGCCAGCCCCAAGGCCGGCACCCGCATCTTCCGTGCTCCGATTAAACAGCGACACCCGCCCGGTAGCGCACCTGCAGGCCGCCTGTCCTCACCCCGGGCTCGGCGATGTGAAAAACCCGGCCCGGCGCGTAGGTGGTTGCACGCCGACCCCGATGTTTGTGTTGCGGGTATGAATGCCTACTCCACGTGATATTGGATCACGACATTGGATGCCCCTTTGGTGATGTTGGTGATGCGCGTCTTGCGCGGGCCATCGAGGCGATAGAACTGGGTTTGCGCCGCAATCGGGAGGGTGAAGGTGCCTCCGGTCACCATTTTGCCAACCACCGTGGGCGAGCATGCGGCGTCGGTAAGATCCATCGTGTTAACCGCATTGACCGCCGACGGATTGATGGCAAAGGCGCCGGGCAGGGAACCCGACGACTGGCAAACCATCGGGTAATAGGCTTTGACGGCCGCTGGGTTGCCCGGGTCATTGATCAACACCTCGGTGAGATCGCCCAGGTTAACCGACGAGAGGTGAAGTTGGGCGCCGCCACCCGTTTCTTCCCAGAGACAGCGCACCGGATAGAGTCCCGCCGCCTCGACCACGAACTCGAAGGTGGCGTTGGCCGTGTTGCCGGGGTTCTCCCACAGCACGACGGCATTCGGGTCGTTCAGGCTGGCACCGGAATACACCGCCGCGCGGTCATCTGTGTTGATGCGGAACCGATGTAAGCCGGGGGTCAGTTCCAAATAAGCGAGGGATTCAACCGCGATGTTGATGTAGCCTCCCGGACACAGGCCGGGCACGTTGGTGGGCGTGCCGTTCTTGTTCCAGCTCAGCATCTGAACGATGCTGGTGGCTGCGCGGTCAACCGGAATTGTCGGCGGAATCGCCAGTTGCTGGAGAGCGCGAGCGAGGGAGTTTTCGAGGTTCACGCCGCCGTTGTCGCTTTGGGCCATGCGGACGTCAAACCCGCGGACGTTGAGGCTGCCCAACGGCAGGCTGTTGCTGGCGAACAGGTAAGGATAGGCGACCGTCCAGGACCAACTGTTGGTGTGCCAATTGTTCGAGAAATCCGCAAACGCCACCGTGTTGGTGTGTTTGCTGCCCCAGGGCAGCAGGGTGGTAATGGGATAGGTCACGGTTGCACCGCTGAAATAAGTGCCGCTGGCGGGCGGGTTCTGCGACTTGGTAACCTGCGGCTCGATGGTGAGCGAGGATTGGGGTACCCAAACCCCGTCCAGCGCCAGGTAAATCCTGGTCGAATCCACCATTGTATCCCGGTCCATGATGGCGACAGAAACGGTCGGGTAAACGGCGGTCGCCTTGCCACCGGGAGGCGGCGAAAGGTCGGTAATGGTGGCGGGCATGGCTCCGGCGGCCGGCACGAAGGCGTGGTAGTTGTCAAAGGTGGCTTCGGCGGCTTCCGTAGCCGAGGGGTAAGTCTGCTCGAACACGAGCAACCCACAAATCCCACTGCTGTAGGCAAAGTCCACGCCAATAGCGGAAGCCCACGCATTCAAGGGGTCGGCTTTGTCAAAGAGTTGAAACAGGAACGTGTAACCGTCATGGCTGCTCACCACCAGACGATAGCGATGGGTCGGGTCCAGCGTGACGCTGCCCGAGCCCAACTCGGCCACCGTGGTTTCCGATTCGTCCAGGATGCGACTGATGTAAAGGTTGTGGTAGGCGGACGAATAAGTGGCCGAATATCCATCGGTGGTCCCAAGCCCCGGCTGGCTGATGAAAAACAGCAGTCCGGCCTCCTGGCGCCAAACCGCGTTCCAGCTCAACAGATCGCACCCGACCGAGAACCGTCCAGAGTAGGACACATCCGGGCGAAAACTCCCCGCGCGGGCATTCATCAGGCCGTAGGGATCACCCGCGTTGGGCGGCGCATAAATCTTGTAGGCTTTCCCGCCTTCGCCATCGTCGGGGAAGCTGAAAGTGGCTGCCCAAATGGCCGGCAAGGAGTAACGCGTCCAGCCGCTGTCGTTGCCGGAGTTGAAGTCAAAAGACTGCGCCGCCAGCCGCGGCCCCGACGCGGCCAGCAGCGCCAAGCCGAGAGCTGCAGCCAGTGGGAAACAGGTTGAAACGAGGGGTTTGAACATGGGGGTTGGTAAGGATTTCATGGACGGTCCTTTCGTTGATAAGAGACTCATAATCGCCAGCCAATATTGGACTGCAATTAACGGGTGACTCTGGCTCCCCTTATAACACCATCCACTGTCAAGTCAAGCGTTTGTTCGGTTTTTTTCACGGGGCGCCGACGGCCAGAACGAGACCGGCGGGCCGCAGCGTGCCATTTCCGCGGGGCGTGCCGGCCGGGTGTTCGCTGGCCACCCGGCTGGAACGGGCTTGCCGGCCGCCACGGAAGGAAACTCGACCTGGAGAATGTGCTCGTCAATACTTGCGGCCCATGAACTGTCTTCGACACCGGCGGCAAGAAGCGTGGCTTTCCAAGGCTTTTGGAGGCCCGTTCGCTTTCGCGCTTTGCGCCATTTTTCTGGTTGCAGCCGGGGTGCAGGCCGCGCCGGCGCCGCGGCTCTACAAGAGCGCCGTAAAGGCCCACTGGTTCGATGACAACAACCGATTCTGGTATCGGAACGACCTGCGGGGCGGCGGCAGGGAGTTCATCATGGTGGATGCCGAACGCGGGATACGCGCCCCGGCCTTTGATCATGAGGCGGTGGCAAAACAACTGGGCGGGGGCGTCAGAGCAACGCATTTGCCGGTCGAGCGCCTCGAGTTCAGCGTCGGGGGACGGGAGGTCACGCTGGTGGGGCGTTCCAACCGCTGGCGGCTGGAGCTTGCCTCCGGGAAGCTCCAAACCGTGGCGGGCGAAGGAGTGCCGGCCGGTGATTCCGGCCTGCCCCTTCACCGCCAGCCACGGCCGTCAGCGCGGACGGGTCCGGAAACGGAGGTCATTTTCGAGAACCGGCTGGACAAGGAAGTGCAGGTCTTCTGGCTCGACACGCAGGGCGCGCGTCAGAGCTACGGACGAATTCCACCTCACGGCCGCAGGGCGCAACACACTTTCAGCGGCCACGTCTGGCTGGTGTCCGACGAGCGTGGTGAGACGCTGGCCGTCTTCGAGGCGGCCGATCAGCCCGACCTGGCCATCATTGATGGCCGTCAACCCGAGCAGATTGAGTCCCGGCCCGACCGGACGCGGCGGCGGCCCAGGGACACAGGGGCTTCTCCGGACGGCCGTTGGACGGCGTTCGTCAGGGACCACAACGTCTTTGTTCGTTCGTCGGCGGGCGAGGAAATCCGTTTAAGCGAGGATGGGCGGGAGGGCAACGCCTACGCACAGTTGGAATGGGCGCCGGACTCGCGCGTTCTCGTGGCTTGGCGGGTCGAAGCCGGCGACCGGAAGGAGGTTTACCTGATTCGTTCCTCGCCGCCGGGCGGCGGCCGGGCGGAGTTCGAATCGCGCTACTATGCGCTGCCGGGAGACCGGTTTCCCCGGCACGAGCTGAACCTTTTCGAGGTGGCCTCCCGCAAACAGTTCAAACCGGACGTGGACCGCTTTGAACACGAATCCGATACGCCCCGGCTCCGGTGGAACCGGGACGGGAGGCGGTTTGCCTGGCGACAGGTGGACCGCGGCCACCAGCGCTTGCGCGTCATCGAAGTCCACTGCGAGACCGGCGCGGTGCGGAACCTCATTGACGAGCGAAGCGACACATTTATCTGGACGACCCACACCGAGGCGCTGCGATTGAAGCTGGTCAACTGGCTGGAGAAAAGCGAGGAGATCATCTACGCCTCCGAGCGGGACGGCTGGCGGCTTCTCTATCTTGTGGACGCGGCGGCGGGACAAATTCGCAACCAGATCACTCGGGGCGAGTGGGTCGTGCGGGGGATTGACCGGATTGACGAGGACCAACGCCAGATTTGGTTTCACGCCTGCGGGACCATCCCCGGGCAGGACCCCTATTTCATCCACTTCTACCGCGTGAATTTCGACGGCACGGGACTGGTGGCGCTGACTGAAGGCAACGGCACCCACAGCCTGGAGTTTTCCCCCGACCGCCGGTTCTACCTTGACACTTGGAGCCGGGTGGACCAGGCACCCGTCATCGAGTTGCGGCGCAGCGCCGACGGCCGACGGGTTTGCATCCTCGAACAAAGCGACACCTCCGAACTCGTTGAGTCGGGCTGGCAGCCGCCGGAGCCGTTCGTCGCCAAAGGCCGCGACGGCAAAACCAACATTTACGGCATCATCTGCCGGCCACCGCACCTCGATCCCTCGAAAAAGTATCCCGTCATCGAAAGCATCTATGCCGGACCGCAGAACTCCTACGTACCCAAGGCCTTTTCAATCGGACCCAGGTTCCGCTCCTTGACGGACGCGGGCTTCATCGTGGTGCAAGTGGACGGCATGGGCACCGCCAATCGGTCCAAAGCGTTTCATGATGTGTGCTGGAAGAACCTCAAGGATGCCGGCTTCCCGGACCGCATCCTGTGGCACAAAGCGGTCGCCGCTGCGTATCCTTACTACGACATCCAGCGAGTGGGTATTTATGGCACTTCCGCCGGCGGCCAGAATGCTGCGGGCGCCGTGCTGTTCCATCCTGAGTTCTACCGCGCGGCCGTTGCCAATTCCGGCTGCCACGACAACCGTCTGGACAAAGCCTCATGGAACGAGCAGTGGATGGGCTATCCGGTCGGCCCCCATTACGCCGAGTGTTCCAACATCGAGAATGCGTCCCGACTCCAGGGCCGCCTGTTCCTCGTCGTCGGAGAATTGGACCGCAACGTCCCACCCGAATCCACGCTGCGATTTGTGGACGCACTGATCCGGGCGAACAAGGATTTTGACCTGTTGATCATCCCCAACGGCGGGCACGGCGCCGGTGGCGACTATTACCAGCGGCGCATGAAAGACTTTTTCCTGCGGCACCTCCAGGCCGACCAGCCGGCGGCGGCGGGCCGCCCGCAGGTCGGAAACTGAGGGACGATGGCCGTTTTTCCAATCCCGTCTTGATCCAGTGCCGCGGGCCTTTGATTCAACCCTCGGTTCACTCAACCCTCTTCCCTCTCCCGGCAGTCTAGGCTAGGCTCGGCCCATGAAGTGCGTTGTTACGGCGGGACCGACTTTTGAGCCGCTGGACCAGGTGCGGCGGCTGACCAATTTTTCCACCGGCCGGCTGGGGACGGAACTGGGCAACTTTCTTGCCGATCGAGGCCATGAGGTCACCCTGCTTATTGGCCAGCAGGCAACGTATCACGGCGCCCCCCGCGTCCATCAAGTGCAGACCTTCACCACCACAGCCGATCTTGCCGGGCGTCTGGAGGCGCTGGCCGCCACGCCCGTGCGAGCCGTGTTCCATGCAGCCGCAGTGGGCGACTTCTCCTTCGGCAAGGTTTACATTCGCTTGCCGCAAGGGGAGCTGGTCGAAGTCCGCGCCGGCAAACTGAGCACGCGCCAGGGAACCCTGCTCGCGGAACTGGTGCCCACACCCAAAATTCTGTCCCGGTTGCGAGGGTGGTTCCCCGCCGCCCGGCTGGTCGGCTGGAAATACGAGGTCGAGGGCGCGCGGGACAACGTCGTGCAACTGGCTCTGAACCAGATCGTCGAATGGCGAACCGACGCCTGTGTCGTCAACGGCCCGGCTTACGGCCCGGGGTTTGGCCTGGTATCGCCCGCTGGGAACTGCCTGCATCTGCCCGGGACGACGGAATTGTTCCAGGCGCTGGCCGATTTCATCCCATAGCCGCTCGCACGCGGAGGCTGTGCATTGCGACATAAGGGTTCGACTTGGCTGGCCCGCTCCACCGCGCGGGGGGGGAAGGCAGCGCGGCATTCACCTCACAGGTGCGCCACTTCCCTTCCGCAGTTCCTTCCGCCACCACGTCTATTGGCGGAGATCCCGGTTCAATCGCCCGTTTCAGGCTCGCCGGCGGCTGGCCCGCTCCGTAAAACGCTCCGAATTATCGAAACCAACTATCGAAACCAACTATTGACAAGACAGCAACAAGTGTGGGATAATGACACACAAAGCCAACGAATTGCGGCGCCGGTCTGAGCGGCGTGCGCAAGAGCATTTTAATAGGGTGTGGGCGTGAACTTGACCACCGCAACGCGCACCGGATGCAGGCGACGATTGTTTGGAGCACCAAGCTTGTTCAGGGAGAGGTCGTTTGTCACCCTGCCTCAAGACTCACCGAGAATTGTTTTTTCGCTTCGAACCTTGGCCGCCGCTGAGCCGGGTCTCGCCGCCTAACACTATGAAAAGACCATCCTCTCCCCATCTTCAAGCCTCGGGAGTTGCCGCCGTCGCGCTCGGGCTTGCGTGCGGCTTCTTCACTGCCTCCGGCCTGTGTGCCGCCGACGGCATCACCAATGTCGTCGCCACTCAGCGGCCCGGCACTGCGCTGGTGGACATCTCTTACGACCTAGGCACCACCAACACCAATGGCCTGTTTGTCGCCGTGGCCGTCTCGACCAACGGCGGCCTGTCCTACACCCTCCCGGCTGCCCACTTCTCCGGCGACGTCGGCTTCGGCGTCATGGCCGGCACCAACAAGCTCATCGTCTGGGACGCCGTCCGCGACTGGCCGGACCAGTTCTCCACCAAAGTCTTCTTCCGGCTGACCACCTCCGACGTGCCTCCCGGCATGGTACTCGTTCCTGCCGGGCCGTTTGTGATGGGGGACACGTTCGGCGAGGGCTACAGCGACGAGTTGCCCTTGCACACCAACCAGATCAGCGCGTTTTACATGGATCGGTATGAGGTGACGAAAGCGTTGTGGGACGAGGTGCGTCTTTGGGCCAACACCAACGGCTACGACCTGGGCACCAGAGGCTCCGGCAAGAGCCCCAACCACCCCGTTCAGAGCGTGAACTGGTATGACTGTGTGAAGTGGTGCAATGCGCGGAGCGAGAAGGAGGGGCGGGTGCCGGCGTATTACACCAGCGCGGCGCAGACGACGGTGTATCGGACGGGGCAGGTGAACGTGGAGAATGACTGGGTGAAGTGGAATGCGGGCTACCGGTTGCCGACGGAGGCAGAATGGGAGAAGGCGGCGCGGGGTGGGACGCCGGGGCATCGGTTTCCGTGGAGCGACAGCGACACGATCCAGCACAGCCGGGCGAACTACTACAGTTCGAGTTCGTATGCTTACGACACGAGTCCTACGCGAGAGTATCATCCGACCTTTGATGATGGTGTTTATCCTTACACCAGTCCGGTGGGTTATTTTGCGCCCAGCGGGTATGGGTTGTATGACATGGCGGGGAACGTGTGGGAGTGGTGTTGGGATAGGTATGGGAGCTGCACCGCTTTGCCTGCGACTGACCCCCGGGGTCCGGCTTCGGGCTCGGACCGCGTGATCCGCGGCGGCGGTTGGGGCAGCCACGCGGTGGACTGCCGCACGGCGTACCGCGACAACTTCGTCTGGCCGGGCAACCGGGAGGGCAACCGCGGCTTCCGGTCTGTCCTGTCCCCCGGTCAGCCATGCGGAGGCAGAACAGAACGGGGGGCGAGCGCAGAGAGCCCCGAACCAGGCGATGACGCCCGAACTGAGGAAAAAGGGGAGCCCCGCGCAGCGGTCGCGATATTTCTTGGGAAAAAGGGTCCCTGGGGCCCGCGCGAAGCCGCGTAACACAGGAGACAAAGCGATAACAGGACGCATGATGCCGTAGGCCGGCTGCCCTCAGCCGGCGTGTCCGTCACACCCACATCCAACGGCACATCCTTTGGCTCGTCCGGCCAATCATCATCCACCGGGAAATAGATATGGAAAAGACCGAAGCCTTTCGCTTGATTACCCGCCAGTTTTGCCGTGGTGTGATTTTGTTCAAACTTTTGCAGTTCGCTTCAATGATAGGTGGTGGAGTGGCGTTGATTTTTCCCGTTGGACGGCCTTGGGGACTTGCCGCTTTTGTGGGCGCTATCCTTTTCGGGGTTGCCAGGGTTCACGTCCGGGCAACGTATCTTTCGGCTGTATCCCAGGATTTGATAGATGACTCTGCGCGCCGTGCGCACCACCCGGCAGGGCAATAACAGGATGGCGTGGAGAAATCGCCCGAACTCCATCTTCACCAACTGAACACATGCATTTGCAACCAATATTTACGGGCATTTCGAGCTTTTTCATTGTATCCCCATAAAAAATCACGCTTGTTGAGGGTCTGGGCGGCGCAGATGACGGAGGCCCGGGTGACGCCAAATGGTTCGCAGCGTGCGGGCAAACTCCTCCGGCCGGGCGCTCATCCAGCGGGTGATCTCCGCAGGCTCGAACCAGGCGCCACACTCGATTTCCTCGGGATGCAGAACAAACGGGCCTTCGGCCTTGCAAGTGTAAACCCAAACGAATTCCTGGTCGGTGTCGAGCGAGGCCGCAAGCTTGAAAAGCCGCTGCGGCGGCGCGTCCAGCGTCCACCCCAGTTCCTCGCGCAGCTCCCGCACGGCGCAGGCGTCATAATCTTCGCCATGGTCGAGGTGACCGGAGGCGGAGGAATCCCACAAACCAGGCTGACGGTCCTTGGTCAGGGACCGCTTCTGGAGAAAAATCTGTCCGGCATGGTTTTGCACCAGGACATGGACGGCCCGATGAAGCAGGCCGAGCCGATGGACTTCGCTGCGGCGCTCCTGGCCGATGACCTCGTCCCGCTCATTGACGACATCGAAAATCTCTTCACTCATGTGTGCTTGCGGCGAGGGCGGGACTCGCGGTCGTCAGGAGCCGGGTGAGTTGCGCAAACTGCTCCAGGCTGACCGCTTCGGCCCGGCACTGGGGTGGTAAATGCAAGTGGGAAAGGGCCTGTTCGATGGCGCCTGCCGGCCAGTCCTGTCTCAGAAGCTTGGCCATGACTTTGCGTCGCTGGGAGAAGGCGCGTTTGACAATCCGGCAGAAAGCATCGCGAGAGTCGGCGGGCAGGAGAGGGTCCGGCCGCCGAACGAGAGTCACACACGCGGAGTCAATGTCCGGCGCGGGGAAAAAGCAGGTGGCGGGAATTTTGAAACTGCTTACCGGCTCGTAATCGAGCTGGACCAGCAAAGTCAGCAGACCGTAATCCTCCTCACCAGCCCGGGCCATAAGCCGTTGCACGACCTCCGATTGCAAGGTGGCCACGATGCGGTCCGGCCCGGACCGCCCCTGGGCCAGCTCAACCAGGATGGGCGAGGCCACCGAGTAGGGCAGATTGGCCACCAATTTCCAGCCCGTCCAATTGCGGGGCTGCCGCCGCAGCCAGACCAGCGCGTCGTCATGCACCAGCGTCAGGTTCGCAACCTCGAACCGCTCGCGCAGAACCTTCACCAGCCGCTCGTCTTTCTCGACCGCGATGACTTCCCCCGCCTGAGCAACCAGCAACTCGGTCAAGGGCCCCAGCCCCGGCCCGATTTCCAAAACCCGGTCCTTGGGCTTCAGCTCAGCCTGCGCGACGATTCGCCGCAACTGATTTTGGTCGTGGAGAAAATTCTGCCCCAGCGACTTGGTGAGCTGAATGTTCCGCTCGGTGAGGAACCGGCGCATGTCCGAGAGTTTCATTGGGGCAACACCTCCGCCAGCGCCCGCACGGTGGCGCGGAGTTGCCGCCCGGAGATCGTCAGGGGCGGGGTGAAGCCGATGACGTTGGCCGCCTCGCCTTCGGGCAGAAGAATGAAGCCGCGATGAAGCATTTCTTTCACCGCCGCCAAGGCCGCGGCGGTTGCGGGGCGCCCATCCGGCAAGCGCAGTTCCAGACCGGCCATGAGGCCGAGGCCGCGGATTTCGCAAAGCAGGCCGGGGCATTGGACCTCGGAGCGGAGCCACTCGAGGAACGAACGGCCCAGGGCGGCGCTGCGGTCCACGAGTTTGCGCGCGCGGATTTCCTGGATTTGCGCCAGCGCCATCGCGCAACCCACCGGATGCCCCAGGAACGTGCTGGTATGAAGCGCCTCGCCGGTGGCGGCCGGCCAGGCGGCGTCCATGAGGTCAGCCCGGCCGACGCAGGCCGAAAGCGGGAACCCCCCGGTCAGGGCTTTGCCGAGGCACACCAGATCGGGCGCCACCCGGGAGTGCTCGCAAGCGAACCAACGGCCGGTCCGGCCAAAGCCGGTGTAGATTTCATCCAAAACCAGAAGCGCGTGGTGCTGGTCGCACAACCGCCGCAGCCGCGGAAGGAAGCCTGCCGGGGGAATGTTAATGCCCCCGCGAGCCTGGACCGGTTCAACGAGCACCGTAGCGGCTTTTGCCCGCGCCAACAACCGACCCACCCGCGCCTCGACTGCGTCAAGGTCCATTGGGCTTTTGGGGAAGGGGACGAACCGGGCGAACTCCCGCAATTGCCTGCGAAACGGCGAGGAAAAATAATCACGGTGAGTGACATTGAGCGCGCCGTAACCGAGGCCGTGGTAGGCGCCGTGAAACGCGATCACACCGGGGTTGCCGGTGGCCAGCATCGCGGTTTTCAATGCCGCTTCCACCGCCTCGAAACCGGAGTTGCAAAAGATGGTTTTGGCGCGGCCGGCGCCCCAGCGTTCGAAGGTCAGGCGGCTCAACTCGCGAGCGAGCCTGGCTTTGAGGGCGTGCGGGTGGACATCACCCATTGCGTGGAGCAGCGTCGCCATTTGGCGCTGGCCCGCGCGCACCACGCGGGGGTTGGCATGGCCCGCGGCAGCCACCCCAAATGCGGCCGTCAAGTCGAGGTACTTTCTGCCATCGGCGTCCCAGACTTCCGCGCCCCGCGCCCGCTCCCAAACGATGGGCCAGGAACCGTCGGGTTCCATATAGGTTACGTTGCGCGACTCGAAAGCTTTCAGCAGTTGCAGCGTGCGTCGTGTGGCCGTCTTCATTCACACCCCCCGCTGGTCCGGCGGCCAAAGAATTTTGTGTAATTGCACCTGCAGCCGCACGGGCAAGGCGTCGGCGATGACCCGCTCGGCCAACTCGCGCCGGGACAGCGGGGTGTGGCCCGGAGGCACAGGTTTAAGCGAGGGATGTTGCTGGGCGGGGCTGAGCGGCTGGACCCAGGAAACGAGAACCGGACAGAGGCGGTGGAGCTGGTGCGCGGCCAGTTGCTCCCTGCACCACGCATAGTCCTCGCGCGTTCCAATCACAAACTTGATTTCGTCGGTGCGCTTCAGATGACGCAGGTTCTCCCACCGGTTGCGGGTCACCTCGCCGCTGCTGGGGCATTTGAGGTCCATGATGCGCCGGACGCGCGAATCCACGGCGGAAATGTCGCAGGCGCCGCTGGTCTCCAGCAGGACCGTGAACCCGTCGTCACACAGCGACGTCATGAGCGGGAGAGCGTTGATCTGGAGGAGCGGTTCGCCGCCGGTGAGCTCGACCAACGGAAGCCCGACCGGGCTGCCGTCCGCGGCCGGCGCGCAAACCGAGGCGCTGGCAGCCAGGTAGGGCTGCGCCAGGCGCCGCACTTCGGCCCGTATGTCGGAAAGAGTCATCCTGCGGCCCTCGGCAAAGGCATAGGCGGTATCGCAGTAGGAGCACCTCAGGTTGCAGGCCGTGAGCCGCACAAAAACGCACGGCAAGCCTGCCCAGGTGCTTTCACCCTGGAGGCTGGCGTAAATCTCGTTGATTACGAGCGTGTCGGACATGGCGGCCAAATTCCCGTTTCGGCGTTGATTTGCTTGATCACGCGGAACGCAATGTGCCAGACTCGCAAATAGAAAGCAAAACCGGCTTGTCCGCTTCTCACCGCGAAAAGCGGGGCGGGGGGCCGGCGCCTTGATTTCAAAGCGCTATGGAGATCTACGATCATCCGACATTCCGCATGGCCTGCCGCCAGTTTGATCTGGCCGCCGACCACCTGCAGTTGGCCGAATCGGACCGCGGACGGCTCAAGTGGCCAAAACGCTCCATGACCGTGGCGCTGCCGATCCATCGGGACGACGGGTCCACGGAAGTGTTTACCGGTTATCGCGTGCAGCATCACCTCACCCTCGGCCCGACCAAGGGCGGTCTCCGCTACCACCCGGACGTCACCTTGGGCGAGGTGGCGGCGCTGGCGATGTGGATGAGTTGGAAATGCGCGCTTTGCGGCCTGCCCTACGGCGGCGCCAAGGGGGGTGTGACCTGCGACCCCACCCAAATGTCCCGGACGGAGCTTGAGAGGCTCACCCGTCGTTACACCCAGGAGATGATCCCGTTCATTGGCCCGCAGGTGGATGTGATGGCGCCGGACCTGGGCACCAACGAGCAAGTCATGGCTTGGATGATGGACACCTACTCGGTCCACGCGGGGCACAGCGTCCCCAGCATTGTGACCGGGAAACCTGTCGGCTTGGGCGGTTCGGTGGGCCGGCGCGAAGCCACCGGCCGCGGCGTCGCCTACCTGATCAATCGCGCCACCGACACCATTGGGTTGGACATCAGCAGCGCGACCGCAGCCGTTCAGGGCTACGGAAATGTCGGGTCCGTGGCGGCTCTGTCGCTGGCGCGTTACGGCGTAAAGATCATCGCCGTCACTGACGCCGGCGGCGGAGTGTTCAACCGCAAGGGGCTGAATCTCTGGGAATTGGACAGGCATGTGGCGGCGCACCGAAGCGTCGCCGGTTTCGCCGAAGGCGAGCCCATCACAAACGAGGAGCTCTTAACTTTGAAGTGTGACATCCTCGTCCCGGCCGCGTTGGAACGGCAGATCACCGAGGCCAACGCCGGCAAGCTGCAATGCCGCATTCTGGCTGAGGCCGCCAACGGCCCCACCACCCCCGAAGCGGACGTCATTCTGGAGCAGCGGCCGGAAATCTTCCTGATCCCGGACGTTATCTGCAACGCGGGCGGCGTGGTGGTCTCTTATTTCGAGTGGGTCCAGGACCTGCAGAGCTTTTTCTGGGGCGAAACCGAAGTCACCGACAAATTGTTCCGGATTCTCGAAGGCGCCTACAGCCGGATTGTTGCCCTGAGCCGGAAGGAGAAGATTTCAACACGCATGGCGGCCCTGACGCTGGGCATCAAGCGCGTCCACGAAGCCAAACGCCTGCGCGGGCTGTTCCCCTGAGGCACGGCGGGGATTACTGATCTTCCGAGCGAGTTTGAAAGCCCGGCTTTGCACGAATGCCGTTGACGCGCAGGGCTGGCTGGTCGCATGATGGAACGCCGGCGACAGGGTTGTGCCGGTCGTTTTCGTTTTTCGGACTGAATTGATTGAATTTGAATATGAACCTGGATGCTCTCTATACGGAACTGACACTTAAAACCAACGCGAAGCTGGTGTTGCTGGTGCTGGACGGCGTCGGCGACCTGGCCACGCGCGAGCAAGGTTATCTCACGCCCTTGGAGGCGGCGGCCACGCCAAACCTGGATGCGCTCAGCAAAGATTCCGCCCAGGGACGCATGATCCCGGTCGCTCCCGGCATCACCCCTGGCAGCGGCCCCGGCCATGTCGCCCTGTTCGGCTACGACCCCGTCGAGCACCAGGTCGGCCGCGGCGTCATCGAAGCCCTGGGCCTGGGCCTGGAACTTAAGGCCGGCGACGTCGCCGCCCGCGCCAACTTCTGCACGCTCGACGCCAAGGGGATTGTGACCGACCGCCGTGCCGGCCGGATTGACACCAAAGTCTGCGAGGAGCTTTGCGCGTTGCTGGCGCAAAAGGTCAAGAAGATCGGGACCACCGAGGTGATCATCAAACCCGGCAAGGGCCACCGCTTTGTGGTGGTGTTCCGCGGCGCGGGGCTCGAGGGGCCGTTGACAGACGCGGACCCGCACCGCGAGGGCCTGCCCATTCCCGACGTCAAACCGGTCAATCCCAAGTCCGCCAAGGCGAAGAAGGCGGCAAAGCTGGTCGCCGAGTTTTACAAAGCCGCCCTGCCGGTCATCGCGCAAAAGAAACCCGCCAACGGGTTCCTCCTCCGGGGCATCGCGCATCAGCCGGCCATCCCCACTTTCCAGGAACGCTACGGTCTGCGCGCGGCCTGCATCGCCGTTTACCCGATGTACAAGGGGCTGGCGCAGTTGGTCGGCATGACCAAACTCGAAGGCGCCCAAACCATCGCCGAACAGTTTGAACGCTACCTGGCCGAATACGACAACTACGACTACTTTTTCATTCACTACAAGTACACCGACATGTACGGCGAGGACGGCAATTTTGCCGCGAAACGCAAAGCCATCGAGGAATTGGACGCCGCGCTCCCGATCCTGCTGCGCAAGCGGCCCGACGTCCTGGCGATCACCGGCGATCACTCGACCCCCTGCGCGGTCAAAGGGCATTCCTGGCATCCGCAGCCGGTGCTGCTGCATTCGCCAATCTCGGGTTCGGACAAGCTCGAACGCTTCACCGAAACCGGCGCCAACAGCGGGTCGCTGGGTGTCTTCGAGGCCAGATACCTGATCCGGCTCATGCAGGCCAACGCGCGCATGTTCGACAAATTCGGCGCCTGAGGCTGGGGCGGCGGCGGAGGCGAGCGGCACGGCCATGGCCACACTGGTTTTCGACATTGAAACCTCGGCCCTGCCGCTCGAGTCGTTCGACGAGGCGCAGCAGGAATACCTGTTCCGTGAGTGCGAAAGAATCGCGGAACCGTCTGCCCGCGAAGCGCGCCGCACCGAGATTTTGCAGCAGTTGAATCTCTGGCCTTTCACCGCCCAGGTGGTGTGCATTGCCATGCTCAACGCGGAAACGTCTCGCGGCCAGGTCCTCTTCACCGCCGAGGACTATGAAGACTCCGGCGATGAGGCCGGACCGGTCGAGTTCATGCCCTGCATGGACGAGTTCGAGCTGCTCACCGCCTTCTGGGATGTTGCGCGGCATTATGACCACATCGTGACCTTCAACGGCCGCGGCTTCGATGTCCCTTTCATTTACCTCCGCTCCGCGCTGTTGAATGTTCCCATCTCCCGCAAGGACTGGCTCGGCTACCGCTTCCAGACCGAGCCCCATTGCGATTTGGCGGAGCAGTTGACCTTCTACGGCGTGAGCGGCCGGGATGGGGCGGCCCGGCGTTTCAACCTTGACTTTTATTGCAAGGCTTTCGGCATCGAATCGCCCAAGAGCCAGGGCGTCACGGGCCGCGACGTCAACACCTTGATGGCGGAAAAGCGCTTCCGTGAGATAGCTGAATACTGCCTGCGCGACGTCCGGGCCACGGTGCTGCTTTACCACATCTGGCGCGAGCGCCTCGCCGGCATCAAATAGCCTGCCTCGCCGCCGTCAGCCCGCCCTTCCCGGATGAACCTTTCACGATGAACAGCCGTCCTCCTTTGACCGTCGTTTGTTTTGCTGTCAAACAGGAAGCCGCCCCCTTTCGCGCACGCGTCACCACCTCCCGCGATATCCAAATCCTGCTCACCGGCATGGGGCCGGACAATGCCCGATCGGCTTTCGCACAGCTCCTGGCGCGAGCCCGCCCGGCCCGAGTGATTACCTCCGGTTTTGCCGGCGCCTTGAACCCGGCTCTCACAGCCGAAACGATCGTTTTCGGCGAGGATACCCCGCCCGATCTTGCCGCGAAGCTCCGCGCGATGGGCGCCCAACCCGGTCGTTTCCACTGCGCCACCACCGTGGCAACCACTGTTCGGGAAAAGGAAGCGCTCCGGCAGGCCACGGGCGCGGATGCCGTGGAAATGGAATCAGGCGTCATCCGCGAAGCCTGCCGGCTTCAAGGCATTCCTTGTGCCACGGTCCGCGTGATTCTGGACACGGCACAACAGAACCTGCCCTTGGATTTCAACCGGCTCCTGAACGAACACCTGCAGTTGGATCCGGTGAAGCTCTCGGCTGCGTTGGCCGCCGCCCCTGGAAAAATCCCGGCACTCCTGCGCCTGAGGCGGCAAGCCCAGGCGGCAGCCAAAACGCTGGCGCAGGCCTTGGTCGCCCTGCTCGAGCCACCCTCAGGGCTGGCTTGAGGGAGTCGGTTCGCCGGGACGGGCTTGAGCCGGGCTAGGTGACGCGGCGGTGGCGTCCAGTGAGCCGGAAGGGGTGGGAGAGGCGGTCCGGGAAGGGGCCATCCTCAAACCCTGCGTGCGCGTCTGTTCGCTGTAGCTGATCAATCCCGCTCCGATCACGATCAATACCACGCCGGCCCACCGGATGCTGGAAACCTGTTCACCCAGGAACCAGATCGCCGCCACTGTCGCAAACACAAAACTCAGACCCGAAAGCGGCCACAAGAAACTCACTTCACTGCGCGCCAGGAGAAACAGGAGACAGCCAAAAAAGAGCGCTTCGAAAAACACCCCCAGGAGTATGTTGGAATTCACCACCCCTTCCCGAAGCACCCGGAAGACTTCGGCGAGGGTCACCGCCTGAAGATCGCCGATTTGCATCATGCCCTTCTTCAGAAACACCACCCCCGTGCTTTCCAACACCAGCCCCACCATCAGTATCAATAGCAACTTAACCATTTCAAAAGTCCTGATATCGAACCAATTGGATGCCGAGCCGGCTCACCCATTTCCGAACTCGGGGACTGACCAGCGCGTCGAACTCGTCCTTACAGTCTGTCAGCGAGGGGTGGGAGTAAAGCTCGGAATCGCCCGGCGGCAAGCGTGGTAATAATTGGCAAAGGTAATCCTCGTCCACCTGCCCGTTCTGCAGCAGGCCAAAAACCGCCTGGGCATGCCCAATGCCCCTTCGGCGCAACGCCGGCCGCGCCCACGCCGCAAGACAGCCAAACAGGAAGGCGTGTGAGAGCCGATACCCGAGCCGGCCGGCCGCCAGCCGCAGGTTAAGCCAGAGCGGATCCCGCGTCAGGCGCAGACGTTCAATTCCCAGCGTCCCGGCTTCCTCCATTAGGATGCCAAAAACGGTCGGGTGGAGGTGCATGTGCAAATGGCCGTTCACATGGTCCAACGCCAAACCGGTTGCCCGGAACCTTTCAAATTGGGCGCGAATCTCCGCCCGCAATTGACTTTCGAGTTCGGGTTGGAAGAAATAGCGCCACCCGGACCAGAGCGGCGAGTCGGCGAACCGCCCCTCCCCGTTCACCAGGGCGGGAATAGCGTCCGGTCCCAGCGCCGAGCGGCCGCAAACCAGGCTCAAGTGAAGACCAACGCCCAGGCGGGGGCTGGCTTTGGCCAGGCCCACCGCTTCGGCGCAGCCGGGCTCGTTCACCATGAGGCTGGCCGAGGTGAGAATGCCTTCGCGGTGCGCGCGGATTACCGCCTCATTGATGGAGGCGGATCGCCCGAAATCGTCGGCGTTCACCACCAGTCGCCGCACCGGCCTCGCGGGGCCCCGGCTGCGTGCGTCGCCCTGCAAATCATGGCGCGGCAAACCCATGCGGCGATCCTCTCTGCGACAGGCGAGTTACACCCCGTAATTGCCCCGCCCCGGCCCCGCCTTGAGTCGAAACCAGGTCGCTCCAATTAACGCCAGCTTCTGCGCCCGGCTCAACCGCGCCGTCCCGGCGCCAAAGACATCGAACCGCCGGGCTTCAAGTGTTTGCAGGAGCCGCCAATAGACGGTTGCCATGAGCTCGGCGGCAATCATGGCGCGGCAATCCGCGGCGGGCAGGGTCTCCCGGGCCAGCCGGTAAAACTGGCGCGCTTTCAGACTGACCGCCCGCGCCGCTTCGTAAAAGCGGTCTGAATACTCGAAGCGCAGGATTTCCTCCGGGGCAACCCCCTGCCGGGCGAGCTCGGAGAGGGGCAAATAAATCCGGCCCCGTTCGGCGTCGCCGCGCACGTCACGCAGGATGTTGGTCAATTGGAGCGCTTTGCCCAGGTACACCGCATAGTCGCGGCAGGCGGGATTGGTGTAACCAAAAATCTCGATGCTCAGCAGTCCCACTACCGAGGCAACGCGGTAGCAATAAAGATCCAGCGCCTCATAGTCGGGGTAGCGGCGAACCTCGAGGTCCATTTCAACCCCTTGCAGCAAGGCTTCAAAGTGCGCGGCGGCCAGAGGGTATTGCTGAATCACCGGCTGCAGCTCGCGCAGCACCCGCCGCTGGGGGGTGATTCCGCCATACGTGCGCGAGAGGTCGTCGCGCCAGTCGTTCAACCGTCGGCGACGCTCCTGCACCGGCACCGACTCGTCATCGGCGACGTCGTCCACCTCGCGGCAGAACGCGTAAAGCGCGGACATGGCGTCGCGCTTTCCCCGCGGCAGCAGAATAAACGCCAGCGCCAGATTGGATGCGCTGCGGCGCGTGATCGTGCGGCTCTCCTCCATGGGTCAACCCGTGGAGGGCGGATCGCTGCGCACCGGAGGCAATCCCCCCGTTTCCGCCAGCGTGGGATTGCGTGGACGATGGTGGTGGTGGCGGCGGCGTCCCGAGCGGCCGGAGGATTCCGAGACGCTGCTTTTCGCTTCGGCCGGATGTCCGGATCGCGAATAATGCCGGTGATGATGGTGCCCGTGCCGCCGGCGACGGCGCAGGCGGATGATTACATAAGACGCCACGACCGACACCAGCAGCAAAACCGCCGCCGGCAAAACCAGGTCCGACAGGTTCTCCTTCAATGACGCCCACAACGACGTCCAAGTGTCAAAACCGCTCCTGCTTCTCATCTCAACGATCCTTCGCCGGTGGAGTCGAAGGTTCCTCCTCCGACTCCGGTCCGGGTTGAATGTTCAGGCGCTGCATGCGATAACGCAGCGCGTGCCGGCTGATCTTCAAATGCTCGGCGGTCTTGCTCAAGCTGTAATGATGCTGTTCGAGCAAGCCGGCAATCAGGTCCCGCTCGTATTGGGCCATGATTTCGTCGAGCGACTCGCCGGCCGGCGCGGCCGGCGCGCCGGGTTTCTGCAGCCGGGCCTCAAGTTGGAAATCCGGAAGACTCGAGGGCTGGATTTCCGGCGACGTCTCAAGAATCAACGCCCGCTCGATCACGTTGCGCAATTCCCGCACGTTGCCCGGCCAGCGGTGGGACAGCAACTTTTGTTTCGCGGCGCGGGAGAGGCTGCGCAGCGATTTGTTCATCGTGGCGCCGAACATGCGGAGGAAATGGTCTGCCAGCAGCAGGACATCGTCGCCCCGCTCGCGGAGGGGGGGGAGGCGGAACTGAACAACATTGAGCCGATGAAACAAGTCTTCGCGGAATTGATCTTCCTGGATCGCTTTGACGATATCCCGGTTGGTCGCCGCGATTAACCGGACGTTCACCCGCAGTTCCTGGGTGCCGCCCACCCGCGTAAAGCTGCCGTCCTCCAGAAACCGCAGGAGCTTGGCCTGCAGCGGCCGGCTCATGTCGGCAATCTCGTCCAGGAAAATCGTTCCGCCATCGGCCTCTTCGACCCGGCCGGGCTTTTGGCGGAGCGCGCCCGTGAACGCCCCCTTTTCGTGGCCGAACAACTCGCTTTCCAACAGGGTTTCGGGAATGGCGGCGCAATTGATGCGCACGTAGCTGGCTTTGGCGCGCTGGCTCAAGTTGTGCAAGGCCCCGGCCACCAATTCCTTCCCGGTGCCGCTTTCGCCCAGCACCAGCACCCGCGCATCCGTTGGCGCCACCGTTTGGATAAGCTGCCGCAGTTCCCGCATCTTGGGACATTCGCCAATGATCTGCTCGAGCCGGCAGGTCTCATCGCTGCGAGCCCGCAACCGGGCGTTTTCCTGAAGCAACCGGTACCGCTCGGCGCACCGCGCAACCGCATGGAGCAGTTCCTCCGGAGCGAAGGGTTTGGGCAGATAATCCACCGCCCCGGCCTGGATGGCCTCGACCGCCAGCTTCGGCGTGGCATAGGCGGTGATCATCAGCACCTGCAGGTCCGGCCATTGCGCGCGCGCCTTGGCCAGGAATTCATAGCCGCTCATGCCGCCGAGCCGCGCGTCCGTGATCACCATGAAAAAATCCTCCTGCCCCAGCAGCAGCAGCGCCTCTTCGGCGGACTCGACCGCTTTGACGCTGTATCGCTCCGAGGTCAGCACGGTCTTGAGCGACAAACGCATGTTCTTCTCGTCGTCCACGACCAGCACGGGAGGCAGCGGCAGGCTCACGGGCATCCTCCTTTCCCCAAACCCACGGCGCCAGGCAGTGTCCCGGCCAGACCTGCGCGGCCGTGCGGCGGCAGGCAGGTCCGCGCGCCCGTCCAGGTTTCGGCTGTTTGC
>CAZVYG010000019.1:0-25892 GCA_964631605.1 uncultured Verrucomicrobiota bacterium
AAGCAAAATCTCACCTTAAAGTGATCTTTCGTGCGGCTCGCTAATGTTTCGGGTCACTGCCGCCGGTTGTTGCTCAGGAGGGCCAGTAAGCCCAGGCTCAACAACGCCAGGGCAGACGGTTCCGGAATCAACTGTACCAGCACGTCGTCGTAATACCCAACGCCGTTTGCCGAGCTCAGCCCCGAGCCGACTGTGACACGGTCAAAAGTGATGGCTCCAGCCGATGCGGCGTAGGAGATGCCGCCCATGCCAAGGATGCCGTCCACGAAAAAATCCACTTTCGTGTCCCCGAATACCGCCTTGAGCTCATGCCATCCCGTGCTGCGGGTCGGAACCCCTGCGGCGTTCAACAGGAACCAGTTCGGGCCAGGCGAAAAGGCCACCCGGCAGGCATAATACGTGTTCAAGTCAGTGGCTGTGACCGGGTCCCCCGTAATCAAGTTCTTCGTCAAAGTCGTGTCGTTATACGCACCGATGGCCACCAACTGCACCAGAGATGGCGAATTATCGCGAATGGTCGCGAACTGGCGCAGGTTGGCTTGCTGGGTCGAATCATAAAAGCGGAACGACCAGACAAGGGGCTGCGTGTCCGAGCCCGAAACGGGCGTGATGTCATGGCCACTTGCCCGCGCCGATAGATCCTGCTTGATGGATTGCAAGGGGCTGAATGCCTGTTCTGTGGACAGAATCCCGCCCGTGCCTACGATTCCGACAGCCCAAGCCGCGTTGAAGGCTGCCTGATCGGCGTAACTGTCGAAGTCATCGTAGAAAATCGTGGTTTGCGCAGACACCATTGCCACGGTTGAGTTCAGTACCACAACCGATGCCAGAAGAGAAGCTTTCATGGTTTCAACTTGGTTGTTTGTGCTGCTGATTGCGGCCATTTTGATCAAAAAGTCGCGAAATGTCAACCGTTTTCTTTGGCACCGTTTTCTTTCTTTCTTTGGCAACCAGGGGGGCCGATTCGCACGAATCGCTCACCCGCTTCCCGAGTAACAATCTTTTTGGCACAGAACGTCGGGCAGTCGTGTGCAGGTTTCTCGTCAATGGCGGGCACTGGTCCGAACCTGGGCCGTTGAGTTGGGCGCGCCTGGTTTGAGCCAGACGCAAACGGTTGGGAATCGCGGCCGCGGTCAATCGGTTTCATCCGCGGCGGGGAGCAGCACCCAGAATCGGCTTCCCTTGCCGGGCTGCGACTCGACGCCGACCTTGCCCCGCATCCGCTCGACCATCTTCCGGACCAGGGCCAGTCCGATGCCCGTTCCTTCATACTCGGAACTGAGGCGCTGAAACATGATGAAGATTCTTTCCTGCTGGTTGGGCTCGATTCCAATTCCGTTGTCCTCGAACCAGATGCGGACGTGCGCGCCCTGCCGTTCCCCCCCAATTCGCACTTCCGGCTGTTTGCCGCGCTCGACGAATTTCACGGCGTTGCCCAGCAGGTTGGAAAACACCTGGGTCAAGGCCGCGGGGTTGCCGCGCACGGACGGAATCGAGCCGACCAGTTGGATGCGAACGCGAGGCGGCTGAAACTCGGGGTAGGTTTCAACCATGCCCCGCAGCAACCCGTTGGGGTCCACCGCCTCGAGCTCCATTTCCGTCCGGACGACTTTGCTGTAGCTCAGGGCGTCGGTGATCAGGCGGTCCATGCGCCGGGCGGAGTCCACGATTCGGCGCAGGAAGTCCTTGCCCTTGTCATCGAGCTGCGAGGCATATTCCTCGCGCAGAATCTGTCCAAACGCCTCCATGGCGCGCAAGGGGGCGCGCAGGTCGTGCGTGATGGTGTAGGAGAAATGCTCGAGCTCGCCAACCGTCTCGCGCAGCCGGGCCGTCCGTTCGGCGACCAGGCGCTCGAGTTCCGCGTGGGCTTGACGCCGTTCGGTGACATCCAGCGTAGTGCCCACAAAGCGCACGGGCTGGCGGGCTTCATTAAAGAGCACTTTGCCCCGAGCCAGCACCCAGTGTTCCGACCCATCCGTTGCATTGAGGGCTTCATATTCGGTGGCCACCTCGCCGCCGCTGCCCGGCTCGAGGGCTTGTCGCATCAATTCCTCGACCCGGCCGCGGGTGCCGTGACGACCCGAAACCGGCGCGGGCTCCGCTGCGGCTGGTTTCACCGGCCAGCCCAGGTGCTGGCGTGCCAGCTCCGAAAGCACCAGTTTGTCCTCCTGGGGGTGGTAATCAAACGCTCCCAATTCCGCGGTTTCAGTCGCAATGCGCAGCCAGGCTTCGGCCTGACGCAACCCCTGCTCCATGCGCCGGCGGGCGGTCAGGTCGTCAATGGTCACAATCACCAGGTGAATGGCTCCCTCGGCGTTGCGCAAGGGCGTGGCATTATAAGCGCCAAACCATTCCCGGCCCGTGGGCCGATGCCGGGCGTACATGACAAAGTCCCGCACGGTTTCCCCGCGCAACGCTCGCGCCAGCGGCCAATCGCTTGGCGGAATAATCCGGCCATCCGCGTGCCGCGCTTCGAATTCCGCCGCGTACCGCGCCAGGGGCATGTGCGATTCCTTGCAGTCTGTCAAGCCTGCGAAATCGTGCGCCGCCGGGTTCATGCGCAGGATGCGCCCTTCCCCGTCGGTGACCAGGACCCCTTGCACCATGCTGTCAATGGTGGCGGCCAGCTTGGCTCGCTCCCACTCCAAGGCCTGTTCCCCCTCCTTGCGCTCGGTGATGTCGGTGTGGACGAGCAACAGCCCCCCCAGCTCGGGGCGGCGCAAGGCCTGGAGCTCAAACCATCGCGGGCGCGCCGTACTGTTGCAGGGATACTCCAGGACGAACCGCTCGCTCCGCCCTGCGATCAGGTCCGCCAGCCCCCGCAAGGTGCGCCCCGCCAGCGGTTCCCCGGCCTGCTCGGCGCGACGGCATGCCTCGAGGTAATTGGCTCCCTCCGCCAGTCCCAGGTTTCCGGCCCCGCCGTTCTCCCGGCCGAATTGCCGCCACAGTTCATTGACGGCAACAATCCGCCCGTCGAAGTCCATCACCGCCAAATGCGCCGGCAGCGCGTCCAACAGGGCTTGAGGGAACGGCCGCTCGTGTTGGAAACTGCGGCCGTCTCCGCTCCCGGGGTAAACGGCAGCCTCCGCGCGTTGCGTGGCAGTTGGTTCGTCCATGGCTTGCCAGGGTATTTGCGATTCACCGACCGACCTCCGCACCTTAAGCCGCTTCGGCCCAAGAATCAAACCCGCCCGGCGGCGGTGCCCGGCCGACCCCGCCTCGCTCCAAGGCTTAGCCGGTTTTGGGCGATGAGCCCGGCTGGCGTGTTGACTTCCGCAAGTTCTGCGCAATCCTTGCGGGCAATGGCGATTTGCAGCAAAAAACCCGTTGTGGAGAAACCGCCGCCGACATTTGATTGGCGGACCACGGATACCGATGAGATCAACAAGCGGCGGCAGCGCGCACGCGAGGAGTCGTTCATCATCAGCAACCTCGCGCCTGAACATCCGATTTTCTCCAATTTTCGGGTCAAGTCCGGCAGCGGCCTGAGCTACTCGGTCGAAATCCGGGACTTGCGGAGCCGGCAGTTTTCCTGCGATTGCGTGGATTTCCGGATCAACGGCCTGGGCACCTGCAAGCATGTCGAAGCCGTGCTGCTGCATCTGGAGGCGCGTCGTCCCAAGGCATTCCGCGCCGCGCAGCAGAGCGGCTCGCCGCGGATCGAGGTGGTGGTGGCTGGCGCCCGCGATTCGCTGCGGATTCTCGACGGCGCCCCGCTCCCCGCCCCCCTCCGGGGGGTGTTCGACGCCGAGGGCTGCCTGAGCCGCATTTCCCCGGAGTCGGCGGTGGAGCGGCTGCGACAACTGCAGGCGCGCGCGTTGCCGCACCTGAGGATTTCCCAGGACGTGGGGCCGTGGCTCGAGCATCGGCGGCAGCTCCAGGAGCGCAAGAACCTGCGGCGTGAGTATGAGTTGAAGGTGCAAAGCGGCGAATGGCCGGCGCAGGAAACCACCGTGCCGCTGTTTCCCTACCAGCGCGAGGGCATGCTGCACCTGGCCTTCACGGAGCGCGCCCTGCTGGCCGACGAAATGGGGCTGGGCAAAACGATTCAGGCCATTGCGGCCTGCGCCCTGCTGCACCGGCTGGGGCAGGCGCGCCGCGTCCTGGTTGTCACCCCCGCCTCGCTCAAAACCGAGTGGGAGGAGCAAATCCGGCGGTTTACGCCGCTGGATTATCGGATTGTATTTGGGAGCAAACAGCGCCGGCTCAAGGCCTACAGCCCAGCGCCGGACACCCCTTTCTTTACCATCGTCAACTACGAGCAGATGCTGGCGGACGCGCTGGATGTGAACAGCCGGCTGGCGCCGGATGTGGTGGTGCTGGACGAAGCGCAGCGGATCAAGAACTGGAGCACCAAGACCGCCCAGGCCATCAAGCGGCTCCGCAGCCGCTACGCTTTCGTCCTGACCGGCACCCCCATCGAGAATCGGATTGATGAAATCCATTCGCTGATGGACTTCCTCAACCCGGGCGTGCTGGGGCCACTGTTCCGGTTCAACCGCGAGTTCTACGAGCTGGATGAGCGGGGCCGGCCGGTGGGCTACCGCAATCTGGATGTGCTGCACCAGCGTATCAAGCCCTTCCTGCTGCGGCGGCGGAAGGCGGAGGTTGAAACCGAGCTGCCCGAGCGGACCGACCGGAACCACTTCGTGCCGCTGAGCGAACTTCAGCGCCAGAATTACGCCCCGCACGAGCAGCAGGTGCTCCGGCTGGTGAACACCGCCCTCCGCCGCCCCCTGACCCGCCAGGAGCAGGAAAAACTTCAGCGCGAGCTGGCGATGATGCGCATGATCTGCGATACGAATTACATCCTCGATCCGGAGGACCGGACCTGTCCCAAGCTGGGTGAGTTGGAGAAGGTGCTCGAGGAGTGCCGGGAAAACGACGCCAAAGTGATCATCTTTTCGGAGTGGGAGCGGATGCTCGAGTTGGTGCGGGAACTTTGCCGCCGCCGCGCCATCGGTTACGCCTGGCACACCGGCAGCGTGCCCCAGCAACGACGCCGCGCCGAAATCAACGTGTTCAAACAGGACCCCGCCACCCGCGTGTTTCTCAGCACCGACTCCGGCGCCACCGGCCTGAACCTGCAGAATGCCAGCGTCGTGATCAATTGCGACCTGCCGTGGAACCCGGCCCGCCTCGAGCAGCGAATCGCCCGCGCGTGGCGGAAGCAACAGACTCGTCCCGTCACCGTCGTGAACCTGATTTCCGAGGACACCATCGAGCATCGCATGCTCGAGACCCTGGCTCTCAAACAGGCCGTTGCGGCCAGCGTGCTGGACCGCCCCGGTGAAGTGAAGGAAATCAAGCTGCGCAGCGGCCGGCAGGCCTTGCTCGAGCGGCTGCACCAGTTGGTGACGCCGCGGAGCCCGGCTCAGGCCAACGGCTCGCACGGAGCCGGCGACGCCGGGCAAAAACCCGGCGCGGCGGCGGGGAGGAAACTACCCGCCGATCCGGCGCTGGCGTTTGCGCAACTGGCCGCCGAACGGCTCAGCGGCGCGCTGGTCCGATGCGAGGAACGCTATCCGGAGAGCGGGGCGCAATCAGTGATCGTGGCCGTGGTGGATCGCGCGCCGGGCGACTGGCGCGAAGCCCTGGCCAGCCTGCATCAACAGTTCTTCGGGCCGGGCAAGAGTGATCCCCTGGCCCCCGTGCAGTTGGAGGTCATTGACCGGGCCGCCGATGAGGCGATTCAGCGGCTCATTGCCGCCGCCCTCATCAGCAAGACCACCCGCGCCTCCCGCCCGCTCTTCCCCACGGAGGATGCCGGCGGCGCGGCTCCGCTTTCCCCCGAGGAACAAGCTCGGGCCAAAGCCTGCCGCGAGCGGGCGGCGCGCAAGTTGAAGATGGCGCAGTTGCTGGCGGAAACCGGGTTTCAGGAGGAGGCCCGCGCGCCGCTGCTGGCCGCAATTCAGGATTTCGGCGGTGCCCTGGCCGTCGAGGCGCGGTTGCCTGAACCCGCCGCGGCGGCGCAGGCGGTGCAGGCACCCGTGGCGCATTGCTGGGGAGCGGCCCTGCCCGCGCTGCACGCCTTCGTGGCTAACGCAGACGCGGATTGGAAACCGGCGGCGGAGCAACTCGCCCGATTCGCCGCGGTCAGCGGCAAAGCCTGAATCCGGCGCCGTCCGCTCCTCGAATCACGAGTCACACCTTACGACCCGATGCTTCACCGCCATTGCTTTCAATCCGGGTTCGGCGGATTGTCAGCGAGATATCTTTTCCAGAGGTCGAGCTCGACGTAGAGCTCGAGAAAGACCTCGGGGCGAAGTTCGAAATACCCAACCATGAGATGGGTTTTCTTCTCGTCCAGGCGGGCGTTGAGCCCCGCGGCGACGATCATCACCGGCGCGTAAGGGTCTTCGGGCAGGGCCTCCCACCAGCCGACCCGGGAGAAGCTGCGGAGATAGTAGGGCAACGGCCAGTAATCACTTTCCGGCGCAACGACCTTGATCACCATTCCCCTTCCGTTCGGGTGTGAGTGGGCCAGCTTCTCGAGGGTCTGGACCAGGCGCTGGATATCGGGGGAGGTGTGGGCGTAAACGTAGGGATTGCGCCGGTCGGCGCCATAAACGATGGCCGCCTGCCAGGCCTGCCAGCCCAGATGGGCGACGCCGGCCAGGAGCAGGATCCTCACCCCGGCGCGCAGCGCCTGCGGCTGGAGTTTGCGCAACAGCACGGCCGCGCCCACGCCGGCCAGCAGAATGGCCGTGTGCCAGAAACCCAGCAGGCACCACGGGGTCTTGTAGGCGATCAGGCTGTAAATGCCGGCCAAGGCGAGGGTGTAGAGCGCCAGGAAGCGGACCAGGTTCGCGTCGGCCCGGCCCAGGTGTTTGCGGTCGAACCCGGCATAGGCCCCCAGCAGCGCCAGCGCCAGAATCAAGCCCTCGGTGAAGGGGGGGCCTTTGCCCGGATCAAACCAAAGCAACCGGTGCAGGTAGAATGTCCAGGGATGCAGGTGCGGCGACTCGCCGCCGACGCGCTGGAGCCAGGGGAAATAGGTGCGGATCGAGTCGAGCGGGCCGCTGGCGTTGGTGAAGAACGAAGTAAACAGCACCAGCGCCACCGCCAGCCAGGCACCCAGTCCGGCGGCGAGATGACGCCTGTTCAGCGGCGGCGCCGGGCGCGGCGCGGCGCTGGCATCCACGTAGCGATTCCACGCCAGGTTCAGGGCCAGGGCGATACCGGCCGCCGCCCACGACAGCACAAAAGTCTCCTTGGTGGCGTGCATCAGGCCCAGCCCGACACCGGCCACGACGGCCCAGCCGACCTTGCGGGTGCGCCAGTAACGCCAGCCGGCCCCCAGCGCGAGCAACGTCGCGAAGACCAGCAGCATTTCATGAATGTAGTAGCGGCTGTAATAAACCAGCGCCGGCGAGAGGGCTGTCAAGAGGCCGGTCCAGACGGTGGCGCGCCGGCCCAGGCCGTCGGCGATCAGCGGCAGCAGGAGGATCATTCCCAGCCCGAACACAACCGTCACCAGGCGGAAACGGGCTACGGAAAAGTGGTTGAAATCGGGCGCGCCGGTCAATCGGTTGAAAGCAACCGTTGCGTAATAGAGGGTGGGGCCGTGATGTTCGTTGGGATCATACACGTAGCGGCCGGTGTTCCACAGCTCGCCGACCTTGATGGCGTTGACCGCCTCATCATTGTGTAACGGGCGGCGCTCCAGATGCGCCAGGCGCAGGACCGCGCCGAGCGCAAGGGCGGCAAGCAGGGCCAGGGCCACCCACCGGTTCACAAGCCCCTCCCGGCCGGCGGTCCACACACACTTACAGCGTCCCCAAACGCCATGGAGGATACCCGGCTCATCGCGCGTGTATCCTCCATGCTCGTCTTCCTCCCGGCCGAGGCGCAGCCGCGTCCGGGACGGGCGTTGCGCCAGGGAGTCGCCCGGTTACTTGGCCGGGCGCCCGTACACTTCCACTTCCGTGTACTCGTTCAGGGCGCTTTCGGTGCTGCCCTTCGAATAAAACCGAATGTAACGGCCTTTGACGCCCTTGGTGTCAATCAGCTTTCCCTCGTGCGTCTCAAAAAACTCGCGGTCGGTGCCCACGCCCAGGCCGGAGGTGTTGTCCTGGTCGTTGTTGAAGACCGTCTTGACGTTCTCGATGAAGTCCGGGTCATCGGCCACCTGCACGATCACATCGTGATAGACCTTGGCGGCGTTGTGGGCGTGCCACATCACCACCGCGAAAATCTCCTGGGGACTGCCCAGGTCCAACTGCACCCATTGCGTCCCTTTGCGCAGGTAGAAGATGCTCTGGTCCGACGCTTCTTTGTCGCCGTCCACCAGCTTGGCCAGAATGTCGGCTGTGGCGTTCTTGTCGCTGCTGGAGACCTTGGCTTCCGGCGCAACGTTCTTCAGGCCGGCGGGGACCATCATTGGCGGCCGGGGTTTGTCGGAAAGCGGCTCGACATAAGAGCTGAGCTGAATGTCTTTTGGAGTGCCCTTGAAGGCCGGCGAGGGCAGCTTGATGTCCAACGGCACCAACTGGTCGGCCGCCAACACAGCGGCGCCGCTCACGAGGGTGGCTAAAACAACGGAAAGCGCGGCGCGTGGCGCCGGGCGACGGAACGAATTCTGCATCGGTTTCATTATCAGTCTCTATGCCAGCAAGCTGGCTTGCGCTTATTTAAGCCGGACCGCCAACTCAAGACAAGCCCGATTGCCGGCCCAAGGAGAGACGAAAGCCAGCGTGGAAGTATTCGAGGCGCTGGCACGAAGCGGACTCTAACCGCTGCCGGGATCGGCCGCGGAGGGCTTCCCCAGGCAGCATTTCTTATACTTCTTGCCGCTGCCGCAGGGGCAGGGGTCGTTGCGCCCGATTTTGGGCGCGGCGGAGACGGCAGCCTCCGGCGGGGGAGGCGAATCACCGGGTTCGGGCGTCCAATCGTCCTCAAAACCGGCAGGGTCGAATTCCGCCTCGGATTCTTCATCCCAACACGCCCACCAGGACATTTCTTCAGCCGTGTCCCGCACCAGATGATTATGTGTTTTGAACTTGGACACCAGCAGATGCCGCGGGCGGAAGACGTCAGCGCGCAGGAGTTCAAAGGTGGTCATGTCCGGATTTACCCGCCCCGCGGCGAACGCCTCACGAACCTGCGGGATCAACTCGCGGAGGCCGGCATCGCCCACCGCGCAGACCACGGCGGTCCAGCCGGGAATGTCTTCTGGCTCCAACTCGCGCCAAAAGCGTTGCAGGATTTCCACCAGTTGCGCCCGGGTCAACTGGTCCTCGAAATGCAGCAGGACGAGGGCGCTGATCAGGCTGCCTCGCGCAAACTCATTCACCTGGGGATTGAGGACCACGCGAATCAGCGGCTCGAGTTCGCCGTCGAAAACCGAGGCCGTGATGCAGGACAAGCCTTCGGTAATGGTGTCGCCGAGCAGGTTATCCACCGCCTGGCTGGGGCCGCCAACCAACCGGAGCACAAGGGGATAAGCGCGGCGCTCGCCGAATTGGGCCAGCAGGTACAGGGCGAAGAGATGCAGCAAGTAGTCGTATCGCCTCGCATAGGCCGCCGGGTCGTCCGCGACGGCCGCCACCGTCCGCAGCAGCTCGGGCGTGATGGCTTCCCGCTGCTCTACTGCCGCCTTCACCGCCGCCTCGGGAAACTTGCGTCCAGGACTTTCCAAGGCCTTCAAAATCTCGGGAACCGTCATAGGCCGGGTCCCCTGGTCAATATCCAACATTGCATAGCCGCATTCTAAAGCCGGCCGCCCGCTCAAACCACACAATTGATTCGGGTCAGATGCCGGGTTCCGGAGGTTGGTGCTGGACGGGCCGGGCGGTCGCCCCGAGCCTTGCGCAAAGTCTCAGGTCGGTTCTTGGAACCGTGGCAGCGGCTGCTATACTGTCCGGGTGAGTGATGCATTCCTCATCAGCGACCCGCACGACGCGCAGGACTTTTTGTCGGGGTTTTCCCCCGCCAGCCGGCGCGGGGGGGAAGCTTTGTTTTCGGGCGGGGCGGTGAGAGATTTGGCGGCGAAGAGACCGGGCGTGGCCTACTCGGCGGTCGTGGGTTCAGCGAAGGACGTCCAGCAGGTCGAGCTCGTGTATGAGCCCGGCGCGGGTTGGAGCGGCTGGTGCACCTGCGAGAGGGATTGCGATTGCGCTCACGTGTTTGCGGCCATGCGCAGTCTGCTGGCCGAACATCGAGCCACCGCCGTGCGCTCGCTGAGCGGCGGCACGGCGGGCCGCGCGGCGGCGGTATCGGCGGCCCGGCTTCGGCCGGACCCGGCGGTGACGAGCGAACTGGCGCGGCGCCTGATGGCAGCGCTGGGGCGGGGGCTCAAGCCTGAGGAAATGCGCTACCTGCGGCAGGTGCATGAGGTCTATGGCCGGTGCATCAACCGGGGCGGGATCACGGCGGAGGACTTCGCCGCGCTGGGCATGCCCCTGCCTGGCTCATTCCATTTTGGCTATCTGCGCATCTGGCCGAGCCTGCCCACCAACGAGTATGAATTCTGGCTCCACGTGGCGTATGAAGCGCACCGGCAGGAGGTGCCGGTTCCCGAACTGATGGGGCCGGTGACCGACTTTCAGCAAGTCGAGCAACGGCGGGCCGAGTGGCAGCGCGCCCGCGAGATCGAGCAATGGAAGGAGTCGTTCCAGCGGGTGCGACCGTTTCTCGATGCGGAAAGTTCCAAGCCGGTTCAGCGCCTGGACCTGCGGGTCGTGATTGACGCAAAAGCGGCGGGGCTGGAGATACAACGAAATCCAGAGGGCGCCTTTGAACCGCTGAAGGGGAGTCAGTTTCGGAGCTTGCGAACCGAGTATGACGAGGGAGCGGTGCAATTCACGCCCGAGGGCGAAATGATCTGGCAATTCTTCGAGTCCCTGTTCGACAAGGACCTGGCGTTTGTTCAATGGCAGTACGCGGACGCGGCGACGCTCCGGCGCCTGGCCCAGCTTCTGCGCCATCCGCTGCTCGAGTCGCGGTTTGTCAATCGGGCCGGCTGTCCGCTGCGCCGCCCGGCCGAACCGCTCCGGTGGCAACTGACCGCTCCCGGGGAGCCCGATGGCAACTATGTCATCCGTTTGGTTCAGGCCGACGGCGCGCCGCCGCCGCCTCTGATCCGCGCGCTCGAAGGGCAGCCGACGCTTTACCTGGCGGCTGACGCCGTGTTTAGCGGGCCCGATGTGCCGGGGTACTTGCTGCGTGTGGAAGAGGCCAACTCGATTCCCGCTGCCGCCATTGAGAACGCGGACGGGATTGTGTTTCTGCGCAAGCTGGGGGTGGGGCTGCCGCCCCGTTTGCAGGAGCGGATTCGCCTGGTCCCCTACCAGGTCACCATCAACTGCAGCCTGGTCCCTCCCGCCCAGGGCGTCCGGGGCGAAACCTGCAGAGTCACCGCCGTGGCGCGGGCGGCGGATGGCAGCCAACTCCGGTGGTTTGGCTATAACTGGGTCGAGGTCACGCAGCGCAACCGCCGCCCATCGGCGGAGGGGGAGCGCGACGGCGTTATCACGCTGCACGATTCGGCCACGCTCCGTCAGTTCGCCCGTCTGCTGGAGCCGCTCAAATCAATGGGGGCGCCTATGGGAGACGGCCTGCTGTGCCGGGTGGGGCGCGACTTCCCTGAGCGTTTTTCGGAGTGGCTGAAAAGTCTCCCGCCCGACGTCACGGTCAATCTGGAGGGCGAGTTGGCTTCCCTGGCGAATGCCGCGGTTTCAGGCAAGGTGCGGTTTGACGTTCAGGAGAGCGGGATTGACTGGTTCGATCTCCGCGTGGTGCTCGACGTATCCGACACCACGCTGACCGCCGAAGAGATTCAACTTTTGCTCAAGGCCCGCGGAAACTATGTCCGGCTGGAAGGGAAGGGCTGGCGCCGGCTGGCGTATGATGTCACGCCCGAGGAGGATGAACGGATGGCGCGCCTGGGCCTGAGCGCGCGAGCGCTTACGGCCGAACCGCAACGGCTGCATGCGCTCCAGTTGGCGGACCCTGCGGCGGCCAGTTTCCTGCCCGAGCCGCAAGTCCGACAGTTGCAGCGTCGCGCCGGCGAAATCCGGATGCGGGTGACGCCCGAGCTGCCGGCGGGGGTTACCGCGACGCTCCGCCCCTACCAATTGGAAGGGTTCCATTTCCTGGCGTACCTGGCCGTCAACCGCTTTGGAGGCATCCTGGCCGATGACATGGGGCTGGGCAAAACGCTGCAAACCCTGACGTGGCTGCTCTGGCTTCGGGCGGAAGCGGGCGAGACGGCCGCGCCGGCCCTGGTGGTGTGCCCCAAGAGTGTGATGGACAATTGGCAGGCGGAGGCGGCGCGCTTTACGCCGGGTTTGCGGGTTCGTGCCTGGCGCGCCTTCGAGCTGGAGCGGCTGCCGGCGGAGACTGCGAGCGCCGACGTCCATGTCATTAACTACAGCCAATTGCGGCTGGTGGGGCCCGGCCTGAAGTGCCATCGCTGGCTGGCTGTCATCCTTGACGAAGGCCAATACATCAAGAATCCCGCCTCGCAAACCGCGCAGGTGGCCCGCGCCCTCCGCGCCGAACACCGGCTGGTCCTTTCCGGCACGCCGATCGAGAACCGGCTGCTCGATCTGTGGAGCCTGATGGCCTTTGCGATGCCCGGCGTGCTCGGTTCCCGCACGTACTTTGGCAGGCTTTACGACGCCAAGGGCGATCCCTTCGCCCGCCAGCGCCTGGCGGCCCGGGTGCGGCCTTTCCTGCTGCGCCGCACCAAGGCCCAGGTCGCCTCGGACCTGCCCGAGCGGGTCGAGGAGGAGCTTTTCTGCGAGGTTGAAGGCGAACAGGAAGCCCTTTATCGGGCGGAGTTGAAGCGGGCGCGGCAGTTGTTGCTGGGGATCAGGACCCAGCAGGAACTGGCCCGCCAGCAGTTCCACTTCCTGACCTCGCTGTTGCGGTTGCGCCAGATTTGTTGTCATCCCCGGCTTGTCAAACCCGATTCGGCCGCCGCGAGCGCCAAAACCGAAGCGTTGCTCGACCTGCTCGAACCCCTGATGGAGGAAGGCCAGAAAGTGCTGGTCTTCTCCCAATTCGTCGAGCTGCTTGCGTTGCTGAAACCCGAATTGGAAGAACGGCAATGGCCCTTTTTTTACCTTGCCGGCGAGACCGAAAACCGGGGGGAACTGGTCCAGGCATTCCAGGATGCTCCCGGACCGGCGGTTTTTCTCATTTCGCTCAAAGCCGGCGGATTTGGTCTCAACCTCACCGCCGCCAGTTACGTGGTTCTGTTTGATCCGTGGTGGAACCCGGCGGTGGAAAATCAGGCGATTGACCGCACCCACCGCATCGGCCAGGCCAACAAAGTCATCGCGTACCGCCTCCTCGCCAAGGACAGCGTCGAGGAAAAGATTCGCACCCTGCAAAAACACAAGCGCATTCTGGCCGAGGACGTTTTGGGCGAGGCGAAATTCACCCAGAGTCTCACGCTGGAGGACCTGCAATTCCTGTTTTCGGAATAACCTTATGAGACTGTTTCCCGCGCTGACAGTGATGCTGGGCGCCCTGGCCGCCGGCGGCCTGGGCACCGGCTGCCTTTCGGTGTCAACTCCGGGACCCGGCGCCGAGGCGCCCGCGAATCGTCCCGCGCCGCGCATTACCCCTCGAGCGCTGGCGCAGGAAACCTGGGGCATTTCGTGCCTGAGTGTGGCCAGCGCCCGCGAGGCGCCCGAGCACAAGGCCGAACTGGGAACCCAGGTATTGCTCGGGCACAGCGTCCGCGTCTGGCAAGAGGCGGGTTCCTGGTTCTTCATCGAAACGGCGGATGGCTACCGGGCGTGGCTCGAGGAAGGGACGTTCGTCCGCTGCTCGAAAGCCGAATTAGACGCCTGGAACCAGTCCGAACTGCTCATCGTCACCGCCTGGGAGGAGGTTGTCCGCGAGCAGCCGGCAGCCGACGCCGCGCCTGTGTCCGACGTGGTGGCAGGCAATCTCGTGAAAAAGGCAGGCCGGCGGCAGGACTGGCTGGAGGTGGAGCTGCCGGATGGGCGCCGCGGCTTTCTGCCCGGCGGGTCGGCCGAGCCCTATGCTCTCTGGAAAACCACCCGCAGGCCTGCGCCCGAGGCCATCGAGCGGACAGCGCGGCAGTTGTTGGGCCGCCCCTATCTGTGGGGCGGGAATTCGCCCAAAGGCCTGGACTGTTCGGGTTTCACCAAGCTGGTTTTTTTCCTGAATGGGATTGAGCTTCGGCGCAACGCCAGCCAGCAGGCCGAGCAGGGGATGGCAGTGCCCCTGGACGCCGAGTTCCGCCAGTTGCGGAAAGGGGACCTGCTGTTTTTTGGCCGCCGAGCGGCGGACGGCCGCCCGCCGCGCGTGACCCATGTCGGTATTTATCTTCAGGACAAATGTTTTATCCATTCCTCGGAACGGGTGCAGGTCAGCAGCCTGGACCCGGATTCCTCGATCCGGGACCAGCGCCGGCTTGGCCGGTTGCTCTTCGCCCGGCGCATCCTGCCCTCGGACGCTGTGAACCAATAGATGCCATGAAAGCCCTGACTGACTGCCGGCTCTACACATTTGTTGACACCCTGTATTTGGCGGGACGCGCGCCCGCGGAAGTCGCGCGCCAGTTGTGCGACGGTGGCGCCGACCTGGTCCAGTTGCGGGCGAAGGATTCGCCCGTGGACGAAGTGCTGCGGATGGCGGAGGCGATTCTGCCCGTGACGCAGGCGGCGGGGGTTGGCCTGGTGATCAATGATCACCTGTCGGTTGCCCAGGCGGTCGGCGCCGAGTTCTGTCATTTGGGCCAGGAGGATTTTTTCGACAGCGGCTATCTGCATGTGTGGGACTTGCCGTCCGCGCCGCGGCAACCGCGGATCGGCCTGAGCACGCATTCCCCGGAGGGCGCCACCCGGGCCATCGCCGCCGGCGCGGCCTACCTTGGGGTCGGGCCGGTTTACCAGACCGGCACGAAACCCACGGCGGCGCCCGTCACGCTGGACTACGTGCAATGGGCGGCGGCGCATGTGAGGATCCCCTGGTTTGTGATTGGGGGAATCAATCTGGACACGCTGGACGAGGTGCTCGCCGCCGGGGCGCGGCGGATCTGTGTCGTATCCGCCATTCTCAACGCGCCGGATATTGCCGAGGCGTGCCGCGCCTTCCGCCGCCGGCTCGAGGCTGCGGCGTAGGGCAATCGCCGCTGGCAACGCAGCCGGTCCCCGCTTATGCTGGGGGCATGAATCCGACAACCGAAATGCAGCCGGCCATCCGGGTGGTGATGATGCCGCGGGACACCAATCCGCTGGGCACGATCTTCGGGGGCATCATCCTGAGTTACATTGACCAGGCGGGCACCGTCGAGGCGCGGCGGCATTCCGAGCGGAAACTCGTGACCGTCGCCATGCACGAGGTGAAGTTCATCGCCCCGGTCTTTGTGGGCGACCTGGTGAGTTTTTATACCGAGACGATTCGGGTGGGGACCACCTCGATTACCGTCCGGGTGACAGTGGATGCGAGGCGGGGGAATCCGCCGCACGAAACCGTCCGCGTTACGCAGGCCGAGGTGGTGTATGTGGCCATCGAGACGCCGGGGCATCCCGTGCCGGTGGCTTCGTGAGTCCACGCCACGCTTCAGCGCACTTTCAGGGGCAGGCTCTCGGAGTGTGAATTGAACTCGGGGGCGTACATGCACTGAATCTCGGCCACGCCGGTCTGGTACTCGCCGCGCAACTGCACGCGGGTCGAGTATTCGAATACGTAAACGCCCTTGGGGAGGTAATCCACGAAGAAATGGCTGGCGGTGTCGCGCGTGGATTCGTAATAGGCCAGGCCGTCCTGGTATTTGTAACGGGACAGCACGTTTACCGGTTCGGTGCCGCTGCCCCGCTGGTCCTTGAGGTGCACGTATTCCATGTCGCGGTCCGTCCGCAGCTCGAGCCGCACCACGAGTTCGTCGCCGACCTGGACCGGGCCTTTGACCGGCTCGATCACCGGGCCGCGGGCGGTGTTGGATTTGATGAACAATGTCTTCTTGAGCTTGAGGGGAGTGCCCTCGTAGGGGGTTACCTTGGTCATGTCCTCGAGGTATTGCCAATGCACGCTGCCCCAGGCGACCCCCGGGTCGGTCTTTTTCACGGTAATGTCCCCCATTTTGGGTTTGACTTCCGGCCCGGTGAAGCGGACCTCGTAGAAGCCGGTCCCGGCTTCGACCGGCCGGGTGGCGGCGCCGGCCTTGGGGGCGGGGCGTTTGCCGGGGGTGAGGTCCATCCCGCCCAGTTTCAACTCGACCAGCGCGTCGCTGGAGAGGATGTCGCGTCCGCGCAGCAACAGGGCATAGACGGCGTCGGCGGTGGCCTTGGTGGTTTTCCAGTCCTGGGTCTGCTTTTGTTTGAGCAGCCAGACGCGGCAATCCTCGACGGCCTGGGGGTCCTGGGCGACTTCGTCGAAGGCTTCGATCATGAGGGCCTGGGTTTCGATCGGAGCGCGATACCACCACCAGCTCAACTCGAGGTCGCGCCAGAACATGCCCATCTCCTCGTTGGAAACGCTGCGCTCTTTCAGCGAGGCCAGAATGGATTTGGGGGTTGAATCGGCCGTGCCGTTGGCTTTGGCGAAGCGGTGCAGCGCCAGGGCCAGGTGTCCCTGGGTCTGGCGGCTGTTGGTTTTGAGCCAGTGCTTTCGCGCCTGGGCCAGAAAGAACTCCACCGCGGGCTTGTGCCGCGGGTTGACCGGGAGGTCGCGGAGGAAAAAGCTGCGGCCATAGAGGTAGAGCGCGTCGGTCGAGCTGGGCACGTATTGGTCCGGGTCGGCCCGGCGCTGAATGCGCTCATAATGCTCGTGCATCCAGCCGTCGAGCCGGTTCAGGGACCGGATGGCCGGCTCGACCCCGACATCCACCTTCAGGTGCCGGAGCCGCCCAAAGCCGGTGGTGATGTAGAGGGTGATGTAGTCGTTGCCGGGTCCGCCCGGGAACCACGGCCAGGAGCCGTCCTCGAGTTGCATCTCGGTCAGCTTCTGGAGCGTTCGCCCCATTTCCGAATCCAGCCGGTTGATATCGAACAGAATGCCGACATTGCGGCGGGCCTGACTTTCGTTTTGCGCGTCGCGCAGCCACGGCGTTTCCTCGAGCATGACGCTCTTAAGGTCCTGGTTCTTTTCCAGCGGACTGTCCAACGCCGGGGTGTTGCGCCACTGCTCGAACACGCGCGCAATTTTGGGATCGCTGTTGGCGATCGCGCGGGCGAGGGAATTGGCGTAGAAACGGTTGAACACTTGTTCCGAGCACTCGTAGGGATATTCCATCAGATAGGGCAGGGCCAGGACCGCGTACCACGCCGGGTTGGACACCATCTGCACGGTCAAACCCTGGTGCTGCAGGGTGCGGGAACCGCCCGATTTCAAAAGCTTGGTGAACTCGAACTTTTTGGTGGCCGGCCCGCGGATCGGCAACGGGAGCGACTCGCGCACCAAAATGCGGCGGGACAGAACCGGCACGGCGCCTTCTTCGCCATCCGAAAGCGCGTCGGTTGCTGCCACCGCTTTGTAGGTGAGAAAGCCGCAGCCGTCCGGAACGGAAATGCGCCAGGAGAAACTGCGGGATTCTCTCGCGGGAATGTCAAACGCCTGGTCGGTTTTGGTGTTGCCCAGGTGTTTGTCGGCCGATTGAGCCGTCAGCGCGTCGTTGAACGTCAGCCGGACCCGCCCGCGCTGCGGCTTGTCGGACTGGTTCGAGACTTTGACCGTGAACTCGACGGTATCGCCCTCGCGCAGGAATCGGGGCGGGTTGGGCTGCGCCATGAGGTCTTTGCGGGTGACGGCTTCGGCTTGCAGAAAGCCACTGCGGACCAAACGATCGTGCGCAAAGCCCATGAAACGCCACTGGGTCAGAGCCTCGGGCATGGTAAAGGTCATGCGCACCACGCCGTTCGAGTCGGTGGTCAAATGCGGGAAGAAAAACGCGGTTTCGTTGAGGTTCTTGCGCGCGGCCACCTGGCTCAGGTCCGGCTTCGGTCCGGCGGGTGCTTCGCTTTTGGCGGCGCCTGGCAGGGCCGTGAGCAGGGCAACCTCTTTGGACGCGCCCACTTTGCCGGCAATGCCCGCATCGGCGAGCTCAAGCGCGGCGGCTGCGGGCGGAGGCGCAGCCATGGGCATCGCCGCGACGTCGCCCACGATCTTGTCTTCCGCCAAATAAGCGTCCACGCCCCGGCTCCGGGCCAGACCATAGCGGCGGTTAGGCCAGCCAAAGCGCCACAGGTTTTCGGTTAGGTCCGGAGGGAACGAGCGATAGGTGATGAGGACACTTTCATAGCTCCGAGCCCAACTCCCGAAGCTATGCTGAAACCCTTTCGGCTGGTTGGCATATTGCGAGTTGGCGGTCGAGTGGTCCACGCGGAACACCCGGAATTGGCGGGGCCAGGAGTGGGCTGCAAACGCGTCCAGCGACGCGTCGTAAAGGGTCGCCACCATTTCCGCCGCCAGTTTCTCGGGCGCATCGGCACCGGCCGAAATCCGCGGGGTGATCACCGCTGTCCAGGTCTCTTTTTGTCCGGGTTGCAGTTTGGAGAGGAAATGCTCCCACTTGAGTTCAAGCTCCTTGTTTTTCCAAGGCACCTCGACGCGGCGTGAGACCAGGTAACTGCGATTTTCGCGCACCTGGGTCACGTGGAGGGTGAACCCGCCGCGCAGCGCCTCGGTGACGGCCAGCGTGATTTGCTGCTGCGTCCGGCCCGGGCTGGTCCAAAAGCGCTTCAACATTTTGTGCTGATGCTCGATCTCGATGAAGGCCCGGCCCTGGTCATAGCCCGTGCCCCACAGCGCCATGAACTGGTCGCCGGGCTGCAGGTCGTCCCAGCGGGGCGCGGCGAGCAGGTGGGCGATCCTGATGTTCAAGGCTGCGGCTTCGGGATTGAGCACGTTCAGTTGGAGCATCCCCGTCACTTTTTTGCCAAAGCGGTCCTGCGTCTCGAGGACCGCCCGGTAAGCGCCCGCCTTGAGCGTGAAGGCGAGGTCGGCGGCGCCGTTGGTGCTGGTGGTGAACCCTTTTTCCGCGACGACCTTGCCCAACGGCCATTGGCTTGGATCGGACTGGTTGTCATCGGGCCGCCCGTCCAGATTCCCATCCTCGCCCCCGATGGGCAGCCGCCGCACGGTGGCGGGGGCAATCAACTCATGAATCTTCACGCTGCCTTCGGCCACCTGCGGTTCGCCGTCGAGGGTGCGGGTGGAAATCTTCAGGCCCACGGGCTCGCGCTCGACTTGCCAGGCCGCGGCGCTGAGGGTGGCCTCCAGCGCGGTGTAACCGACACGGACGCTGCGGCTGTCCGAGCGGGTCTCGCCGGCGCTGTCGGTTACATCGGCCGTGATGGAATAAACAAAAGTCGGTTCATCCTTCCCGGGCACTTTCGGGTCCGGTTTGGCGAGGAACTCGATCGTGAAGGAGCCATCAGTGCCGGTGGTGACCCGGCCATGGGCGATTTCCTGGCTGTCTCCGCCCTGAAAACCTCCGCGCCACCATCCCCACCACCAGGGCATCCGCACCTCGCGCACCACCCGGTAACGGACGTCAGCGCCGTCCACCGCCGCACCGGTGTAACTGGTCGCCCGCCCGGTGAGGCTGACCTTCTCATTGAGCTTCGGGGCGGTTTTGGGCGCATCCAGCACCACCTCGAACTTCGGCCGTTTGTATTCTTCGACCCGGAAATGAGTCAAACCCACGGCCCGGCCCTCGACCACCGTAATGGCCATCTGGCCCAGGAGCCGGTCGCGCGGCGCGGTGAAACTGCCCGAAAACGAGCCGTAATCATTGGCCTGATGCTTTTGCCGCGCGATCTCCTTGCCGTTGACGTCCTGAAACACCACGGTGAGGGACTCGCGCTTAAGGGTCTCGTAGTTGTCTTTGGCCTGGTCCACCCACAGGCAGATGCCTTTGTAGTGAATGGTCTGGCCCGGGCGATAGAGAGCGCGATCGGTGAAGAAGACGGTTTGGGCGCGAGGCTGGGGCTGTTCCGGTTCGCGGCCGGAACCCCAGAGGTCGTCGGCGCTCGCCAGGCTCTGGTCCTGGAACCGGGCCAGGAAGAGGTAACCGCGGTTCTGCCCGGGTTTCATGCTGAAAAACCCGTCCCCGTCCGTGGTCAGGGTTGGGTCCGCCACCCGGTTGCCGTTGTTGTCCAGATGCCAGACGAAGACTTTGGCGCCGGTGATGGGCTCGCCGGACCGCGCGTGCAGCACAAACCCTTCGAGTCGTCCGGCCCGTTGGCGGGTGACCAGCGACAAGTCGCTTACCCAGACGTCCGCCAGGGACACGACGTTGTCGTTTTCGCCGAACTTCGGGTCATGGCTGGCCGCGATGAAATAGAACCCCGGTTTCAAATTGCCCGGGGCGGTCGCGGCGAAAGTGCGCTCCTTGTAGTCGAGGGTTGGAGGCAGGGCCTCGGACCATTCGAGCGCCGGAGCCTTGGCCAGGACCTCCTTTCGCTCCTGCTGGTTAAGATGCTCGGGGCGGTTGTGACGTTTTTGCAGGAACACCTCCCAGTCATACGGAATGGCGCGGAAATAGACGTGGGTCAGGTTGCGATAACGAACGGTAAGCTTCGGCCACGGCGCATTCCAGACCCGCTCCGTGGTAAGGGTGGACGATTTGGCCTCGATCTCGGTAACCAGATTGCGGCAGAGCTTCGCCCCCGGCGAGTTGGGAAACAGCTCGGCTCCGCGCAAGGCCGTCTTTCGGGCCTCGACGAGGTCGCCGTCCTGCTGGAGAACGAGGGCCTTGCGCTCGAGCGCCAGCGCGGTGATGTCGAAGTCCGCGTGCTCGGCAATGAACCGGTCCAAGGCGGCCTTGTAGCGCGCGTTCTTGTCTTCGCCGAACGCCGCGTTCCAGCCCCACGTCAGGCGCTCGAGGTCTGCCGCGGCAAAGGCCAGGCGCGGCGCGGGGTCGTTCTGATGGAACCGCAGGAGGTCCTGGTAAAGGCAAATGGCCCGGACCAACGGCGTGGTCTCGCTGGGCAGTTTCCAGGCCAGGAACTCGCTGGTCGTGCTGAAAATCGGGCTTTCGGCGGAAAGCTCGAAGGCGCCCTGGGCCTTGGTGGCGGCCTGTTCGCCGGAGGTGTAAAAGTCCAGGGCCTCCCAGGCGATGAAGTCGTAGAGCGTGGGCCGGTAGCTGTCGGGCATGGTGCCCTTGACCAGCAGCGCGTCCCAATCGCCAACGGGGGTTGCCTTCAGAACTTTTTCGGCCGCCAGCGCTTTCTGGAATTGCTTGTCAATTTCGGCGAACAGGCGGGGCAGATCCCATGTGGTGAAATCCCTGCCGGGCGCCTGGGCGGTGGCGGAGCGTTGCAGGAAGCGCCAGCGGTTCTGCTGGAAGTAATGCCAGTACCAATGGGCGAGGAGGGTGTCGAGCACGGGCGCCAGCTCTTTGGGCGCCTTGGCGATTTCCGCCTCGAGCCGGATGATTTTCTCCTCGGGTTTGTTGCCCTCGATGTTGCCCTCGAGGGAAATCTTTTGGCCGATGGCCTTGGCTGCCTCGGCGTAAGCCTTTTCCTTGAGCGCGGCCTGGATGATGGGTTCGAGGTTGGTGATGGCGGTTTTGGGCAGTCCTTTGCGGACGGCGTCCTCGACAGCCTTCCATTGCGAGTCCCGGTTTGCTGCCATGGCCGAGGGGATACACAAAAGGAAAAGGGCGACAAGCCCAATGATCTGGTTCATAGCGTTCACACGTTTCACTTCCCTACATTAGACGGAACACCTCCATTTGTGCTCCCGAAAGACCCGCTGGCAAGCGCATAATCCCGGCTTCGCCCTGCGGGCGGCGGCGGGCGGGCCGGTATTCCGGTCGAGCCGTGATGGGGATGATGATCCATTTCACTCCTTGCCATCGGGCAAGGAGCCGCCGGGGGTTGGACCCGTTGCGCCGAGGCGAGGAGTTTTTCAAGCCAGCGCCGGAACGCCGCGGCCAGGCGCGGCAACACCCTTCCCCGAGCCAAACCCGGCGTCACGATAAAATGGGCTTGCCTTGCAGAAACCTCGCCGTAACCTGTAATCCGAGGTCAGTAGGATGAAAGGAAATCTGTCAGATGGTTAACTGGAAACACAAGCTCCTGGCTTTTCTTCACGATCCACCCCACAAGCCGGCTCGCATCGCAGAGCATGAGCAGCAGCGAGAGTCTTTTCTGAACCGTTGCGGGCTTTCGCCTGAAGCGTTCAGAGACTTCGAGCGGGCAAGTGACTGGCAGGCTGCGGCTGCAGACCGGTTGATTTTTCCCGACCCGGCAAAATCCAAGCTGCGCGTGGACTGGAAAGAGACTTGGATGGAGTTTCGGCACCCGTTGGGCGGGGGCGTGCTGAATCCCAGCACCTTCCCCCCAACCGCCGCCAAGCTGGAGGAAGAGCTGACCAGCGCCCTGGATGCGGTTGCGCTTCCCGACCCGGAAGACTGGCAACGGAAGTTTATCGCTGCCTGGCGGCTCTGGCCCGAGCTTGCAGCCCGTGAACGCAACCCGCACCTGGCCTACTTGGTGGCAGATACGCGGATTCCAGATCATACACTCTGGCACCACAACAGCCTCGCGGCGGCATTTGCGGTGTGTGGCGGAAAACCAGCTTTCCTAATGTTCCAGATTGGACCGGTTCAGGAATTCATCAGCCAAGCCCGAAGCACATTGGACCTTTGGTCCGGCAGCTACCTGCTGAGCTTTCTGGTCGCGGAGGCGATGCTGGCCATCGCGACGGAAATCGGACCTGACACCATCGTATTTCCGCAGCTTCGCGGAGCACCCCTGGCGGACTATTACTGGTGGAAGCATGGGTTTCTTGGCGCCGAGCAGAGGCTCCGAAGCAGTCACCCGAACGAGTTGCTCACACCTAACCTTCCAAATCGTTTCTTGGTGCTGGCGCCTGCAGCTCAATGCGAACAATTGGCGTTGCAGGCGGAGGCGAAAGTGCGGGAAACTTGGGGCATCATTGAGTCGCGGGTGAGGGCGTTCATCGCAGAAAAGGTTGGAAAGTCTCTGCCAGGCTGGGACTCGCACTGGGACTCTCAAGTCCGCCGGTTCCCAGTGGTGGACTGGGTCGTCCATGCCTGGACCGAAGCTAGAACGGCCATGGAGAATGCCTCCAAGGGGGTGCCGCCACTCCACGGAGGCTGGGAGAAACACCCTCTCAAGCTGGCGGCCAGATGGGCTGAAGAGTTTATTCCCTCGGGGGAACGAGAGGACTACGGGCCTTGCTCCAATTCGGCATTCGCCTGGGCATTGCACTTCGCGACAACGGATTGGAAGTTTGCCGCCCGGAAAAATGCGCGCAGCTTTGCCCCGTGGCACTTGGCAGGAGCTCCCGTTGCGGACGGAGTGCCAAAAGACCATTTGGATGGGCAAAACGAGGTGTTGGGCGGCCCGGACCATGAGCGGTTCTGGCAAAGACTGCGCGAGGTTTGCCCCGGCAAGTTCAAAGGCTCCCAATTGTATGGAGCCATTACGGTGATTAAACGACTGTGGTCGGAGGCCTACTTGCACGACACCCTCGAATGGGAGACCTGGCGACCGGACTTCAGTTCAGTCCCGGAGATCGCCCAAATCGAGAAGGCGATTTCCGCCGATGCTAACGGCGGGGTGAATTATTACGCGGTTTTGCACATGGACGGTGATAACGTGGGGCAGTGGGTTAGCGGGGCGAAGGCTGCGCCCCTGGTGAACAGTCTTGCGCAACAGGCACAGGACTACTTCAGAGCCAAGTGGCCGCAAACCGCGGACGCGCTGCCATCAGCGGACAAAGTCCCGCGACCCCTATCGCCGGGGTATCATGCCGCATTTTCAGAGGCTCTGGCTAATTTCAGCCTCTATTGTGCCGGTCCCATCGTCGCTGAGTTTGGCGGCCAACTGATTTACGCCGGCGGCGACGACGTTCTGGCCATGACCCCCGCTGCAACAGCTCTCGATTGTGCCCAGGCACTCCAGTTGGCTTTTCGGGGTCTGCATCCAGACTCGCCTGAAGCCGCGGCCTCGATCCGGGCCAAAGAAGCCTTGAAGCGACTGTTCCTTTATCCGGCAGACTGGAGGAGGCATCCTGCCGGTTTCCTCACGCTCAATCCAGCAGCCGGTGCTGTGGGAAGGGCCGCCCACCTCAAACCCAATTGGCCTTTGATGCTCATGGGGCCGCGCGCCACGGTGTCGGTGGGGGTGGCGATCGGCCACGTCCATTCACCCATGCAGGAGACCATCCAAGCCGCTCGCGACGCGGAGGCCATGGCCAAGAGCATTTCTGGCAAGGCCGCTTTCTCGCTGCGAATCCTGAAGCGATCGGGAGAGGAAGTCGGGTTTACGGCCCGCTGGGCTGATCGGACCGTCGCGATTTGGGGGGACCTTGAATCAAAGGCCCATGGCCCAAGCCGCCGTTTTGCCCATCGTTACGCGTCGCTCGTTAAGAACCTCGTCATCATCGGGGGAAGCGAAACGGGAGCGCGTTACGCGGAGTCGTGGGACCCCGTGCTCAAGGATGCGGCTGTGGCCGAGCTTCGGCACGTGCTTCGCAGGCAGTGCGGCTGCAACCATTCCGAGGCCGCTGAGTTGGCGGAGTGTTGGTGTTCAGGTCTCATCGAGGCGTTGCCACCTCGTGACTTTCTGCACTTCTGGCTTGCCTGGGCCTTCATGGACCGTATTGGAACCTCTGAAGTCACCTCATAAGATGATCAACGTACTAATCGAGCCAACCGACGTTTTGTTCTTCCGTGATGCCGTCCCCATGTCCGCAGGACAAGGAACGGGCGCCGGGTGTCGAGTCCCTTTTCCCAGCACAATTCATGAGGCGTTCCGTGCCAGCCTGCTTCGCGCCAACAACGGTCTGGTCCACTCCAAGAGGGAGGAGGGGCGTCCCTCACAGGCAGCCCGCAAGGGCAACTGGCACGGTGATGGGCACGATGGCAAGACTTTCATCGCTTCCCGGGCGTTCCGATCGCTTCAGAGCGTGGGCCCGTTTCCTTGGCGAACCGCGAAGGGTTTGCTGTTGCCTGTGCCCCGCGACGCGCTGACGGCGCCATCGGGGGAGGAATTGTGCTGCTTCCAACTCCTGTACGACCGATCCGCAGCCGCGCCGAAAGATGCGACGCGCCCATTTACCTATCGCGCCCCCTGCCTGCCGGTGGCCGTGACCCCCCCCGACAAGCGTGCGCGGCTGGACGGGTGGTGGACTGTTGCACAGATGCGGGACTACCTTGAGGGACCCGAGGCGGGCATTTGCAGGGACTTCCGGCCCGTTCAGACCAACAGCCTTTGGGTGTCCGAACACCGAATCGGGGTGGAGATTGACCCGGCAAAATTCGCGGCCACGGAAGGACAGCTTTATGCCGGCAGTTTCTTGCGGCCAGCCAATGAGACACGATTTGCGGTCCAACTCCGCCTCGGGGATCCGGCAGCCACCGCCAATGGCGAGGACGAAAAGCTTCGCCGCTTGGATTGGCTGTTGCTGGGAGGCGAGTTCCGCCTGGCCCGAGTTTGGCACGAGCCTGCGGGCGCACCGCAAATCCCCAAAGAGTTCAACCGTCTCAAAGCGGTGCCCCCTTCACCCTCGCATTCCGGCCCGGCGCTGCTCAAATGGGTGCTGCTGACTCCAGCCATCTTTTCTCAGGGCAGTCTTCCGGGGTGGTGCGTGGACACGTGTTCGAACCGCCCTGGAGGGCCCTTTCCGGTCGGTCGGGTTTGTTTTGACCTTCCTGGCCGAGCTTGCCTCGTTTCCTGGTGTCTCGGCAAGCCACGGCCAGTGTCAGGATGGGACGTGGTGGAAGGCCGGGCAAAACCAACTCTTTTGGCGGTTCCGGAGGGCAGCGTCTATTATTTCTTGTGCGAAGACGGTCCCACGGCCGCCGCTCTGGCGCAGAAACTTCACTGGCAACCCCGCTCGGATTTCTACGGCGAAAAAGGCTGCGGCTACGGCGTAGTGAGCTTCCGGGTCGGCATGCACCAATCTTCCGCGCCGCTGGAAGCTCTGGCCGG
>CAZVYG010000019.1:25902-41874 GCA_964631605.1 uncultured Verrucomicrobiota bacterium
CCGCCGGGTCGGCATGCGAGGCGGGCGGGAAGCTCTGGCCGGCGAGGTTTTCGTATGAACACGCTCTTCCCACCCCAAACAATTCATGCACTCCTAAAACCAACCTATGACTCACAACATTAAACGACACCTGTTGACTCTTTACACGCGCACGCCCTTGCATGTCGGGTCGGGCACCTCGGTGGATGTGGTGGACCTGCCCATTATGCGCGAGCGCATTACCGGATTCCCGGTCATTCCCAGCAGCAGTCTCAAAGGCGTCCTGCTCCAGCGTGCCCGGGAGGTTTTTGACGACGGAAAACACGCGCGCGCCAGCAGCATCCCGGAAGAGGCCAAGGTGCTCTTCGGCGCGGCCGAAACCTTCGTTGACGGCGACAGCAAGAAACAGGTCAGCCATGCCGGCTGTGTTCAGATCATGGAGGGCAAGATCCTCGCCTTCCCGGTCCGCTCGCTGGCGGGGTGCTTTGCTTGGCTGACCTGTCCGGCGGTGCTGGCCCGCTTCCAGCGGGACACGGGTCTAAAGTTCGACGTCCCGCAACCACCCCCAGATCACGCGGTGGTTCCTGGTGATTCAACGCTCACGATTTCGGGCCAGGCGCAGGTGGTACTGGAAGAATATGCGCTCCCCACGCAACCGACTGACGGCGCAAAGGCAAAGGCTGTCGCGGACAAGTTGAAAGCTGTCTGCGCCGACCCGCTTTGGTCGGAATCCTTGGGCAAACGCTTGGCCGTGCTGAATGACGAGAACTTTCAGCACTTCGTCACAACCTGCACCGAGGTCGTCACGCGCATCAAGATTGACCCGGCTTCCCGCACGGTTGCCGGCACAGCCCTGTTCAATCAGGAAAACGTCCCCTCCGAGGCTCTGTTTTACTCCGTGCTTACGGTCTTGGCGCCTCACCGGGAGGTCGGTTCCGCCGATTTCGACCCCAACGAGAAACTTGCTGTGGTCTTGCCCGACGGAAAAGACTCGAACAAGCAACCGCTCATCCTTCAGATCGGCGGCGACGAAACGACCGGCCACGGACTTTGCGAAGCCAAACGCGAGGAATTGATATGAAAACGCAAACACTTGCTCAACGCCGAGCGGCGGTTGCCCTCCGCTGGAAAGACAAGGACTTCGGAGGCAAGAACGAGGGGAATGTAGTCAGCGGCTTCCCGATGCTCGTCAGAACCGATGGGCTGCTTGCAGCGCTGGCTTATGCAGTGGAGCTGAAAGAGGACACTAAAACGCCCAAAAACCAGGGCGAGTCCGAGATTGCGCACGCACTCATGGAGCACCTGAAGAGCGAGGGAATCCTCAGGCAGGCGAAGACTCCACGGGATATGGTCGAGGAGCTGGCCAAGGCCGACGCCTCGCAACTGCGCCGCGCCACCGCCGAGGCCCTGGCCTTTCTGAACTACCTTAAACGTTTCGTCGCCTAAGTCCTATGCTGGCAGTCACCACAACCGTAGCCGCGGCCCTCAAGAATGGCTGCGATGCCTGGCATCTGCGCCTCGACAAATTCAGCTTCCAACGTGACGGCGGGGCCACCGCCAAAACCGACACGCTTCAGGAGCTAATACGCTCTTACAACGACCACGCCACCGCTCATTTGGATGGCGCTTGTAGCTCGCTTCAGCGTTTTCTTGAGGTCCTTCAACAACACCATGGCAAGAGGTGTGCCGTGATCAAACTCGTCGCGGAGAGTCGCCTCCTCGTCCACCTGGGCCGCGCCGGCGTGTTGGAAAACGTTGGCCTTTGCGCGGACCGCACGACCGGTTTGCCGATGGTCCCTGGAACCGCGCTCAAAGGTGTCCTGAGCACTTGGGCTTGCTGGGAGGCCAACCAGCAATCCGACGGCTCGTTCAACGAAGGCGCCGCGTTTATTCAAACTCGAAAGGAGTTCCCCAACCATCTCGCCCGGCGCGTCTTCGGCGACGATTCAGCAGATGGCTCCAAACACTCGGGGGACGTCATCTTTGTGGGCGGTTTTCCGGTGACGCCGCCGAAACTGGGCCTCGATATCGTCAACCCTCACCACGAAGCGGACGGATCGGACAGGACCAGGCTTACCCCCAGCTCGTTCCTCTGCGTTGAACCCGGCACCCAATGGCGCTTTGCGTTTTACGTTCGCCCTGGCGCCTTGGATCAAGAGAGCCTCATCCAAACCACAACAAGGTGGCTGACAGAAGCGTTGACCCAGATCGGCATCGGGGCCAAAACCGCTGCAGGTTACGGCCGTTTCCGAAAGCCGACAGCCCAGGACGAAGCAGCCGCCAAGGTGGCCGCAGAGCAAGCGGCAGAGGCCAAGCAAGCAGCGGCGGAGGCAGAGAGGAAACGGCAAGAACAGGCCAAGCAAAAGGCCGAGGCGGATAGGATTCTGAAGGCTGACTATACCGAAGCCAGCTTTAAGAATGTCCTGCGCCTCGCAGAAAACAAAGGGGAATGGAACCAGCTTCAAGAAGAACTGAAACGGCTGCGAAAACCCGAAAATGCCAACTGGCTTCAGAAGTTCAAAGACTCCACCAAAGGCAAAGACTGGAGAGAACTCCGCAAACAGGACTGGTATCCGAAATGAATCTCAAAACGATCAGCTTTCGCTTCAAGTTCCTTACGCCCTGTTTCAGCGGCACTGCGGAGGGCAGAAAAGCCAACCACAGTGAGCTCCGCTTGCCACCCATTCGCGGTCACATCCGCTTCTGGCACCGCGCGGCCTTCGGCCTCGAATCCACAAACCGCATTTGGGGCAGCGCCAGCGGCGGGGAAGGCCATGGAAGCCGCGTGAGCCTCACAATTTCTGATAACTTGCCGCCGAGCCAGCAGCTCGCCCCTTTGCTGCCGCACAAGGACAAGAAAGAGGGCCGACGACCGGCCCTGCCACCGGGAACCAGGGCGGGCATTCAGCTCCAGCGGCTTCCCGGCTGCTCCCACGACGACTGGCGCTTGGCCGAGGATAGCGTCCGCCTGTGGCTGGTTGCGGGGACCTTGGGATGCCGCTCCAGTCGCGCGGCAGGGAGCGTCTGGCCCGAGGAAGATTGGGCTCCCGCCGACTCAACGCAACTCGCGAAATTACTGGCACCGCTCCTTAACAAAGGCTGGGCCGCTGCGCTGATTGGCTATAATGCGGAACATAATGAGGAAAATTATGGGGAACATACTTGGGAGCAACTGCGCGAAGCGGCCTCTGACACTCCGAAGGGGCCCGACGATCTCTTTGGCGGTGCACAGCCCCGAAAACCTTCGCCTGTAAGGTTCAAGGTGGTTGAACTGAAGACGGGCTTGTTCCTCATGGCCATCGCCCGGTCAATAGATCTGATCCAGCGGGCTGAAAAGGCCTTGAATCACAAACCAAATCCACAGCGCTGGAGGGAGTTGGGACCATGGACAATACTGAGAGAGCCCGCTTAGCTGCTGGTCGCACCCCCCGCCTTGCCTCGAAAGTGAAGTTCAAGATTGTCCGGCTCGAAGGCCGGCTCCGCCTGCTTGTCACCGCCCCGGATGACAGGATGATCGCTGAGGCGCGCCGCGCGCTTCAGGGGCATAAATCCAGGCCGGACACTTGGGAAAAAATTGAGAATTAGACTATTCCACGGTGGAACTTGCGGGGGACGGAAAGCCTAGCTAAGTTAGCTAAGTATGATCGCTGTCAACATGCATGAAGCCAAAACCCGGCTTTCCAAGCTGGTCAAGGCGGTGGAGGAGAACAACGAAACCGTGGTCATCTGTCGCAAAGGCAAACCGGTTGCGCAACTCTCCGCACCCGCCCGGCGTTCGGTCAACCGGCTCAAAACCCACCCGGATCTCAGGCCCATCAGCATTGACTACGACCCGACCGAGCCGCTGAGCGAGGACGAATGGCCGTCCGAATACCGATGAACTATCTGCTCGATTCCTGCAGCCTGCTGTGGCTCACGGACAACCCGCGTCGGCTTTCTGAACCGGCGCGCCGGGCAATCTCGCACCCTGCCGCCGCGGTACACGTGTCCGCAGCATCAGCCTGGGAATTGGGAATCAAAGTGGCCAGGAGAAAACTGACTCTGCCTCGGCCGGTAAGCGAGTGGTTTACCGAAGTCTGCCGGCGTTATGCCCTCAGGGAGATACCAGTCAGCGGGTTGCTGGCGGCGAAATCCACGGAGCTGCCCCGGCTCCACGCAGACCCCTTCGACCGTCTGCTGGCGGCCTCCGCTTTGGAACTCGGACTGACCGTGCTCACTCCCGATCCACACTTCTCCAAATACCCCAACCTCAAAACCCTCTGGTAAAGAACCGGTGCAAGACTTCCAAAAAGTTCGCGGCCCCTGCGGCCGTGTCCACTCTCGACACAGCCCACGACGCCCTGAAAGGTTACCGTTGGAAGCCCGCAACCTGGATCGCGACATGACGAGCCGCCCCCTTCAGCAGCGGCACCTCAACGAGCGCACCCGGCGGGAGTTTGATGAGAAGGCGCGGGCGGCGGCGTGTCGGAAGGAACTGCGGCGGCGGCTGCCGCCGGGCCATCCGCTGCGCAAGGACGCCGAAGAGCGCGGACCAATATGATTTCAAATTTCCAATTTCAAATCCGCAATTCCCCACCGCGCTGCAACCCAACCCAATCCGCCCACGCACCCTCGCTCACCCCCGATCAAAGGTAACATGAACCCCGAGACCAACACCCCCGCCACCCGCGCCGCGCTGGTTTCCGTCGGCGGGACGCCGGCGCCGGTGCTTCATACGCTGAAACTGAAGCGCCCGGCGCATGTCTGGTATTTCTGCTCGACGGAGAGCCGCCCGCTGGCCGACCAAATCCAGGCCCAACTCGAGTGGCGCCCCGCCCCCCGCTTCATCGAAGTGGCGCGGTTCGAGGAGCTGGGGCCCTGCTACCGCGAGCTGCGGCGCAAACTCCCCGACATTCTGCGCGAGACAAAAGTGCCCCCGGCCGAGGTGCTGGTGGACTACACCGGCGGCGCCAAAACCATGAGCGCCGCCCTGGTCCTGGCCGCCACCGAGCTGTTCAACCAATTCTCCTATATCGGCGGGAGCCAGCGGGACAAGCAGGGACTGGGCATCACCCTCGACGGCAAGGAACGGGTGTTTTACCAGGACAACCCGTGGCGCGAGCTGGCCGTGCGCGAGGTCGAGCGCGCCCGCGACCTGTGGGCCGGCTGCCAGTTTGACGCCGCGGCGAACGTGTTGCGCGACGCCGCGGGCCGGGTCCCCCAAGAGCAGCGGTTTGAAACCGTGGCCGACGTCGCCGAGGCCATGGCCGCCCGCCACCGGCTCGATTTCCCAGAGGCCTGGGACTTGCTGGGGCGCGCCAGGGGCAAGCTGCCTTTGTTATTTGACGGGCGCGACGACGACGGTTTGTTGGAATTCGTCCGGAGCTCCCAGGCGCTCTGCGAGCGCTGCCAGACCAAGGAGGCGCATCCAGATTTCCTGCGCGAGCTGCTGGACAACGCCCTGCGCACCGCCGCCCAGGGCCGCTTCGAGGATGCCGCCGCGCGCCTCTACCGCGCGATGGAAATGCAGGGCCAAATCTGGCTGAAGGCGGCGACCAACGGCCTCTTTGTGAACGGCAGGTGCAAGGCCGCCGACGTGAACAAACTGCCCGCACAGTTAAAGGCACTGTCCTGCTGCCAGCCGGATGACTGCGGCGAAATCAGGCTCGGCCTCGAGGACCTTTATCGCGCCCTGGCGGCTCTCAACCATGACCGCGCCAAGGCGGTGGTGGCGGATATTGAAGCCAAAGACGCTTCCGGCAGGACCAGGAGCCGCTGGCGCGCCGCCACCGAAAAACGCAACGCCAGCATCCTGGCTCACGGCGTCCAAGCCATCGGACGCGACGGCTTCGACAACATGAAAGCCATCGCCTCGGAATTCCTCGAGTTCGACCTGGCACACGAGGCCAACCCGATTCCCGCGCTGAACCCGCGCTGGCTCGAGTAGCACGCCCGTCCCCATGCCCGCCCCCCGCACCCTCATCTCCTTCGCCTCGCGCCAAGTCTGGCCGCAGGTGCTCAGCGTGCTGCACGAGCGGCCCGCCCGCCTGCTCCTTTTCCACTCGGCGGAGGACGCCGAGTCCAAACGCCCGGCGCAGCGGTTGCAGGACTTCTTGGTATCATCGAAGATTCTTCCCCAGGACGCTGTCACGTTGCGGGAGGCGCCGCACGACCGGTTCAAGGAGATTGTGGACGCCTTGGCGGACGCGGCGGCGCAGCGGTCGCTGGACGGCGCCAACTCCGTGGTCAATCTAACCGGCGGCAACAAGCTCATGGCGCTGGCCGCGGCCGAATGGTGCCGCCTGGCCGGCGTGCCCTGCTTTTACCTCGAACGCGATTTGCGCGTCTTTCCGTTCGAACCCAAGGGCGCGGACCTTCTGCCGCAACCAGCCTACCAGCTTGACTCCCACCTGGCGCGCCACCTCGAGCCGCTGGCCCTCCTGCGCTGCCAGTTGGACGCCGCCGAAATTGTCAGGCCCGGCCAGCGCCTCCAGCTCAATGAGCAGGGACGCAACCTGCCGCTCGACAACCTCCCCTCGCTCCTAAAACAGGGCTACGACTTCCGTGCGCTCCTCGCCTGGGACCAGCCGGACTCGGAAACCCGCGCGGGTGACGGCCTGGAATACACCGTCGCCTGGGTGCTCTTAAAGCTGGGCGTGCCGGTGGTCCAGCGCGGCATCCGACTCTTCCCTCGCGTCCTGCGCGGCTCGCGCCTCGAAGAAGGCGAGCTGGACCTGGTCTTCAACTGGAGCGGCAAGCTCTGGCTGGTGGACTGCAAGGACCGCATCAGCCCGGAAAGCCGCATCAAGGACCTCCGTGCGGAATTGAAAAAGCAGGGACCACTCTCGCCCCAAATCAGGGAGCACCTCGACCGCCTCACCGAAGAGCTGCGTGAAAAGGAACTCAAGCCGCTCAAAGAGGACCTGCTCGCCGTCAGCGAAGTCGCCGGTCTGCTCGGCCGCGCCATCTGCGTCCGCCGTTCCCCCCTCCCACTTCAGGCGAAGCAATTTGCCCGCAGCCGCAACCTCGCGGTTGTGCTCAAGGATCAACTCTTCGAAGGCTTGCGCACCGAGCTTTTCCCACATGAACCCGCCTCCTTGGACGCGCTTAAAGCGCTCACCAAGGCCCGCACCCGCGCCACCGCATGACCGGCCCTTCAACCGCCCCCCGCGTCCGTTGGACGTTCCCCGACGTTCGAATCCGCCCGCTTGCCCAAGAGTCTGCTAGTTTTGTCTCATGAATGAGTCACTTAACATCACCTGTCCCAAGTGCGGCGCCGAGTTTCCTCTGACCGATGCCGTGTCCCACCGGCTCCGCGCGCAAATCCAAACCGAATTTGACCGCAAGCTGAAGGAACACAACGCCGCGCTCGAGGCCCGCGAACGCAAACTCCAGCAGGAAAGACAAGACCTTGAAAAGCAGGCCCTCTCCCTCCAGGCCCAAGTCGAGGAGCGCCTCAAAACGGAGCGCGAGCGCCTCTCCGCCGAGGCGGCCGCCCACGCTCAGGAGAAGTTGGCGGTTCAAATGACCGATCTCCAGGAACGCTTGGCCCGCCAGGATCAGCAGCTCAAGCAAGCCCGCGAAGCCCAGCTCGACCTCCTCAAAAAAAAGGCGGCGGCCGAAGAGGCCAGAGAGAACCTCAAACTCGAGCTCACCAAACAACTGGATGCCGAACGGGCCGCCATCGCCGAGCGCGCCCGCCAGCAGGCCATCGAAGCCGAGCGCCTCAAACTGGCCGACAAAGAGCAGATCATCCAGGGCCTGCAAAAGCAAATCGCCGACCTGCAGCAGCGCGCCAACCAGGGCTCGATGCAGCTCCAAGGCGAATCCCTCGAGGTCTCCTTGGAATCCGACCTTCGTCATTTGTTTCCGTCGGACGAAATCACCGAGGTGAAAAAGGGCGAGCGCGGCGCCGACATCAAGCAGCAAGTCCGCACCCCCGCCGGACTCGTCTGCGGCACCATCCTCTGGGAAAGCAAGCGCGCCAAGAACTGGCAACCCGCCTGGATCGAAAAGTTGAAGGAGGACCAGCGAAACGCCAAAGCCGAACTGGCGGTGCTGGTGGCCACCTGCCCCCCGCAGGCCGTCCGCGGCATCGGCCGGCTTGAGGACATCTGGGTCTGCGAACCGACCTTTGCCTGTGCGCTGGCCGCCGCCCTCCGCGAGGGCCTCCTTTATGCCGCCCGTCAGCGCGCCCAGGATTCCGGCCGGGCGGACAAGGCCACGCTGCTCTACGATTACATCTGCAGTGTCGAGTTCCGGCAGCACCTCGAAGGCCTGGACGAGGCCTTTCGCGCCCTGGACAAGCAAATCGCCGACGAGCGCCGGGCCTTCGAAAAGCAATGGGCCGAGCGCAAAGCCCAGCTCGATAAAGCCATCAAACACACCATCCAAATCTATGGCAGCGTTCAGGGCATCGCCGGCCGCACCGCCCTGCCCGACCCCCCCAGCCTCCAGCTCCCGGGCGCCCAAACCGAATGAGCCGGTCATCCCTCTCCTCCACTCCAACCGTCCTGCCGCGCATCCCCACCACATGAAAACCTCCAAATCCAGCCGCTCCAAAACCGCCGGCGGTCAACAATCAACCCTCGCCGGTCCCCCCTCCGGCACCATCCTCTTCGCCGTCACCGGCATGTCGCCCGCAGTCATCACCGAAACCGTCTGGGCGCTGGCCCGCGAAACGCCGCCGGTCATTCCCGACCGCGTCGTGGTCGTGACCACCATTAGCGGCCGGCAGGCGCTCGAGCGCGAACTGCTCACTCCCGCCGAAGCCGGCGCCAGCCCGCCCAATATCTGGCAGCAGCTTCGCCGCGCCATCCTCGGCCGCAACGCCGCCCGCGACGAGCGCCTCATCCTCGAACCCGCCCGCCTGGTCACCGCCCCCAACCCGCGCACCGGCCGGGCCGACTGGCTCGAAGACCTCCGCACTCCCGAAGAAAACCAGGCCACCGCCAATTTCCTTCTCGGCGAACTCCGCCGCTGGACCGAGGACGCCGACACGCGCCTGGTCTGCTCGCTGGCCGGCGGCCGCAAAACCATGGGCGCGCTCCTCTGCGCCTGCCTCTCGCTGCTCGGCCGCGAAACCGACCGCCTCACCCACGTGCTGGTCAACGAACCCTTCGACGACCCCCGTCTCAAACCCCGATTCTATTTCCCCGAACAGCCCCAACAGCATCTCCTCACCCCGGACCAGCGGACCGTCCGCGCCGCCCACGCCCGCATCCAGCTCGCGGACATCCCCTTCGTCGCCCTCCGCCGCCTCTTCGAGCGCGACCTGGTCCGCAAACCCTCCACCTTCACTGAGCTGGTCCAGCGCTGCCAGGGCCGCGTCGGGGACATCGCCCGCAAGAACGTCTCGCTCGAGCTTCGCTACAATCGCCGCGAGGCGCTCGTCAACGGCCAGCGCGTCAAGCTCTCTCCCGCCCAGGCCCTCCTCCTGCTGTTCCTCGCTGAAAACGCAAAAAAGGGCGCCCGCCCGCCCGAGAAGTACGACGTCGCGGCCGGCGAAGCCCTCCCCGCTTTTGCCGACCGCCTCCGCGGGCAGTGCGTCGCGAACGACTTCGACGACTGGCGCAACGACGCCCGCCTCGCAGAGGACTTTGACGGCCAGGCGCTCCGCAAGCTCCTCAGCGAGCTGCGAACCAAACTCCGCAAGGCCGGGCCCGACGCCGCCGCCCTGCTGCCGCTCCTCCCCGAGAAAGGCCGCTTCTCGCTCGACCTCGCCCCGGAGGCCATCACCCTCAAGTGACCCGGCCGGCGCGGGGCGCAGGCACGCCCGCCTTTCAAATCTCCAATCTGTAATTCTCAATCTCCCCAAAGGCTCCCCAACCCCAAAAGGCGTAAACAAAGGCCCCCGCCTCGGCCCGCCCCCGCCAAAGCCCAATCCCTTGATTAACCCGTGGCGGAGACGTTCCTCCCGCAAGCCCATCTCCGACGTTCCCGGAACGTACTCCTTTCCCCGCGCCGCTGCCCTTTCAGTTAAATTGTCTCCAGAAAGGTAAAACGATGAATGCGATTCTGGAACGAGTGGCGGAACTTTTGAAAAGCAGAGACGCGGCCTTTGGGTGCATGCATGACGGCCGGGCGCTGGTCCTCCCGATGGGCAGCGAGCGCCTGTCCTGGATGAGCCTGCTGTTCACCGAAGAACCCGAAGGCCTGCTGACCCTCTTGACCCGCCTCACCTGTCGCGTGCCCGAGGACCTGGCGGCCCCCTGCGCCCTGTTGGTCGCCCGGCTCAACTCCGGCCGCAGTCTGGGCGGCTTTCACTTCGACGCCGACGAGCACTTGGTTCATTATTGCGTCTCACATCCCATCCACAACCCGGACGATTGCCCCAAGGCCCTGGAGATCCTCCTTGGCATCACCTGCGCCACCATGGAGGAACAGGCCCCGGAAATCCTGCGGCTGTTGCTGGGCGACGCGGGCCCGCCGGAATCGGCCAAGGCGATTCCCGACGCCGCGCCCGCGCCCCAGCGCTTTGACCTGAACTGACCCGCAAAGGAGGCTCCATGCCCACCGCCTGCATCCAACAACCCGACGCCCACATCCGCCTCAAATCCGAGCGTCTCGAGGTTTGGGCGCGCCACCCAGAAACCGGCGTCGAGGAAATCCTCCGCGAAATCCCCATCCGCGACGTCGAACGCCTGATTCTCGCCGAGTCGGTCCAGATCACCTCCGCCGCCCTAGCCGCCCTCCTGCGCGCCAACATCCCGGTTAGTCTCCTCGGTTGGAACGGCCAGTTCCTGGGCGGCTTCCAACCCGCCCACAAAGCCCACGGCCTGGCCCGGCTCCGCCACTACCAGCGCGTCCTCGAACCCCGCTTCGCCCTCGACCTCGCCGGCCGCATCGTCACCGCCAAACTCTACAACCAGCGCCGCGTCCTCCAGCGCCTGGCCGCCTCCCGGCGGGACGCCGCCACGATGGACCCCGCGGCCACTGATGCCGCCGGCCCGGCCCCCGCGCCCCCCGACGCCGCCCTCGTCCTCGCCCGCGAAACGCTCGACTGGCTCGACGGCCTCTTAACCTCCGCCGCGAAAGCCGGCAGCCTCGACGAATTACGCGGGTTCGAAGGCGCGGCCACCGCCCGCTACTTTCAGGCCTGGGCCGCCTTCCTGCCCGAAGCATTCCCCTTCGAACGCCGCTCCACCCGCCCGCCCCTCAACCCCGTCAACGCCTGCATCTCCTTCGGCGCCACTCTCCTCTACCACGAGGCCGTCGCCTTCATCCACGCCCACGGCCTCGACCCGGCCCTCGGCCTCCTGCACGCCACCGAGGACGGACGCTGGAGCCTGGCGTTGGACTTGATCGAACCCTTCCGCCCCGTCCTGGTCGAAGCCCTCGCCCTGGACCTCTTCAGCCACCAAATGCTCGACGCCCATAACTTCGAACCCCGCGAAGGCGGCATCTACCTCAACGAAGCCGGCCGCAAAAAATTCATCCTCCAATACGAACGCCGCATGGAGCGCCAGTTCATGAGCGAATGCGCCGGCCACCGCACCACCCTCCGCCTCCAGCTCGAACACCAGGCCGTCCTCTTCAAAGCCGCCCTCGACGCCCCGGACCGCTTCGAACCGTTCCTTATGAACTGACCCATGCCCCCGCCACCAGAATCCGTCTCAAATCTCGAATCTCAAATCGGCAACTCCCACCTGGCCCCCACCGCCTGGTGGTACGACGCCTTCCCCAAACTGCCCTACGAAAAATCACCCCCCGCCCAGGACCAAATGCTCACCGTCATCGCCTACGACATCTCCGACCAGAAACGCCTCGCCAAGGTCGCCAAAACCTGCGAGGATTTCGGCGTGCGCGTCCAATACTCCATCTTCGAGTGCCACCTCGACCCGGAGGCCTTCAACGAGCTCTGGCTCCGCCTGCTCGAGATCATTGACGAAGACCATGACCGCCTTGTCGCCTACAAAATTGACGCCCGCTGCGCCAAGGAAACCGAAACCGCCGGCACCATGATCTGCTCCGAAAAAGCCGTATGCTACCTCGTCTGACCCATCCCCAGGTCATCACCCCAAATCCCCGCTTCCCCCGACCCTCCCGACCTGAACTGCAAAACCCCATCCCCCAGCCGCTTGCGCCCATCTTACCCCCTCTGAAACCAACTTCGGCATATCCCGTGCCAAACCAAAAACAGCCTCCCGACCTGCAATACCTCTGGCGCCTTGTCCCTCAATTGCTTACACTGACAGAGTCGGGAACGCACTGAACGCCGAAAGGCAATGGAGACTACGGCGCGGATACCGGAGATTACGTCGTCGGCCCCTGGTCGGGAACGCACTGAACGCCGAAAGGCAATGGAGACCTCCTCCTCCTCCTTGATGGTCCATTCCCGCACCTTCGCGTCGGGAACGCACTGAACGCCGAAAGGCAATGGAGACTGGCGTCGTTGGCATGGTGTTTCTTGCCCGCTATCTGGGTCGGGAACGCACTGAACGCCGAAAGGCAATGGAGACGATCCCACCGACTGGCGTCATTGCCATGGTGTTCCTTGTCGGGAACGCACTGAACGCCGAAAGGCAATGGAGACTTTTCATCAGGTCCCGAATGAAATTCAGGTTCTCCTGGTCGGGAACGCACTGAACGCCGAAAGGCAATGGAGACACTTCGCGTCACAGCCGCCCTTTTTTTTCCAACAGACCGTCGGGAACGCACTGAACGCCGAAAGGCAATGGAGACCTTCGGCAGGTGACGCCTTTTTGTCAAGAGGCTGTTTAGTCGGGAACGCACTGAACGCCGAAAGGCAATGGAGACGCGCCAGTCTCTGGCGCGTTTCTGTTGCGGGCTGGTGTCGGGAACGCACTGAACGCCGAAAGGCAATGGAGACCGCCGCCAGGGCGTGTCGTCACGATCCTCGTACGAGGTCGGGAACGCACTGAACGCCGAAAGGCAATGGAGACGGGGCCAGGCTCACCACTCTTCGGCAGGTGACGCCTTGTCGGGAACGCACTGAACGCCGAAAGGCAATGGAGACCCGACGCGCCCAGGGCGTCCATGACGCCCAGAACGGTTGTCGGGAACGCACTGAACGCCGAAAGGCAATGGAGACTGTTGCGGGCTGGTCCGGGCTGGGGGCGCATGCGAGTCGGGAACGCACTGAACGCCGAAAGGCAATGGAGACTCCTGCGGCACAGTGACATTTCCACTACCCAGAGGTAGTCGGGAACGCACTGAACGCCGAAAGGCAATGGAGACGATGCTGTGCCGCCGCGGTATTCGATCGCAGTCAGGTCGGGAACGCACTGAACGCCGAAAGGCAATGGAGACCCTTTTTGTCAAGAGGCTGTTTACTCTGCCGGCTCGAGTCGGGAACGCACTGAACGCCGAAAGGCAATGGAGACACGGGCGGCGTCCAACTCACTGCTCATATTTTCTCCTTGGTCGGGAACGCACTGAACGCCGAAAGGCAATGGAGACTTACCCGGTGCAGTCTGTCCCCTACGAGAACAGCCTGGGTCGGGAACGCACTGAACGCCGAAAGGCAATGGAGACGCCCGATTAACCGGGTCCAGTTCTCCCGCATGACCGTTTCAGTCGGGAACGCACTGAACGCCGAAAGGCAATGGAGACAGCACCAGCTTGTCGAGAGTCGCATAAGTTTTCATGCCGAGTCGGGAACGCACTGAACGCCGAAAGGCAATGGAGACGCACAGCTGGCCGTGGCAAATCGTGTAATTGAGGCGGGTCGGGAACGCACTGAACGCCGAAAGGCAATGGAGACGCCTCCTCCTTGCTTTTTGTTTCGACCGCCACCGGCGGGTCGGGAACGCACTGAACGCCGAAAGGCAATGGAGACCATAATCCTCCTGGTAATCCAATTCCCACACACCCCCGGTCGGGAACGCACTGAACGCCGAAAGGCAATGGAGACTAGTCGTCTATCAGGGTCTCTACACCATGTAGAACCGTTCGTCGGGAACGCACTGAACGCCGAAAGGCAATGGAGACTCGTCGCAGCAGCGATACTTGTTGCTCATATTTTTCTGTCGGGAACGCACTGAACGCCGAAAGGCAATGGAGACTCATTTATCCGCGTTGTGAGTTGTAGAAGTCCTCGTCTTGTCGGGAACGCACTGAACGCCGAAAGGCAATGGAGACCGCGGAGTGCTGCGCGGTCTCGACCGCGTTGTCGAGGTCGGGAACGCACTGAACGCCGAAAGGCAATGGAGACCCGAGACCTTCGTCAAGTGGCCGCAAAAAGAATCTGTACGTCGGGAACGCACTGAACGCCGAAAGGCAATGGAGACACCATATCGCCGCAGCGCCATGCGGCGACAGAAGCGGATGTCGGGAACGCACTGAACGCCGAAAGGCAATGGAGACCCCGGTCCGTGAGATCGGACAACCGCTCTCTGACCCTATGTCGGGAACGCACTGAACGCCGAAAGGCAATGGAGACTAGGCTTTGGGATTTTTCGTGTCGCGCCCGTACTTGGCTTGTCGGGAACGCACTGAACGCCGAAAGGCAATGGAGACCACCCTGACCCCGTCGAGGTCACACCGTTTGCCGGCCAGTCGGGAACGCACTGAACGCCGAAAGGCAATGGAGACCGTCACTGCCTTGATGCTCCTTCGCCGCCATCTGTGCGGTCGGGAACGCACTGAACGCCGAAAGGCAATGGAGACTCCCTGCGGCCAGGGTGGAATCCGCGCGCGCCACCAAAGGTCGGGAACGCACTGAACGCCGAAAGGCAATGGAGACGCCAGGCGCGGCGATGCGGCGCGTATCTTTACCTCCGCGCGTCGGGAACGCACTGAACGCCGAAAGGCAATGGAGACTCTACACCAAGTAACATAACGCGGTCCTCCTGCGTGTGGTCGGGAACGCACTGAACGCCGAAAGGCAATGGAGACTGCGCGCGCATGGCGGATGCCGACCTTGCCTGCGGCGTCGGGAACGCACTGAACGCCGAAAGGCAATGGAGACGGGAGCCAGGCCAACTCGCTATCCAACTGGATAGCCGTCGGGAACGCACTGAACGCCGAAAGGCAATGGAGACCGAGCAGAGCATGAGCGCCTGTAGCAGGGATTCTGGCGTCGGGAACGCACTGAACGCCGAAAGGCAATGGAGACCCTGCGGCCTTAGGGCCGGGTTTTCCCGGCCCAGGACAGGTCGGGAACGCACTGAACGCCGAAAGGCAATGGAGACCTCCGATTGCTCGCGAATGTACTCGGAGAATAGTTTCGGTCGGGAACGCACTGAACGCCGAAAGGCAATGGAGACATGCCGACCTTGCCTGCGGCCTTAGGGCCGGGTTTTCCCGTCGGGAACGCACTGAACGCCGAAAGGCAATGGAGACGCCCTCGTCGCGGGCGTGTAGCCGCCCGCTGCCGATGCGTCGGGAACGCACTGAACGCCGAAAGGCAATGGAGACCGGCCGCGTGCAGTCATATCCCTACAAAGTATCGGAACTGTCGGGAACGCACTGAACGCCGAAAGGCAATGGAGACAGAGAAGCTTTTCAACTTGGTTGCTAGGCAGGTCTGCGTGTCGGGAACGCACTGAACGCCGAAAGGCAATGGAGACTCCCGCCGCGTCTAAGACGTAGCGGACGAAGCTCACGTCGGGAACGCACTGAACGCCGAAAGGCAATGGAGACGGTATCGAGCACCACAACCTTTTGCTGTTGTTCTTTCAGTCGGGAACGCACTGAACGCCGAAAGGCAATGGAGACCTAGCATCGTGCTCCCGCGCTTGCAGGATATCCTGCGGGTCGGGAACGCACTGAACGCCGAAAGGCAATGGAGACCCGCTCGTCTTGAACTTCTTTAAGCTCTCTGACCCGCGTCGGGAACGCACTGAACGCCGAAAGGCAATGGAGACCAGGACAGCCCAAGCAATTGTTGTTGTCAGTTCAATCAGTCGGGAACGCACTGAACGCCGAAAGGCAATGGAGACAAACAAGGTCCGTCCTTGCCGCGCCAACGGCAGAACGAGTCGGGAACGCACTGAACGCCGAAAGGCAATCCCGATAAACAGCATCGGGATGTCGCTGCGCTCCATGGAG
>CAZVYG010000019.1:41974-64054 GCA_964631605.1 uncultured Verrucomicrobiota bacterium
CAGATTGGCCGGGGGCAATGCGTTGTACGCCGAAAGGCAATCCCGATAAACAGCACCGGGATGCTGCCCGGCTCGATGGGAGCTGCGCCATTCCGTGTGTTCCGTGTGTTCCGTGGTTTCCGTCCCGGGAACGCACTGAACGCCGAAAGGCAATCCCGATAAACGGCATCGGGATGTCGCAGGCTCCATGGAGACGGGGGGGGGAAAGGCTGAGGGCTGAAACTTGAAACCTGAAACCTGAAACTTGAAACCTGAAACCTGAAACCTGAAACCTGAAACCTGAAACTTGAAACCTGAAACCTGAAACTTGAAACTTGAAACCTGAAACCTGAAACTTGAAACTTGAAACTTGAAAGGAGCGCACGGGGCGCGTAACGCGAGTGTGGGGGGCCACCTTGAAATCCCCTTGAAATCGCCTTTGCGCGGGCGGCAAAGCCGTGGTAATATGGGAGGTTCAAGCTCAAGCTTGTGATAAAGACCAAACAATCGGATCAAAAGGAAATTATGAAAAAGACCCTTGTATTACTATGTGTCGGCGTGTGGTCGGCATCGGCGGCGTTGGTGCATTTCGAGCTGTCCCCCGCCGGAACGGATGCGGCCGTGGGATTAAGCCCGGCCAACGAAGTGCCTGCCGTGACCAACAGCACCGGCTCGGGAGGCAAAATTTCGGGCGGGATTGTTTTCGACACCGAGACCTACCTTCTGCAACTGGCGGTCGGCTATGGCTCGGCGCCCGGGTTCACCGATCTGAGCGGGGTCCCGACGGCGATGCACATTCATGGCCCGGCGGCTGCCGGCCAGAACGCCCCCGCGCTGGTCAACCTGCTGCCGTACCATTATACGGCCGCCAATCCCGCCCAGGGCGGGGTGATTTTCGGGGAGATTCCTTTCCCGACCAATTCGGTGGCGGACCTGCTGGCGGGGTTGACTTACATCAATATTCATACGGCGGTGAATCCCGCCGGGGAAATTCGGGCGCAGCTCGTCCCCCGGGTGGCAACCAACTCGCCGCCCGCGGTGAGTTGCGCGCCCGATTCGGAAATCGAGTGCGGCGACGCGGCGGAATTAAAGGTGGCGGTATCGGATCCCGATGGCGACGCGCTGACGGTGATTTGGACCGTCAATGGCACGGGCATGCAGACCAACACCCTGCCGGCATCGGACCCGCCGGCGGCCGCGAACGTGAGCTTCACCTGCTCGCTGCCGCTGGGCACCAACGTGGTGGCGGTGACCGTCATTGACAGCGCCACCAACTCGACTTCGTGCTCGAGCACCGTAACGGTCGTGGACACGCAGGCGCCGGTCATCACCGCCGCTCGCGCCGAGCCGAACGTTCTCTGGCCGCCCAACCACCAGTTCGTGGATGTGCGCGTCCGCGCCCGGGTCCAGGACGTCTGCGGCCCGACGGGTTGGAAAATCATCCGGGTCCGGAGCAACGAATCGCCGAATATCGTGGGTGCGGGCAATACGGCCCGGGATTGGCGCATCACCGGTGATCACACCGTCAAACTGCGCGCGGAACGCTCCGGGACAGGCAACGGGCGCGTGTATTATATCACGATTCAGGCGCAGGATGCCGCCGGGAACAAGTCCGAAACGCGGACGGTGAATGTGATCGTGCCCAAGAGCCAGGGCAAGAAACCCTACATTCTGCCGCAGGACCCGGATTGGGACGACGAGAAAACCAGCCCGGGCCAGGCCAAAAAGAAGTAGTCGAGTCGCCGCCGTCCGTCAGCTATGGCGGAAGGTGATGCGGGCCTTGCCGAGGTCGTAGGGAGACATCTCGACGTTGACGCGGTCGCCCACGCTGATGCGGATGAAGTGCTTGCGCATCTTGCCGGAAATGTGCGCGAGCACCTCATGCCCGTTGGGCAGGGCGACGCGAAACATCGTGCCCGGCAACACCTGCGTTACCGTGCCAGTCAATTCAATCGGTTCTTCCTTAGCCACTTGAACTAACAGACTTTTCGGTGATTCCAAGCCCGCAGCCGGCCCGGGGTTGACCGGTCCCAAATTCATCCGCATGCGGCCGCGGCCTTTGTTGGGGCGGAAAATGCGTCGGTTTCCGGCAGAATGCAAGCTGCTTTTGCCTGACATGGACTCAAAAAAAGGCGGCCGCGAGGCCAGGGGTCTCGCGGCCGCGGCAAGCCGAACGGCGGGGCTTAGGGTTGAGTCCCCACCTTGTAGAACTTCTTTGCCGCCCCGGGACTGACCTTGTGGTAGGGAGCCGTCGCCCCGGCAACCGGCGAATAAGGGCCGGTGACGTCGTTGGCCTCGAGCAGCGTGCCCGCCTGCCAGATCAATTCGAGGTCGTCTCCCACTCGCTGGACGATCAACTCGATGGGCCGGACCGTGTCGAAGCTGCTGCCGTATTGCTGGCCGACCACGTAGATGGACTGCGCCTCGTAAGTCGTCAGCACCCGGCGCCAGACCGCCAGGTCGTCCACGTCGGCCATGCCGCTGATGGGATAGACCCCGGTGGGGTCCTGCCCGATATTGACGGTGGCGCCGCTGTCAATGTCGGCCACCACGGCTGCGGACCGGGCATCCACCTGCACGCCGTCCAGATAGGTGATGGCGGTGCTCACCCCGCCCGACCGGTCGAAGGTGTGGGTGAGGTGATGCCAATTGCCGTCATTGATGCTGCCGGCGGCTCCATACACCCCGACATAGCCGGCGCTGCTGCCCAGGCTCCAGGACCAGCCGCCCGCCTGCCACGAGGGCGCGAAGGTGAAGCCCCAGTTGCCATAGGAATTCACCGCGTTGCAAAGGAAGGGCAGGTCCCCGGGCGTGCCGGTGAATTTCGTCCAATAGGAAACCGAGAAGCTGACGTTCGAGCTGAATTGCAGGTCCGTGGGAACGCCCAGCGTGACGTAGTTGTAAACCCCGAGGTTGGTATCGGTGTTATACTGGAGCGCAGTCGAGCCGATTTTGCCCGGCACAAAGGCCGGCATGCCCACGGCGACGCCGTGGTTGGCGCGGCCGGAGGCGTCGTTGTAATCGTTTTCGAACTTGAGATGCAGCACCAGGTCGTTGGTGACCAACGCAAAGGTGGGCGGCGGCAGGACCGCCAGCTTGACGGGAGCGCTGTTGGTGGCGCCCAGGGCGTTGGTGACCGTGAGGGAATACATTCCATTGTCACTGTAACCGGCGCTGGCGAAGGCCAGGGTGGCCTGGGTCGCGCCCGGCACCGGCACACCGTCCTTCACCCATTGATAACCCAGGAACGGGCTGCCGCCCGCCTGGGCGGAGAGGGAGACGGGCGTTCCCACCATGACGGCCTGGGCCTGAGGCAGGCGCGTGAAGAATGGCGCGGTGTTAACGCTGTACTGGCCCAACGCGTAATGGTATTCAACCCGTTCGGCGGGGAGCACCGTGTTGTAAACGGCGACTTCGTCAATGTCGCCGGCGAAGAAATAATCGCCGGGATCGGCTTCGTTCTGGCCGCCGCCGATGCGGAGGGGTCGAATCGGGTTGGGAACGAGGGTGGCCGCGGCGGTGGCGACGAGCACTCCGTTGACGTAAAACCGCTTGTCCGTCCCGTCGAAGGTGGCGACCAGGTGGGTCCACTGGTTCTCGACGACCGCCGGGCCGTTGAGCGCCACCCAACCGGTGCCATTGCCAGTCCAGAAGGACCAGACATTGCCCGACGTGGCATAAATGATGTAGCCGCCCATGGCGCTGCTTTGCACCTGGTTTCGAGATGAGACGGCGGCGCGATAGGTGCCGGCGCCGCCCGTGACTCTGGCCCAGCATTCCACCGTGAAATTCGTGGTGTTCAGTTCCGGCGCATAGGCGGCTTCAACGCGGGTGGGGGATACACCGTCAAAAGTCGCGGCGGTGTTGGGGTCGTTGTAAAGGGCGCCGGCGGCGCCGAAGGCGATGTTGCCGTTGACGGCGCCATTGTGCGACCCCCAGGAATCGTAGGCCACCGTGCTGAAGGCGGGATCGCCCAGGCGCCAAAGCGCGGCCGGGCTGTCCTGCAGGACCGCTGCGGTGTAACCGGTGGTGGGCGCGGCCAGGACGGTCATCAAAGCGCCGGGGCTGGTGGTGGCATCCGCCTGGTTGGCCACGGTGACGGTGACATTGACGCCGTTCAAGGCCGTGGTGACCCCGGGCAGCACGAGCGTATCGTTGGTGGCGCCGACGATTGCGATGCCGTTGGTCTTCCACTGGTAGGTGAGCGGCACGCTGCCGATCGCCTCGACGGAGAACCGAGCCGTGCCGCCCGCATAAAGCTGGACCGCCGCCGGGTTCCTCACAATCGAAGGCGGCAGGAGAGATCCATAGCGCGCGTCGTAGAGGGCCTTGATCTCGGCGGGAGTCAGGACGCGCCCGAAGACGGCGGCGTCGTCAATCTGGCCGCTGAAGGGTTCTTCGTCGGCCGCCGCGCTGAAGTTGGGATTGCCGCCCAATTGCAGCGGGTAGGGAGTGGGTTTGATTCCCGTGGCGCCAATCGCCTGGTTGCCCGCCCCTTGATAGACGCCGTTGAGGTAGAAATAGACGGTGGTGTTGCTGCACACGGCGGCGATGTGGTACCACTGGCCAAGGCTCAGCGTTGGCAGGCCCTGGGCAATATCGGTCACGCCGAACGCGGTGAACCGGTACGAGTTGCCGTTCCATATCCCGAAGCCGAAACCGCCGGTGTTACCCACCAGCCAGCGAGTGGAGAAGATGCGGGCGCCGGTCGCGGGCCAGGAATCGGCCTTGATCCAGGCGGCCAGCGAGAATTGGCTGGTGGTGCCGGTGAAGCCGAAGGCATTGGTTTCGAGCATCCGAACGTAGCTGCCAGCGCCGTAGAGCTGCACGCAACCGTCGTCATCGTCGGTGAGCGCGCCGGGCATCGAGTTGGCATAGGAGTTCACATAAACTCCGGGATGCCCGCCCCAGTAATCGAAGGCGACGTTGCCGGCGTCTTCACCCAGCCGCCAGTAGCCCAGCGGGTTGAGGCTGGTGGCCACCGCGGCATAGGTTGAAACGGGGGGCGTCAGCACAGACAACTGGGCGGGGTCGCTCGTGCTGGTCGTCACGGGGTTGGTCGCTTTGGCGCGGAAGCTGGCCGAAGCGTAGGAAGGCTGGACATTGGGCACCGCAAGAACCGCGTTGGTCGCGCCCGCGACCGGCACGGAATTGGATTCCCATTGGTAAGCGATGGGCGGCGTGCCCGCCGCAACCACGGGGACGCCGGCGGTTCCATTGGCATAGACGGGGACGGTCGCTGGCGCATTGAGGGTGAAGGTCGGAGCGGTCAAAGGGAAGATTTCGACGTAAGCCCAGGAGGATTCCGTGCCGCCGAGGGCGTTGGTCGCAGCCAGGTAATAGTGGCCGCTTTGGGTATCGCTGGTCGGGTCCAGCTTCAGCACCATGTTGGTTGCGTCGGGCACGGGGATGGTGGCTGAGTAATCCGGAAGCACTTGGTACCACTGGAACTGCATCGGCAGACTGCCGGTCACCACGCAACTGACGATGATCGGGTAGGGAGCCCAGTTGGTTTGGCCTTGGGGCTGTGCCAGCACCCCCGGCGCGGCAGTCACCGCCGGACTCACACCCAGCGCCGCTTCGTAATGCGCCTGAACGCGTTGCGGCGAGAGTGCGGCGGGATAGACCGCGACTTCGTCCAGCGCCCCGCGCCAATGATACTGGCCATAATTCAGCTCGGAACTGCCGGCCCCGATCCGCAATGGGTTTTTGACGCAAGGGCCATGGGTCACGTTGATGAGCCCTCTGGCCAGCCGGCCGTCCACGTAAAGCGCCATTACTTTGGTTTCGGCGTCGTAGGTGCCAACCAGATGCGTCCACTTGTTGGTTTCGACGTCGGCGAGTCCGGCGTTGGCGGTGTTAAAGGCCGAGCCGGTGGCGGTCCAAAACTCCCACCGCGGACGATTGGTGTAGGTTCCGGTCAAGGTATGCGGAGCGGCGTATAGCATATACCCCCGCGTCCCGTCCGCAGCGCTTTGACGGCTGGTCACCGGCGATTGATAGGTGTTGGCCCAGGCCTCCATTTTAGCCCAACATTCCACCGTGAAGCTGGGCGTATTGAGCCCGGCATTAAACGGCACTTGCACAAACCCGTCGGGACCCGGGAATCCCATGGCGGTATTGGCGTCGCTCACCAGGGGAGTTGCCACCCCTCCAGTCACGCTGCCGGCTGAGCCCCGAACGCCGCCGTCACCACCAGAACCAAGGGAGCCGCTATTGGCAATGACGGAAGTGGACTCGACCTTCCTGGGCTCGTTCAAGCGCCAGTAGCCGACCGGTGCGTCGGCCAGAATCACACTGTCATAACCTGCTCCGTTGTTGAGGCCGGCATCATAATGCGCGGCAATCTGCGCCGGGGTGAGGTTGGTACCGTAAACAGCCACCTCATCCAGAACGCCTGTAAACGGTTCGGTGCCAGTGCCTTGTGGATTGCGGCCGAGCGCCAGCGAATTGGTGGAGGTCTTGACGTTGTTGAGGGTTTTAACCCCCCCAAGCTGCACCCCGTTCACATAGAAGTAAGCGTTCGTGTTCACACGAACAACCGCCAGGTGGTACCACTGGTTGCTGACGAAGGTTGGAGCGTAGGCATCCGAGGTCACATCAGCTACACCGAAACCCGTGATGCGCAACGTATTATGATTCTGAATGGCGAAGGCGTAGCCGTTTTGCGACGATCCATTCGAAACCAGCCGCTGGGTGCCGCTGCTGCTGGTCAGCGCCATCATCGGTTTGGCCCAAGTTTCAATCGTAAAGGCGTTTGTACCCGTGAAGTTGAAGGATTCCTTGCTGCCCAGAATCACCCGGCTTAGCTCCGCGACGTTGCCCCAGAACCGCATGGCCTTGTCATCGCTGCCAGCCAAGGCGCCGGCCTCCTCGCGGCCTACATAGCCGTTGAACACTCCGTTGGCTGCGGCTCCGACACTGCCCAGATTTGTCACTTGAATATCGCCCACCGTGATCGGCATTTCACCCAATCGCCAATAACCGGCGGGGGCATCCGACAAAACGGTGGAAGAATAGTCAGCCCGGGCGGGGCTGCTCGAAACCAACGCAGCAAAGGCTGCGAAGGCAAGAATTAAACTGCGGAGGGTCTTTGGGGCCATACTTTTCAGTGCTCGTTTATGGGTTTCGTGTTACGCGGATGACTCGCTGAGGATGACAGTCCCGGGATAAACCGTCAACTTTTTTTTCTGAAAAACGAAAAAATCGCCCGGCTTGGTTTGTATCCTTTACATCCGGACCGGCCTTTGGCATAAGGTTTCCAAGGACCGACGGTTCGTCGAGGGCGGGCTTGCCGGCATGAGAGAATGAAACACGTATTGGTGTTATGAAGGAGATCTTTCCGCGATTACTGGCCTTGCTGCTCTGGCTCGGAACCCTGGTCACTGGCTACCCCGCCACGCGCTACGTGTCGCTCACGGGCGGCCATGTCCCCCCGTTTGTCAGTTGGTCGGAAGCGGCGACGAACATTCAAGCGGCCATAGACGCGGCGGACCCGGGCGACGAGGTGCTGGTGGCCGATGGGGTTTATGACAGCGGGGGCAAAGTGATGGCGGGGGATTTGACCAACCGGGTGGCCGTGGACAAGGCCCTTACCGTGCGCAGTCTCAACGGACCCTGGCGGACCATCATTTTGGGCGCGGGGGCAGTCAACGGTCCGTCGGCAGTACGTTGCGCCTGGCTGACCAACGAAGCGGCTTTAATCGGGTTCACGCTGCAGGGCGGCGCGACTCGAACCAACGGCGACTGGATCGTCCAAGCAGCGGGTGGGGTGTGGTGTGCCTCCACCAACTCCCGGGTGGTCAGGTGTGCGATCACAGGCAATACAGCCAAGGCCACGGTTGCGGGCGTGATGCGCGGGACCGTGATTAACTGCCTGATTAGCACGAACCGAATTGAAGAGAGTTATGCGGCTGCGGCGTACCAATCCGTCTTGATCAATTCAACTGTGGTGGGCAACAGCCGATATCCCTTTACAAGCGCCTTGATCATTCTCACGAATTGCATTGTATATTACAACGAGTCTGATGAGATTCGGGGTCCGAGCATACTTGCGCATTGCTGCTATTACCGCAGCAGTCCCGGTCCCGGCAACTTTACCAATGCGCCTCAACTTCTGGCAGATGGCGTTCATTTGGCGGCCACTTCGCCCTGTCGCGGAGCGGGCACGAAAGTCGCCACCGGCACCGATCTTGACGGTCAACCCTGGGCGGATTCCCCATCCGTTGGCTGCGACGAATGGGCTGAGGCGCCGGTCATCGCCTGGCGGCCTGGCATCCGGTTCACGTGTCACCCCATGGGTTTTACTCTCTCGGGGCTGGCGGGCGGACAAGAACCAATAACCTACTGGTGGACGAGGGACGGCACACCACTCGAGGACGGCGACCAATACCAAGCGGTCCGTACGCCCAACCTGGTCGTCCTCGGCATCGCCGACTCTCTCGCGGGCGAGTATCAGTTGGTTGCCAGCAACACTTTCGGGATGGCCACCAGCGCCCCGACCCCCCTCCTGTTCCATTACGTCAACGCGGCTGGCAGCTCCCCCGCAAAGCCATACAAGACTTGGGCAACCGCCGCAACCAACATTCAGGACGCCGTTGACGTGGCCTTGCCCGGCGAAGTTATTCTGGTAACCAACGGGCTCTACAACGCGGGTGGCAGGCCGGTTGATGGGGGTCTCACCAACCGTGTAGCAATTGACAAGCCACTCCTTGTGCACAGCGTCAACGGGCCTGAAGTCACTATCATCCAAGGCGCATGGGACCCCGCCACCAATGGCCCGAACGCCATCCGGTGCGTCTGGCTGGCCGATCAAGCATTACTCAGCGGGTTCACCCTCCGAGGCGGTGCAACCTGGCCGATGACGTCGTCGCCGTACGCGATCAACATTCACATGAACGGGGGCGGTATTTGTGGCGTTTCAACCCAGGCAACTGCCTTCAACTGCCGCATTGTTGGCAACGCCGCGGGAAACGTCGGGGGCGGCGCCTACCAGGTGACTCTCGACCACTGCGCCCTGATCGGCAACCGCGCCGTGGGCTACGCCGCGCCGACGAAGAGTGGCTATGGCGGGGGGGCTTGGGGCTGCATCCTCAGGAATTGCCTGATCACCGGAAACACCGCCAACTTCTATGGCGGCGGAGCCGGTCAAAGCCGATTGGAGAACTGTGCCATCACGAAAAACTTCGCCGGCCAACATGGAGGCGGGTTGTACTACGGGACGGCTGTAAGCTGCACGGTGGTGAGCAATACGGCTGCGGGGTATGCTTCGCAGAGCGCAGGTGTCACTGATGCCGCGCTCACCAACTGCATTGTTTACTGGAATCCCACAAGCCAGGCGCCCTATGCCAATCACACCAACTGCACCTTCAGCCATTGTAACACCGACCCGTTGCCGGCCGGACCCGGCAACATCAATGTTGACCCGCAGTTGCTGGGAGACGGGGTGCACCTGGCCGCCCTGTCGCCCTGTCGGGGCGCCGGAAACCCCACTCTCATCCGAGGGACCGACCTGGACGGCCAGCCGTGGGCTGACCCCCCGTCCATGGGTTGTGACGAGTGGCAGCCGGTTCCCCTGGTCCTGGGAAAGCCCAGTTCCAAAGTCAGCATCTTACCGCCCCGGCTGGAGATCGGAGGGTTGGTGGTGGCGGGGGAGGAGCCTTGGTCCTACGTATGGACCAAGGATGGTGAGGTGCTGGAAGACGGTGGCCGCTACAGCTCCACCCACACGCCGACTTTGAGAGTTCGAGGACTGGAACTGGGGGATGCCGGTGCATATCAGATGGTCGTCAGCAATGGTTTCGGCATGGCAACCAGTGCGGTGGCCGAGGTGGTGATCCGCTGTGTTGACGTTGCCAACCCGGCGCCGGTGCCGCCCTACCTGGACTGGGCAACCGCCGCAACCAACATCCAGGACGCAATTGAGGTGGCCGGGGAGGGGGACGCTGTCCTGGTCACCAACGGGGTTTACGCGGCGGGTGGCAAAGCCATGGGAGACGGCCTGACCAACCGCGTGGCGCTGGACAAACCGCTGACAATCCTTAGCGTCAATGGGCCGAACGAGACGATCATCCAGGGGGCTTGCGACCCGGTGTCCACCAACGGCCCGCTGGCGGTGCGCTGTCTCTGGATGACGAATGGCGCACAAGTCAGTGGCTTCACGCTGACCGGCGGCGCAACACTTTCGCCGGGATCGTCGTCTTGCGACGGCGGAGGGGTGTGGGCCAGCTCAACCAACGCCCTTGTCGCCGACTGTATCATCAGCAACAACGTTTCAGCCATCCGCGGCGGGGGGGGATGCAACGCCCACTTTGATCGCTGCGTTTTTTGGGGAAATCGGGCGGGCGGGGCAAATTGGGGGGGGTATGGGGGCGGGGCGAACAACAGCCTGGTGCGAAATTCCTTGATCCTCAGCAACCACGCAGACTTTGGAGGCGGCGCTTACGGCGGGACGCTCCTCAACTGCACGATCTGGGCCAATAGAGCCCGTACGTCGTTTCAGGGATGCGGCATTATGTGGGCCACCGCTCACAACTGCGTGATTATGTTTAATTTCGATACCACCTCTCCAATGGGATTGTTGGGCAACCACTTCGGTTGCGTGCTGAGCTATTGCTGCACGTACCCTGTAGCGGGCGAAGGCTCGTTTAACGTGGATCCCCAGTTGCTGGACAAGTGGCATCTGCCCTCGACCTCCCTGTGCGTGGGAGCGGGCAACCCCCTCTACGCCTCGGGAACCGACCTCGAGGGTGAACCGTGGGCCAATCCGCCCTCCGTCGGCTGCGATGAGTTCGTGGAGGCCAATCTCACCGGGCCGATCAGTCTCAGCCTGCGGCTCCTTCCCCCCGTCACCACCGAGGACCATCAGACCTCCGTTTTCGCGCGGCTGACTGGACGGGTCAGCCGGGTGGCCTGGGATTTTGGCGACGGCTCGGTCCTTACGAATGTGACGACGCTGGTGGTGCACCGCGCCTGGGGTGAACCCGGCCTCTACCCCATCACGTGCACGGCTTACAATGCCGATCATCCCGACGGCGTCTCGGTCACGACCAACCTGCTGGTGCTGGCTTTCGCGACGCCCACCCTGACCCCGGGTGCTTTTTCGAATGGCGCCTTCTCGTTCAGTTTCCCGACTCAGCCGACGGTCGGTTACTATGTTTACTACGCTACCAATCTTTCCCCGCCGATCACCTGGACTTTCTTTAACTGGGTTTACGGTGATGGCAATCCCGCCTTGGTGGTGGATTCTGCGCCTGGCTCGACCGCCCGGTTCTATCGCGTTGAGGCGCGATAGCCATGAGGCAAGCCTGGGAGGGGCTGCGGGGGAAGGCCTGTCCTTTCAGAAAAGGGAAGTTGGAAGTCGGGGCATCAGAACCGCTCCCGCCAGGCTGCCGCCCCGCGAGTCAGCCTCCGAGCAGGAAGCGGTAGGCGCGTTTGAGCGTTTGGAGGGCAACCCGTTGGGGAGGATAGCGAAGGCGCGGATCCACAACCAGGGAGCGGCGCAGAACGGAGCGTTGGTGGGTGAAGCAATCGAAGCTGGCCTTGCCGTGGCAGGCTCCGAGGCCGCTTTCCCCCAGGCCGCCAAAGGGCAGGTCTTTGCCGATCATGTGCGTGACGGTGTCATTGATGCACAGACCCCCGGAACGGGTCTCGGCGAGGACGCGGCGTTGGATGCGGGAGTCGCGGGTAAAAAGGTACAAGGCCAGCGGGATCGGCCGGTCGCGGAGCAGCGCCAGGGCTTCATCGAAGGAAGTGAAATCCAGGACGGGCAGGATCGGGCCGAAAATCTCCTCGTGCAGCGCGGGAGCATCGGGAGGCAGGTCTGTGAGAATGGTCGGAGCGAAATAAAGCTCGCGCGGGTCGAGTTGTCCGCCGTGGACGACTTTGCCGCAAGCCAGGTAAGCGGCGAGGCGCTCGAAATGCTGCCGGTTGATGATCCGGCCATAATCCGGGCTTTGGCGAGGGTCCGGGCCGTAGAACTCGACGAGGACGCGCTTGAGGGCCGCCACGAGCGGGTCTCGAAGCTGGCGCTCGACCAGAACGAAATCGGGGGCGACGCACGTCTGGCCGGCGTTCATGAACTTGCCCCAGGCAATGCGGCGGGCGGCGAGGTCCGGCGGAGCGTCGGCGCAGACCAGGCAGGGGCATTTGCCGCCCAGTTCGAGGGTGACGGGAGTGAGATGGCGCGCGGCAGCGGCCATGACAAGCTTTCCGACACGCGTGCTGCCGGTGAAAAAGATGGCGTCGAACTTCTCGCGCAGGAGGGTTTCCGCCACCTCCCGGCCGCCGGAAACAGCGGCCACGTAATCCGGTGAAAAGGTGGCGGTGACCAATTCGGCGACGGCCGAAGCCGTGTGCGGCGCGAATTCGGACGGTTTAAGGATGGAGCAATTGCCCGCGGCGATGGCGCCGACCAGGGGCGAAAATAGGAGCTGAAAGGGGTAATTCCAGGGCCCCAGAATGAGCGCGACGCCATAAGGCTCGGGTTGCGTGAACCCGCGGGCGGGCCACGCCGCAAGGGGCGTCCGGCGGCGGCGCGGCTTCATCCAGGCGGGGAGGTGGCGGCGGGCGTGACGAAGCTCGCTGAGCACCAGGCCGATTTCGGTTGCGTAGGCCTGGTAGGCGGATTTCCCGAGGTCGGCTTGCAGCGCCTGCAACAGGGCCGGTTCGCGGGTTTGAATGGCATCGTGGAGTTGCTGCAACTGTTGGCGGCGGAATTCCAGCGGGCGCGTCGCGCCGGACCTGAAAAAGGCGCGCTGGCGCTCAACGGTGGCGGCAACCGGCAGGCTCATCGGAACGAAGATTCCGCCACCCGGCGGCGGCTCGTCAAGCAGCGATCTCGGTCAGGCGCCCGTTCTCACGGCAACAGCTCCCGCCTCGCCGGGGCGGTTGGCGGCGCTTCAACGGGATGGAGGGGCGGGTGTTTTGGGCTTCTTGCTTTTCTGGCTGGGAGGCAGAATCTCGGCTTTGAAGGTGCCGGCAATCGAACTGCGGTAGTCGTCGGGCAGGGCCAGGAAGATGCGGCCGGTGATGAATTTATCCTCGACCGCCCCGAATTTCAGTTTGAGCGCATAGCCATTGGTGAAAACCTGGCTGACGGACTTCTGTTCCTGGTCCCTCCAGCGGAGCGTGACGCGGGGCACGGGGGGCAAACGGTCCGGCGCGACTTCAACCGATCGTCCGGCGAGGTCTTCGGATTGGCGGGCATGCAATTGAATGGCAACAGCCAATTCAGGCGGCCAGGTCTTGCCCTGGCGAATCGAGAGCAACCCGTTCTGGAGAGTGACCCGCTGGCAAACGAAGTTGGTTCCCCGCAGAGTGCCCGAGACCTTTGCGTCCGGAATGACGGCTTGGGAGAGGTCCAACACCTCGGGACTGTTGGTGATGAGCGCGGCGGCAGCGCCTGCGGGCGCGGCATTGGTGGGTCCGCCGGTTCCGGCGTTTCTGGCCGGCAAAAGGTGGTCACGAAAGATGAAAAGACCGGCGCCGACCACGCCCGCCAACACCAGCAGCACCGCCGTCACCGGCACGCCGGGTTGGCGTCCCGCGCCAGCGGCGCCCTCACCGCCCGGGAGGCCGGGCGGCACCCGCGCGGGTTTTCCGGCCTCCGCAGCGGAGAGGATGAGCTTGGAATCGGAGCTGGCCGGGGCCTGGGGAACGACGATCTTGCGGAAGCAGGTGGGGCATTCGATCTGCGTGCCCGCGGAGCTTCGGTCCGCCGTGATGTGTTGCCCGCAGACCGGGCAGGCAAACTTGAATTCGCCCATAGCGTGCCGTACACGATTCCACAGGCGATCCGAGCCGACAATTCTTTTTTGGCAGTGACTTTCCGGCGTGTTGACGGCAGATTCGGTCGCCTTGAAGCGCATGAAAAAGAGCTCTCCTGTTTCGCGGAGCGGCCGGTTTGCCAGCGGCCCCGCGGCCGACGTGGCGGCATTCTCGGAATCCATTTCCTTTGACTGGCGGTTATGGCGGCATGACATCCTGGGGTCGAAGGCCCACGCCACCATGCTGCAAAAGGTGGGGCTGCTGACGCGTGAGGAACTGAAGGCCCTGCTGGCCGGCCTGGACCAAATTGCCGCCGAGATTGAGGCCGGCCGTTTCCGGTGGAAGACCGAGCTGGAGGACGTTCACATGAACATCGAGGCCGAGCTCAGCCGGCGGGTGGCAGCCGGGGCCAAACTGCACACCGGCCGCTCGCGCAACGACCAGGTTGCGCTGGACATGCGGCTGTGGTTGCGCGATGAGATTCGGGCCCTGGGCGGGGAAGTTCGCTCCCTCCAGCGCGCGCTGGTGGACCTGGCGCGGCGGGAGCAGGAGGTGATCATCCCCGGCTACACGCATTTGCAGCGGGCGCAGCCGGTTTACCTCGCGCACCATCTGCTGGCCTATGTCGAGATGCTGGCCCGCGATGCGGAGCGCCTGGACCAGTGTTTCGACCGCGTGAATGTTTGTCCGCTGGGCTGTGGGGCGCTGGCCGGCACCACGCTGCCGTTGGATCGCGCGCTGGTGGCCCGCCTGCTCGGTTTTGTGGATGGGCGGGGCCGGCCGAAGCTGTGCCGGAACTCGATGGACGCCGTGAGCGACCGCGATTTCGCCCTCGAGTTTTGCAGCGTGGCCGCCTTGCTCGCGGTCCACCTGTCCCGCCTGGCGGAGGATGTCGTGCTCTGGGCCACCAGCGAATTCAACTTCCTTTCCATCGCCGACGCCTACACCACCGGCTCTTCGCTGATGCCGCAGAAAAAGAACCCGGACGTGGCGGAGTTAACCCGGGGCAAGAGCGGGCGCGTGATTGGCAACCTGGTGGCGTTGCTGACCTTGCTCAAAGGCTTGCCGATGACCTACAACCGCGATCTGCAGGAGGACAAGGAACGGCTTTTCGACAGCGTGGACACGGTCCGCGCCACGACCCGCCTCTGCGCGGCCATGCTGCGCCACAGCCGGGCCAACCGCAAAGCCTGCGCCGCGGCGGCCGCCGACCCCGGCTTGCTGGCGACCGACCTGGCAGACTACCTGGTCCGCAAAGGGATGCCTTTCCGCCAGGCCCACCACCTAGTCGGCCAACTGGTGGCGGCGGCCGAGCAATCCGGTCGCAAGCTGAACCAACTCACCCCCGCCGAACTGCAGACCATGGATGCTCGATTGGGACCCGACGCGCTCGAGGTGTTCGACCTCAAACGCGCCTTGGCGCGGCGCCAGCTCCCGGGATCCCCCGGCCTGAAACAGGTCCGACAGCAACTCGCCCGATGGGAAAGGCTGCTGAGGTGAGCCGGCCGACCGGAAACTGACCGCTCATGGCGCCGCTGCCCGAATCCCAGCTCTTTGCGCTGCTTCAGCGGGTGTCGCGCACCTTTTATTGGACCCTGCGGTTTTTGCCCGGGCAGGTTCGGCCTCAAATCGGCCTGGCGTATCTGCTTGCCCGCGCAACAGACACCATCGCCGACACCGGCCTGGTGCCTTTGGACCAACGGCTCCTGGCCTTGGAAACGCTGCGCAACCGCATTCTGGGACACGAACCCTCTCCGCTCCAGTTCAGTGAATTCGCCCGCCACCAGGGGTCGCCCGCCGAGCGGGCGTTGCTCGAACAAATTGAAGCAATCCTCGCGCACCTGGACAACTTCGCGGCCGAGGATCGGGGCGAGGTAAGGGGTGTCCTCGACATCATCACCAGCGGGCAGGTGCTTGATCTGACACGGTTTGGCGGAGGCACAGCGGAGCGAATCGCGGCCTTGGAGAGCCTGGCCGAGCTGGACGATTACACTTATCGCGTGGCGGGGTGTGTCGGCGAGTTTTGGTCGCGGATGTGCCGGCGGCATCTCTTTCCCCACGCCGCCCTGGACGCGGCCGGCTGGCTGGCCAGGGGCGTGCGGTTTGGGAAGGGACTGCAGTTGGTCAACATCTTGCGGGACCTGCCGGCCGATCTTCGGCAAGGGCGTTGCTATGTCCCCGCCCGGAGTTTGCAGGGTCTTGGACTGAGGCCGGCGGACCTGCTCGAACCCGCGGCAGAGCCAAGATTTCGCCCCCTTTACCGCGAGTTGCTCGACACGGCTGGGAACCACCTTAAAGCTGGGTGGGAATACACGTTGATGGTGCCGCCGGGCCAGGCGAGGGTCCGGCTGGCTTGTTCCTGGCCCATTCTTATCGGCCAGGCGACGCTGGCACGGCTTCGCAAGGAGAACGTGCTGGACGCGGGCCGTCGCATCAAGATCAGCCGCGCCGAGGTGCGGCGTTTGATGGCCCGCTCGCTGCTTTATTACCCCTTTCCGCATCAATGGAAAAAACTGGGAAACGTCTCTTATGAATAAAATCCATGCTCAAACGATGAAATGGCTCGTGCCGGGCGTTGGTATTGCCGGCCTGCTGCTGATGTCGGCGTGCCAGCCCAAGCCCAACCGGACGGCGGCATACGCGACCACCGAACGAGTGGGCCGCCTTGCGGGGCAGCGCCACTACACTCCCGCCAACCAGGTGCTCTCGCCCGCGGGGTTGCAGGTCGAGCTGGCCGGAATGCGGCCGCAGGCTTTGGCCTTGAGTCCGGACGGTCGCCTGCTGGTGACGGCGGGCAAGACGCACGACCTGGTTGTGATTGACCCCCAGACCGGCCAGCGACTTCAGCAAGTGCCACTGCCCGCCGAGGCGTCCCGCCAGTCTGCCCCCGAGGCGGTCTCGGAGCAAATCCTGCAGCCTGACAAGGAGGGACAATTGAGCTTTACGGGACTGGAGTTCTCGCCGGATGGCTCGCGGATTTACCTCGCGAATGTGGACGGCAGCATCAAGGTGTTCCGCGTTGGCGCCGACGGCAAGGTCCAGCCGGCGTTCACCCTTCCGCTGCCGCCTGCGAACGCGCCGCGCCGCAAGGCCGAAATCCCCGCCGGCCTGGCCGTTTCGGCCGACGGCAAGCGCCTGTATGTGGCCTTGAATTTGTCCAACCGGCTGGCCGAACTTGACGCGAATGATGGCCGCGTGCTGCGGCTCTGGGACACCGGTGTTGCGCCGTTCGGCGTCGTGCTGGCCAACGGCAAGGCTTACGTCAGCAACTGGGGCGGGCGCCGGCCGGATGCGGACAGCCTGACCGGCCCGGCCGGGCGGGGAACGGTTGTGCGCGTGGACCCCGTCCGCCACATTGCCAGCGAAGGGTCGGTCACGATCATCCCACTGGATGCCGCCGCGAGCGGCCCGGGGGCCGCGCCCAAAGAGATTCTCACCGGGCTGCACGCTTCGGCCCTGGCGCTGTCTCCCGACCGCCGCTGGGTGGTGGTCGCCAATGCCGGGAGCGACACCTTGAGTGTCATTGACACCCGGACTGACACCATTGTTGAGAAAATTTGGACCCGCCAATCTCCCGACGACCTGTTCGGGGCGCAGCCCACCGCCCTGGCGTTTGATCCTTCCGGGAAAACTTTGTTTGTCTGCAATGGCAGCCAGAACGCGGTCGCCCTGATCCGGTTCAAGCCCGGCAACTCCACGCTGCTGGGCCTGGTGCCGGTCGGGTGGTTCCCCGGCGCCATCGTTCAGGACGCCCGGCGCAACAGTTTCTACGTGGCCAACATCAAGGGCCTGAGCCCCGGCCGGCCGCGCAAGTCCGACGGCCAGCCCGAGTTCAACTCGCACCAATATCACGGCTCGTTATCGCTGGTTCCCGTGCCTTCCGCCCGGGAGCTGCGGGAACACACGCGGGTTGCGCTCGAGAACATGCGTTACCCGCTTCTCCGCGAGGCCGCCCGCCGCGCGCGTCCCGGCCAAGCGCCCCGCCCGGTGCCCGAGCGGGTGGGCGAGCCGAGCGTGTTCAAACACGTGGTCTATATCATCAAGGAAAACCGGACCTACGACCAGGTCTTGGGCGACATGCCCGAAGGCAACGGCGACCCCGAGCTCTGCGTTTTCGGCGAACGTGTCACGCCCAACCAGCACAAAATGGCCCGCGAGTTTGCGCTGCTCGACAACACCTATTGCTCGGGAATCCTCAGCGCCGACGGCCACCAATGGGCCAACACCGCCATCAGCACCGACTACATGGAGCGTTCTTTCGCAGGCTTCCCACGGAGTTATCCCGACGGCATGGGCGAAGATGAAACCGACGCCCTGGCCTATTCGCCCGCCGGCTTTATTTGGGACAACGCCATCGCCGGCGGCAAAACGCTGCGGGTTTACGGCGAATTCGCCATGACCGAGACGCGCTGGAAGGACCCCGCAAGGAAAGGGCCGATCAAATTCCTGGATTATTATCGCGATTTCGTGGGGCAACGCGGCGAAATCGAAATCCGGAGCGTCCCCGCCATTGAATCCCTGCGACCGTACCTGGCAACCCACACCGTGGGCTGGGACATGGACATCCCGGACGTGTTCCGCGCCGCGCAGTTCATCAAGGAACTGAAACAGTTCGAGCAGCAGGGGGGCTTCCCCAACCTCAGCATCATCTGCCTTCCCAACGATCACACCAGCGGCACGCGCGCCGGCTCCCCGACGCCCGCAGCCCAGGTCGCGGACAACGACCTGGCTTTCGGGCAAATCGTCGAGGCAATCAGCCGCAGCCGGTTCTGGCCCGAAACGTGCATCTTCGCCATCGAGGACGATCCGCAAAACGGCTGGGACCACGTCAGCGGCTATCGCACCACGGCCTACGTGATCAGTCCTTACACCCGGCGAAAAACGGTGGTCAGCACCCAATACAACCAAACCAGCCTGTTGCGAACCATCGAACTCATCCTGGGCCTGCCCCCCATGAACCAACTCGATGCCACCGCGACCCCCATGTTCGATTGCTTTACGAACGAGCCGGACTTCACGCCGTATGCGGCCGTGCCCAATAACGTCCCGCTGGACGAGATGAACCCGCAGCCCAAGAAAGTCTCCGACTCGCTGTTGCGACGTCACGCCTACGCCTCGGCCCGGTTGCCCCTCGAGCAGGTTGACCGCTGTCCCGAGGACCTCCTCAACCGCATCCTCTGGCACGCCATGAAAGGTCCTCAAGCGCCCTATCCCGAATGGGCCGTGCGGCTCCAGCCCGACGACGATTGACGGGCGAGCCGGTGGAAACCGATCGGCAGGGCGCGTCCACCAGGGCCAAAAAAAGATGGAAACGGGGGCTTGCAATCCGGCCGGATTTCCGTAGGCTATTGCCTGCTCTCGGGAAGCGAGCGTAGCTCAGTCTGGTAGAGCGTCACCTTGCCAAGGTGAATGTCGAGGGTTCGAATCCCTTCGCTCGCTCCATTTTTCTCAGCCGTTTTCGCACACTTGACTTACTCGTCCACAACGGTTTTCCCGATGTGGCTGATTATCCTCCACTGGATTTCGTGCCTGGTTTTCCAGGCTTTGAGCGGCAGAGCTGGCGTTCGCTCTGGCCCAGAACAAGGGCGAGGGCTGGATGCTGCCGGAAACCCTGCGCCTGTTTGATTACGGCCTCGGCCACGACGACCGAGCCCAGTCCCCGCAACCCGTCATCCCGCTCCCAGGTACCCGGCCCCCCGCCTCCCGCAGATGGATTGTTTTGGTCGGGACCGGGCTGGGACCAGCGATTCGGTTAGATACAGAAGTCATTGATAAATAACATATTGTACTATTTAGTCAAAATTCACCATTGCATGGTGGATTCCCCGCCATATAATGGTGGGGTCGAGATGAAGTATCACCCTCGCGAGATCAGAACATTGCTGGAGCGGCTGTTGAAGCAAACGCCGGTGGTGGTGGTGTCCGGCTTGCGTCAGTCGGGCAAGAGCACTTCCCTCCGGCACGAGCCGGTGTTGGTGGAGGGCCGTCGTTATCTGACCCTCGACAATTTCGACGTGGCGGACCAGGCGCGGCGGGAGCCGCGGCAACTGGTCACCAGCGCGCCGAAGCTGGCGCTGGACGAAATCCAACGGGTGCCGGAGTTGTTCCTGCCGGTGAAGCAGGCGGTGGACGAGGACCGGCGGCCGGGACGGTTTGTGTTGAGCGGCTCGGCCAACCTGCTGCTGGTGGAGAAGGTGGCCGACAGCCTGGCGGGCCGGGCGTTCTATCTGACGATGCATCCGCTGAACCGGCGGGAGCGGCTGGGCCGGCTGGAGCAGCCGCCGGCGATTATGCGGTTCCTGGCCGAAGGCGTCTGGCCGAAGCTGGATGCGCCGCCCCTGAACGAGGCGGAGGTGCTGCGCGGGGGCTTTCCCGAACTGGCGCTCAACCCCGAGTTGGAACCGGGCGTGTGGTTCGAGGGCTACGAGCAGACCTACCTGGAGCGGGATGTCAGAAGCCTGCGGCGAATCGAGGACCTGGCGGGCTTCCGGCGATTGACCCGGCTGGCGGCGTTGCGGCTGGGGGGCGTGCTGAACGTGAGCGGTCTGGCCCGCGACGCGCAACTGGCACCCACGACCGTCACGCGGCACCTCGATTTGTTGGAGGCCATGTGCCTGATCCACCGCCTGCCGCCGTTTTTCGGCAATCGCAGCAAACGGCTGATCAAGTCGCCCAAGCTCTACTTCGCCGACAGCGGCCTGGCGGCGCATCTGGCGGGGGTGACGCAGATGGGAACGAGTTCGTCCGAGCCGTTGCGGGGAGCGTTGCTGGAGAATTTCGTGTTGCAAAACCTGATGGCCGCGCTGGAGCCGCACCTCATCGGCGTGCGGTTCTATTTCTGGCACGAGCAGGGCCGCCAGGAGGTGGATTTTGTCCTCGAGCACGGGCGCAAGCTGGTGGCGGTGGAAGTGAAGGCTACCGGACGGTTGAACATGGACGATACCCGCAGTCTGCGGGACTTCGTGCGGCGCACACCGGACTGCGTGGCGGGGGTGTTGACGTATTTCGGGGAGGAAGTGATGCCGCTGGAGGACAAGCTGTGGGCGGTGCCGCTGCATGGTTTGCTGGCCTGAGAAAAACGAAACCCAACTGCGCCCCGGCGTCCGTGCTTGTGGCGACTCGGAAGCCATCGAGCCTCCGAGCGCCTCCGAGTGGGTTTCCGGGGTTGACACCGTGCCGCAGCCAAACAGCGGCAGCGTAATCGTGCCATGCTGAACCCAATTCCATCAAGCAGGGGCGGACGACACTCGTGTCCACCGGCACCGGGTCGGGCAAGCCCGAGTGTTTTCTGTATCCGATCATCAGCCGCTGCCTGGAGCTGAAGGATTTGAGCGAGCGCGTGAGCCGGGCGGTGCTGGAAATGCTCGTCCACCTCGATCCCCACGATGCGGTGCGCTACCTCACTTTCCGAGTCGAGTTCGATGAGGCGCTGGTCGAACGCTGGCCCGCCGACCAGTTGCCGTCCGGCTGGCGCGAGGAGATGCCCGCCCGCGCCGGGCGGCGGTTGGGCGACACCTGGGCACATTCAGCACGTAGCGCAATCCTGGCGGTGCCCAGCGTCATCATCCCCGAAGAACTCAACTATCTCCTGAACCCGGCCCATCCCGACTTCAAAAAGATGCGCACGGACAAGTCGCTTTCCATCGCGGACATCTGGCAAGCCCTGCGGATTTCCAGGGCGACGTTCTACCGGTATCTGGCGGCGAGCTGAGCTTGACGGAATCAACGCGTAGGATAATCTTACGAGTGTGACGACGACGATTACTGTGACCACGAAGCGCCAGGTGGTGTTGCCGAAGGCTATGTGCGAGCGCAAGCGCATCCGGCCGGGGACCTCTTTACGGATCACCGAGGTCGGGGAGGGCTTCTACGTGACGCCCGTGCCGGAGCCGACCGAAGCCGAACTGGCGGCGGTGTTCAAGGCACTGGATGCGGGACGGCGCACCCGGCCCATCACCGCTGAGGATGAGGCTGTCATCCAGGACGAGATCGCGAAATATCGGGCTGAGAAGCGGAGGCGCAAGGCGTGATCGTCGTCGTGGACACGAATGTCGTGGTCTCGGCGGCGTTCTGGCCCCGGAGTGAAGACCGGCGATGCTTCGTGCTCCTGGCACGGCGGAAGTGCCGTCTGGCAGTTACCGAGGCCATCCTGGACGAATATCGAACTCTGGCGACTGGGATCGGACGCCGGGAATGTCCTGACAAAGACCCTACCCCCTTCCTGGACTGGATCGAGCGCGTGGCCCTGCTGGTGGAACCATCCCCCTTGGGCAAGCGGCGCAGTCGGGATGTCAAAGACGATCCGTTCCTCGCCTGTGCTTTGGCCAGCCGCGC
>CAZVYG010000020.1:0-63728 GCA_964631605.1 uncultured Verrucomicrobiota bacterium
GGCGGTTTGGGCCCGGGGATGACCACGCGCCGCCGAAAAACAAAAAAACAGCGGGTGGGGATCAGTCCGCAATCCACTGGGTGTAGGCCGGCGGACCGAAGTAGTGATAGCCCTGCTCCTCTTTTGCGGTGCCGGTGACCATGGAATGGATAAAGCCGTTTCGTTCCACCTGAACGGTGTGAAGAACCTTGCGTTCGGGATTCTCCCTGAGGATGAACTGAATGCGCCCCGCGAGGGCCGTGTAACGCTCGAATTCGGCGTTGGTCCTCGAGGTGAACGGGAAGTATTCGGCCAAGTCCTGCTGCATGGCGTGGCTCCGTCCCCAGGTGCCGCCGCCGGGGCTGACGAAGCTTTTGCCCTCGAGCAGCGCCGCCGCATCATTGTAAGCCAGCACACAAAGGTAATGAGACGGGCTGGCTCGCAGCCATTCCGTCAGTTTTTCCGGGTGCCCTGGACTTTGACCGTAAGCGTAGTTCGCATCGAGAAACGCGATTCTGACCACGCTGTTCGGTATGCGGTCAACGGCATTGAGAAAACCGAAAATCAGGCTGCCGCCCCCGCTGTGGCCGCTGAGGGCGATTTCGAGTTCCGGTCCGGCCACGAGGTTTGTCACACTGTCGAGCAATCCTGGAATAAGCCGGTCACCGTGTTGTTTGCGCCAGGCCGGCCAGCTTTTCAGGTCGTTTCCGAGGCAGGCCACCACAACGTTTTTTTCAGGCAACAGCTTGCGCAGGAACCGCGTCTGGGCGCCGATGTGTTGGATGTTGAAGTGCCAGTCGTCGCCGGGGGCGGTCTTTTTCCCGAGGGTCTGTTCGATGGTGTTCCCGTTGGGCAGGGCGTAGTAGATGAGCAGCACTTTTTTGCCGGGAACGGAGGGATCGGGCGGGGGCGCGTTAAGGTGGATCCGGACCCCGGGCTCCATTCGAAGCCAGGCAACGCGCTCGCCGAATTGATTTGTCGCGGAAAAGCGGGCCGGTCCGGCAGGGAGTGCCGTCTCTGGGGACGGCCGGGGCGAGGTCAGGCTTTCACGGGTCGGCGGCGATGCTCGAGGGGGCGCGGCGACGCTGTAGCGCGGCTCGCGGAACGGCCCTTCATCACTAACAAGCTTGGCGGTGATGGGGTTGGTCAAAAGTTGGCTGAATCGGGTGGGCTGACCATCCAGGACCATGCGCTGTTGGACCAGGCGGATACCATGGCTGTAATCCACCCAAGTTGCGGCGTGGCCCCAGTAAAGCGGTTGGATGGGTCGGCCCGGCCCGCGGTGCCATCCGTAGATGGCCACCTTACCGGGTGCGGTCTCCAGCCTGGGGGTCAGAACGACATCCTTCTTGTGACCCGCGACCAGAGCGCCGGGGGGATGAGATTGGGTATGACGCATCCGCTGAGCGCGCACCAGCGCATTATGGTTGCTAAAACACGGCATCGTGGTCATGGCCGGGGAAGGCGGAATGGGCTGCGGTTCGAGCCGCAGGTCCGCGGTTTCGTAAATGGCATCCACCAGCTTGCGCGTGGGCAGCGAACAGTCCAGGCGATCCGCAACCCGCTGGGCTGCCATCGGGGATAACGGCGTCAGCAGGTAGTCCTCATCCGACCCGACGGCCAGATAGTCGGGCATCACGAAGACGCTGGCCGTAACGGCGGAGCTGCTGACCGTGACCTTGCAGAGCCGGCGGAGGAAGTTCGGCACGTTGCCGGCGAGAATTTCCGTTACGAGAAGGTTTTCCCGTTCTTCGAGCGGGGCGGAAGCCAGCGAAGCCGCAAGGGCGGAACCTGTCGGCGCCGCCGGCGGCCGGGGTGGAAGCTCGAGCACTTGTCCAAACAACGCCGGGGCGGCCCCCAGCGCGAGCAAGACACTTGCCGACCAGAGGAGGGCGCGGCGGCGAAGGGGGGACGCGCCTGTCCGCATCAGCCCCTCCTTCAGACGTCGCGCCGCGGGAACAACGGTGCGGGTGTGCCGATGGTGTGCCCCGGCGGCAGTTTGCCCCATCCAGCCTGATCCAACCGGTCTGGTTTGGCTGCCAGTCCAAGCTGCCCGTAAATCTTTTCTGCCGTGCCGGGAATGAAGGGCCAAAGGAGGACAGCCAAAACACGGCAGACTTCCGCCAGGTTGTAAAGCACCTGATCCAGGCGCAGGGCCTGACCTGGGTCCTTTGCGAGTTTGAACGGCGCGGTTTGGTCCACGTATTGGTTGGCGCGGTTGACCAGCGACCAGATGCACAGCAGGCCGGCCTGAAGCTGGTTATCGAGGAGCAACTGGCGGGTCTGGGCAACGACGCGGGTTGCCTCCGGCTCCAACTCGGTTGAAATCGGCGGGACCACGCCGTTTCGATAGCGTTTAAGCATCGAGAGGGAGCGGTTCACCAGATTGCCCAGGCCATTGGCCAGCTCCGCGGCGTAACGGCTGCGAAAGCCGGCATCGGTCCAATTACCGTCCGGGCCGATGTCCAGCTCGCGCAGGACGTAAAACCGGAACGCATCCACGCCCCAATCGTCAATGACGGCGACGGGATCAACGACGTTGCCGGTGCTCTTGCTCATTTTCTGGCCGTCTTTCTGCCACCAGCCATGCACGAGCACCTGGCGGGGCAGCGGCGCGCCCATGGCGCGCAGCATGATGGGCCAATAGACCGCGTGGAACTTGAGAATATCCTTCCCGATCACGTGAATGTCCGCCGGCCACGCCTCGAGCGGTTGCTCGGAGTCGCTGGTTGTCTGGCGCAGCGGCTCGGGGACGCCGGGATCGCCCAGGGCGGCTGGAACGCTGATATAGTTGCTGAGGGCGTCGAACCAGACGTAGGTGACGTAGGCCGGATCGAAGGGCAGGGGAATGCCCCAGTTGAGCCGCGAACTTGGCCGGCTGATGCAGAGGTCCTCCAGAACGTTGTTTTTGAGGAAGCCGAGCACCTCGTTGCGGCGGTAGTCCGGTTGAACAAAGGTCGGGTTGGATTCGATATGATTGATCAGCCATTGCTGATGGTCGCGCAATCGAAAGTAATAATTCTCCTCCTCCAGCCGGATCACTTCGCCGTAGGCGGGGTCGAAGGTGCCATCCGGGCGCCGGTCCTTTTCGGTCAGGAAGGTTTCCTCTTTGGTTGAATAAAAGCCGGAGTAAACCTCCTTGTAGAAGTGGCCGGCGGCATGCAGTTTGGCCAGGATGGCCTGAACCACCTGTTTATGGCGAGTTTCGGTGGTGCGGACGAAATCGTCGTTGGTCAGGTCCAGCCGGGCGGCGAAGCGTTTCCACGCGGCGGCGAGTTCATCGCAGTAAGCCTGGGGCGATTTTCCCTCCGCCAGCGCGGCCTGCTGGACCTTTTGGCCGTGCTCGTCGAGGCCGGTGAGATAAAAAACTTCCTGGCCGAGGCTGCGCCGCGCGCGGGCAATGGTGTCGGCCACGACTTTTTCGTAGGCGTGGCCGAGATGCGGCTGGCCATTGACGTAGTCAATGGCGGTGGTGATGTAAAAACGCTTGCTCATCCGCCCCCTACTGTGACCCACGGCAGCGCTCTTGGCAATGCTTGACGCGAGATGACGCGAGATGGAGTCTTGCCACTCGCCGGTGAATTTGTCACGGTAGGAAGCAAAGCTGACCAAACAGACGACCAGGCAACTGAATATGAACACCATCACTTCGCTCAAAGTCATCAAGTCCCACACCCGCTCGCTCGTCGAGGCGGAACTCGGCCGGACCGGCGGTTTGCTGCGGCTGGCGCCCAATTGGGTGCCGCGATCATTTCTCCAGCCCGGCCTGCGGATCAAACTGCATCCGAATGACATTTATGCCTACGGGGCCCATCGGGGGGGGATAGATGAGCGGTGGTTTGCCTCAACCACCGAGGCGGCCAATGAAGGACGCGTGCCCGACGAAGGGTTGAGCTATTGCGTTGTGGGCCGACAGCGGTTCACGCTGCGCCAGGCCGTCGAGGATTGCGGCGCGCTGTTGGTCGGAAAGGATCTCTGGAAAAAATACGGGCGCTGGCCCGTTTATTCCAAGTTCTTTGACAACATGGGCCCCATTCCGCACCACATGCACCAGAACGAAAAACAGGCCAAACTGGTCGGTCAGGAGGGCAAACCCGAAAGTTATTATTTTCCGCCCCAGCACAACAACGTGGGCAATAATTTCCCCTACACCTTCTTCGGGCTCGAGCCCGGCACCACCAAGGCCCAGGTCCGGAAATGCCTCGAAGATTGGAACAAGGGGGACAACGGCATTCTGGACTTGTCCAAGGCCTACCGGCTGAAACCGGGGACGGGCTGGCTCGTCGGGCCGTGCATTCTGCATGCGCCCGGCAGCCTCTGCACCTACGAGCCCCAATGGGGCAGCGACGTCTTTGGAATGTACCAGAGCATGGTCGAAGGCCGTTATGTGCCCTGGGACCTCCTGGTCAAGGACATGCCCCGGGAACGGCATCGTGACTTGGATTTCATCGTGAACCAGCTCGATTGGGAGGCCAACGTGGATCCAAGCTTCAAGGACAACCATTACCTGGAACCGGTGCCGGTGGCGGATACGCGGCCCGAGGGTTACGTGGATCGCTGGATTGTGTACGGGAAAATCAACGGCAAGCAGTATTTCACGGCCAAGGAGTTGACCGTCGAGCCGGGGGTCAAATGCACCATCAAGGACAAAGGGGCCTACGGCTTGATTTGCGTCCAGGGCACCGGGCGCATCAATGGGCAGCCGCTCAATTCGCCCAAGCTGATTCGCTTCACCGAGCTGACCGAGGACGAATACTTCTGCACCGCCGACGGCGCCAAAGCCGGTGTCGTGTTGGAAAACACCAGTGAGACCGAGCCCCTGGTCACGCTTCGTTATTTTGGGCCGGGGGTCAACCCCGATGCGCCTGAGTTGGGCGCCTACCGCAAGAACAGTTTTTGAGCGCAGTCAGAAATAGAGCGGACTCACGTCCGCCGCTACTTTTTCAACGGCCTCCTAGACGAACTTGCCGGGGTTGAGAATTCCGCGCGGATCGAGGGTCTGTTTGATTTGGCGGTGGAGTCGGCGGACGGCCGGGGAGACAGCAAGCGGCCACCAACGTTGTTTGGCGATGCCGATGCCATGTTCGCCGGTGATGGAGCCGCCCCAGGCGAGAACCTGGCGGAACAGCTCATCCAGGGCGGCGGCGGCGCGGGCTTTGGCGCCGGGCTGGGTGTAATCCACCATGATGTTGGTGTGGATGTTGCCATCGCCGGCATGACCGAAACAGGCAACGGGCAGTTTGTGCCGGCGTTGCAGGCGGGCGGCGAAATCAAACAAATCTTCGAGGCGGCCGCGGGGCACAACGATATCCTCGTTGAGTTTCGTGAGGCCCGTGTCGCGGAGCGCATAAGAAAACTCGCGCCGAATTTGCCAGACCTTTTCGCACTCCTGACTGCCCAGCCCCGTTTCGATGAACAGCGGTCGCTGGGGGGCCAGGAGCTTCTTGAGGTCGCGCACCTCACCGCGGACGGAGCGGGGCTGGCCGTCGAGTTCGACAATGAGGTGGGCGCGGCAGCCGCGCAATCGCTCGCTTCCGGTGCGTTTATAGGCGGCGGCGAGGGTGAACTGATCAGCCAGTTCCAGGGCGGCGGGCAGATAGCCGGCGCCAAGAATGGCATGGAGCGAGCGCACGGCATCGCGCATCGAGCTGAAGCCCACCGCAAGGCAGGCGCGAAACGGAGGCAAGGGGAGCAGCTTGAGGGTGGCTTCGGTGACCACGCCCAGGAGTCCTTCGGAGCCTACAAAGAGCCGATGCAGTTCGAAGCCTGTTTTGTTTTTGTGGGTGCGGCCGCCCAAGTGGAGAATGGAGCCGTCCGCCAGAACCACCTCCAGCCCGAGGACATAATCCCGCGTGACCCCGTATTTGAGGCAGCGAGGTCCGCCGGCGTTGGAGACGATGTTTCCACCGATGGCGGAGTCCTTGCGGCTGGCGGGATCCGGCGGGTAAAAGAGCCCGAGTTTTTCGACCGTTTCCTGGAGTTTCTGGGTGTTAACGCCGGCTTGGACAACGGCGACAAAATCAGCGGGGTTGACCTCCTTGATGCGGTTCATCTTTTCGAGGGACAACACAATGCCGCCGTGGAGGGGAACGCATCCTCCCACGTAGCCGTGGCCCGCTCCGCGCGGCGTGACCGGCACCTGGTGACGGTGGGCTAATCGCAGGACGGCCGATACGGCGGCGGTGGACCGCGGAAAAACCACCGCGTCGGGCAGGGAGGAGGCGAACCACTTATCCTGGGCATATTCCTTGAGCAGCGCAGGGTCTGTGGAGACCGCGCGAGGTCCAAGCAATCGTTTCAGGGCGGCGATCACGTGGGGCGACAACGATTTGCGGGATGAGGAGGAAGCGATTGAAACGTGCATAGAATTCGGGCGTTCAGATGACGCGCATTGGAGGCCGGATATTGGACCGCACCCCGCGCGCTTATTGCGGTGTTTCACCGTCGGCGTTTTCTTCCAACGGCAGAGCCTTGAGCAGGTCTGTGGCGTCAGCCGCTTCGGATTCGGGCACTTGGACCAATATGCCGCCGGCGGCGAGCGCGTAGCCGTCCATGCTCAGGGCGGACAGTTCATGGGTGACCACGGCATGAAAGCCTGCGGCGTCGAGCCGCGAGCGGACGAGCTGGGCGGATGCGGGGTTGAAGAAGCTGGCGACGGTTACGAGCGGCATAGGAGGACGGGGCTAGGAACGGGCGCTGGGCGGCGAGGAGGAGGCGGGGACAGCGGGTTCGGGTTTGGGCGGTTCGGCGAGCGTGGCGCGGAGGTCGGCGAAGACGATGATTCCGGCGCCGGTCTGGAGCGTGCTTTGCACCTGAGCTTCAACCTGCTGGCCAACGCAGTTTTGGGCGCGGTTTACCACGACCATGGTGCCATCGGGGAGGTAACCGACGCCCTGTCCTCTGTCCTTGCCCTCGCGGGCGATGCGCAACGTCAGGACCTCGCCCGGCAGCATGATCACGCGCATGGACCTGGCCAGTTCGTGGAGATTGACGCAAGGGATGTTTTGCAGCTCGGCGACTTTGCCAAGATTATAGTCGTTGGTGAAAAGTTTGGCGTTAAGATTCCGCGCCAGGCGGATGAGCTTGGCGTCCACCTCTTTTTCTTCAGGGAAATCGCCGTCATGGATTTTGACTTCGTTGCGCGTGTTGCGCTGGATGCGATTGAGGATTTCAAGACCGCGCCGGCCGCGGGCGCGTTTGATGGGGTCGGAGGAATCGGCAATGGTCTGGAGTTCCTTGAGAACGAAGCGGGGGACCACGATCAGGCCCTCGACAAAATTCGCTTCGATCAGATCGGCAATGCGGCCGTCAATGATGACACTGGTATCCAGCAACAGGAGGTTGTCCGGGCGATTTTGGGGGGCGAAGCGCACGTAAGGGATGATGAGGGAGAAGTCCTCCTTGTTGCTGCGCATGGCAAGCACGATGCCAATGTAGGAAAAGCTGAGGAACAAGCCGAGGCGGATGAGCCAGCGGGTGGGGGGTTCTTCGACGTTCTCGAAGAGACCGGAACGGTCAATCAGCAGGGCAACAACGGTGCCCAATAGCAAACCAAAGGTGGTGGCGGAGAAGGCGCGCAGGGAAAAACCCTTGAGCATTTCGTCCACGGCGATCATGAGCCAGCCAAACCCGAAGCCGATCACCATGCCGATAAGGCCTCCCATGCCGCCCACATATTCGGGGCGCACCTGGCTGACCGCGTAACCGCCCACCGTACAGAGGCACAAAAAGAGGATGCGAATGACCCACAAAGCCATAGCGGTGCGACCTAGGGAAAGGGATGTTTTGGAGCCTTCAGAATCTCAGCGGCCGGCTCGTTGGTGCGGGGGGTCTTGGGCTTCCAAAGAATACCCCACAGTCCCAGTCGGTTGAGGTTGCTGCTGGTGATGCTTAAGTTTTGCGCGATTCGCGTCACATTCGTGGCCAGTTCTTCGTCCTGCAGGAGGGTGCCGGCCATCCCTTTGCCTGCCTGCACATCATTTAGGACAGCTTTCAACACTTCGGTTGAACTTTCAACGTTTTTCACCGCGCGCGTGGCCGGGGGGGCGTTGGAAGCAAGAAACTGATTCAGGTCGGCGGCTGCCTGGTTGAGCTGGTCGGAGAACACGACGAAGTTGCTCAGCACTGTGGAAACGACCGGGCGGTTGCTTTCGACCAGCGAATCCAGGTGCTGCAAGGCGCTGACCGCGCGCTCGGAAGCGAAACGGAGGTTGGTAACCATGAGGGAGAGATTGGTCAGCGTTTGGGGGCTTAGGACGGAACGGTTGATGTTTTCTATGGCTTCATCGAGCTTCTTGACGGTCTGATCAATCCGGCTGAGGAACTCGCCGGAGGACCCCATGAATTCCTGCAGGTTGAACGGCTTGAGGGCCGTGGCGCGGTCGCCGTCCTGGAAAAGCGGGCCGGTGTTGGCCTGCGGACGGATGGCGACGTATTGGTCGCCCAGGAATCCGGACTGTTCAATGGCGAAGACGGCGTCCCGGTGAATGACATAGCTGTTGAGAATCTTCAGCTCCAGAGTCACACTTTTGCCGTCCTCAGCCAGTCGCATGTCGGAAACCGTCCCGACCTGGACCCCGGACATGAGCACCCCGGCGCCGCGTTTGAGGCCGCCGACATCGGTGGCCTGGAGCAGAATGCGGTAGGTGGACTGGAACATGGTCAGCCCCTTGCTGAATTGCAGGAGCAGGGCGGCGATCAGGACCAAGCCGATCAACACGAAGAGCCCGACTTTCCATTCCAAACGCGATTTGTTCATGGTTAAAAATAGAGTTCTTTGGGGTCCGAGACTCCGTCCACGAACTGGCGGACGATGGGATCCTGGGAGTTGAAGATTTGTTCGGGGGTTCCGGTGGTGTAGATGCGCTGGTTGTGAAGCATCAGGATGCGCTGGCCCAGGCGCCGGGCACTGCGCATGTCGTGGGTCACCACCACCGTCGTGGATTTCAGCCTGTCCCGCACGCGAATGATCAGTTGGTCAATGCTGTCGGACACGATGGGGTCCAGCCCGGTGGTGGGTTCGTCATAGAGAAGGACCTCGGGCCGGTAAATGATGGCGCGCGCCAGGCCGACGCGCTTCCTCATGCCGCCGGACAATTCAGAGGGTTTTTTGGATTCGATGCCGGGAAGGTCCACCATTTCAAGCACTTCGGCCACGCGGCGACGGACCTCGGCTTCGGTCAGGGAGGGGTCGCGGCGGAAGGCGAAGGCGACATTTTCCGCGACCGTCATGGAATCGAACAGGGCGGCGCCCTGGAACAACATGCCGAACTTGCGCCGAACTCGGAGCAACTGCCGCTCGTTCATCGGGACGATATCCTCGCCTTCGATGAACACTTGCCCGGAGTCGGGTTTGAGCAGGCCGATCAGGTGCTTCAGGAGGACGCTCTTGCCGCCGCCGCTGCGGCCGATGATGACAACCGATTCGCCGCGTTCGATCTGGAAACAAACGTTTTCGAGGACTTGATGCTGTCCGAAACTTTTGGCTAACTGGCGGACCTCGATCATGGCTGGGTCTCCCGATGGCTCACAGCATCTCCAGCAACTGGCTCAGGCCCAGGGTGAGGAAGAAGTTGCTGATGAGGATGGTGATGGAGGAATAAACCACGGCCTCGGTGGTGGCGCGGCCGACCCCCTCGGCGCCCTCGCCGCAATAGAGTCCCTTGTAGCAGCCGACAATGGCCACAATGCCGCCAAAAATGAGGGCTTTGATCATCCCCATCAGGACGTCAGACACGTCGGTGTATCGAACCATGTTGTGCCAGGAATAGCTCGGGTCAATGCCCAGCAAATAGACCCCGACGAGATAACCCGCGCCGATGCCAATGGCGATGGACTCGGCCGTGAGCAGGGGGAGCGCGACATGGAGGGACAACAGCCGCGGCACCACCAGGTAGTCCACGGGATGGGTTGCCAGGGTGCGCAAAGCGTCAATTTGTTCGGTGACACGCATGGTGCCCAATTCCGCGGCAATCGCGGCGCCCACCCGGCCGGCAACCATCAAACCGGTCAGGACCGGTCCCAACTCACTGCACATCGAAACACTGACCACCGCCAGGGTGGCAGTGTCCATCTTGACCTTGTGGAACTGGAAGAAGGTCTGCGCGCCGAGGACCATGCCGGTGAAGGCGCCCGTGATCAGGACCACGGATTGGGACTTCACGCCCACGAAATAAACTTGGTAGAGAAAATCGCGCCAGGCGACCCGCAGGGTCAGCAACGAGGCAAAAGCTTCCCATGCCAGCATGGTCAGCCGGCCCAAACCTTCAAGTCCCTTTGCCAGCGAAAGCGGACCCTGGAATTTCATGGCGGGTCAAGCTACCAGACAGCCGGCGGCTTGGCGAGGGGTTTCGGAAGAAGGGGTCGGCGGTTTCTCGCGCTTCAGTTATCCTGCGGGCGAGGCAGAACGAGGTGGCCCTCGTAGTAAAAGTCGCACGTACCACGTTCGACCCTTTTCAAAAGACTCGGGTCTATTTCCAGCCGCGCTTTGAGCTGATAGTCGCCCAGCCGGACGGAATCCCAGATAATGTAGGCCCGTGATCCTTCAAATTCCAGGTCGAGGTCAACCAGGGTTTTTTGGCCATTGTCCACCGCCTCGCTCCGCAGCTTGTACAACTTTGCTCGCATGCCTCAGGTCACCAATTCTTTGAGGACACGAGCCTAGCAAATCAGGGGCTTCTTTGTAAGCACCGGAAAGTACGGATAATTCCTAATGCCCTGACTTTGCCAGCGGGCCCGCCAAGGGGAGAGCCGGAACCCGTGTCGCGGTGTTGGATTCCGCGGTTAGATGAAATCCAATTCGCCGGTGATCCGGGTGCCGTCGGTGGCTTTGGTGACGGGGGTGACCCCCCCGTTGAGCAGCATCTCGTCGGGATTGGCGTAGCCCGGAATGATACGATTCAGTTGGGGCTGCGTGGCGCCGAGATGCTGCCGAAGGATGCGCCCGAGAACGGAACGGTAATCGGTGGTCCGGCGGAGGTAGTTGTTGCTGATGCTAAACATCGAACCGGACAGACCGGTCACCCAGGGGATGGGATCGTTGGGCCCACAATTGAAGACGCCGGAAACATTGCCCTTGTTGCGCCCTTTGACCGCGCCGCCCGCGATGAACATGGCGCCCGCCTCCGCGTGGTCGGTTCCCGCGGAGGTGTTTTGTTTGGTGGTGCGGCCGAATTCGGAGAGGGTGACCACCACGAGGTCATTCCAAGTGCATTTGTCGGCGTAGTTAAGGAAGTATTTGCGGAGCGCGTAAATGGCCCAGCCGATGCGGCGCAGCAGGTTGGCGTGTTTGCCCGTAGCGCCGCCCTGAGTGGGATGGGTGTCGAAACCGCTGAACTCGGTGCCGGCCACGATGGCATCGGTTTTGTTCAGGACCAGGGCCGCCGCCTTGAGATTGGTGAAGAAGGAATAGGCCGAAGAGTCAACCACGTACTTCGAGGTCAGGTCCGTTCGGCCATTGAGATAGGCGCCGCCGTTCTTCTGCTTTTGCGTTGGAAACAGGTAATATGGGGCGTCGCCGTCGGTCGCCGCATCATCCACGAAGGTATTGCCCGATTCGCTGAAATTGATGTCGGCGAAAATGGAAAGTGTTTCCATCATGTTGCCGTATTGCAGGTCGAGCAATTCGCGATTGAGCTTGGCGGCCGCGGGAAAGTTTCCGGCCTCCCGCAGGGCCTGGTCAGCCTTGAGGTTGCCCGCCGCAGTGTCCGGAATCCCCAGGAGGTTGTAGCGGGTTGGGTCCGTTAAGTTGGTCATGGCGGCAGCGGAGCCGCGCAACAATAAGGGCAGGGCGGACTGGACGGAAACGCCGGTCAGGGGCTGGGTGGAAGTCAGGCCCGACTCGATCATGGCGCGGTAAAAGATGCCGTCCTTGACGAGGTTGTTGTTGGGGCTGCCGGTTTCCCAGTAGTTCTGGGAGTCGAAATGAGAGCGGGACTGTCTGGGATAGCCGACGCGATGCACCAGCGCGAGGTCGCCGGCGTTATAGACCTCGGCGAGAAACTTGAGAGAGGGGTGCAGGGCGGCGAAACCATTGCCGAGACGGATGGCACTGGTGTATTCGTAGGTTGGCGCGCCGGGATCGGACAGTGTGGGGTAGTCGCAGGGGCCGAGGGCGGAGTAGTCAATAGCATCTTTGGAGAGGGCAATGTTCGGCCGGATGACGGTGCCCGTGATGGGGTTGATGTCGGTGTTGTAGGCGGAATCCTGGATGGGGATTACGGAGTTGATGGCATCGTTGGCGCCGCGCAGGAAAATAAAGAGGAGCTTTTTGCCGTTGACGCCGATGTTGCCCTCCGCCAGTGCGCGTTTGATCACCATGGGAATGTCCACCAAGGTGGCGAGAGCGACTCCAAGGCCGAGCTTGAGGCTGCGGTCAAGGAAGTCCCGGCGATTGAGGATCTGGAATGAGTGCATGGGAATCATTGCTCCTGGAAGCGTTTCATGGTCATTAACATCCCGACCATACCGCGCACCCGCTGGTCGTAGGCGGAACTGGCGGAACTGCTCACGGTCAACTCGTGAAACAGCTTGGCGCTGGGCGGGCTCTCCGCGCTGCCATCATTGAGAAAGCCGACGGCCGCGTCGCGATGGAGCGCCAGGTTGGCGGTTCCCTCGGCTGGGTAAAGCAGTTGCAGGAAATAGTCGGCGACCTGGGCGGCGTTGGTCCAAGTGGTGGCGGGCGTTCGGGCGCGGAGCAGTCCGACGATGTCGCAAAGGGTGTTGCCGGCGTCGTTGGTGCTGCCGGTGTGGCCGGCCTGGCCGCTTGCGATGCAGAAGGACTGAACATAGCGCAGGCGCTCGGCCAAAGTGCCCGCGCTGATCCAGGCGGAACCCGCCTCGGGATAGCCGTCGGGCGCATCGCGATCAAAGAGGAGCATTTGGCCCATGCGCGTGAGCGGGGTGATGGAGCTGGAACTGGTGCCGCCGATGGCGTAGCCGTCCGAGTAGGCGGTGAAGCTGCCGGCGAGGTTGCTGCCATTGGTGGATGACCGCAGGGCCCGCACGGCGCTGACAACATATTCAAGCGGCGTTTTGATTTTGTGCAGGGAGGCGCCATGGCTGCGAAAGAGGCCCGAATCCGTGATGGTTTTGACCACTTTCCAGATTTGTCCGCGGGGCGAGTTGGTTTCCCAGGCCAGCATGCAACGGTAAACCAGGTCCGCCTCGGGAGACAGGCTGCCGCCGGCGTAGTTGTAGAAAGGGAAGGCGGGATTATCCGGATCATTGGAGGGGTTGGGGAATTCGTCATGAACCAGGAGACGGCAGAGTTTGATGCTGATGTATTCCTGGGTGAAGGGCAGGTCCGCGATGTGCTGGAGGAACTGGTAGCCCTCCTGAATGCCGTTGGTGGAGGAAAGGCCTGGAATGAAGATTTCATAGCGCCCCGGCACGCTGTTGGTTCCATAGGTTCTGGTCGTCCAAGGCGGACCGTAGCGGCTGGGAACAGTCTTACCGCCAAACACCAGTTTATTGCTGATGCTGTGGTACTGCGGCTTGTAGTTGAATGCCCAGACTCCATAAAGGTTGGATTTGGTGGTCGTGCTGGTGTTGGTCGAGCCGGGGATGATGTTGGTGGTGGCGGCCGCCAGCGGGTTGAAGGCGTTGGTAAAGTCCACCTTTTCAATTCGCCATCCCGTCCATATTCGAGATTGAACCGTAATGTCATTTTGGTCGTAGCCGTTGTCCACGCCCATGCAGAACAACTCCATGATTTCACGGGCGTAATTCTCGTTGGCGGTGTTCTTGCCGTCGCCGCGACTGATGACGGTATCGAGGTAAATCAGCATGGCAGGACTTTCGGCGCTGATCTTAAGGAGATCGTGAAAGGTGCAAGCTGGATTAAGCAAAGCGGCGCGCCAGCGGCTGTTTTCCAGATATTCCAACTGGGTGGCCAGGCGGTTTCGCAGATCGCTGTCATCGTAATACGTATCAAACCACGAGCTGCTTTTGGCGTATTCCGTAACGAAATGGTTTTCGAGAAACTGGAGCAGGATTTCCAGGAACTGTCTGCGGGCGCCGATGGCGCGCAGGATGTGCCACGCGCGAAAGTCGGCGATACTGGCGTTGGACACGGTGACGAACTGGTCCGCTGCAGCGAACTTGGCAGCGATCAAGGGGAGGTTGGTGTGTGTGCCATCCACGTCTTCGGCAATCGTCCACGGAGCCAACTGCTCGGCCAGGTAGGCTTCCGGGCCGACGGCTTGGATGCGGTCCAGTTCGTCGGGCGTGGGTCCATAGGTGAGCCGCTGGAGGATGGTGGCCGCCAGAAGTGCGTTGCTCGCCATGGGGGTGACCGCAAGGCGGTAGAAGGAGGAGGCGTTGCTGTTCGTCGCCCGCCATTCGTAGTGGTAGTTGGTGCCGTTGGTCGAGGCGCTGACGATGTACGGCGAAAGAGTGAAGCCTGCATCCGCAGCGAACGCGGCAGCCGGATTGCTGGCGCTCAAAATGGTGTAGGACTCCGCCGCTGGGTAAAAGGGAAAACGGAGGTTTTTCTCGTCACCACGGACGTGTATTTCGCGGATGCCTGGCGGCTCCGGGTTCGCGGGCGAGGACGCGGAATAGGCCGGCAAGGCGACAACAATGGGCAAAAACAACAAGGCGGCGCGTTTCATGCGGAGGCTAATAATGACGTACTATAGTCGGGTGTGGGAGACAGTCAACCCGTCACGGCAACAGAACCACCCGGTACACGCGCTGGCTGGCCGATTCGACCGCATCTGAGGCGGAGGCGGACTCACCCGTGGCCAGGATGCTGGGGCCGACATTGGTCCACTCGCTGCTGAGCAGGTTGTCGCTGGACTGAAGTAGGTAGTTGCAGCCTGGAATTGAAGTCCAGGTGATCACCGCCAAGCCATTTGTAAGTGTGATGAACTGAATCACGGGTCTGTCGGGCAGTTGAGCGCCGGACGGAATCAAGACGATGAAGGCATTTGTCGCGCTGAGGGCCGGCGGGCCGGCATTATCCCAAACCACGGTGGTAAACAGGTTGCTGCTGGGGCTGTCGGCCAGCCAGGGGGTCCAACGAATGATGCCTTCGGCGGTGATTTCGGCGCCGGGCGGAGCGCTCAGCAGGGTGTAAGTGAGCGCGTTGGCGGGCAGATCATCATCGTTGGCAGTGTTGGTGATGGTTAACGGTCCGAGTCGGGTGACGGTGAAATCGGGTAGCGACGGGAGGCTAGGCGCCGAATTGACCTCGACAACGGACACGTTGACGCGGTTGGTGGCCCGAAGGTTTGCGTCGAGGCTATTGGCAGCGACGGTCACCAGCGTGTAGTCGCCGGGGCCCTGAGCTTCCGAAGGAGTCCAACTGATCACGCCGTTGGTATCAATCAGCGCGCCGGAGGGTGGGTTTTCCAGTGAATAAACAACAGATGCCGCCGGCAGACCGGGAGTCGTAACCGTGTTCGTGATCCAGAATGGCAGCAGTTCGGGAACAGCGCGGTCTTGCTGGGCAGGAAGCTCCGGCGGCGCGTTGACACAACATTCGGGCGCGCTGATTCCGATGGAATCCACATACCAGCCGGTGCGGGAGACCCCTTTGTCGGTTGCACAAAGCCAGCGCAACTGAATCTGTTGGTTTGCCGCGGCGGGTGGAAGTTCTGCCATAACCGTAACCCAGCCTCCGGAATTGCCGCTCCAAGCCTGTCGTCCCGCCAGCGCACTGCCGTAGTTGGTGTGTATGGTGCGATTGTAGCCACCGGCGAGGAAAGTCCCGCCCGCGGTGAGGATGTCCACGAAAGCGTTCGTGCCGATCCTGATCTCGAGCACTCCGCCGTCGTAGCCGACAGCACCGGACTGCGCCTCCATGTCGAAGGTGTGCCGGAACTGCAATTGAGCCCTCCCGGCGGGCAGGTTCACTAACGGAGAGATCAACTCGTTGACACCCATGTTGGTGGCATTGGGCGAAAACGCCGCGTTAGGAAGGGTGTCATGCGTTGAGCTGGAGGTAATCCAGTTGGATAGGTAACCCGAGGCTGTGGTAGTCCAGCCCTCCGGGAGGGCGGGCGGGGTGGCAGTGTCGAAATGTTGCGTCAGGACGGTCGCGGTGGCGCCGAGACCTAATGAGGCCGAGACCGGGGCCAGGATGGAGACGGCATCCTCGACTTGGAGAGTGAGATTGATCTGCCCGCCGCAGGGTCCACCGGCCAGGAGGCTGAAGGGCCTGGAGACAGCGGCCCCTCCGGAGAGGAGCGTTCCGAAATCCTGCGGCTGGCTTGGCATTAAGACGCCATTGGTGGCCAGCAGGGTCGCCACGACCTGGCTGGCGTCCACCGAGCCGGTATTCTTGAGGGAGACCATCACGGTAACACTTTCCCCGGGGTCAATGACACCGTTGGTGGGAAGGCACGTCTCGGCCACCAGCGCGACGCCATCCAGCACGATTGTGGGGGTGGAATAAACCACCACCTCGAAACTATTGGTAGCGCCAAGGGAGGGAACACCGTTGTCCGTTACGACGGTGACAAACAGGTTGGTGGTTCCCTGCTGTGCCGGAGATGGAATCCACTGAATGATGCCATTGGTGGAGATGCTGGCTCCGGCTGGGCCTTCGGCCAGGGCATAGGTCAGGAGGTTGGCCGGCACATCGGCGTCCGTGGCGCTATTGGTTACAATCAACAAAGTTGACACTTGCGCGACCCGGTTGGACTGCGGGGCCAGGACTGGCGCGGAGTTGACCTCTGACACCACAACGAAGCAGCTATTGGTGGCGCGCAAGCGAGGCTCGCCATCGTCCTCAACGATCACGACGAAAAGATTGGTGCTCGGGCCCTGGCTCTCGTCTGGAGTCCACTCCACGACGCCGCTGGCTGAGAGCGTGGCGTTGCTTGGGGCGGTCGCCAGGGTGAAGGTCAACTGGTTGCTGGGCCAATCGGTGTCCGTCGCCGAATTAGTCATCCACAGCGTGACCAGCTCAGGCGTGGTCAGGTCTGGCTGTGGGGTGAATTGCGGCGGGCTGTTGACATCGCGAACGATCACGGTGATTGAATTGCTCGCACTGAGCGGGGGTGTGCCATCGTCAGTCACCATAACCGTGAAAATGTTGGTTCCCGGGCCGTCCATTTCGCCCGGGGTCCACGTAAGCACACCGTTGGCGCCGATGCCGACACCTGGCGGCGCCGATTCCAGGGAGTAGGTGAGCACGTTGGGCGGCCAATCGGGGTCTGTTGCCGCGTTGGTTAGAACCAGCAAGTTGAGTTCGTCGGCGACGACGACTGGCAGGTCCGGCAAAGCGGGCTTGGTGTTCACCTCGAGGATTTCCAGCGTGAAAGAGTTCGTTGTGCTGGCGGGAGGCGAACCATTGTCGGTGGCCACCGTGGTGATGGTGTAGAGTCCGGGGCCATCAAACTCATCCGGGTTCCAAAGGATCACCCCGTTGGAATCAATTTCCATTCCGGGTGGCGCGGAGAGCAGTTGATAGGAAATCCGGTCGCCCGGCAGGTCCATCCCATCCGCCGTGTTGGTAATGACGATCTGGGTGAGCTCGGGGACGGACAGATCGGGTTGGGTTGGCAAGGCTGGGGGATTATTGGAGGCCAGCAAAGTGATGAGCGTTTGCGCGTTGCCGAGCAGAACCAGGCCGTCGTACACCGCGTAGGTAAAAGAGTCCTGGCTGGGTGCCAGAGTTGCGACGGGCTGGTAAGTGAATGCGCCATTGGTCTGGAGGGTGAGCAGGCCGTTGGTGGGGCCGGAGAGGAGAATGGCGGTTAGATTGGTGGTATAAACCGCAGTGTCGTTCTCCAACACACCCGGCGCGCCGACGTCCAACGTGCGATTGACATCAACCAGGTAACTCTCATCGGCCGCCAGGGGACTGACCAGGATTTCGTCCAACCAGAATTGGTAGGGAATGTTGGCAGTCCAGAAGTCCAGGCTGACCCCGCCGCTCAAGTAGGGCCCGACCTCCGAATCCACGGCACTCAAGACTTGCTGGTCGTTGAAATAAACCGCCAATTGATTGGTGTGCAGGGCCAGCTTCAGAATATTCCAATTTGTGCCCACGGCAGGGAGGGTGGTCTCGGCCATGGCCAGGCCATTGGTCGCCTGGTAACCGAAGGTGGTCCAGGTCTGGAATTTTACCAGTCGCAAAGTCCTGGACCCACCGGACGAGTCTTCGGGATAAACCCAGGCGGCATAATGTGCGCCGGTTTCGCGATTCAGTCGCGCTCCGACCCCTCCGCCGAAAGCGCCAGAGGGGAAACGCAGGCGCACTTCCACCACCCCGTTGCTCCAGGAATTGGTCACGTAGGCGTAACCATAGGTTTGAACCGCATTAGTTCCCCCCTGCATCACGCCATCTGTGACCAGCCAGTTGCCGCTCTGGACCTTCCAGGGGGCCAACGTCCCGGGTTCAGTTGGGCGGGTGAAATTGTCAAAGAACAGCAGGTCCGTTTTGGTTACCAGCACGGTGACCGCCGCGACCCATGAGTTCGTCACTCCGTCGTAGGCATGGTAAGTGAAGGAATCCAGCCCCGCGAAGCCGGGAGCGGGTTCGTAAGTGAAGCCGCCGCTTGAGCTGAGAGTGAGCGTGCCATTGGTGGGGCCAGTGATGAGAATCGCAGCAAGGGAATCGCCCAAGCCGGGCAGGTCGTTGGTCAGCACCCCGGGCGCCGCGACGTTGAGGGTTCTTCCACTGAGTGTCTGGTAGGCGTCCGGATTGGCGCGAGGCATCAACTCATACTGGACTTGGGCGTTGGTGGTTGTGGCGCCAACATGAATCTTGATCGAATGGTCCTTGAGCCGATAAGCCGCCGGGTCGGCAAGACTCCCGTTGGTCAAAACGGTCAGGCTGGCCAGTTCGCCACTACCGGGCAAAACCAATTCCACAGCGGTATCAGGGTCGGTCGCGCCGGCAATTTGAAAATCAGCGATTCTGATCAGACCGTTTGTGCTGTGGGCGACGGTGATTTGGGCGTTGGACCGGCCTAAAGCCCATTGATAGATCAGGGCGGCATTCGCGGACCAAACCCGTGGGTGCAGGTTGGTGTCGAGTCCGTAGCGGATGTATTCCGGGACCAGTTGGCCGGCATCGCCTTCGCCCGTGGAAAGGGTGTGGGAATAGATGTTGATCAAGGCCCCCAGCCGGTAATAAAAGTCAATCGCTTCATGAAGCGTGTTGAGGTTGTAGCTATAGGGATTCCGCCAAGGCTCGAGCGATTGCGCGACCTGCCCGCCAGCGCCACTGACGATGAACCAATCGCTGACGGGCAGGCTGAGGAACGAATAGCGCTTGCCGGAAACCTGGGTCGAGAGCGTCCAGTGGGGAAAAGGTGTGAGTTTTTGGTCGCCGGCCGTGCGGACATCAAGGTGTTCGAGGATTTCCAGGGAACCTTCACGCGTCGCGTTGAAGTAGCAACTCACCCACCCTCGGGGCCCTGTGTCCAAGCCCTCCAGCCAGAAATCCATGTCCATAAAGGCATTCGAGAGGGAGATGAAGGCGTATTCCTTGCCGCTGGTGTAGTTGGTCGGGATGACGTCCAAGGCTTCATCCGGACCCCAATGCCAGTAGTCATAAACGCCGCGCGGCAGGGCGGGGTTTCGGGGATTTACCAGACCTCCGTTATGCGCGTAGATACTGGCGCCGTAGTTGGTGACCGCCCGGCGCAGGCCGGCAATCATGGCGTTGGTGTCGTAGGCCGAGGCGGCATCTTCGCGGAGCGTGCCCGTGCAGAAGTAGTAATCGCCCTTGGCGCCGTTGGTGTATTCGAACTGGGCCGATTGCTCGATTTTGGCGATCAGGTTGGTGTAGTTCTCCAAATCATGTCGGACTGTGAAAGCGGCCTCGTAGGCGTAGGGCCAGGGACTGAGCTTAAACACCGGGAGCCGGACCGATTCAAAAGCCCATTCAATGGCCCGGCGAAAAATGACGTAGGCATACATGGAGGGGGCCCACCCGCCGTGACCTACGAGCGGTTGAAACGCGGCATGGTAAATGAAGCAGCCCGAGCCGAAGGGTTTGACCGCGAGATAGGGAGAGGTTTCGCTGGTGGCGAGAACCGTTGCATCGGTGGCTTGAACCCGCCAGGCGGGATGGGCGTTCATGAAGCGGTGAGAGGGCGTGACGCCCCAATTGATCTCCTCGGAGGAAACGGGCATGCGGTTGCTGAGCGAACCCGAGGGATAATGGCTGACGAGCCGGTGTTCGATTTGTTTGTTGAACGCGAGCACTTGCTCCCAGTTGGTGTAGCCGGGCGTCGCCATATTCAGACCCAGCTCGGCGCCGAAGGCAAAATTGCTTCTGGTCGAGCCGTCCGGGTAACGGGTAAAAGCCGAAGAACCCACAAAGAGGAATCCCCCGGCGGCGACATAGTTGGTCAACGGCGCGATTTGATCATCCGCGACGGCCTCGGCTGCGAGGCTGATGACAATCGGGTAGCGAGGCTTTCCGTTGACGATCAAAGCATTGTTGGCGATATCCGCATCGGTGACCACAGCGAAAGCGGTGCCGTCCGCCCGCAAAGCCTCTTTCAAGGATTCCGGCAGCAGGAAGTACGGCCAGTTGGTTGGCCACCATTGGCGACCGGTGGTGCCCGGACCGTTTGGGACGGGCGGGACTGCGGGAGAGTTGGTGCTATCGAGGGCCCGGGTGAGTTCTGAATCATGGATGGCAACGAGCGGTTGCGTTTCCTGGGCGGCTGATCTCCCTGGGAGCAAAAGAAACAAGCATCCGAGAGCGACAGCAGCTTTCACCGCGCCGGCCCCGAACGCAAAAAGGCCCGCATTTCTCAACTTGCCCATTATGCCTTCGACTGATTTGTGACGTCTTACTTATAGCACAAATCCGCGAAAAGGGGGCTCCGTATCTTTACGGGCTCGTTGGAGTAGGATCAGCGGCTAGCCCAGTGCAGCCAGCACGCCCCGAATGTAGGCCATGGACTCGACCACGCCCATTAGCGGGGCATCGCCCTCGGCTTCATATTCGAGGGCCACATGGTAGGGGAACCTGAGATTGACCAAAGCCCGCAGCACGGCCGGGATATCAATCACGCCCCGGCCAACAGGAACGGGCGAGCCCTTGGCATCCGCCTGGGTAACATCCTTAATATGAAAGTCATACAGCCGTTTGGCGCATTGGCGGATCACTTGGACCGGCTCCTGGCCCAAGCGCACCGTGTGGCCGAGGTCCATGCAAATGCCCATTCGACGGTCTCGGTTGCGGACCAGTTCGAGGACGTCCAAGGGGGAGGGATAACGCTGATCGCCGGGGCCGTGGTTATGGATCGCCACCAGAACGTCAAATTCCCGCGCCATGAGTTCAACCGTGTCGAGCGCGTCGGGCGCCGGGCAGCAGACCATGACCGGCATGCCGGCTTCCTTCACATAGACAAAGCTGTCGCGAATCTGCTTCTCGTCATTGTTGAGGTAGATCACGCCTCCGCCCATGAGTGTGATGCCGGCGGCCTGAATCTTTTCCCGCACGGCTGCACGTTCGGCGGCGGTGGTTTTCAGGGGTAGGTGCATGTCTTTAAGCGTGATGTATTTCAGCCCCGCCTTACGCGTCATTTCCAGGGTCTGATCCAGCGTAAACTTCCGAAAAGTGTAGGAAGCGACGCCAAGCTTAAGCCCCGTGAAGCTGGGACTGCGCGAACGCGAGGCGGCTGAAACTGTTAGCGGCCCAGCCAGGAGCGCCGTGCCGCCGATTAAACCGAGGTTCAGGAAATTCCGCCGACTGACAGGTGCGAATGGTTTCATAGCTACGTAACTCTCACGCCAGACTATGCGGAATCCGCCGCGAGGCAAGAGTTCTGTGCGAAACCCTTCGCCAAAGTGGAAATCGCCCCCCGGCGGTTTGAGAGTCTGCTGAGAGTCTGCTTGACCGTTTAGCTTGGCTGCTTTTGAATTTCGAAAATGCAATCCAAGCCGTTTCAGATTTCCCGCCGATCTTTCGTTAAGTCCAGCGTCGCAGCCGCCGCAGCCGCAGGGCTCCCGCTGTGGTTCTTTGAGCGGCAGCAAGCCCTCGCAGCCAATGTCGCCCACGGAGAGGAGACTCCGGCGCCCAACGATCGTCCCGGGCTGGCGCTGATCGGGTGCGGCGGCCGTGGCTTGGGCGTCGCCCTGGAAGCGGCGAGCCACGGGGACATGCGGGTCGTGTGTGACGTGGACGACCGGCACGCTGAACAAGCGGTGGCACAGTTCAAGAAGCGGAATATGAATCCGGAGAAGGTTCATGACTTCCGCAAGGTGATGGAACGGGACGACATCCAGATCGTGATCAATGGCACGCCGGATCATTGGCACACCCTCGTCAATCTGGCCGCCGCGCGGGCTAGGAAGGACATTTATTCCGAGAAACCGCTGACGCTGACCATTGACGAGGGTCAGCGCCTGGTCAAAGCGGTGCGGGAGAACAAGGTCGTATTACAAACCGGCACCCAGCAGCGCAGCGACGCGAAATTCCGCCTGGCCTGCGAACTGGTGCGTAACAAGCGCATCGGCAGGCTGCAGACCATCATCGTATGGCTCCCGGCCGGCTTGCGCGCCGGGCCGTTCCAGCCCTCGCCGGTGCCCGCAGGATTGGACTGGGACTTTTGGCAGGGGCAAGCCCCGGCGACGGAGTACGTGAAGGAACGTTGCCATACCACATTCCGCTACTTTCTTGAGTACTCCGGGGGAACGATTACCGATTGGGGCGCGCACCACAACGATATCGCTTTTTGGGCCACGGGCTTCAAGGGACCCACTGAGGTTTCCGGCAAGGTGCTGGTTCAGCCCATTTCCGGCGGGTACACCGCCCCCAGCGAATACGAGGTGCTCTTTACCTATCCGGACGGGGTGAGACATCTCATCAAGACCACCAAGGATGACAACATTTTTGGCGGCGTGGTTAATCCGCAGGGACAGCGCAACGGCATCCGCTTCGAAGGCACTGACGGCTGGATTTGGGTGCGCCGCGGCCAGATCGAGGCGAGCGATGATGATCTGATCACCACCCCCCTGCCTGCCGGTGCGGAACGGCTCTACGTCAGCAATAATCACATGCGGAATTTTTTCGACTGCGTGCGGACCCGCCAGGACCCCATCTGCGATGTCGAAACCGGCCACCGCTCGGCCAGCGAGTGTCATTTGGCGCAGATTGCCCTTCGTCTGGGCCGCAGCTTGAAATGGGATGCCGACCGCGAGCAGTTTATCGGCGAAGGAGCCCGGGAGGCGAACGCCCATCTGGCGCGCGAAATGCGCAAGCCTTACGACTATTCATTCATTGTCTAGTGCGCCGGGTGTGGACTAAGCTCCGGCCATGAAATCCTCATCGGTGCTTCTTGGCGCGCTGGCGGCGATAATGGTTTCAGGGTCTCGCGCGAGCGAAAGCCCGTCAGGGGCTCCCGACCATGTAAAGCAGCTTGACCTGATTCACTTTTCGCACACGGACTACGGTTTTACCGACCACCCGGCGGTGTGCCGCGACATGCAGGTTCGTTACCTGGACATTGCTCTGGATGCCGCGCTGGCGACTCGCGAACTTCCCGAGGCCGCCCGCTTTCGCTGGACCGCCGAAACGACCATTGCCGTGAATGACTGGTGGCAGGCCGCCTTGCCGGCCCGGCGGGCCCAGTTGCTCGAAGCCATTCGCGCCGGCCAGGTTGAGATCACGGCCCTGCCTTTCAACAACACTCCCTATCTGAACCAGGCCCAGTGGGAGGTCCTGATGCGCTGGCTGCCCGACGAGCTTTGGCGGGAATGCAAACCCCAAAGCGCCATCCAGAATGACGTCAATGGATTTCCCCGCGCGGGCGCCAAGGTCCTCCTCGACCGCGGGGTCCGTTACCTCTTTTCCGGCATTAACAGTGACAGCGGCGGCCCGCCCCTGCCGCGCCTCACGGCCTTTTGGTGGAAGCAGCCGGACGGCCGGCGGTTGTTTGTTTGGATGAGTCTGTCCTACGGGGACGGTTTTTTCTTCTTCGAAACGGAGGAATGGCGCCGGGGCCCCTTGCCGCTGGCTGCCGACGCGCGATTTCGGCCGCCGCGCGCCGGCGACATCCTGCGAACCGACGAGGCGTCGCTGCGGCGCGCGCACCAGCAATGCGTGCGCCGGATCCGGGAGTTCGAGCAGGCCGGCTATCGGCACGGCGTCATGGTGCTTTCGATGACGAGCATGTGGCGTTACGACAACGATCCGCCGTTCCCTCCGCTCTCGGATTTCGTGTCCGCGTGGAATCGGCTGGACCTGCAACCCAGGCTGAGGCTCGCGACGGTCAGCGAGGCCATGAAACACCTCGAGCAGGAGGCGGGGCCCACTGCCCCTGAATTTCAAGGGGAATGGACCGATTGGTGGGCAAACGGCACCATGTGTGCCCCGCGCGAGGTTGCCGCCAACCGGTTCGCCAAACGGTACCTGGCTGCCGCGCAATCCCCCGTCTGGGGACCGTTGGACAAACCGGCTCAGGAACGCATTGAGGAATTAACCCGGGAGCTCTGTTTGTTCGACGAGCACACGTGGGGTTCGGGCATGAGCGTGGGCCAGCCTTACAGTCTGGACGCGCAAGGACAGTGGAACGAAAAGGCGCGGCTTGCCTGGCGGCCGATGGCCTTGGCGGAGTGGCTGCTGGGCCGGCGCGCCCGCTCACGCCTCGCGCCGGAGGGCGAAGGTCTTTGGCTGGCAAATCCGGCGTCCCGCCCTTTCAATGGGTGGGCCACCATGATCACCTCGTGCTTGCGGGACGATTACCGCTCGCTGGTTGACCCGGGCACCGGCGCGCGAATCAAACTTTACTTCGAGCCAGGGCCAGTATGGGGCCGTCCGCAGAAACCTGAGGACCTGAGCCGGGAGGATGTGTCCGCAACTTTTCCGGATCAGGTTCCGAAGCGCTTCGCGAGGTTTTGGGTGGAGAACCTGCCGGCCGAAAACGTCAAGAAATTCGAATTAAGCAAAATGCCCGTCGAAGACGCGGCAGCCGAGGGGCAGGGGGGTGCAGCGCCTCGGGTGTCGCTTGACGATCAAGGCTGGCCAGCGGCGGCCACGTGGCCCGGCATGTCCAAGCCCCTTTTCACGGCGGGCCAGGGAGATTTTGTCTCGGTGACGGTCAACGCCTTCGCGCCGCGCTGGGCCTTGCAGGACATCTGGCAGGCCGGCGACCCGTCCGAACGCCAGCAGATGCAAAACAAGATGTTGCAGTTCATCACCGCCACGGCGGTGGAAAAAGCCTCCCGGGTCGAGACTCCTCACACCCTGCGTTACACTCAGGCGCTGGGGCACCCGAGGCTGAAGTGGGCGACGCGACGGCTGGAACTCTGGAAACGCGAGCCTCGCGCCCGCCTGACCTTCCGGCTGAACCGCATTTCCTCGTTTGACCCGGAGTTGCTTTGCATTGTCAATCCGATGCCCTGCGACGGCGCCTTGCCGCGGTTTAGCAGCGGAGGAATGAACTTCACGCCCTTCACGGACCAGTTGCCGGGAACGTGCCGCGACTATTTTGCGATTGACGGCTGGGCTCACTATGCCACCCCCGAGGGGCACTGGCTTTGGGTCAGCCGCGACGCCCCGCTTGTCACTTTGGACGGCCCCCATCCCAAGTCGCATCTGGATGCTCCGCCGCCGCGAACCGGACGGGTTGTGGCAATCGTTTTCGACAATTTCTGGTACACCAACTTCCAAGGGGACAGCCCCGGGGTCATGGAGTTTCAATTCGACCTGGTCTGGCGCAAGAGTCTTGAGGGTGAAGCGGAGGCAGTCCAGTTGGCTGAATCCTTGGTGGGCGAACCGGTCATGGTCCTCAATCCCGGGCTGCCGGAGCAGCCGCTGTACCTCCAACATCTTTACCGGCCCTGAGGACCGCGGCGCAAGGCGGGCGCGGCATCTTTCCGCTTGAAAGACGCCTTGACGCTTTGATAGGGTCATTCTCGTTATGGCTGCCATTGGCCGGTTCCAGAAGGGCGACGACATCTTTTACGCCAAGGTTGTCGAGGGCGAGGTGTATCCTGTGCGCGGGGACGTGTTCGGCTCTCCTTCGTTCGAGAGGAAGCCGATCAAGTTGAAGGGCGTCAAGACGCTGACCCCCGTGGCGCCTTCGAAAATCATCGCGGTGGGCTTGAATTACGCGGACCACGCGCGCGAGTCAGGCAAACCGCTGCCGAAGGAGCCGCTGTTCTGGCTTAAGGCAACCACCTCCTTGCTGCCGGACGGGGGCAAGATCGAGATCCCGTTTCCGCATCACCGGACCGATTACGAAGCAGAGCTGGCGATTGTCATCGGGCGGCGGGTGCGGAACGTGACCCCCACGGCGGCGGCGCGTTACATTTTTGGATATACCTGCGCGCAGGATATCAGTGATCGGACGATTCAAAACGCCGAGAGCCAGTGGGCGCGCGCCAAGAGTTTTGACACGTTTACGCCGCTGGGACCGTGTGTGGAGACCAAGATTGACCCGCACGACCTCAACATTCAGCTCTTTCAGAACGGCCAGTTGCGCCAGAATTCCAATACCCGCCAGCTCATTTTCAACTGCTTCCAACTGGTCAGTTTCATCTCCACCAACCTGACCCTGTTGCCCGGCGATGTGATCCTCACCGGCACGCCCAGTGGGGTTGGTCCCATTCAATCCGGCGACCGGCTCGAGGTGCGCATCCAGGGGCTCACCCCACTGATCAATACTGTGAAGTAGTCCTCAAAGGGTGGAGCGGAATTCGTATTGGCCGGAGGGGACTTGGAAGGTGGCGCTTCGGCTGTCCCGGCGCAGTGGTTTAAGCGGTGTGGAGCTGTGAAGGGTTTCGGTGACCGGCGCATTGGGAGCGGCCGGGACCACGACCATGGCCGTGGTGTTGGGAGGCAGCGTTACTGAGAGTGAGAGGTTGCGTCCATCACGACGCCAATGGCTGACGATGGGGCCATGGAGGGACCGATAGGAGGCGCGCACCCAATTGAGGTCGCCGACGACGGCGGGCCGGATGATGATTTTCTTGAAGCCAGGCGAAGCGGGGTCCGGTTGGATACCCGCAAGATCGTGATAAAACCACTCGGTAATCTGGCCCAGCATGAAGTGGTTGTGAGAGGACTGCCGGCGGGCATCCCACGCCTCGGTGAGGCTGGTCGCGCCCTGTTTAAGCTGATAGCCGTAGCCCGGCTTGTCGGACTGGTTGTTCATGTCATAAATCACGTCGGAACGTCCGCCATCGGCGAGTGCCCGGAGCAGATATCGGTAGCCGACATCGCCGGCGGTCAGCGCGTTGCCGCGGGAGCGGACGTCCGAGACCACGCTCTCCAAAACGCCCGGGCGAGCAGTCGGCGGCACCAGGTCCATCACCAAGGGAATGGAGTTGGCGCATTGCGAGCCGGTGGCATAGCGGGGCAGGGCAGGGGACCCCGGCGCAGCGTTGGGGTCGGCAGGGTGGAAGAATGCGTGGTTGAAAGACCGGGCGATGGCCTGCGCAAGGTCTCGGTATCCGCGGGCCTCGCGAGGTTTGGCAAGCCGTTTGGCGGCCTGAGAAAGAATCCAAGTGTCGTAATAATAGAACGCCGTCGCGGTGAGAGCCGACGGTGTGAGCTGCGCGTAGCCGGGCGGGTTGGGACCGATGTCGTACCAATCGCCGAGCCCGTGCGAGACGATATGGTTGGTGGCGCGCGAACCCAGGTAGGCGACATAGGCCTCCATGACCGGGAAATAGCGGCGCAGTAAGTCAACATCCCCATTGAAGAGGTATTGCTGCCAGGGCACCAGGATGCAGGCGCTGCCCCACTCGGGGGAATCGCGGAAACCGCCATTAAACTGAACATACTCGGGTGCGATATCCGGAACCAGACCATCCGCCAACTGGGAATCGGCCATGTCGTTCAGAATTTTGGTGAACACTCGGGACAGATCGAATTCGTAGCGGAGGGCGGGTCCGTTGAGGTGGTCTTCCTCGAGCCAGCCGAGTTTTTCGCGGTGGGGACAATCGGTCATGACACTCATCATGTTGCTGCGCTGCGCCCAGCGAACGAGTCTGCGGATGCGGTTGAACAACTCATTGGAGCATTCGAAGTCGCCGACCGCTTCGGCGTGGGCATGAACCACAATCCCTTCGATAGACTCGACGGTTGGGAGTTCAGCGCCTTCGGGGGCTTCGCACTCGACCTGCAGGTAACGCGCGCCGTGATAGAAGAATCTGGGGAACCAGGTTTCGGAACCCGTGCCCGCCAGGGTGTATTTCCAATAAGCGACTCCCCCGCCGCAGGAGGATCGGTCCGCCAGGCCTTTGGCATCCACAAGTTCGGCGGGGATGATTTTGACGGAGCTGCCGGCGGAGCCGCGCACGCGCAAACGCGGCATCAGGGAGGCATTTTGGCCAAGGTCATACACCGCGATGGAGGAGCTGATGCGGTTCGTCGCGCGGACGGGCAGCGTTTCATGGGCAGTAATGGGCGGCGCGGCGCACGAATAGCCGCGCAGGACGCCGCCGGGGCCGGGGACCGTAAGCGCGGCTTTCCACGCCGAGTCGTCAAAGCCCGGTTTTGACCAGCCGGCGAGTTCGAGGCGGGCATCGTAATCTTCGCCGCCAAAGACGCAGGAAAAAGTGATGGGGCCCGGCGCGAGTTTCCATTGGGGGTCTGTCACGAGGAGGTCCGTGGTGCCGTCGGCATATTCTATCACGAGCTGGCCGGTGGCTTTCAAGGGGCCGAAGGAGCCTTTGAACTTGGTATAACGGCCGCCGACGACGTTATACATGCCGTTCCCCAGGAGCAGTCCGGCGGCGTTGGGCCCCTCGCGCAGGTGTGGCGTGAGGTCATAGGTGTCGTAGAGGCAGGTCTTGTCATACCTGGTCCAACCGGGTGGAAACAAAGCCGGTCCCACCTTGGCGCCGTTGACAGACAATTCATAACAACCGAGGCCGCAGAGGTGGATGACGGCGCGGCGCAGGCCCGGTTTGACCGTAAACTCCCGCCGCAGCATCAGCGTCTGGGGCCCCGGCGGGGCCTCCTCGCGGCTGAGGAATCCGTCGGTCAGTCCGATCTTGCCCCAACCGTAATCCTCGACGGAATCTTTGGCCGACACTTTGGCGCCGCGAGCCACGTTTTGGCCGGAGCTGAACACCTCGAGTTCGGAAAATGCGCAGCAATAAAGTTCGTCGCGCTTCCACAGCGACGTGGCGGTGACACGTACAAACCGCGCCTGGAGGTTGTGCACGGGGACGACGACGGGGTTGGCCCCCGGGTTCGGCAGATCGGCCGCAGTCTGGTCGTGGAGCAGGACGGGGTGGGCGAAATCGGATTGCAGGCTGGCCTCGATTTTGAAGCGGAGGGGGAAACCAAAGCCGGTTCTGTTGCCGTGCCGCGCGACGGGGTGGAGGCGAATTTCGGAGAGCGGGCGGGCAACCCGGAGGTCAACCTGCACCCATTTGATTTCGTTGGATTGGGGGGTGGTGGCGGAGTGATAGCCGATAAAAAGAGGTGGGCGGGGGTTGGTGCTGCCGCCAATCCAATGCGCCTTCCAGTCGGCGGGATCGAGGATGCCAGTGGTCCACGAGGCGGCCGCACTCCAGTCCGAGGGCTTGCCGTCCTTGTCCCAGGCGCGAACCTTCCAGAAGACCTGCTGGGAGGAGCGCAGGGCTTTGCCGGCATAGGGAACAAGCAGGTTCTGATCGGTGCGGCGTTTGCCGCTGTCCCAGAGGTCCCCGCGATTTTGGTCGAGCAGCGTCCGCGAGGAGGCGACCAGGATTTGACAGGCGGTTTGTTTCTGGCCCTGCGTTTGACTTTCGAGTTTCCAGGAGAGTCGGGGCGCCGGCACATCCACGCCCAGGGGATCGGTTCCATATTCACAGCGCGGGTCCGTCACCCGCCAGTCCGCGGCGGCAAGTGCCGCCGAACTCCAGGCCGCAAGGAGACCTGCCAAAAAGCAAATAAGCGTTCGCATAACCCCAGCAGAGTAGAAACATCGGCCCGCCAAGCGCAACCCCGGCTCTGGGCGGCGGTCGCCGGCGCGACGCGCAAAGAGATTGCTCGACAACTGGCGGGAGCGCATGCTGACGCGGTTGGTGACCGCGAACATTCATCCGTCAGAGAGCGTGAGGGCAGGGGAAGCCACTTTTCCGCCGGGCCTGCACAATGCCTATTGGTTTTCGATCTTTAACGCCTTCTCCTACCAGATTGTGCTGGGCAGCCCGATGATTCTCTATTCGAAAAGCCTCGGGGCCAGCGCGACCGTGCTGGGCGTCATCGCGGGCATGATGCCGTTACTGGTCATTTTCCAGATCCCGGCGGCGAGTCATATTCCGCGACTGGGATTCCGGCGATTTGTGTATGCCGGTTGGGGAACCCGGGTGATGTTCATCTTCGCCATGGCCCTGGTGCCGTTGACCGGGAGTTTCCTGGATGCGCGGAATCGGCTGGCCTTGCTGTTGGTCTTGCTGTTCGGATTCAACCTGTCGCGAGGCATTTCCAGTTGCGCCTGGCTGCCGTGGATCACGGCCCTGGTGCCGGAATCGCTGCGCGGAAAATACCTGGCCCGCGATGCGGCGGTGCAGAATCTGGCGAGTTTTTTTACGTTCCTCATTGCCGCGGGTTGTCTGGCGGGGCAGCCGCAGCCGTGGCAATTCGCCGTCCTCTTCGCGTTCAGCGCGGTCAATGGCGCGGTCAGTCTGGCCTTTCTGAAACGGATGCCGGATGCGCCGATTCCGGAGGAGGTTCGCGCGTCGAAAGGGCCGGTGCCCTGGCTGGCGATGGCGCGGTTTGATCCTTTCAAGCGGCTGTTGATGATGATTGTGGGATGGTCAGTGGCCTACGGCGGCATGACGGCCTTCACCGTGGCATTCCTCAAAGCGCAGACCGGGATGGGAGAGGGGCAAATCCTGCTGGTCACCTCGGCGTCGTTCTTGGGCGGATTAAGCAGTCTTTGGCTGATTGGCTGGCGGCTGGACCGATTGGGGAGCAAGCCCGTCCTGACCTTTTGCTGCACGGCCTGGCTGGCGGTGCTGGCCGGGTGGTTGCTGCTGGCGGGCGGGGCCTATCCGGCCGGCCTGGGGGTGCTCCTGGCGCTGCAATTCTTCATGGGCCTGCTGGCAGCCCTGGTGCAGATGGCCAACACCCGCCTGGCCATGGCCGTGATTCCCCCGATGGGGCGAAACCATTTTTTTGCGATTTACTCGGTGGTGGGCAACGTGACTTTGGGGCTGGCGCCGGTGGGCTGGGGAATCCTAATTGACGCCGTGGGCGCTCACTCGTCGCAATGGCTGGGGTTGAGCTGGAACCGCTACAGTGTCTTTTACGCGGCGACCGCGGTGGTTTTTCTCGTGACGATTGCGTTGTCCCGACGCCTGCACGAACCGGCCGCGGCCAGCATGGAGGACCTCCTGCGCGAGATTCTCATTCAGTCCCCGCTGCGGTTCTGGCTGCGGCTCTGGCCGCGAGGATAGCCCTCGCCGACCGGACTCAGATCCCAACCTCGCGAGTGGTTGCCAGGGCACAGTTCTCCGCCGGCTGACCCGTTGGAACTGCCAAAGCCGACGGCACAGCCGGTTTGCCGAACGGTCGGGGCATTTCAGAGCGACAGGACCGTTTGCCGTCGAGCACCAAGAGCAGGGAGGGTGCGTGCCGCCGCATCAGAAAATAACCGGCAAGGGAGAGGGTCACCGTCGTGAACCAGACGAAGCCCAAAAGTAACAGGTCTGCGCCGTTGTGCGAGGCCTTCGGCAGCGTATGGCCCACGACCATGGAAATGCAGAAGAGGACGCAAAAATGCGCTGCAAACAGGAAAAAAGAGGCGGGAGACAGAATACGACACATTCGCCACACCGGAGAAACCGGCAAGGGCAGGGTGGCGGCCAGCACAACCAGCAGGGTGCCGGATACGCGGGCAATTTTGTCACACAAAAGCCTGGCCGCCGGATCGGTCGGAGCAAAACTCGCGCCCAGCGCCGCCGAGATGACCAGCGCCGCAGTGGTCAGCCATAATATGGGCCGCGTTGCCGGGGTGGAGCTCAGACAGACGCGGCTGATACCCATCCAGGCGCCAATGGCGAAAAACAGCAGCGAAAAGGACCGCGGGACGCCGCCGGGCACCACGTCCAGAGGCCCGATCAACCAATAAGCGCACAAAAAAGCCAACCCGAGCGGCAGCAGGCGGCGTGGAATCAGATTGAAGATGGGGGCCAGCGCCACAAAGAGTATCAAGTCGCGCACAAACCAAAGTGGAGCGTTGACCGGATAGATCGGCCAGCCGCCGAACGCCTTTGTCACGGAGGCAAGGGTCAACTGTGTGCCCGGCTCGGGTTCCTGCCCCAGGAAGAAGTATTTGCCCGCCGAAGGGCTGGAGAACACCAGCAGCCCCAGGAGATTCCAAGCGACGTAAGGGACCAACAGGCTGAAAAACCGGGATCGAAGCTTTTCCCGATATTGGGCGCGCGATACTGGCCCGTCCCGAAAGAAGAGAAACCCCGCTGCCAAAAGGAATGTCGAGGTCGCCACCTGACAAATCAGCATTAGAAACCTGATAATCCATTCCTCAAGGCCCGAGCAGGACGCCCCCGGCGACGGTGCCACGCAGCGGTCGAGGACGTAAGCGCACGAGTGAACGCCCACCACCGCCAGTGCCAACGGAAAACGGAATGCCTGAATGGCGTCAATCCATCGGGCCGTGGCCGACGAATGGCGGGCGACTTCCAGGTGCTCGGAGGCAGGAGCCGGAGGCCGAAGCAGTTCGCAGGTGGTGTTCATCCTACGAAACAGGCCTTGGTAAATGCGGCACAACCTTCCAAACCCAGGAAGGGCAAGGGTCACAAATCAGTGGCGGTACAGCAAACACAGGCTCTTTGCAGGGACGAAAGAGCCCGTTTCGTGCCAAATTCGTGGATGAGGGCGGCTGGGATAATTAAATATAACAAACATTGTGCGAAATAAAGGCGGGAATTCGAGCCAACCTTGCGGTGCTTGCGCCACCATGCGTTTTCGCCTTTAGCGGTGATAACCGACCCCAAACCGCTTGGTAATCGGCCAATAAACGAAGAACGATTTGCCTATAACATATTTGGCTGGGAAATAGCCCCACGCCCGCGAGTCGAGGCTGTTGACGGTATTGTCGCCCATCACCATGTAATGGTCTTTGGGGATCAGCACACCCTCCGGTTTGCCTTCAAAGAACGGCGCGAGGCCGAACCCGGCGATATGTCCCGAATAATGGCTGTCGCGCGGCGCCTGGTTGGTGTCGAAGGAATAGACATTTTCGAAGTGCGGCGTCGAAGCGGTGATTTTCTCGCCGTTGACCACGATATGGCGGTCCGGGCTGATCTGGAGCCGCTCGCCCCCAAGTCCCACCAGGCGTTTGATGTAAAACTGGTCGGCCGGAATGCTCCAGCGGTCGGTTTCGCGGTAAGCCTCGGGAATGCCCTTGGTCTCAAAGACGATGATTTCTCCCCGGCGCGGCGGGCGGAAGTTGTAAGTGAGGCGGTCCACGAAAAGATGGTCGCCGGCGACGACCTTCAGGCGGATGACCTCCTCGCCTTTGCGGTAGAATTTGCGGGGCTGCAGGCCGGCGCGCTGGGCCAGCGTGAGGCTGCCGTAATCGGGCGGAAAGAAAATCCAATGGGTCACGCCGCCGATGTTAAGAGTTTGGTAGATGTTAAATATAAGTATTTTGAATGGCTGGTTGACGGCCAACAGTTCGCCGTCGGTTTTGGCGCGGACGACGACATAGGAAACGCCGGCAAACCATTCCCGAATGCGTTCCAGACCCGTGGGAATTTCGAATCGTTCGGCGTTCCCCTGCTCTCCCGGGCGGTGGCGGGTCAGGTCGGGGACCGAGGTGACACCGTAGAGGGTGGGCTGCATGGAGCCGGTGGGAATCTTGAAGGGCTGGAGGAAGAACGTGCGGATGCCCATGGCGATGGCCAGGGCGACCAGGAGCACCTCGACGTTTTCCCTCCAGGCCGGATGCGGGTAAGGCTTGAGCCATTTGTTGGCCGTTTTTTCGAGGTTCTCCATTTGTTGGTGGAGGGCGGCTTTGTCGGCGCCGGCGGCCAAGGCATGGCGCAGTTCAGCGATGGCGGATTGCAGCGCTTCGACCGCCTGGGGCGAAAGCACGTCGCGCTGATGATGGAGGAGCTTTTGGACGTGACGGCGCATCGCGGTGGCATGGCGCACCGTGCGCGAGAGGAACCATCGGGAGATCATGAGTGGCGGCTCCAGGATCAGGCTTTCAACACTTCGATAAAGGCTTCCTGGGGGATGTTGACCGAGCCGACGGCTTTCATGCGTTTTTTGCCTTCCTTTTGTTTTTCGAGCAGTTTGCGTTTGCGCGTGATATCCCCGCCGTAGCACTTGGCGGTCACGTCCTTGCGCAAGGCGCCGACCGTTTCGCGAGCGATGATTTTTCCGCCGATGGCAGCCTGAATGGCGACGGCGTATTGCTGGCGGGGGATGACTTCCTTGAGCTTGGCGGCCAGGGCGCGTCCCCTGCCCTCCGCCTTGTCGCGGTGAACGATGCAGGAAAAGGCGTCCACGGACTCGCCATTGACCAGCATATCGAGCTTGACCATGTCGGAGGGCTGGTAACCGGCATGTTGGTAATCCATCGAGCCGTAGCCGCGGGTGAGGCTTTTGATGCGGTCGTGGAAGTCAATCAGGATTTCATTGAGCGGCACCAGGCTGGTCAGCATGACGCGGCGGGAATCCAGGGTTTCGGTGTGGTCCACCGTGCCCCGTTTCTCCGAGATCAGCGCCATCATGTCGCCGATATTCTCGTTGGGACAGATGACAAAGGCGCGCACGACCGGTTCCTCGATTTTTTGAATGTAATTGGGCTCGGGCAGGTAGGCCGGGTTGTCAACCTCCTTGACCGTGCCATCCGTGAGGGTGACGCGGTAAATCACGCTGGGATAGGTGGCAATGATGTCCATGCCGTATTCGCGGCGGAGTCGTTCCTGGACGATTTCCAGGTGCAGGAGGCCGAGGAAGCCGCAGCGAAAACCGAAGCCGAGCGCCACCGAGGTTTCGGGTTGGTAAACAAAGGCCGAGTCGTTAAGCTGCAGCTTGGCGAGATTGGCCTTGAGGTGCTCGTAATCGGCGGTGTTAATGGGGTAAAGACCGCTGAACACCATCGGATGGATTTCCTGGAAGCCGGGCAAGGCGGGTGAAGGATGGCGTGGGTCCGTGATGGTGTCGCCCATCTTCACTTCCTGGGGCGACTTGATGTTGGCGGTGAGGTAGCCGGTTTCGCCCGCTTCGAGCCTTTCGCGGACGTAGGGTTTGGGGTTGAAACTGCCCACTTCCTTGACCTCGACGTTCTTGCCGGAATGCAGGAGTTTCACCTGCATTCCCGGCTTGAGCTCGCCATTAAAGACACGGACATGGCTGACGACGCCCTTGTAGGTGTCGAAGTAGGAATCGAACACCAGGGCCTGGAGCGAGGGGGCGGCGGTGGGAGTGGGTGGCGGAATCCGGGTGACGATCGCCTCGAGGATTTCATCAATGCCAATGCCTTCCTTGGCGCTGGCGAGAATCGCGGTGTCGGCGGGGATGGCGAGGATATCCTCAAGCTGCTGCTTGGCCAAAGGCACGTTGGCGTGCGGCAAATCAATCTTGTTGATAATGGGAATGATGGCCAGGTTCTGCTTCATGGCCAGGTGCACGTTGGCCACGGTTTGGGCCTCGACGCCCTGGGCCGCATCAACAATCAGCAGCGCTCCTTCACAGGCGCTCAGGCTGCGCGAAACTTCGTAGGAGAAATCCACATGACCCGGAGTATCTATGAGGTTCAACTCGTAGGTCTCTCCGTTTGCCGCTTGGTAGAGCATGGTGACGGGGTGCGCCTTGATCGTGATGCCCCGTTCCTTCTCGAGGTCCATCGAGTCCAGGAGCTGGTCTTCCATTTCCCGCGTGGAAATGGTGCCCGTACGATGCAACAGACGATCCGACAGGGTCGTCTTGCCATGGTCAATATGGGCAATAATGCTAAAGTTTCTAATGTGCGCTACATCCATCTTCTAACCGGGCAGAAGATAGCCGGGATTCGCGCAAAGGAAAGGAAATACCTTTCCTCAGAAGCAAAGCAGCGGTGTGGTGCGCGGGAGTTTGAGGACAAGGGTGCCGGCGATTTTGTCGTGCCAGCCCTGTTTGTCCCTGTCCCAGGCAATCCAGAGGAAGCCCAGGAAGAGGACCACGACCGAGAAGGCGGCCGCAAGGCCGCGAACCAGCGCAACCGGGAACGTGATGGGTGCGCCATCGAGTCGAACAACCTTCAGACCCAGAACAATACCGCCAATCGTGGTGCCTTTCCACGCCCACATGCCCGCGAAATAAGCCAGGGCGACGAGGAAGCCCAAGGGCGGCCCGCCGACGACTGCGCCCAGAATACTGACCAGGACGGTATCCAGGAAACCGGCGCCCATGCGTTCCCAGAAGGAGGCGCGGGGATGAGACAGCATGTCGGTCGCCGGTGGCAGCGCGAGGGTGGGCGGAGCCGTCGGTGAGGGTGACGCCGGGCTGGAACTCTCGGGAGCGGGCGCGAAGGTGGTGGAGTCCGCGGGGGCTGTGCCGGAACCGGGAGCGGCCGGCCCTGGTTGCGACCCGTCCATCCTCGGAGGAATCTCGCGTCGCACGCCGCCAAACGTGGCCATCACCGCGCCGCCAATGCTCCACACGCCCGCGATGCTGAAGGCAATGAGGCCAAGCAGAGGCACCATGTAAAGGACCAGTAAGAAGACGCCGCCCAGGACAAAGCCCACCAGCGGTTTCTGCAGCAGCGAGATGTTCAACTGGCGTCCCACCGCGGTGCCCATGGCCTGAAGGAGGGCGACTTTCCCAATGATGCCGGCAAAGATCAGGGCGGCGCAAAGGAACGGAATCACCACCAGGCCGATGCCGGTGGCGGCGAGGATGACGAACACGACCGGCACCAGGATTTTGGTGAGCAAACCCATTAGGAAGGTGGTGGCGGGGCGCTCGATAAACTCGTCGGCGCAGGCGCGAACCGGGCGGGGGAAGAGCAGTGCGACCAGGAAATAGAACAGGAAGAAGCCGCCGGCGACTCCCCACAGCCAGCCGATGCTCGGGGCCATGGGGCGCAACTTGAGCACACATTCCACGAACCAGAGGCGGAGCCATTCGGGCGTGGCGATTCCCAGCATGCCGAAGTCCACCTCCTGCGTGCCGCCGCGCACCGTCCCGCCGTCCGCGACCTTCACGCGTCCGCCAACAGCCACCGCATCGCCGCGAACGGCGGCGTCCGGCTCGACGTTCACATCGCCGAGCACGGCGACAGCGGCATCGCCCACTTCCCCCTTGACCGTGACGTTTCCGGCGATTGCCACGGCGGCGCCGGTGACCTTGCCGTGAATGGTGACTGAGCCGCCGATGGCGACAACCGCGTCCGCCGTGTCCTCGGCGGCCAATTCCACGCTCTTGCCGATGACAACGACGGCATCCCGCCGCAGCCCGTGCCTCCCCTGCCCTGCCGGCGTGCCGGCGGGGTCTTCCGGTAGCGGGACCTGGGCCAGGAACGGATTTGGAAGGCTCCAGGGCCGGGGATGGGGGATGGAAGATGGAGTTTGAGGTTCGGACTGTGGAGCAGACCTTGCCGAAAGGAGAGGCGAAGCGAACAAAGCCAGGCAAAATGCCGCGGCCAAGCCATTTGCCGGGAGTTTGAGGGAGATGTGATTTTTCATAGTGATTTAGTATTGATGGCGGCTCAACGCCAGGCGGAGGTAAACCGCGCCGAGCGCCAGGCAGCAGCCGTAAGCCAGGGCGGCGGCGCAGCCGCAACCCAGAAGAAAACCGGGTCCAAGTTCCCGGCCAGCGAGGAAAAAGGCGCCGAGCACGGCTTTCAGGGCGTGATAGAAAGTTCCGATGGGGGCCAGGCACACTTCGATTCGATGCAGGGCCAACGCGACCGCCTCGGTTTGGGCCAAACGCCAGGACCCGAAGCAAAGGGCGCCGAAGAAGGCAAGCAAGGCCGCAAAAGCGGACCAGCGCAACGGCGCGGGCCAGTTTTGCCAGGAACGCCGCAGTGAGGCGGGTTCAAGTTGCGCCTGCAGGGCGCGCATGACTCGCGGGGCAAGACTGTCGGGAGCCTGCCGGTCGGGCAACCTTTTTAGAACCCGGTCCACCGCGGCGTCCAATTGCGTGTTATAATCCTGGTTCATGTCATCATCCCGGTGATTCCCGAGGCTCGAGCCGACACTGAGGGCGCGCCGGGGTGAGGTCCCCTGCCCTGCTCGTTCTGACTGTTTGCAGGGGTGGCAGTGCCCATGCCATCCTCCAGAGCCTCCCCCAGTTTGAGGTGGAGTTTTCGGCGCAGAGCTTCGCGTCCGCGAAAAATATCCGTTTTGACCTTGCCGAGGGAGACCTTCAGGCGGGCGGCAATTTCTTCGTAACTGAAGCCGTTTAGATGATAAAGGACCAGCGGCACGCGCTGCGCCGCAGGCAGTTTCTGCAGAGCGGCTTCGACCAGTTGATGGCGGTCTGCCAGGTCGAGGTCGCTCTCAATGTCTTGCGGAGCGGGAAAGTCGGGCTCGGCCTCCGCGTCGTCGTCCCGATTGGATGAGAATTCCGAGAAGAAGCGCCAGCGGGAGCGGTAACGAGAGAGGTGGTTGAGGCTGAGGTTGGTGGCGACACGTTTGAGCCAGCCGCCCGCGGCGGGGTTGGCGCGGAGGTCGGCAAAATGCTGGAAGGCTTTCAGGAACACGTCCTGCGAGATGTCCTCGGCCTCGGCGGCATCGGCAACCAGGCGCAGAGCGGTCGTGAATACCATGTTCTGGTAGTTACGCATGAACGTCTCGAACTCTTGCGTTTCGGTCATCGAGTTGCCCTGGACGGGCGGACGGGGTATCAGGCGCGGCAGCCCGCCACAAGCAGAACACTGGCATAATTCGGCAATTTAACCCAACTGATTTTCATACATTTGTCTGCAGGCATAACCCGCGGGGGGCGGGTTTTGTTTCAGAAATGTTCGGGCGCAAGCCCGCTCGACACGGAAATGGGGTGGCCTTATGTTGGGCGGCAGACATGACACAGGCATTGGCGGAGATCACTTCAAAGAGCTCGCGGGCGGAAATTGAGCGGTTTTTCAACGGGCCGGAAGTAAAGCGTTACAAGGAGGAGATTTGCGATGTGGGCCGGCGGATGTGGCAGCGGGCGTATGTGGACGGAAACGGGGGCAACCTGGCGATTCGCGTGACATCCGACTTGGTATTATGCACCCCGACACTGGTCTCGAAGGGTTTTATGAAACCGGAAGACCTTTGCCTGGTGGACTTGAACGGCGTGCAAATGGCTGGCGACCAGCGGCGGACAAGCGAGATTCTGATGCACCTCGAGATCATGAAACGCCAGCCGCGGGCGGTGGCGACCGTCCACGGGCATCCGCCCTACGGGACGGCTTACGGTCTGGCTGGATTGTTGCCGCCGACCGGCAGAATCTCAGAGTATGAATTGTTTGTTTCGACGGCACTGGCGCCGTATCGGACGCCGGGGACACCGGACTTAGGGTTTGAAGTGGCAGCGCTGGCGGATCGGCACAACACCATCCTCATGGCGAACCACGGGGTGGTGGCGTGGAGCCACAACAGTGTTGAGGACGCTTATTTCAAGCTGGAAATTCTGGAGGCGTATTGTCAAACGCTCTGCATTGCGTCTCAACTGGGCAGGCCGCTGAGCGAGATGACACCAGCCCAGGTAAAGGATTTGCTGGCGATCAAAGCGCGGTTCGGGATTCCGGATCCGCGGATGGGCGGCTGAGACCAGGGTTGGAATCCCGTCAGGCCCAAATCGAGCGGGTTGTGGCGAGCATGATGACTTGGCGCGGCTTGCCGTGCGAGTGTTTGCCGTTGTGGGAGCTGTTGACACCCGTGTAAAAGAGGTGCCAAAGGCCGTTGTGGTTGACGAGCTGGCTGGCAGCGTAGATGCCGTAGCAGTCAGGAGCCGGCGGGTTCCCTCGCGGAATCCAGGCGCCGCGCCGGGGCCGATACCAGGTCAGGCCGTCGGGCGAGAAACAGCACTCGAGGTCCATGGTTTGAGCGGCGCAACGGTAATGCCCGAGCATGCCGACGCGGCCCTTGGAGGTGGGCGTCATCGAGAGGTAATAAAACTGCTGGTCAACGAAGTCGTTGGCATCACGCTGAATAATCCGCCGGCGTTGTTCGAAATGCAGTCCATCCCCCGAAACCAGGCGGTCAACCACTCGCAAATAGCCCGGCGCATTGTCTTCCGCGATGTAGGCTGGATCGGATTTTGGAACCGGGACCAGGGCCACGGTGTACAGCTCAAAGGAGCCATCGGGCAGCCGATACACGTTGGTGGCATCATTGGAAATCAGCGAGGTAGTCGCGGCCGACTCGTCAGCCGGGCGATCCGGGCTCTTTTCACGGCGAAACATCACGCCGTCGGGTGATGGGACCCCGAAGGCGGCCCGGTCATTGGGGTGATAAAGGACCCCCTCGAGCGGATTCAGGACCTGGTAGCGGCGGCCATCCTCGCTCTCGGCCGCAAGGTAGCGGCAGATTTGGGGTCCATGCGCCCAAAAGTAAAGGCGGTGGCGGCCATTGGGCAGTTGAAGGTGAACCGGCTGAACGGGTTTCCATTTCCCGGGCAGATTCCCGATGGCCAACGGGGCGTCAACGGCAGGTCCTGTTGAGCATAGGGCCGGCGTCTTTTTCATCGGCTCACCGGGCACACCCTCGGCGTAGGCAATGCTGCAGGGGTTCGTCCTCCCTGAGGTTGAATACCAAATCCTCCAGCGTTGGTTATCCAGCGGCTCGGCGCGGGTCGTAAAATTCTGGATGTCGTCGCCCTCCCAAGGTTCGGTTGGCTCAAGAACCACCCCGTGTTTCTGCCAGGCGTTCGGTGTGCAAGGAGCCGGGAGTTCCGGCCGGCGCGGCGAGGCGCTGGTTTCGTCGAAGCCAAGGGTGGGCGAGAGCAGAAGACTCGTCCCGATACAAAGGGATGTTCGAAGGAAACTGCGCCGGTCAAGGCCGTGAAGGGGTGATTCAGCCGTGTTCATAGTGAGCGACGTTGTGAACGCGCCGTTGCGAATGTCGAGAATCCAAGATGGTTGATCAGCGGCGGTATCGCAAGCCGGCGCAAGCACTTATTCCAAGCGAAAGGCAACCCAAGTGAGCCAGGCTCCAAGGAGGATGGCGACGGCACACAACGCGAGGCCCCAGGCGCCAAGGTGAATGTCTCCGCCGAACGCGAGCCGGGTGGCCAGGAGAATCAGGAGCAAGTCCGCCAAAAGCAGGGAGGACTGGATCAGTCGTTTGGTTTGGGTCTTGGGGCCAGCGCGCGGGAGGGAACGCTGGAGCGTTCCCGAGTGATTTGCCTGTGGCGGCTGGGAATCCGGCCGTGGTGGGTGGCCGTGGTCTGAATCTGGAGGAATCTGATTCGGGTTTGCCCCCCGAACGAGGGCGGACACCCCTGGAGAAAGCGGCTGGTGGGAGGGCGACGGGGGCTCGCGCACGGGCGAGTTCCCGGGCCTTCCCAACAAACTGCCAAGGTTGCGGCCCAGGGCCGTCCTGCTTCGAGGGTTCCGCATCAACGAAACAATCTTATCCGCGGTGCGGCCGGAAGCCAAGGCGATCCGGAAGCGCGACCGCCTCCGCCCTGTTGAACGAGAGATTTTGCCGTGAGAGAGATTTTGCCGTTGACCTGTGGAAGCGCCTGTTTAGGATGCTGGCGCTCATGAGAGTGGTCTTCCACGGCGCTCGATCCCAATCGCGGCCAGCATCGGAACCGGCTGCGTTGCGGCACTGTCGGGGGGGGCATCCTTGGCAGCTATGATTGAACGGTTAGAACAGCAACTGGATGATTTCGACGCGGGGCGTCGTCGTGAGGCTTTGCTGGCGCTGCTGGCAGCCGTCCGCTCCGGTCAGGTGGTGCTGCCGGCGCCGGGGGAGGCCATCAATCTGCACGCGCACACGTTTTATTCCTATAACGCTTACGGCTATTCCCCGTCGCATTATGCCTGGCTGGCGCGCAAGGCTGGACTGGAGGTGGCAGGGATCGTGGATTTCGACGTGCTGGATGGGTTGGAGGAATTCCTCGAGGCGGGGCGTTTGCTGGACCTCAAGACCTGTGTCAGCCTCGAATCACGGGTCTATGTGCCGGAGTTCGCCTCGCGGGCAATCAATTCTCCGGGAGAACCGGGCATTGCCTACCACATGGGAGTCGGGTTCACGCAGGAGGCAAGGCATCCTTTTCTGGACGCGATGCGCCGGGCGGCCGCCCAGCGAACGCAAGAGGTGGCCTGCCGGGTCAACGCCTTCCTCCGTCCGGTGGAGTTGGACTTTGCCCGCGACGTCCTGCCCCTCACGCCAAGGGGAAATGCCACCGAACGCCACCTTTGCGAGGCCTACCAGCGCAAGGCGGCGAAGGTGTTTCCCGATGCCGCGGCGCGCGCCGCCTTTTGGAGGGAAAAACTTGGAGACGCACCGCCTGAAGGGGCCAAACTGCAGAACCTGATTCGCGCCCGAACCATGAAGCAAGGCGGCGTTGGTTATGTGCAGCCCGGAGCGGGTTCTTTCCCGCTGATGGCGGACATGAACCGGTTTATTCTCGAGTGCGGAGCAATTCCGACGTTGACGTGGCTGGACGGAACCTCCGCTGGGGAGAAAGCACTGGACGAATTGTTTGCCGTCGCCATCTCCAGCGGGGCTGCGGCGCTGAACATCATTCCCGACCGCAACTACACGCCCGGGGTCAAGGATGAGAAGGTCCGCAACCTTTACCAAGTGGTTGAGCAGGCCGAAAAGCGCCACTTCCCGATCCTCGTCGGCACGGAGATGAACGCGCCAGGCAACAAGTTCGTTGACTCGTTTGAGACGGCAGAGCTGGCGCCGCTGCTGCCCATTTTCCGAAAAGGGGCCCATATCATCTATGCTCATTCGGTGCTGCAGCGTCGCGCCGGCTTGGGCTACTTGAGTTCCTGGAGCCGCCAACGGTTCCCAACCGCCCTGGCCCGGAACGAGTTCTACGCGAAGGTCGGGCGAACCCTGCGTCCCCGCGACGAAGGTCGTCTGGACGGCTTGGCGGCGGACGTCACACCCGAGGCCATTTTTGACCGAATCCAATAAGTTTTTGTCTATGAGCAACGCTTCTCTTCCGCAAACACAACGAGCCGTTCAGTTGGTGGGTCCGGACCAGCTCCGGCTCAACGAGTCCAAGCCGGTTCCGGAGCCCGGTCCGCACCAGGTCCTGGGGCGGGTGGAAGTGGTTGGTCTCTGTTTTTCGGACCTGAAACTGCTCAAGCAATTCTCCGGCCACGCCCGGAAATCGGAGGTGGTTTCCGGCATTGAAAAAACGGCGCTGGCTGAAATGCCGAACTACGTGCCGGGCGACAAACCGACAGTTCCCGGCCACGAAACGGTAGTCCGGATCATCAAGGCGGGCAGCAAGGTGACGCGGCACAAACCGGGCGAGCGTTACCTGGTGCAAACCGATTATCGCTGGCTGCCCACGGCGGGCTCGGCGTCAGCGTTCGGCTACAATTTCGAAGGGGCGCTCCAGGAGTATGTTCTCATGGACGAGCGGGTGATCACCGCGCCCGATGGGGAATCCATGCTGATTCCGGTGCCCGAAGATCTGTCCGCCTCGGCCCTGGCGCTGTGCGAACCCTGGGCGTGTGTGGAAGATTCGTATGTCGAAAAGCAGCGCCAAACCCTTAAACCGGGCGGCCAGTTGCTGGTGGTGGGCGAGACGCCGGTGGATCCCGCGCGGGTGCGACACCTCGAAGGGCGGCCGGCCAATGCCGCGTTTGTCACCGCCGACCAGGTGGCGGGGCTGAAGGACGCGGCGTACGACGACGTGATCTATTTTGGCGCCAATGCGCAGACGGTGCAACAACTGTTCCCGAAAGTGGCGGTGAGCGGCCTGTTCAATATTGTGCAGTGCGGCAAGAAATTCGGCCGGCCGGTGGTCTCGCAGGTGGGCCGGGTTCACTATGGGGGCATTCGTTTGATTGGCACCGCAGGGTCTGACCCCGCCCAGGCCATGCGCTACATTCCGCCCACGGGGGAGATTCGGCCCCACAACAAGATTAATATCATTGGGGCGGCGGGCCCGATGGGCACGATGCATGTCATTCGCGATCTGTGCCAGGGGGTGCCTGGCGTCACGGTTTATGCCGGCGACCTGAGTGATGAGCGGTTGGCGGTCCTGCAAAGACTGGCGGACCCGCTGGCGCGCAAGCACGGCTTGACTTTGCGCCCGTATAATCCCGGCAAAGACAGGCTGACCGAAGCCTTCGACTACATCGTACTGATGGCGCCGGTGCCGGCCCTGGTCGTTCAGGCCATTCCGTCCGCTGCTCGCCGCGGGATCATCAATATTTTTGCGGGCATTCCGGCCAACGTCACGGCCGAACTGGACCTGGATGCCTATATCGAGAAAGAGCTGTACTTCATCGGGACCAGCGGCTCGACCCTCGAGGATATGAAGCTGGTGCTGTCCAAGGTGGTCTCGCGGCAGCTCGACACCAACCTTTCGGTCGCCGCGGTGGCCGGTTTGGAGGGCGCGATTGACGGGATACGCGCCGTCGAGAAAAACCTCATGCCCGGCAAGATCATTGTCTATCCGGCCTGCAAGGGGCTTCGCCTGACCGCCCTGACGGAGCTGGAGGGGCGGTTGCCACTGGACAACGGCCGTTGGACGCGGGAGGCCGAGGAGGCCTTGGTGAAAGGGGCGTGGCAATCATGAGTGCGGATTTGCGGGGCAAGATCGCCATTGTTACCGGGGGAGCCCAGGGTCTGGGTTACGCCATCGCCCAGCGGCTGCTGCGCGAAGGGTCCCAGGTGGTCATTGCCGACATCAACGAGGCGGGGGTGACTGCGGCCGCGGCGGAACTGGGCCGTGAAGCCGGGCGGGAGGTGATGGGGCTCAAAGTGGATGTGACCCAAGAGGCGGAAGTTGCGGCACTGTTCGACCACACGGTCGCGCGTCACGGGCGAGTGGACATTGTCGTGGCCAACGCGGCCATTCTGATCGCCGAGCCGATCGCCGAAGCGGATGCCGAGCGATGGCGCGCGGTCATGAATGTAAACCTATTCGGGTATTTTCTGACCACCAAGCACGCTTGCCGGATCATGAAAGCCCAACGCAGCGGCTCGATCATCAATATCAATTCCAAGTCGGGCAAGCGCGGCAGCGCCGCCAACTCCGCCTACGCGGCCACGAAGTTCGGCGGCATCGGCCACACGCAGAGCGTGGCTCTGGAGATGGCGCCCTACAATGTTCGCTGCAATGCGATTTGCCCTGGCAATCTGTTGGATTCGCCGCTGTGGAACCATCCTGAAAAAGGTCTTTTCGTGCAGTACCTCCGCGCGGGCAAAGTGCCCGGCGCCACCACAATCGAGCAAGTGCGCCAGGCCTACATCAACCAGGTGCCCATGAAGCGCGGCTGCACTTACGAGGATGTCTGCAACGCCGTCGTGTTTTTGGCCTCGGACCAATCCTCCTATATTACCGGCATCGCCCTCAGCGTGACCGGCGGCCAGGAAATGAACTAATCCCCCTGATCTTATGCAACAAAACCCCGTCCTTCAGGAACTCCTCACCCTCTCCCACGACATCGGCCGCGAGGACCGCGGCCTGGCCATGCTGGGAGAAGGGAACACCTCCGCCCGGCTGAGCGACGAGACGTTTCTGGTCAAAGCCAGCGGCACCTGCCTTGGCACCCTCCAGCCGGATGACGTGGTCGAGTGCCGTTTTTCGGCGCTGCTGCCGCTGCTGGAAAAGCCCGACATGACCGACCCGGAGATTGAGAATGCGCTGCTGGCGGCGCGGGTGGATGCCAGCGCCAAAAAACCCTCTGTGGAAGCGGTTTTTCACGCTTATTTTCTGACCCTCCCCGGGGTGAAGTTTGTCGGGCACAGCCATGCGACCACCGTCAATCAAATCCTTTGTTCGCCACGCGCCCGGGAGTTCGCCCTGCGCCGCATGTTTCCCGACGAGATTGTTTGCTGCGGCACCGCCTCGGTGTTTGTGCCCTACACCGACCCGGGGGTGAAACTGGCCCAGATGATTCGCACCCAAACGGAGGATTTCATCCGGCAGCGGCATCAGCAGCCCCGCGTGGTGCTGATGGAGAATCACGGCATCATTACGCTCGGCGCGACCCGGCAGGCGGTGCTTTCGGCCATGTTGATGGCGGAAAAGGCCGCGCGGATTTTTGCCGGCGCCGCCGCTCTGGGCGGCCCGGTGTTTTTCTCCGAGGCAAATGTGCAACGGATTGCGGGACGTCCCGACGAGGCGTATCGGCAACGCGCCTTGAAACTGTGATTTGGTTTTGATGAATCGCTCGTTCCATTTTCAATCAGCTCAACCACGCCATGATCAACCTTGATCGCCAAACAACCTCTCCCCTGGACCAACTCTGTATCAACACCATTCGCACGCTCGCGATGGATGCCGTCCAGCAAGCCAAGTCCGGCCATCCGGGCGCGCCCATGGCGCTCGCGCCGGTGGCTTACCTGTTGTGGGACCGCCATCTCCGGCATAATCCGGCCAACCCCCAGTGGCCGAACCGCGACCGTTTCATTCTCTCGGGCGGGCACGGTTCGATGCTGCTCTACAGTCTGCTTCATTTGTATGGCTACGATTTGGGGGTCGAGGAGCTGAAGCGGTTCCGGCAATGGGCCAGCCGCACCCCGGGTCACCCCGAGCATGGGCTGACCCCGGGGGTGGAGGTGACCACAGGCCCGCTGGGTCAGGGGCTGGGCACGAGCGTGGGGATGGCCATCGCGGAGCGGTGGCTGGCGACGCACTTTAACCGGCCGGGTCACGAACTGGTGGACTTCCGCACCTTCGCCATTTGCGGGGATGGCGACATGATGGAGGGCGTGTCCAGCGAGGCGGCCTCGCTGGCCGGTCACCTCGGGCTGCACAAGTTGCTTTGGATTTACGACAACAACCGGATCACGATCGAAGGCGGCACGCACCTGGCCTTCAGCGAGGATGTGGCCACGCGCTTCCTGGCTTACGGATGGAACGTGCAGCACGTGGGAGATGCCAACGACCTGCCCGCGCTGGCGAAGGCGCTTGAGGTGGCGAGGAAAGAAACCAGCCGTCCCTCGCTCATCATTGTGGACAGCCACATCGGCTATGGCGCCCCCAACAAGCAGGATACGCACGCGGCCCACGGGGAGCCTCTGGGCGAAGAGGAAATCCGGCTGGCGAAGGAACGATACGGCTGGCCCCCAGACGCCAAGTTCCTCGTGCCGCAGGAAGTTCTGGATCACACCCGCCAGGCCGTCCAACGCGGCGCCGACGCCGAAAGCGCCTGGAAACAACAACTGGCCGCTTACGCCCAGGCCCATCCGGATTTGGCCCGGGAGTGGGAACTGCTCCAGGCCGGGCGGCTTCCCGAGGGCTGGGACCGCGATATTCCGACATTCCCGGCGGACACGAAGGGCCTGGCTTCCCGCGAATCCGGCGGCAAGGTTTTGAACGCGATTGCGAAGAACGTCCCGTGGCTGCTGGGGGGAGCGGCCGACCTGGCGCCCTCGACGAAGACCCATCTATCGGGCGCTGGCGACTTTGCCAAAGGCTCCTCCGCGGGACGGAATTTCCATTTTGGAGTGCGGGAGCACGCGATGACGACGGTTTGCAATGGGATGGCGCTTTGCAAACTCCGTCCGTACGGCTCGGGCTTTTTCGTCTTTTCCGACTATGCCAAGCCGGCTCTTCGACTTGCCGCCTTGATGGAACTGCCGGTCATCCAGGTTTTCACCCACGACAGTATCGGTGTGGGCGAGGACGGGCCAACGCATCAGCCGATTGAGCAGCTTGCCGCCCTTCGCGCCATCCCTCACATGGTGGTGATCCGACCCGCCGATGCCAACGAGGTGGCGGAGGCCTGGCGCGTCGCGCTCGAGGCGCAAAAACATCCGGTGACCCTGATTCTGAGCCGGCAGGCGATTCCGACCCTGGACCGGAGCCGCTACGCACCCGCGGCCGGCCTGCGACGCGGGGCGTACGTCCTTGCTGATTCAGACGGCGCGCCCGAGGTCATCCTGATCGGCAGCGGATCCGAGGTTCAGTTTTGTTGCGAGGCGGCAGAGAAGCTCAAGGCCGAGGGCGTGAAAGTGCGGGTGGTGAGCATGCCCTCGTTTGAGTTGTTCGAAATGCAGCCTCGCGAGTATCGCGACCAGGTGCTGCCGCCCGCGGTCCGGAAGCGGGTGGCCATCGAGGCCGGCGCGCCGCTTGGCTGGCACCGCTACGTTGGCCTGGATGGCACCGTGATTGCCCGCGACGGGTTTGGCGCTTCGGCGCCGTTCAAAGAATTGCTGCAGCAGTTCGGGTTCACTGCGGATAACGTTTACCGCAGCGCAAAGGCCTTGCTGGCCGGCTGAAACTGACCGCTGATAAGCCGGGCGTTTTGCGCCCAACTCCGCTGCCCCGCCGACAGCGATTGTTCGGCGGGGGGAAGACCTGCTATCCTCGTTGCCGACGTTTGACCTTGAGCTGCGCGAGCGATTGCGCCAGCGCGGCATTGACCAGGGCGGCTTCCGCGTCGTCCAGTTTCTCACTCAGCCGCGCCTCGGCCCGGCGGCGGGCCTCCTCGGCTTTGGCTTCATCAATATTTTCGGCCAGGATGGCCATGTCCGTCATGATGGCCACCCGTTCGGCGGTGATCTCGACAAAGCCGTCACCCACGGCCAGAAACTGGTCCTGGCCATCCTTGCGTGCGATGACCTCGCCTGCCGTGATCTGGGTCATCAGGGGGACGTGATTGGGGTAAATCCCCATTTCGCCCTCGATCCCCGGCAGGGTGACCATCTCGACCTCCTGCGAGTAGGTCAAAGCCTCGGGGGTGACGATTTCGAGTTTCAAACGATTGGCCATGGCAAGGTGGCGGCGCGCCCGTTTATGCCTGGTTGATTTCCTCGATGGACCCCTTCATGTAGAAGTTGCCCTCGGCCACATCGTCGTGCTTGCCCTCGAGGATTTCCTTGAACCCGCGGACCGTTTCCGCGACCGGCACCTGTTTGCCGGGCCGGCCGGTGAAGACTTCCGCGACGCTGAACGGCTGGCTGAGGAACCGCTGGATTTTCCGAGCGCGGAAGACGGTCAATTTGTCGTCGGGCGACAGTTCATCCATGCCCAGGATGGCGATGATATCCTGCAAATCCTTGTAGCGCTGCAACACGCGTTGGACGCCGCGGGCCACTTCATAATGCTCCTTGCCCACGATTTCGGGGGCCAGCGCCCGCGAGGTGGAGGCCAGCGGGTCCACGGCGGGATAAATGCCCAGCTCGGCGATCGAACGTTCCAGCACGATGGTGGCGTCCAGGTGGGCGAAGGTGGTGGCCGGGGCGGGATCGGTCAGGTCGTCCGCCGGGACGTACACCGCCTGGAAGGAGGTAATGGAGCCTTTCTTGGTCGAGGTGATGCGTTCCTGCAGGTCGCCCATCTCGGCGGCCAGCGTGGGCTGGTAACCGACGGCGCTGGGGGTGCGGCCCAACAGCGCCGACACCTCGGAGCCCGCCTGCGAAAAGCGGAAGATGTTGTCAATGAACAAGAGCACGTCCTGATTCTTCTCGTCGCGGAAATACTCGGTGATGGCCAGTCCGGATAACGCCACGCGGAGACGCGCCCCCGGCGGCTCGTTCATCTGACCGTAAACCAGCGCGATTTTGGATTCGCTCAGATTCTGCTGCTTGATGACGCCAGCTTCGGACATTTCATGATAGAGGTCGTTGCCTTCGCGGGTGCGTTCGCCGACCCCGGCGAACACTGAAACGCCGCCGTGCAGCTTGGCGATGTTGTTAATGAGTTCCATGATGACCACCGTCTTGCCGACGCCCGCGCCGCCGAAGGCGCCCACTTTGCCGCCTTTGAGGAAGGGGCAAATCAGGTCAATGACCTTGATGCCGGTGGTGAGGACCTGGGGCGAGGTGGACTGGTCAACCAGCGGCGGGGGCGGCCGATGAATCGGATAGCGCTTGTCCGAGTGCACCGGGCCGCGTTCGTCCACCGGGTTGCCGGTGACGTCGAACACGCGGCCCATGACGCCTTCGCCCACGGGCATGGAAATCGGCGCGCCCGTGTCCGTCACCTCGTAACCGCGTTTGAGGCCTTCGGTGCTGGACATGGCAACGGTGCGGACCCAGTTGTCGCCCAGATGTTGTTGCACCTCCAGCGTGAGGTGGACGGGCTGGTCGCCCACCTTGAAATCCACCGTCAGCGCGTTGTAAATCGGGGGGACACCGCCGGGGAACTCCACGTCCACGACCGGACCGATGACTTGAACAATTTTGCCTTTATTCATGTTTGCTTTTGCGGGTCAGAAATTCTCGGGGTCAGCTCAGAGCCATGGCGGCGCTGCTGATTTCGAGCAGCTCGTTGGTGATGCTGGCCTGGCGCATCTTGTTGTATTGCAGCGTGAGATCCCGGATGAGCTGGTGCGCGTTGTCCGTCGCGTTCTTCATGGCCACCATCCGGGCGCTGTGCTCGCTGGCTTTGGCTTCGAGCAGGACCTGGTAAATCTGGAAGTTGAGATAGTGCGGCAGCAACGCCCCCAAAACCTGGTCGGCCGAAGGCTCGAACAGGAACTCGGTTGCCCCCCGCTCGAGGGCTTGCAACCGCTCCTCGCCGTGCACGCCGATGGTAAAGCCTTTGATTTCGCCCACGGGCAGCAACTGAATCACCTCCGGCCTCTGGTTCAAGGTCGAGACGAAATTGGTGAAGAGCACCTCGACCACATCCACCTCTCCGCGCAGGAAAAGCTCCCGCGCGAACTTGCAGATGGCGCGCGCCTCGCCGAACAAGGGCGCGTCCTTGTAGGTGAACTCAGCAGCCAGGTGGCGCCGGGTGCGGGCGACGAACTGGGCCGCCTTCCGCCCGGCGGTAATGAACACGGTGGTGGCTTTGTCGAACCGGGCCGCTTCCCGGAGCAGGTTGCTGTTGAGGGCGCCGCACAGGCCTTTGTCGCTGCTGACCAGGATGACGCAGCGGCGCTTGATTTCACGCTCCTCCATCAGGGGATGAGTGAAATCGCCGGCGTGGTGGGTGACCTCGGCCAGCACGCCGTTCATCATGGTGGCGTAGGGACGGCCCGCCAAAGCCGCCTGCTGGGCCCGCCGCATTTTCGAGGCGGCGACCATCTGCATGGCCTTGGTGATCTGGGCCGTGTTCTTGACCGACTTGATGCGCCGGCGGATGTCGCGGGTGCTGGGCATTGACTGAGTTTAGCGGTAGGTTTGTTTGAATTCCGAAACCGCCGCCTTGAGCTGTTCGGTGAGCGTGTCACTCAGCGCCTTTTCCCTGGCGATCTGCGTCATCAGGTCGGCCTTGCGGCTGGTCAGATAGTCGGTCAGTTTGTCCTGGAAGTCTTTGATTTTTTCGACCGCGATGTCGTCCATGTAGCCGTTCTGGACGGTCCAAAGAACCGCCACCTGCACCTCGACGGGGATGGGGTTGTATTGGGGTTGCTTGAAGACCTCAACAATCCGCTTGCCGCGTTCGATCTGGGCCTGGGTCTTGGCGTCGAGGTCCGAACCGAACTGCGCGAACGCCGCGAGTTCGCGGAATTGCGCCAGGTCGAGCTTGATGCGGCCGGCGACCTGTTTCATGGCCTTGATCTGGGCGGCGGAGCCGACGCGCGACACCGAGATGCCGACCGAAATCGCGGGGCGGATGCCCTGGTAGAACAAGTCGGTTTCCAGGAAAATCTGGCCATCGGTGATGGAAATGACGTTGGTCGGGATGTAGGCCGAGACGTCGCCCGCCTGGGTTTCGATGATGGGCAGCGCGGTCAGGGAGCCGTTGCCGTATTTTTCGCTCACGCGGGCCGAACGTTCGAGCAGGCGGCTGTGCAGGTAAAACACATCCCCGGGGTAAGCTTCGCGGCCGGAGGGGCGTTTCAGCACCAGGGACACCTGCCGGTAGGCCACGGCGTGCTTGGACAGGTCATCGTAAATGATGAGCGCATCCATGCCGTTGTCCATGAACCATTCGCCCATGGCCGCGCCGGCGAAGGGGGCCAGGTACTGATTGGTTGCCGAGTCGGAAGCTGGGGCGGCGACCAGGATGGTATAGGGCATGGCGTTGGCCTCTTCGAGGACCGAGATGACGCGGGCGATGTTGGATTGCTTTTGCCCAATGGCGACATAAATGCAGTAGAGCGGGCGGTAGTCCTTGTCGCCGGCGGCCTCGGCGGCGCGATTGAGCCGGGCCTGGCTGATGATGGTATCAATGCCGAGGGTCGTCTTGCCGGTGGACCGGTCGCCAATGATCAGCTCGCGCTGGCCGCGACCGATCGGAATCATCGCGTCCACGGCCATGATGCCGGTCTGGACGGGCTGGCTCACCGATTTGCGCTTGATAATGCCCGGGGCAATCTTCTCGACGGGGTAAGCCGCCTCGGCTTTGATCGGTCCCTTGCCGTCCAGCGGCTGGCCCAGGGCGTTGACCACCCGCCCGAGCATCGCCTTGCCCACCGGCACCTGAAGCAGCTTGCCGGTGGTCCGAACCTCGTCGCCCTCTTCAATCTGGGTGTAGTCGCCGAGAATAATCGCGCCCACCTCGGTCTCCTCGAGGTTCAAAGCCAGGCCGGTGATGCCTTTGCCGAAATCAATCATCTCATTGAGCATCACATCGGTCAGCCCCTCGATTTTGGCGACGCCGTCCCCAATTTCGCGGACAATCCCCACGTTTTGCCTGCCGACGCCGGTTTTGGCGGAGGCGATTTGCGCTTCAATCTCCTGTAGTAAGTTGCTCATATCTGGATCTGATCAAAAACTGGCAGCCAATTGGTTGAGGCGGGCTTGAACGCTCCCGTCATACACATCGCTGGCGACTTTGACGCGCACCCCGCCAATCAAGCCCGGATTCTGGACAAAAGTTATGTTCAAACCGGGCCCGTAAAGGCGCGTCAGGTTCGATTGAATGCGGGCCTGAAGGTCGGCGGTCAGCGGGGCGGCACTCTCGACCCGCGCCGCGCGCCGGTCCAATTCAAGTTTTACGAGGCGATGAAAATGCGAGGCGATGGCGAGGTAACCTCGCGGTTTGCGTTCCAGGAGCCACTGCACCGTGGCTTTCGCCCGTGCTTCATCGAGCGCTCCGTCCCGCAGGCAATTGCGGAACAACGCCTTCGCCTCGCGTCGGGCCTGTTTGGAGACTTTCATTCAGGTCAAAGGCTCAGGCCGCGATCTGGCGGGCCGTTTCCTCAGCCAGCCGCCGTTGATCCTCCGGGGTCAAAACCTTTCCCGTCACGACGGCGGTTGTTTGGACAACCAACCGCCCCACCTCCCGCTTCAGTTCGGCCAGCATGCGGGCGTGGTCCGCCGCGGCGGCTTCACGGGCCTTGCTGATGATCTGCTCGGCGGTGGCAATGGCCTTTTGGGTTTCCTGCTCCTGCACCCGTGCCGCCGCCGCGCGCGCTTCCTCAATCAATTTGGTGGCTTGGGCGTTGGCCTGGGCCAGGGTTTCCTGGCGCTGCTGTTCGGCGCGGGCAAGTTCCGCCTTGATTTTTTCGGCGTTGGCCAGGCCCTCGGCGATGCGCTGGCGCCGCTCTTCCAGCATGGCCAGCACCCGTTTGTAGGCGAAGAAATACAGCAGCACCGCCACAAGGGTGAAATTGATCACCTGGGCAATAAAGAGCGGCCAGTTCACGCCGAAGGTGCGGGCCGTGTCCCGGGCCATGCCGGCCAGGTCGCTGCCGATACTGCCAAAAAACATGATGTGCTCCATAAACGCTTGCTGAATGCCCGGGCGCGGAGCCGTCAGGCCCCGCGCCCCTTGCTGGTTATTTCACCAGGAAGATGGCGTAAAAGACAATGGCCTCGGCGAAGGCAATTGCCAGAATCGCCTGGACCAGGATCTTGGTGGCCGCGCCGGGATTGCGCCCGACCGCTTCAGCGGCTTTCATACCGATGAACCCCACGCCGATGGCCGCGCCGAGCGCCGCCAGGCCGACGTGCAGGTTGCCCGCCAACTCCGCCAACATAGGCATTAACATATATGTTTTCCTTTCTTTCTCGTCCGGCAGCTCCCGCGAGTGAACACGGTCGAACTGCCGAAATTCAGTTCTCGTGGTCCGCCGGGCTAATGATGCGCGGCGGGGTGCTCCTCGTCATGCTGACAAATGAGCATGGTGAACACGGCGGTCAGCAGCATGAACACCATGGCCTGGACCAGGCCAACCAGAAGCTCCATGAAATAAAACGGCACCGGCAGCAGCCAGCTCAACGCCGGCACCAACACCATCATGGACTCGAGCATGTTCTCGCCCGCAAAAATGTTTCCGAACAAGCGGAAGCTCAGGGAGATGGGGCGGAACAAAATCGAAATGATCTCGAGGAACCCCACCGCGATGAATACCAGGATCATCAAAGCCTTTAGAAAGCCGGTGGTGTCGCCCTTGGGCGCGAACAAGTGTTTGATGAAACCGCCCACGCCGTTGGCTTGCAGGGCCCAAACCGTCCAGAGCACGAAGAAGATCATGGCCATGGCAAAGGTCATGTTCAAATCCGCATTGCCGCCTCGCAGCCAGGGCGTCTCGACCTGAAAACCGTGTTCCGTCCGCGTTCCCCAGCCCAAGGTTCCCACCCCCGGAATCAGGCTGACCCAGTTGGTGAAGAGAATAAAAATGAAGATGGTCGCAAAGAACCAAAAGGTCTTTTTGACTAATTCGCTTCCAATAATGCCCTCGAGGAATTCGTACAAGCTCTCGACGAGCCATTCCCAGAAGTTCTGGGCCCCGGACGGCACCAGTTGCATCCGGCGCGTCGCCGATTGGGCAAAGACAATCAAGCCGATCGCCACCCCCCAGGAAATCACCATCGAATTGGTAATGGGAATACCGAACAGCCGGGTGATCTCCAGCGCCTTGGGTGGGAGCTCGTGATGTTCTTCATGGGCAGCCCCTTCCGCAGACGCCAATCCAGCGCCCGTGGCGGCCTCTGGAGCCGGGTGCGTCCCGGCTGCCGCGGCCAGCAGGTTCAATGCGCCTCCGGCCAGCCAGAGACAAATCAGTGTTAGTCTAACGAATCGCATTTCTTCATCCGTACCCGGGAGACACCGCAGCCCGGCGTGTCAAGCCAATCGTTTTCCCAAAAAGTCGGGAGACAGTGCATCAACCTTCGAAATTTCACAAGCGGAAATTTTTTTGAGCGTCCGCCGCTCCCCCCCGCCCTGTGGGCGTGCAAAGCGCCAGCCGCATCCAATGACGGGGCGACATCGCCGGGACTGGGCCGGCGTCTGACCTTCGAGGCCGACGCCTTGACAACGGGCCGTCATTTTGAGCTAGTAAGGCCCATCATGGCGTCTGTTTCCCGTCGAACCAAAACGAACTGCGCGGGCGAGATTCTGGCCCGCACGCGCGAGCCGGCTTTTCTGGATTACCTCCGCGACCTGCTGGTGGAACTGTGCCGCGTGGACACCACGCCCTCACCGGATGTGGACCGGATGAGGCGGGCGGAGGACGCCTGCTTTCGAATCCTCGAGCGCGAGCTGGCCGGCCTGGATTTTCCCGGCCTGCGCCTCGAACGGCGGCCGGTGGATCCCGCCATCGCGAAGCATTCCAACTATTCGCGGTTGCATTTTACCAAGACACCGCGTCGGCCGGCAGGGCTTGCGCCGCAGGAGGCTTACGCCAACCGTTCAAATCTGGTGTGCGTGCTCCCCGGCAACCGGGAACAGAAAGGCGGTGTGTCAGTCGCCCTCAATGCGCATGTGGATGTGGTGGCGCCTTATTTTCCGCCCTGCGTCAGGGGCGGCACAGTCTTCGGCCGGGGCGCTTGCGACGACAAGGGTCCGCTGGTGAGCATTGTGGCGGCAATGAAGGTCCTTTCCACGGTTCTCGGCCGGCGGGGCTTGGGGTTGAATCAAAACGTGGTGGGCATGTTTGTTGTTGAAGAGGAAACCGGTGGGAACGGTTCCCTATCGTTAGCCGTGGACCGCGAATTGAAGTCTCATTATGACACCATCATGGTCTGCGAATGCACGGGCCTGAAGGTGCACCCGGCCAACCGCGGCGCGGTGTGGTACCGGGCCGCGCTGAAGCCGCCCCGCGGTGTCTCGGCTTTTGAAATGTTTGCGTTCGTGAACGAGGAAATGGAAAAGGAGGGCGTCGCGATTCGCACCGAAAGCCATCACCCCCTGTTTCCGCAACGGCCGGTGCAGACCTGTCACGGCATCATCGGGCCGTTTGGCGAGCATCCGAGCCGCATTTGCGGCGAAGTTCGCTTTCGGGTGGTGTTTCCCTCGCCGCCGCGGGCCAAGGCGGAGCAATTGCTGGCCGACTGCCTCGAATCGGGTTTGCGGGGTTACGTCGGGCTTTATGGAGACAAGTCCAAGGTCACCGACCCGGCCACCGGCAAGCCGATGGTGCCAAGACATTTCAGTCTGAAACGCTCCGGTCGGACTTTCACGATTACGGTCCATGGCGCGACGGGTCACATGGGGGCCATCCGGGAGCGCGATGGCGCCATTACCAAGATGGCGCACCTGGTGCGAAGCCTCATTTATTCGCGCGCGCGGCTGGAGGCTGCCTCGGGTGGCAAGGTGCGGTTCGAATTGGACGGCCAGGCGCCGGCAGCCGAACTGGTGTTGGAAGGCGGCCAGGGTTTTGTGCCCACTCACTCGATCACCGAGGTGATGACCCGGCTGGAGCGGGCTGCCCAGCGCGGAGCCGAAGCCTATCTGCGCCACTGCGGCCGGAAGTGCGGAACCGCGCCCCTGGTCAAAGTCACATACGAGAAGCTCCACAACGTTGCTTTTGACGGGGATCCCGACTCAAACTCGATGCGCAACGCGCTTGCCGCCGCGAAGGCCTCCGGCCTGCCGCCTCAAGAACCAGTCCTGGGCTGGACCGTCTCGTGTGATGCGCGGCTGTTTGCCACAGAGTATCCCGGGATGGAAGTCCTCACCTTCGGCCCCGGCCAACTGGCATTCGCCCACGCGGACCAGGAGCAAATTGAACTGGAGGATATCCGCAAGGCGGCCGAATTCATTGCGTTGTTCATCCTGCGCCAGACCGGCACCAACCTGTGACCGGGTCGGCGGGCGTCGTACTGCGCCGGTTGTGCCGGCTTCGGCGCGGGCGGGAACTCCCCTGCCCTGATTACGGTGTTTTGCCGCCGTCGCGTATCTGGGCCAGCAGCGCGCTCAACTCGCTGACCACTTCAGGATGAGCCGCGGCCAAGTCGCGGGTCTCGGACGGATCGCTGCCAAGGTCAAATAACAAACCGGGATCGGCGATTTTGACCTGGCGCCAGGGTCCCAGTTGATCGGAAGTCTGGCCCGGGGGGATGAACTTCCATTTGCCCCGGCGCAGTGCCAGTCGGTTGGCGTGCTCGACGACGTGATCCCTTCCAGTCTGCGAGTCACCCAGCAGGGCGGGCAGGAGGTTGCGGCTGTCGGGCAAAAGGGTTCCGCCGGCCTTCCACCCCGCCAGCGCGCCGAGGGTGGCGGGCAAATCCACCTGGGAGAACAATGCATCCGACTGGCCAGGCTTGATCCGTCCTGGCCACCGCACAATAAACGGCACCCGGGTGCCGCCCTCGAACAGGCTGTATTTGCCGGCGCGCAAAGGGCCGGCGGGCTTGTGGTCGCCCAGTTTTTCATTGGCTTGATCCTGGTAGCCGTCGTCCAGCACGGGGCCGTTATCGCTCGAGAGGATCACCAGCGTGTGGTCGGCCAGCTTGAGCCGGTCGAGCGCGCTGAGGATTTCGCCCACACACCAGTCAAACTGCACCAGGGCGTCCCCGCGGGGGCCCATGGGCGTTTTGCCGACAAAGCGGGGGTGCGGCACCCGCGGAACATGAATGTCGTGGGTGGCAAAATAAAGGAAGAAGCGCTGGTTTTTCGCACGTTCGAGGAATTGCAGGGCCTGTTTGGTGAACACGTCGGCCATGTCCTCGTCCTTCCAAAGGGCGGCCTTGCCCCCTTTCATGTAACCGATGCGACCGATCTGGTTGATGACCGCCTGATTGTGGCCGTGGCTCCAATCCATTTTGAGCGTGGCCCGGTCCTTGATGCCGTCAGGTTCCCCGGGAAAAGCTTCCTTGTAGCTGACCTGGATGGGGTCGTCGGAAACCAGTCCCACCACCCGATGATTTTCGACATAGACGCACGGCACGCGGTCGCCGGTCGCGGCCATGATGTAGGAGTAATCGAAACCGATTTCAAGCGGGCCCGGCTTGATTTCCCCATTCCAATCGAGCGGTTTTCCAGCGGCACCGAGCCCGAGATGCCATTTGCCGACCACAGCGGTGGTGTAACCCGCTTGTTTGAGGATCGAAGGCAGCGTGGGGCGTCCCGGTTCGATGATCAAGGCCGCATCGCCGGGGAGCACGCCGGTTCCCTTTTTCCGAAAGGCGTATTGGCCGGTCAACAAGGAGTAGCGCGAGGGGGTGCAGGTGGCCGAGGAGGCGTAGGCGCTGGTGAATCGCAACCCCTCCTTCGCCAGGCGATCCACGTTGGGGGTCTTTGCGCCGGTCCCACCGTAACAGGCGAAGTCGCCGTAGCCGATGTCGTCGCCGTAAATCAAAACGACATTGGGCGGCTGGCTCGCCAAGGTTGCTTGCCACGGCAGCGCTGCCACGGCAGCGAGCGTCAACGCGAGAAAGGACCGCAGGTTCTGGCTTGGGAAGGCTAAGTTCATGATTTTGGTTGCTTGGTTTTTTCAGACTTTTTACCGCTATCGGGGTTGGCTTCGGGAAAGCGGCCCTGGTCATCGGTGTCAACGATCCACTTCTCGAGGGCCGCGCGCAGGCGTTTGAGGACGGCCTGGATTTCAGGGGCGTCAGACTGCGCCAGGTTGTGAATTTCGAAAGGGTCTTTCTCGAGGTCGTAGAGCTCTTCGTCCGGCAACCGGGGCTGGCAAAGCACTTCCTGGACGGGCGTGAGTTTGCCTTGGGCATGGAGTTCTTTAATCAGGTTCCAGACGGGGTACTGGGTTTCCTTGTACTTGTTGGGCGCCAGCAGGGGAACCTCGGGGGTGAAGTTGCGGATGTAGCGGTAGCGTTCGTCGCGGACGGTCCGAATGCGCATCGTTGTTTCATCGCAACGGTCGCGCGCGCCAACCACGAACGGCTTTGGCGGTGCCGCGTGGTCGCCCAGAAACGGCCGGCCCTGCATTTTTGAAGGGACCGGCGCGCCCGCCAAGGCCAGCGTGGTCGGCGCCAAATCTATCGCTTCCAGCAGTCGGTTATCCACCTTTCCCGGCTGGAAATGCCGCGGTTGGGGCAAGGCGCGGGGCCAACGAATGATAAGCGGCACGTTAAGCCCCGACTCATAACAGAACTGTTTGCCGCGGACGTGGGCCTGGCCGTTGTCACCGAAAAAGACCACCACAGTGTTGTCCGCCAGGCCGTCCCCCTCCAGTTGTTCGAGAATCAGGCCGATTTTGCGATCCAACTCCGACGCGGCGTCCAGGTAAGCCGCCCAGTCTTTTCGCGTGACCGGGTGATCGGGGTAGTACGGAGGAATTTCGACCTTGGCGGGATCAGCCAGCGGCTTGCCGTTAAAGTTCCGATGTGTTTCGTGAAAGTTGATCTGCGCGAAAAATGGTTGGTGGGACTTCAAGTCCTCCCAATCCGCCGAGTCAAAAGGCTTGCCCCGATAAGAAAAGTTCCAGTCGGTCTTGCCGGTGCCTCGGAATCCGAGGGGCTCGGGCAGCCGAGTCACATTGGCGGTGAAGTAACCGGCGTCACGCAGCCAGTCGGTCAGCACCCGCACGCCGGCCGGCAGCGGAAAGTCCCCACCCCGATTTGAGCGATGATGGTGCGCCCCCAGGCTGGTTTGGTAGAGCCCGGTCATAAAGGCGCTGCGACTGGCCGAGCACACCGGGGCGGTCGTGTAAAACCGGGTGTAACGGACCCCTTCGGCCGCGAGGCGGTCGAGGTTGGGCGTGGTCACCTCGCGAGTGCCGTAACAGCCGAGCTGGGGTCCGAAATCCTCGGCGATGAGCCACAAGAAGTTGGGTTTGATGAGGGGAGACTCTGCCGGCGAATGGAACGTCAATCCCGCCAGCAGCATCGCCAGTGCGGGCAGCAAAGGTTGGGTTAAGGGGAAGCATCTCATGGCGCTTGAGGATTATGGGGTTGGGCTTGCCGGCCGTTGCTTGCCTGTGGCGCTGCGCCCAAGAGCCGTCATCGGCCAGTTGGGGTCATCAGTTCTGGCCTGGCGCATGAGCCGCGCCGCCCTGGCCACGAGACGCGGCTCGGCTCGGGCCAGGTTCCGGCTTTCGGACATGTCCGTTTCGAGGTTGTAAAGTTCGAGGGGCGCATTGGGGCCGTTTTTGACCGCCTTCCATTTGCCGAGGCGGATGGCCTGAATCGGTTGAGCTTCATGCAGTTCCCAATAGAAATAGTCGCGCTTCGGGGCTCTGCCGCCTTTAAGCAGGGAGACGATGGAGAGTCCATCGGGCTTGAAGCCTTTGGGCAGGCGCGCGCCCGCCAGCTCGGCCGCGGTGGGGAGGAAATCCCAAAAAGCCCAGGGCTGATCGCACACGCGCCCAGCGGGCACCACGCCGGGCCAGCGCGCGATGCAGGCCTGACGCAAGCCCCCCTCGTACAGGGAACGCTTGTAGCCGCGCAAACGACCGCCCATCGTCTGGTCGAAGAGCCGTCCGATTTCGGAGTTGGGTGCAAAGGAGGAGCCGTTGTCACCCGCTACGATAACAAGGGTGCGGTCGTCGAGGTTCAACTCCTTGAGCAGGGCCAGCAGGCGACCAATATCCGAGTCCAGCCGGGTCACCTGAGCCGCGTAGGCCTTTTGAAGTGGGGTCCAGGGTTTGTCCGCGTAAACGCCCAGGTCATCAATCTCGTGGCGGCCGTGCGGGAGGGTGACGGCGTAGAAAAGGAAGAAGGGCTGGTCGCGATGCGCCCGCACCCAAGTCAGGGTTTCGTTGGCTATCAGGTCTTGCGCGTAGGTGCGCCCGACGCCTTTGCCGTCGTTTCCCGGCAAGTCGAACCGCTGGTCGTTGCGATAGAGGTAGGTGGGGAAATAACTGTGGGCGTGGCGCTGGCAGTTATAGCCGAAGAAGAAGTCAAAGCCCACCTTGAGCGGACTGCCGGAAGTGTCGAACATGCCCATGCCCCACTTGCCAATGCAGGCGGTGGCGTAACCGGCATCCTTGAGCAACTTCGCCACGGTCATTGTTCCCGCCGGCAAAGGCATCTGGCCTTCCGGCTGGATTTCCCGGTTGGCCCGGATTGGGCAATGGCCGGTATGCAAACCGGTGAGGAGGGACGCCCGGGAGGGAGCGCAAACCGAGGTGCCGCAGTAGGCCTGGGTGAAGCGCATACCCTCGGCAGCCATGCGGTCCAGGTTGGGCGTTTGAATTAACCGCTGGCCGTAACAGCCGAGGTCGCCCTGAGCCAGGTCATCGGCGAGGATGAAAATCAAATTGGGACGGGGGGCGGCTGCATGGCTTGCCAGCGTCGCCGCCGCCAACAGAGCCGCCGCGGCTCGAATCAAGTGGGTCGCGATCATCATGTTCCAGGATACTTACTGAGTCTCACCCCGAGTCACCCGCATAAAGACTTCTTCGAGGCCGATTTCATCCTCGCGCAACTCGATCAATTTGGCGCCGCCTTTGACGAGGACCTCCGCCACGAGGCTGTGGTCAACGTCCAGACTGGCCAGGGTGACTTTGATTTCGCCGTCCGCGGCGGCGGCTTCGGCGATTTCCGGCCGCGCCCGCAGCAGCTCGAGCGCCTGGGCGGGGTCGCTGGAGACCCGCACCCACATCACCCGTCCCTGGGACATCTGGTCCCGGACCCCCTGCACCGGGCCGCTGTAGATCAGTGAGCCCTTTTCAATGATGGCCACCCGGTTGCACAGCGTCTGCAGCTCGCTCAGGATGTGGGACGAAATGATGATGGTCTTGCCGAGCCGCTGGAGTTCCTGGAGGATCGCCATCATTTCGATGCGGGCCCGCGGGTCCAATCCGCTGGCCGGCTCGTCCAACAAAAGCAATTGCGGGTCATGAATCAGGACGCGGGCCAGGCCCAGGCGCTGCTGCATGCCCCGGCTCAACGCGCCAATCAAGGCGCCCTTCTTTTCGCTCAGGCCGACGAGTTCGAGGACATCGTTGACGGTCTTCTCCCGCTGCGCGGCGGGAATCTTGTAGCAGGCGCCGAAGAAATCGAGGTACTCGGTGACCTCCATATCCTTATACACGCCAAAGAAATCCGGCATATAGCCAATCACGTGCCGCACGGCATCCGCGTCGCGCACCACGTCATGCCCGAAGATTTTTGCGCTGCCCGCCGACGGGGCAAGGAAGGTGGCCAGGATGCGGAGGGTGGTGGTTTTGCCCGCGCCGTTCGAGCCAATGAAGCCGAAAAGGTCGCCCTGGTTGACGGTTAAATCCAGCCCCTGGAGCGCCGCGATGCTGCCATACATGCGGCTGAGTCCAAACGTTTGCACGGCGGGAATGGGAGGGGCGGAAGAAACGGGTTCAGTCATAGGCGGAAAAGGCAGTCCTCAAAACAGGCGGATTGAACACGCACCGGGTAGCCCACCCCGCGCCCCCTGATGAGGAGAGGGTTCCAAGTCCGGTGCATGGCGGGTGCGCGCTCATGGCATCTCGACCACCATCCGCCAGAGAGTATGGCGGTGACCGCGTTTGGGCGTGAACTGGCGCAGGGACGGAACGGGCGAGTAATCCGAAGCCCAGGCGAGGAACACGGCGGCGCCGTCGCGGGCAAGCACCGGGGACAAATCCAGGCCCGGTGGAGACACGAAGCTGCCCGCCTGCTGTTCCGGCGCGCCCAAATAAGAAAGGAACGACACGCCCATGGCAGAGTTGGGCAAATCGTCCAGCCGCCCGCGTTCCGCATCACCGAAGGCGTAGTGACGCGATTGCACCGCCTGCTGGAAGCGGCTGCCGTGTTGCATCACGAAGGCCCGCAATTCCGTGCCCGCTTCGGCGCGCACTGAGAAACTCAACGCCTGTCGCGGCCCAACCTCGCCCAATCGGATCAAGCGGTCCCCAAGAGCCAGGTGGCACTCGGTGAGCTTCGCATCCGTGCGATTGTCCACACCCAGGACCCAACCCGGGGGCTGGCGCTTGACCGTGACGCGCACCGGTGGAGTGGCGGACTGCCACCAGTCACTCACCAGCAACTGGCTGGTCCACACCGGCACAAACACCTCGGCCTGGAAGGTCTCGCCGGACTGGGTGAGCTGAACCTTTTCCGTATTCTGGCCGCCGCTCCACAACCCGCGAAATTCGCCGCGCAACGTCGCCGTTTGTTGGCGTCCGATCAGCGTGTACTTTTCGTTCGAGGGCGAATAAACGGACACATACGTGCGGCCCCGCAGTTCCGCGCCATCGGTTTTTTCCAACAGGTCCACCACATGCAATTCGTTCCATTCGGATTCCCCGGCGCGAAGTTTGTAGCCGATGAGGTAAATGAGGAGCGAGAACAACACGACGCAGCAGGGGAAGGTGATCCAGGTGAGCATCGGCTTGCCGATGCGCTTGAGCCAATACTGGTCCAGCGGCCCGATCACCGCCAGATACATGATTAGCAACAGAAACAGCCAGGTGAGCGGCAGTTTGTGCACCTGCCGGCTGTCCAGCATCGCGCCAAAAATGCCGTCCGTGCCCCACCCGCCTTGAAGATTGAAATCCGACAGGACATACCAGGAGCCGGGCACCTCCGCCAGCCGCGCCCAGAAGACCGGCAGATGTTTCCACGACCGCACCGGTTCCCGCTCGGGACTGAACAGGAGCGCGGTCACCCGGCCCGCACCCCGGTGCGCGGTCACCATCAGGGGCAGGTCGCCTGAGGCCAGCGTCACCCGTCCCTCCCGCACCTTTCCCACCGCCACTTGCAGCGGCGCCTTCTCGAAATCCAAATCATCCGCCAGCGTCTCAAAAGGCGATTCAGTTTGGGCCGCCGCTGCG
>CAZVYG010000021.1:0-18311 GCA_964631605.1 uncultured Verrucomicrobiota bacterium
CGGCAGCAACCTTCAAACTCGGGCGCCTTGCCGGCGTGGATCGCGGCGGCATCGCCACGCTCATCCCGACCCCCCACCATCATTTTGTGCTCATGGACGCCGGGGCCAACATCGAATGCAAACCGATCCACCTGGCCCAATTCGCTGTCATGGGCAGCGTTTACGCCCGCGAGATTCTCCATGTGACGCGCCCCCGCGTGGGGATTCTGAGCATCGGGACGGAGGATTCCAAGGGCAACGAGCTGACCCTGCAGGCGTTTCAGCTTTGCCGGCGCCTGGACCTCAACTTCATCGGCAATGTCGAGGGCCACAACCTCTTCGAGAATGACGTGGATGTGGTGGTGTGCGACGGGTTTGTGGGCAATATCGTGCTGAAGACGTGCGAGAGCCTGGCCACCGCACTGTTTGGCATGCTTAAGCGCGAGCTGAAAGCCAGCGCGCGGCGGCAGTTGGGGGCGTTGCTGGCGCGAAATGCCTTTCGGGCGATCAAGCGCCGCATGGATCCCGAGTTGGGAGGCGGAGCCCCGCTGCTGGGCTTCAAGGGCAGCGTGCTCAAAGCCCATGCCTCCGCCCGCGAACGCGCCATCACCAACGCCATCCGGGTGCTGACCGAGAACCTGCAGCATCATGTGAACCAGATTATCGAACGCGACATTGCCCGCGCCAACGAGCGCCTGGCCGCCCCGGATATGGCGGCAGCCCCTGCCGCCCCCTTATGAGCCCCTTGCATACACCGAAATTCAAAAATCCTCGCGCCCGCTACAACTTCCAGGGCCGAAGCTGTTCCATCACCGGCGTGGGCTCCTACCTGCCCTCCCGCATCCTCACCAACGCCGACTTGGAGAAGATGGTGGATACCACCGACGAGTGGATCACCACGCGCACCGGAATCAAGCAGCGCCGCATCGCGGCGGAAAACGAATTCACCTCGGACCTCGCCACCCAGGCGGCGCGCCGGGCGCTCAAGGACGCGGGGGTCAACGCCGACGATGTCCAACTGATCATCGTGGCGACCATAACGCCGGACATGCCCTTTCCTTCCACCGCGGCGCTGGTCCAGCGGAACATTGGCGCCCTGCGCGCGGCGGCTTTCGACCTCGAGGCCGCCTGTTCCGGGTTCATTTATGCCCTCGAAGTAGCTCAGCAATTTATCATGTCCCGCACCTACGACACGGTGCTGGTGATCGGCGCCGAAAAACTCTCCTCGATTGTGGATTGGCAGGACCGCAACACCTGCGTCCTGTTCGGCGACGGCGCGGGCGCGGCCGTCCTGCAAAACCGCCCCGGCTCCCACGGCTTGCTCACCGCGGTCATGGGCGCGGACGGGCGCAAGGCCGATTTGCTCTTCGTGGCCGGCGGCGGCAGCCGCTGCCCGGCCAGCGCCGAATCGGTCGCCGCCCGCATGCACTATCTGCGCATGGAAGGCAAGGAGACGTTCAAGAACGCCGTCCAGGCCATGCAAGTCGCGGCCGAGGAAGCCATGCGCCGCTGCGAAGTGGATATTTCCCGCATCAAGTGCATCATCCCCCACCAGGCCAACCGCCGCATCATTGATGCGGTCGCCGAGCGCCTGGGCGCTTCGCCCGACCAGATGTTCGTCAACCTCCACAAATACGGCAACACCTCGGCCGCCTCGGTCGGCATTGCCCTCGACGAGGCCGTCCATTCCGGCCGCTTCCACCGCGGCGACTTGATCCTGCTGCTGGCCTTCGGCGGCGGCCTGACCTGGGGTTCCGCCCTCATCGAGTGGTAACCCCGCTGCGGCGCGCCCCGTTGCTCGAGCCGGAGCGCGCCCCGGAGAACGACCCGGCTTGGGCCGGATCCGCGCGGGCGGCGGGGGCCGGTCGGAAGGGGGACGAGCATTAGAGCCCGAAATACATCCTGTTGGCATTCTTTGCATGCTTGAATGATGAGTTGACCTTTGCTCAGCTTATGCTAGGTTAATTCTGTTGTATGAGCGCGAGAAAAGCTGATTCTGCGGGTCCCCTGCATCCCGTCACCGTCGAGGCGCGTCAGAGCCGCCTGAACCTTTCTCCCGACTCGATCATCTTCCACCGCAATGGCATCGAGTTTCGGAGCGCCACCCCCTTCTCGCCCTGGACGGAGATGACGCTGACCCTGCACGCGGCACGGCATGAAGCCCGGCTGCACTGCAGCGGCGTGGTGATTTCCTGCACCGGGAACAAGCACGCCGGCTACCATGTTTCCATGGTTTTCACCGGCCTTTCCCGCCAGGCCGAGGCGCAACTGGCCACCCTGGCTTATTCGCAGACTTTGTAGCCCGATTCTGTTCCGACCTTCGGGATTTCCCTCACCGCACGTTTTCTCTTCGCCGGACATTTTGTTGTCGCCAAACGCGGCGGCGGCACGCAGTTTGGCCTCATGATTTTATGCATTGGACCCACACCGGCGGCCCAGCGCGTGATGGTGTTCCGGAAACTGCAACTCGACGCGGTTAATCGCGCGTTGAAGACCGCCGACGGCGTGGCGGGCAAATCCGTTAATGTGGCCAAGGTGCTTCGCGCCCTGGGTGAGACTCCCGTCGCCGCGGGTTTCCTCGGTGGTGTTCAGGGTGAGACGGTGCGCGCGACGCTGGCGGCCAGGGGGGTGCTGCTGGATTTTGTTCAGGTGGCGGCCCCGACGCGCCAGTGCGTTACCGTGATTGACGAGGCGGGCGGGACCATCACCGAGCTGGTGGAAGAGAGTCGGCCGGTGAACGAGGCGGATTACGAGGCCCTGCGGCGCATCGTGCGGAAGCGCGTGGGGAGCTCTCGGGCGGTGATTGTTTCCGGCACGATGACGCCCGGGGGGCCGGTGGGTTTTTACCGCGAGTGCGTGGAACTGGCGGCTGGGGCCGGGGCGCTGGCGGTGCTGGATGTGAAGGGGGACCCTTTGCTGGAAGCTCTGAAAGCCCGGCCGGGCCTGGTGAAACCCAACCGGCCGGAACTGGGGGCGACTGTGGGCCGCGAACTGAGGGACGAGCGGGATGTGATGGGCGCCATGCGGGAGCTATGCCAGCGCGGGGCGCGCCGGGTGGTGGTGACCGCCGGCAAGGAGCCGGGCCTGGCCTTTGACGGAGAATCCTTTTGGCGCATCACCCCTCCCGTCATCCGGGCGGTCAACCCGATCGGTTCCGGCGATGCCTTTACCGCGGCGCTGACCTGGCGCCTGTTGCTCGGCGAGGACCTGGGAACCGCCTGCCGCTGGGGCGCGGCGGCGGGGGCGGCCAACGCCTTGAATCTTGATGCGGGCGAGGTGGACCCGGCGGAGGTCCACCGGCTGCACCCGCAGACCGTGTTGGAACGGCTCTGACACGACAAATTCGCTCGCTATCGCGCGCGGGATTCGATTCTACTGAGCGGGCATCTGATGAAACTGCATCCGCTGGACCTGCTCATTATTGTCGTTTACATGCTGGGGGTGATGGGGGTGGGCTGGTATTTCGCCCGGAAACAACGCAACATCCGCGACTATTTTCTCTCGGACAAAAACGTGCCGTGGTGGGCGCTGGCCGGTTCGATTGTGGCCACCGAGACTTCCACCGTCACGTTCATCAGCGTGCCGGCGTTTGCCTTCGCGGCGAATGCCCGGGGCGAGGGCGGCAACCTCACCTTTCTGCAGTTGGTCTTGGGCTACCTGATCGGGCGGTTGATCATCGTCGCTCTGTTTCTCCCCCTCTATTTCAAAGGCGAACTCTTTACGGTCTATCAGATTCTCGACCAGCGGTTCAGCGGCCGGGTCAAGCGCACCGCCGCCTCGCTGTTTCTGATCACCCGCTCGATCGCGGACGGCATCCGGCTGTATGCCACCGCGCTGGTGCTGGTGGCGCTGACCGGCTGGGCCGACCCGGTGTCCATCCTCATCATTGGCGCGGTCACGATTCTTTACACCTACCTGGGAGGGATGGCGGCCGTGATCTGGACCGACCTGATTCAGTTGGTGATTTACGTGGCGGGGGCGCTGGTTGCGGCAGTCATCCTGCTAAACGGCATTCCGGGAGGCTGGAGCGAAGTGGTGGCGGTGGGACACGAGTTTCACAAGTGGCGGTTGTTTGATTTCACTTTCAACCTCGGGCGCAGCTACACCTTCTGGGCCGGCATCATCGGCGGCGCCTTCCTCACGACAGCCACGCATGGCACCGACCAGTTGATGGTGCAACGCTATCTCTGCAGCCGGACCCCGCGCCAGGCCGCCGCCGCGCTGCTCAGCAGTGGCGCGGCCATCCTGGCCCAGTTCGGCCTCTTCCTCCTCATCGGGCTGATGCTTTTCGTGTATTATCACCACTTCCCCACCCTGCCGGAGGCCGTCCAAAACCGGGCCGATCGCGTGTTTCCCCACTTTATTGTGACACAGCTTCCCCATGGCATGATTGGGCTGGTGATCGCCGCCATTTTCGCGGCGGCCATGAGCACCCTGGCCTCGTCCCTGAATTCCCTGGCGGCCAGCGCCGTGACCGACTTCTACCGCCCGCTGTTCGGGTCGGACAAGACGGACCGGCATTACTTGAACGTGTCGCGGTGGCTGACGGCCGGCTGGGGCGCAATTCAGATTGCGGTGGCCGTCCTGGCCATCAGCATGCAGCAGCGGGTGGTGGACGCCGTGCTGGCCGTCGCCTCCTTCACCAACGGCCCCATCCTGGGGCTCTTCTTCCTTGGCGTGCTCACCCGCCGCGTCGGCCCCCGGGGCGCCCTCGCCGGGGTGGTGACCGGCGTTTTCTTCATGTTGTTTGTGTGGCTGCGCCTGAGCGTTTCGTGGCAGTGGTACGTCCTGCTCGGTTCGACGGTGACGTTTGTGAGCGGCCTGGCCGCCAGCCTCCTGCTCGAACGCCGTCCCAGCCCGGCGGTGAAAACCTCCGCGTAGGCAGACTCCGGCCCGCTCAACGGGATGCGCCGGCGGCGGCCAGCAACTGTTTTTCCTCGGGCAGCAAGTTACCCTGGCGGGCCAGCTCGAGGTAACGGGCCCCCTGGTTGGTCCGGCCCGCGGACACCAGCAGGCAACCGTAATACAGGGCGACCGACGGGTTCTCGAGCGCCTCGGGCTTGAGTTTTTCCAGCGCGGCAAGCGCCTCCGGCGTGCGGCCCTGAAGGTGCAGCGAATAGGCGTAGGTCGAGGTGACGACGGCATCCTCGGGGTGGAGTTGGTACAGGTTGCGGGCGATTTCGTGGGCGCGCGCCAGGTTAAGCCGCAGCAACAGGGACGTGGCCGCGAAATTGTTCTGGGCCACGACATTCTTCGCATCATAACCCGCGATATGGGAATACAATTTGTGCAAGCCGCGCGTATTGCCGGCTTCGGCATAAAGGCGGTCCAACTCCCGCAGGGCCCATTTTTCGCGGGGAAAGCGTTGGGCAATCTGCCAGAGCAATTCCTCGCGCGCCTTCTCCCGCTTCCAATGGGTGGCCATGCTCAACAGCGATGTCAGCGGCCCGAGGCGGTCGGCGGCCTCGCGAATGGCCGAGCGCCAGCGCACGTCCGCCGCCTGCGTCTGCCCCTGTTCGGCCGCCGCGCGTGACAACAATGCCTGCCGCATAAAGTCCAGCTCGCCCCATTTTTCCTCGAGGAGAAAACTTTCCAGGGCGTCCCAATCCTTTTTCGCCACGTAAACGTCCACAAACGCCATGGGCACCGGCTGGCGTTTTCGGACGGTTTCGGGACAACTCTCCAGGAACTCGAGGGCTTCCTGGACCAACTGGTGGCTGAGCATCCACGCCGAAAGACCGTAAATTGCCGCGGGGTTGGTCGAAGCGTGATGTTGGGCCGCCTCCAGGGCGGCGGGGAACGCGGCCGAATGGCCCTCCCGCAACAGGCTCAAATGCTGCAGCCGGTCTTCCATCGTGCATTGGCGGTCCTCGAGGAGCTGGCTCGAGAATCGTTCGGCGGCGGGAAAATCGCGATTCTTCAAACTCTCGCCAACGAGCCATCTGAGGGCGACGGCGGCCAGGTTCGTGCTGGCGCGCAGCCGGTCCAGCGTCGCCCGGGCGGCGGCGGCGGTCGCCGCGTTGGTGGACTGCAGGTTCAGGACCGCGAGATTGAGCTGGTGTTGTTCGTTGGCGGGTTCGAGGCGGCTGGCCGCCTCGAAATGCGCGATCGCTTCGCCGACCCGTTTGAGTTTCAGGGCCCGCTCCGCGGCCACCACGTGATACGCCGGAAGGTTTGTGGCCGAGCCGGCCAATTCCTCCAGAATTTCGGTGGCGAGCGTGAACGGGGGCGGCTGATAACGCAGCGCCGCCGCGGCCACCCGCAGCCGGTTTTCCATCGTTGGCTCGACTTCGGCCACGCGGCGATGCCAATCCAGCGCGTTGGTCGAACGCGCCAACTCCGATAATTCCGCCATCAGGCGGCAGGCATCCGCATTTCGAGGATTGACCAATAACGCCTGTCGCGCGCTCAGCGACGCGTTCCGAAAATCGCCCTTGCCGGCAAACTGCCGCGCCTGGTCCATGGCCCGGCGTTCCTTGAAATGACGATACGCCGGCCGGCCGAGAAACCACAATCCCAACCCGGCCAACACCACCGCCAGCCCGCCGACGAGCACAAGTTTTCGCATACAACCGCTTGCCCGCGTATTAGATTCTGAACCAGCCCCCGCGGTCAATCAGAACCGCGCCCCACTGCGGCCGGTCTCGCCGCCGCCGTTTCCCAGCCGCAGGCTCAGGGCTTTGTCATCTTCGCAAAGCGTTCGAGGAACAACCGGGCCGTCCGGTCGAGATTTTCAATCGAGCCGCCGCCCTCGAGCACCTCGCACATTTCGTAAGCCACGTAGCCGCGGTAGCCGGTTGCCTTCAGTCCCTCGAAGAACGCCGCGTAGTCAATGAACCCGTCGCCGAACGGCACGGCGCGATGCACCTCATCCCGGCGCAGGTAATTGGCCAGGGTGGCGTCATAAACGAACCGGGGCTGTTTGACGTAGTCGGCAACCGTCGTGTAAATGATGTCCGAGCCCAGCTTGAGCACCGCCTCCTTGAGAGCCGGCCCGTTGATGCCCTGGATGGCTGGGGACCAGGCGTCGAAGGCGGCTTTGCAGTTCGGTTCGTTCACCTCGCGAATCAACCAGCGGGTCGCGTCCGGGTGGATCGCGATGTCATGGTGATTCTGCACCGCCAACGTGACTCCGTATTCCGCCGCCTTGCGCGAAGCCAGGCGCAGGCCCTGAACGACAATGCCCCACTGGACGTCGTAGGGCACACCCGGCCGTTCGTAGCCGGTAAAGACCCGGACGATGCCGGCGCCGAGGTCCCTCGCCAGGCGCGCCACTTCGCCCATGTAAACGGCATTCATTTCGGCGCTGGGGATGCCCGGTTTGTCAGCCGAGGCGGTAAAATCCGGATACCCCGCCAGGCAAACAATTCTAATCCCCAACTCGTCGGCGCGGGCTTTGAGTTTTTTTCGCGCCTCGGCATCGTAATCCAGCGGCGAGAGGTGAGGCCGCTTGGCCATGAGTTCCACATGCCGGAAGCCCAGCTCGCGCGCTTTCTCCAGGAACTGGTCGGTGGTCAACTGTGCCTGGCCGCGCCAGACGCCGGCATAGCTGACGGAGTGAAGCACCGGGGTGAAGGACCCCTGCGGGCCAGGGGTCTGGGCCGCCGAGCGCGTCGCCGGCATGAGGAGCGCGCCCACCAGCGCCAAGGCCGGGGGAATGCAAGTCGTCTGCATCTTTCGTTTCCAGTGAAGGTTTACGGACAATCCGGTATCAGGTCTTGCAGACAAGCTGTATCAGGCCGGGCTTCGCCGTCAACGGCGAAAGCCCGAATTCGGATTTCCCTCCGCCCGGCAACTGCGGTAAGCTCGGCCCATGGAAAGACCAGACCAGTTGCGCGAGTTGTTCCGGATGCAGAAGGCGCTCAACGAGCGGATCGGGGTGCGCACCGAGGGCATGAGCGAGGAGGACAAGGCCAAGTGGCTGCTGAATTATTGCCGGGCCATGTCCCAGGAAATCGCCGAGCTGACCGACAGCGTGCCCTGGAAGTGGTGGGCCAAATACCAGAAGTTTGACGAGCAGAACGCCCGGGTGGAGGTGGTGGACTTGTTCCATTTCCTCATCAGCCTGGCGCAGGTGCTCGGGATGAGCGCCGACGACGTGTTTAGCGCCTACGTCAAAAAGAACGAGGTCAATTTCAAACGTCAGGACACCGGCTACGCGGTGAAAGACGAGCAGGACTCCAGGCATATATGAAACCCGACGGGGCCGCCGCCAGGGGCGTCGCAAAGGGCCGCCGCGCGCATCGGCAACCGCCGGTCGGCGTCAAGGGGCAAACCCCGGTCCCGGCGCGCTGGCGCGGGGAGGTCGCGCGCATCCTCATCACCGAGGTCGAGCTGGACCGGCGCATCCGCCAGCTCGCCCGGGCGATTGAACGCGACTTTGCCGGACGCGAGATGGTGGTGGTGTCGTTGTTGAGCGGGACGGTGATGTTTTTGGCGGACCTCATCCGGCACCTCTCACTGCCGTTGCGCCTGGATTTCATCGGCGTGTCCAGCTACGGCTCCGGAACCGAATCGGGCGAGCTGGTCTTCACCAAGGAACTGCGCCTGGACGTGCGCGGCCGGGATGTCCTGCTGGTGGATGACATCCTCGACACCGGCAAGACCATGTGCCGCGTGCTGGCCAGGTTGAAGCCCCTCAAACCCCGCCGCATCCGAACCTGTGTCCTGCTCAACAAAGCCGCGCGCCGCGTGGAACACATCCAGGCGGATTACGTGGGATTTGAGATTCCCGATTTCTTTGTGGTCGGGTACGGCCTCGACTTCGCCGAACGCTACCGCAATCTTCCGTTTGTTGGTGTGCTCCATCCGCACGTTTACCAGGGAGAAACAATATGAGCCGTATCAAACGCATGTGGTTTGCCGGTTGGCTGGCCGCAGCCCTCCCGTTGGCGTCCGTCGGGGCGGACGTGTCGCCCGAGGCGGTGGAGGCTTCACTGCTTAAGGCGACCGAATACCTCCGGTCCATCGCTACTGAAGGGGGCTATCTGTGGGCCTATTCCGCGGACCTGAAGGAACGCTGGGGGGAAGTCAAGGCCACCGCGACCCAAATCTGGGTGCAGCCGCCGGGCACCCCTGCGGTGGGCGACGTCTTTTTGCGGGCCTGGGCCGCCACGAAAAACCCGCGCTATTTGGAGGCCGCCGAGGCGGCGGCGCTGGCGCTGGCGCGCGGCCAGCTCGACTCCGGCGGCTGGGCGTATCTCATTGACTTCGCCCCCGACGCGCGGCGTGCGTGGGCCTATCGCCTCGAATCCTCCGCCAAGTGGAACCGAAGCGGGCTCCGCAACACCACCACCTTCGACGATGACAACACGCAAAGCGCGTTGCGATTCCTCCTAGCCTACCTTGCGGCGGCGAAGGATCACCGGCCCGGCGGAGCCTATGACCTGATCCAGGCCGCCGCCGATTACGGCCTGGCCAAAATGATCGAAGCCCAGTATCCCAACGGGGCCTGGCCGCAGCGCTACGAGGGAGAACCGCCCGATCCGGCCCGGCATCCGGTTCAGGCCGCCCGCTTTCCGAAGAACTGGTCGCGCACGTGGCCCAAGTCCAACTACGGCGCGTTCTATACCTTTAACGACCATGCGCAGCGGGATTGCATCCTGACCATGCTGGCCGCCTACCACCACCTGAAGGACCGTCGTTTTCTTGAATCCGCCCGCCGGGGCGGCGAGTTCATCCTCCGGGCGCAACTGCCCGAGCCCCAGCCCGCCTGGGCGCAGCAGTATAATTTCGCCATGGAGCCTGACTGGGCGCGGGCATTCGAGCCGCCCGCCATCTCCGCCGCCGAAAGTGCCGGGGTTTTGCGCACGCTGGCGGAGCTCTACCTCGAGACCGGCGATGCCGCCCTGCTCCGGCCGATCCCGGCCGCCTTGGCGTGGTATCGCCGCTCGCAGATTGGTCCGAACCGTTGGGCGCGTTTTTACGAACTTGAAACCAACACCCCCATTTATGGCGACCGCGACGGGAAGATTCACTATCGGTTGAGCGAAATCAGCGCCGAGCGCCGCACTGGCTACGCCTGGGAAGGCAGCTTCGGCATTCCCCAAACCATCGAGTACGTTGAAACCGTCCTTCGGAAAGCCGCGGCGAATCCGGACGCCGGGGGCCAGGGGCAGAAACCAGCGCGCCGCCCGTCGCCGTCGCCACGAGACACCGCCGAACCCAAAGCTTCCGCGCAATCCGGCGGTGGGAGGCGGCCGGAGAGCGATGCCGCGATCGGACGCCTTCTTGCCGATCAGGAAGCATCCGGCCGCTGGTTGACCAACGGCCGGGTCGAGATGCGCACGTTCATTGGCAATATCAACGTCCTGTGCGACTACCTCGAATACCACAAGGCCGCGACCGGTCCCTCAGGTCGCAGCGGTGGCAAAGGCGGTGGGTAGCTGGGCGGGTTGCCTTGTTTTTGCGCAGTGAGGTGTCAACCGGGACACCTTGGAACCGACCGGGAGAGTCCCGAGGCAGTCGGGCAACGGAAGGGGTCTTGGGCGTGCTCCACGGAAATCCGGCTTTTCTGCGGCAACTGGCGGAGGCTGCCACAGTCCCTTGGGATAGCCCGCTTGCCGGCGACGGCCTAGACGGTGGGGCTCAACGGCCGGGATCGGGATTCGGACTGCAAGTGCCTGATTTTGACCGGATGCGGGATATCCAGGGGTTCGTGGTCAACGACCGGGAGCACGCGCTTGAGATGGGACGCCCGGTCCCGCAGTTCCATCCGGATTTGTACGGCCAGGAGGCCGGGATGCCGGGGGGCAGGCCGCCGGCAGGCGGCCTGGGTAAGCCCCTGCATCTCCTGCAGCAGTTTAAGCATTTTGATCTTGGTCGCCATTCAGTCTTGGAATTCTGATTGCAGGTCACGTGCCATTCTCAAATCCGCTTGGCACCGGCGGCCGGTTCTGCTTAGCTCGCCCTGCCGAATGTCTTGTCTGCGCACCATTTGTACGCTGGCATTATGCTGGCTGGCGCTGCCCTGGGTGCTCCAGGCCCAGCGCCTCCCGGATTGGGAAATCGAGGCGCTCGGCACCGGGGGCGGGGTCATTTACGACTTTCGGACCGGCATTGCCACCGCGACCAACGGCGTGCTGGTGCGTTACGGCACTGCGGTTCTCACGGCCGAGCAGGTGGCCGTCAACCAGGCTTCCGGCGAGGTCATCGCCGAGGGACGGGTCCGCATCCAGCAGGACGACCAAATCTGGGCCAGCGAACACATCCGTTACAATTTTCTCACCCGCCGGATGCAGTCGCGCCAGTTTCGCACCGGCAAACCGCCTGTGTTCGCCTCGGGGGAGAACCTCGAGGCCGACCTGACCAATCGCGTTTACACGGCCACCAACGCCTTGATCACCACGGAGGATTTTTCCCAGCCGCTGCTCAAGCTGCGGGCCCGGAGCATCCGGATTATTCCCGGGGACAAGGTGGTCGCCCGGGACGCAACGCTCTATGTGGGCCAGGTGCCCGTGTTTTATTTTCCCTATTACTCCCGCAAGCTTGGGCCCCGCTCGAACCACTTCACCTTCACTCCCGGTTACCGCGGTTCCTACGGCCCCTACCTGCTTTCCAGCTACCTGTTTTATTTGAACGACGACTTCGACGGGGCGTTGCACGCGGATTACCGTGTCGAGCGCGGAGTGGGCCTCGGGCCGGACTTTAACTACAACCTGGGGCGCTGGGGCCATGGCAGCATCAAGTATTACTACCTGCACGACCAGGACCCCAACGCGAGTGTCGAGGACGTTTACATCCCGGCCGACCGCCAGCGGGTCTGGTTCTCCTACCAGGCGATGCCAGCCACCAACCTGCAACTGCTCTCGGTTGTCCGTTACCAAGGTGACCTGGCCTTGACGCGCGACTTCTTCGAGTCCGAGTATCGCCAGAACCCCCAGCCCAACACGTTTGTCGAGGCCACCAAATTCTGGGACAACTTCAGTCTTGATCTTTACGCCCAACCCCAGGTCAACGACTTCCTCGAGACGGTCGAGCGCCTGCCGGAGATTCGCCTTACCGGTTATCGCCAGCAGTTGGGCGTCACCCCCTTCTATTACGAGAGCGAAAGTTCCGCGGGCTACTATCGCCGCCGCTTCGCCGAGGATACCGGCATTTACGGACCGCCGCCCGGTTTGAATTACGAAGCCACCCGCGCGGACACCTATCACCAGATTCTCCTGCCGCAGACTTTCTTCGGCTGGCTGAATATCACCCCGCGCGTCGGCGGGCGGTTTACCTATTACGGCGAGGCCAGCGGTCCCGGCGGCACGACCGAGGAAGCCTACCGCGGCGTGTTCAACACCGGCGCCGAGGCCACCTTCAAGGTTTCCCGGGTGTGGCCCGGCATTGAGAACAAACTTTTTGACATGGATGGCGTGCGGCACATCGCCGAACCCTCGGTGAACTACGTTTACGTGCCGCGTCCCAGTCCGCAGCCGCCGGAACTGCCGCAATTTGACATGGAGCTGCCCACCCTGCGGCTGCTGCCGATCGAGTTTCCGGACTACAACTCGATTGACTCGATTGACAGCCAGAACACCCTCCGGCTGGGCTTGCGGAACCGCCTTCAGACCAAACGGCGCGGGCAGGTGGTGGATGTGGTTTCCTGGGATCTTTATACCGATTGGCGGCTGCGGCCCCGCCCCGATCAGGACACCTTCCCGGACATTTTCTCCGACCTTCTCCTGCGACCCCGCCAGTGGCTGACGCTCGAATCGCTCACGCGCTACGACGTTTCCAGCGGCCAGTTCCGCCTGGCGCTGAATTCCTTCCGCCTCCAGCCCAATGAAGTCTGGAGCTGGGGCCTGACGCACTTCTACCTGCGCGACGACTTTTCGGGAGACCCCGAGGACTTGGGCCTTGGAAACAACAACCTGATGAGCACGTTTTTTGTCCGGCTCAACGAGAACTGGGGCGCCCGCGCCTCGCATTATTACAATATCCGAGAGGGACGGCTTCAGGAGCAGCTTTACACCCTCTACCGCGACCTCCGAAGCTGGACGGCCGCCGTCACCTGCGGCCTGCGCGACAATCTCGGCGACAAGGAATTCGTCGCCGCTTTCACCTTCTCGCTGAAGGCCTTCCCTCGTTACCCGGTTGGGGCCGACTCGGTGGCGCCATACACCTTGCTGGGATTCTGACCGGCCGTCAGGCCTGTCCCACCAAAGCACAAGCCGCGCGGCGGGGACCCCATCGGCGGCCACCTCCCGGTCTGCCAGTGACCGGAGCTTCCGGGCCCTCACCGACTGAGCGACCACCGACTGCCCCGTTCCATCCTCGCATCGGAGCGCGGACATTCTTGCTCGCTTCTCCGCCGCCGCGCCAACTGCAGGACCGCCCATTGCCTGTTCCATCCCTCGCCGGGCAGGGACGGCTGGCGCCCATCTCCCAAGTTCCCAACGGCGGCGGTCGCTCGGTTCTGCCGTTCGGTAATAGACCGCCCCGATCGGCCCGAGCACGCGCTTGAGGCCCCCAAAACCAGTCCGAAGCGCGCCAGCCAGGCCATGGCTCTCCACGAAAAGCGGCTGGCATTTGGTCTTGACACCTTGGATTGCGCTCTGCGAGGATTGCTTCATGCTTGGGGAGTCCGAAAAACCCATTCTCCCTCACCCGCGCAGCGCTGAGTCCCTGCGAGCGCACCCAAAGCGATTTCACCATCACTCTTCCATTGGAAAAGGCACCAAGCCATGGATGACCCCTTTTTCTTTTTATACTGGGCGCGATGTTTTTCTTTTATCTGGCAGGACTGACCGTTTTGATCAACTCAAAGCCGTGATGGCTCCTCATGACCAAACCTTTGAAAACAAACATTCCAATGTCCCATAAATCCATTGTTGTTGTCGGCAGTTCCAACACGGACATGATCATCAAGCTGGACCGCCTTCCGCGGCCCGGCGAGACCCTTCTGGGCGGCGAGTTTGTCATGGCCGCGGGTGGCAAGGGGGCCAACCAGGCCGTGGCGGCGGCCCGGGCGGGCGGCGCGGTTTCCTTTGTGGCCAAGGTGGGCGGCGATGTTTTTGGGACCCAGGCGGTGGAAGGGTTCAAGAAGGACAAGATCAACGTCCAATATGTTTTCAAGGACAAACAGGCCGCATCCGGGGTGGCTCTGGTTTTTGTGGCCAGGGATGGGGAAAACAGCATTGCCGTTGCCTCCGGCGCCAACGCCCATTTGATGCCGGCGGATTTGAAAAAGGCCAGAACCGTTATTACCAGGGCGGCCACGCTGGTGTTGCAGTTGGAAACGCCGCTGGAGACCGTGCGCGCCGCAGCGGAAATTGGTGCGAAGAAAGGCGTTCGTGTGATCTTGAATCCGGCGCCCGCGCGGAAGCTCGACAACGCGCTGCTGAAATCAATCACGATCATCACCCCCAACGAAAGCGAGGCTGAGTGGCTTACCGGCATTGCGGTCAAGAATGAGGCAGATGCCGCCAAGGCCGCGGCGGCGCTGCGGGCCAGGGGCGCTCAGATGGTGGTGATCACCCTGGGCGCGCGAGGCGCTTTTGTGGCGTCGAGCGAACTGTGTCAGTTGGTGCCGGCGTTCAAGGTCAAGCCTGTGGACACGACAGGGGCGGGTGATGTCTTCAATGGCGCGCTGGCGGTGGCACTGACTGAGGGGGCGCCGATGCTCGAAGCCGTGCGCTTTGCCAATGCGGCCGCGGCATTATCCACCACCAAAATGGGCGCCCAGCCTTCGGCGCCCAAACGCAGCGAGATTCTCAAAATGCTAAAGTGATCGGTGGAGCCTCAGACCCGGTGCTTTTTACCGGGTTTTCACAAGCTCCTTCGCGCGGGACGAGAACGAGAAGACCCATGTGAGGGGCGGCGGCCCGTAGGGGGTGGACACGGACACGGACCGCGTGCGGACGCTGGTAGAGGACGACGTGGGAACGGCCCACGCTCCCGCGTCCACTATGACGGGAAAACCATCCTGTTTCCAATGGCGGAGCGGCGGTTCGGAAACCTTCTCGACCATGAACCCCGACGGCACGGGGCAGATGACCCATTTTGTCTGGGCATGATGAGGAGCAGCCTGAAGGCAGGACTGCACCAGTTCGAAGGGTTGAGCGCCGTCCGCGAGGGCTTTCTCAGTGGCTTCCCTGGCGGTCTTTGCATCACTTTCAGGATGGTGTCATGGAGTTGGGGTGGTCTTGCATGGTTTGTTTCGGCCAAGGGCATGGGTTGGGAGTCCGCACCACTCATGGTGGGGGAAGCGGCTCCCCGTCACTGACGGACGTTTACGGAGTAAAGGCCGGACTGTTGTGATCGCGCGCCCAGAGCGCACCCTCGCTCGTGCGCGGGAGACTGTAACCCAAACGGCTGTTTTTTGTCCGCTCCGCGTGGCCGTCGAAATGCGCAACATTCAAACTGCCGGTGTGCCGTGGCACCGAGCGCGTTGGCTCGTCGCTGAAATTACCGTCGGTGCTGACCCGAAAATAACTGCAGCCGGTGCCGACGACTTGTAGCAGGAAGAGGTCCCAGGCCTTGTCTTCCTCCCACCGGTCGGGATTCAGGTTTTTTGTCGCGGCCGTCACACCCCCGGCATCGGCAAAGATCACCGAGGCACTGGGTTTGGAAACCTGGGTCTCGCGCCGCAGCACATGGACCGGCGCGCCCACGGGCATGGTCTGCCCATACTCGGGATGATTCATGCCGATGCCCAGCGTGTTGTTCGTGCTGAAGGAGCCGCCCTGGGCCTTGCCGGCGAGCCAGTACAACGAGGGGCAGTCGAAGATTTTGCGCGCCTTCCCGTAGCCACCCAGCCGCAAGGCATCCTGCCAGAACAGGCCGCCGGGATTCTGCACGACAAAAGTCGCCGCGTCGTAATTCCAGGCCGACCAACCCGCCAGACCCGGCTGCCGCCACAATGGCATCAGCCGACCTTCGTTGTCGTCAATGTACATCCTGGTCGCCAGCCCGATCTGTTTCATGTTGTTCAGGCAATTGACGCCTTTGGCTTTCTCCTTGGATTTGCTGAGCGCCGGCAACAGCATCGCCGCCAGAATGGCGATGATGGCGATGACCACCAACAGCTCGATCAGGGTGAAGGCGTCCCCCGGCCGCCGGCCCTGGCGACCCCGGCATTTCGAACGGGCGAGCTTCGCAGTCACGGCGCTGTCCTACGGCGTCACCGCACGGTAGAACCGCCGTGCGTGGTTTGGCGCCTGCAGATCGGTGAAATTAAGCACGCCGTCGGTGAACGTACTGCTCCCCAACTCCTCCCATTCGTTGAACGGCAGGCTGAGGTTGGTGGTGGCAAAGACACGGTAGGGGGCGTTGGTCGGACCGATGCCGTCGAGCTGAATGGTGCCGTCGCCCAGACTCGTCACGCTCGTGAACTGTGGCGCGACCGGCGCCTTCGAAAGCGTGCTGCCATAAAACTGGTTGGCTACACCGTGCATGGTTGACAGCACATCGTAGTCCCTGGTCGTCAACTGGGGAAAGTCAACATACCAGCTCACCCCCCAGTCGTTCGAACGGATTCGGTCCACGCCGGTGCCATCCGCGCGAGCGCCATAGACCATCAGAATCCCGTTCCCAGTGAAAGTCGCATCCGCCGCGAGCGCTTTGTAGGCGGTGTCCACCACGTTCAGCGTCACCCAGCCGCCGGAATAGACCACCCGCCCCAATCCCGATCCATCGGCCCGGATGCCATAAAACGAATTGTTTACGCCGGTCATCGTTTCCAACTCGCTGAAGTCCGTGGTGCTGAGGAGCGACTGGTCCACCACCCACACCGACCCATTAAAGAAAAGCCGGTCCACACCGGTGCCATCCCTCCGGGCGGCAAAAAGCCGATTGCTATCGGTGGCGTCCGCGGCAATCGCCTTGTAGGTGTTGTCCGTGCTGGGCGGTGGGGAGAATATCTGCCAGGCGTTGTTAAAGAAGTAGATCAGGTCAATCCCGCTGCCGTCTGCTTTGAGGCCGTAGAACTGGTTTGCCACGCCGATGCGCGTGGCCATTTTCGAGTAGGCCACGCTGTTGATGGGGTTCTCCTCCCAGCTTGATCCCCAATTGCGACTGATCACCTGCGTCGTGCCGGAACCATCCGCCAACGAACCCATGACAATCAGGATGGGTCCTGCCTGGAGGCTTTCCTCCGCCAGCGCCTGATACGCATTGCTGTTGATATTCAGGGTGGTGAAGCCCGGACCGGTGTAATACACCCGGTCTAGGTCAGCGATGGCATTCAATGATATGCCGGCCAATAGGGCCATGACAATGCTTCGTTTCATATTCATGAGTATCGTGCGGTCGCGGTGTGAACGTGTGGTGAGCGCGCGGGGCTTATCTGCGCCGTCGGCTCAGACAGAGAAGTGTGCCGAGGCCAAGCATGGCCAACGTCGCCGGCTCAGGAATCACCGAACCATAGAACTGGTTGGGCACCCCGTGCATCGTGGCCAGCTCGTCGTAATCCTTCGTCGTCAACCGGGCGAAATCAACAAACCAACTTGACCCCCAGTTGTCCGAGCGGATCCGGTCCACGCCGGTGCCATCCGCGCGAGCGCCGTACAGCATCAAGCCCGTGCCGTTGCCGCTCCAGTAGGCGTCAGCGGCGAGGGCTTTGTAATCGCCTGAGACCAGGGATTGACTGGCAAATGCGCTTCCGGTCCAATAAACTCGTTCAAGCCCGCCGCCATCCGCTCGCGCCCCGTAGAACGAATTGCCGACGCCGGTCATCGTTTCAATCTCTCTGAAGTCGTAGGCGCCAACAAAATAATTGAACACGATCGATCTCCCGCTGATGGTCAGCCGGTCCACACCGGTGCCGTCGGCCCGGACGCCATACAGGAAACTGTTGTTTGCATAGTCCGCGCTAATGGCTTTATACAATGTGCTGCCGGTGTAGCTGCCGTAGATGGACCAGGATGATCCGGTGAAGTACACGAGGTCAATCTGGCCGCTGGGTCGGAGACCGTAGAATTGATTGGCCAGATTATGGCGGGTGGCCATCTCCGTATAGGACACCGCGTTAATCGGGTTTTCTGCCCACGTTGATCCCCAGTCGCGACTGATCACCTGCTTGGTGCCGGAACCGTCCGCCCAGGAACCCATAACAATGAGCGTGGGTCCTGCCTGGGCGCTTTCCTGGGCCAGGGATTGATAGGGATTGCCGTTGATGTTTGCCGTGAGCCAACTGCTGCCGCCCCAATAAACCCGGTCCAGCTCGGCGCTCGCACTCCAGGACATGCCTGCCCATACGGCGATAACGAATGCTCTTTTCATATTGCGATCCTCCACATCTGCATCAGGGGTGTTTGGTTACACACAGCACTTCAGAACAGCTCTAGGGCTTGGAGGCTCATACCGTGTTTTCATAGCTGTTTGAACTGCCAGTTTTTCACCATCAT
>CAZVYG010000021.1:18321-26129 GCA_964631605.1 uncultured Verrucomicrobiota bacterium
TATCACTGGCCTGATATCCGTCATGTCCCCAAATCATGGTACAACGCCGCGCGGGCGCGGAGGCCAAATCGGTGGAACCCCATTCCGGCGGCGGTGCTGGAGTTGCTAACGCGGCAGCCAATGCGCCACTTTGGCCACCGCCTGCGAACGCGAATGGACGTGCAGCTTTTCGTAAATGCGCCGGACGTAGGTGGGAACCGTCAGGGCGCTGATCTTGAGCGCCTCGGCGATTTCCTTGTAGAGGTACCCGCGCGCAAGGAGTTCGAGCACTTCCTGTTCGCGGGGCGAGAGCCCCTCCATGCTGGGCGACATCGCCGAGCGGGGCTGGCTGAAGGACTCAACCACCATGCGCGCTATATTGGTGCTCATGGGCGAGCCCCCGGCCTGGACTTCCCGGAGCGCCGCGAGCAATTGCTTGCGTGTGGTGCGTTTGAGCAGGTAGCCCGTGGCGCCGGCGGCGAGCGCCTCGAAGATGTGGTCGGCGTCCTCGTACACGGTGACCATGATGAACTGGGTGGCAGGCAGCAGCGGCTTGAGTTGACGCACACACTCCACGCCGTTAAGGCCCGGCAGGTTAATGTCCATCAGCACCACGTCCGGCCGCTGTCGCGGCAGGTGGGCCAGCGCGCGCTCGGCGTTGTCGTATCCACTCAGGAAACGAAGGCCCTCCGCGCGCCCCACCCAGTCCGCGAAGATTTCCCTCACCGCATCGTCGTCTTCCACGATGGAAACTTTAGTGGACGTATTCACCAGTGGTCTGATTTATAGCACGCATTCACACGGCATGGATGTCCTCAGTTTTGGGGACAGGCACCCCGCGGAAAGCTGAGAAAGGTCAAACCCGAGGCCGCGGCACGATTCCAAGGCCCCAGTCCCGCGAGCACCGGCCCCTCCCAGCGTTGACCTGTCGTTGTTCATTCGGGGCTCTTTACGGGCACCACGAATCTCACAGTGGTCCCCCTGCCAAATCCGCTCTGCACTTCAAACTGTCCACCCACTTCCTCCAGCCGGCTTTTCATGTTGGCTAGCCCATTGCCACCGCCGAGACGCCCAGGGGCCGCGCCTGGTGTGGCGGTCGGGTCGTCCAGTCGGAAGCCGCACCCGTTGTCAGTCACGGTCAGCACAAACCCTTCCCGTTGCATGGCCAGGGCCACGTGAACTTCGCTGGCGACGGCGTGCTTGACGACGTTGTGCAGCGCCTCCTTGAACGCCAGGAAGAGATTGTGGCGCACTTGTGAGCCGAGGGGCCAGCGCGGCAGTTGCGGCGGCACCTCCAGGCGATAGGCAAGGCCCGCATCCCCCAGAAAATCCTGCGCGAACTTACTGAGATAATTCACCAGGCTGTCGAGGCGGTCGTTTTTTGGATTGACGGCCCACACGATTTCATCCATCGCGCGAGTCAGCTCCAGCGCCGTGCCGGCAATCCGCGCCAGGCTGGTTTCGGTCTGCGCCGGATCGCCGAGGTCGCTGCGGGCGGCATCGCTCAGCAGGCTGATGCGCGTGAGGCTGGCGCCGAGGTCGTCGTGGATGTCTTTGGCAATGCGGGCGCGCTCCGCTTCGAGAGCGCGCTGTTGTTGCAGCCGCTCCAGCTTGCGCCGGGCTTTGCGCCGCTCGAAATGACCGATCGCCCCGCCCGATCCACCCACCAGCAGAACCAAGCCCGCCACTTTGAACCACCAGGTTTGCCAGAAATAGGGCCGCACGATGAGCGCCAGCGTCGCGCCGGCTTCGTTCCACACCCCGTCGTTGTTGCAGGCCAGCACTTGAAAGCGGTATGCCCCCGGCGGAACGAAATTGTAGGTCACCGACCGCTGGTTGCCGGCCGCGACCCATTCGGACTGCATTCCCTCCAGCCGATACTTGAAAAGCACCTTGTCCGGCGCCGTGAAACTCAAGCCCGTGAAATGGATTTCGAGATTGTGGCGGCCAGGCCCAATCTCCACCAACGGGTGGCGCGCGACGCGGGAGGGGAAAGAGCCGCGCGCCGGCGCCGTCGGACTTTGGACTCCGAACTTCGGCTGTTGGACTTCCCCATCCACGAGCACTTCCTCGATCACCACCGGCGGCGGCAGGGGATTGAACGCAATGTCCCGGGGCTGGACGTTGACGATGCCCTTGACGGTCGCAAACCACAACCGGCCATCCCGGCTGCGCCAGCAACCCGGCTGGCAGCCGCCCGAACATTCCACGCTGGGCAGACCGTCGAACTTGCCGTAGGTCACGCAGGGCACCGACCGGATGTGGCCGCGCGCGAATTGATCCAAATCCCGTTTGCTGACGCGCGCAATACCGGCTCGGGTCCCGAGCCAAAGATCGCCACGAGGACCCTCGAGAATTTGACTCACGTGTTCATTCGGCAGACCGTCCCGCGTAGCGTAGCGGGTGAATTCCCCGTCCTTGAACCGCAGCAACCCGCCGCCCAGCGTGCCAATCCAGATGACGCCATCATCGTCCGCCAGCAAAGCCCAGAAGCGCACCGCGGCTGGACCGGCCGCGGGTTTGTACCTCACAGAACGCGCCGCTTTGGGGTCGTAGCAGCACAACTCCCCGTCCCCGGTTCCGATCCAAAGACTGCCGTTCTTGTCCTCCGTGATCGCCGATACGAAAACCGGCTGAAATCCGGGTGCCGGCGTAAGCTGTGGGTCGGGGCCGCTGTCCCAGAAAAACAAGCCGAAATCGTTGCCGATCCACATGCGGCCCTGGGAATCCGCGAACAACGCGCGGGCCACCAGACCGCCGCCAGTGGCCGGAAACGGTCGCCACAGCGCGTTGGTCTCGAATACCCAAACCCCGTTGCCCACCGAACCGAGCCAGACGCGGCCGGCAGCGTCGGGGAAAACGGTGCCGTCGCGGCCCGCCATCTGCTCCACCATCGGAGTCACACTCGTAAACTGCCCGTCCCGCCAGCGAAGAAAGCTGTCGCCTGACGTGCCGAACCACATGGCCCCCGTGGCATCCTCGCAGACCGAGCGTGCCGCCCGTTCGAGCGGACTTCCGGCGGGCCAAACCACGCTGAAGCTGCGCCGCCGCACCCGCACCAGACCGCCGCCGGACAGTCCGGCCCAAACATTGCCCTCGTGGTCTTGAAACCAGCATTCCACCTGGTTGGTTGGCAAGCCCTCCTGGTTGGAAATCCGCGCCACATGTCCCTCGCCATCCACGTGCCACAGACCATCGCTGTAGTGTGTCAGCCAGACGCCACCCTCGCGGTCGCTGAACATCTCGATCGGTCGCGGCGCGGGCCGGAGATTTCCCTGCCATGGCGACGCTTCCCGCACCCAGCGCCGGTCCACACATTTGCGCAGCTTGGTATCTTCCCTCACCCAAAAGCTGCCGTCGCTGGCAAAGACGAGTTGGCGAACCGTCAGCTCCGGCGGGCCGTTGGTGGGCGTCATCCGCGCGAACTGCCGGCCATCCCACATGGCGACTTCCTTGTCCGTGCCGACCCAGATGTGTCCCTCGGCGTCGCGTGTCAGTGTATTGATGCGCAGACTGGCGAGGCCGCAATTCGTCGGCACGCGGCTGAACTGTTGATCAGCGAACACACCCACCCCCCCATCCTTTGTACGATACCAGATGCGGCCGCCCCGCTCCTCGCAGAAGGCGGAAAAGCTGTCACCATCCGGGGCTTTGAAGGTCTCCCAACGGTTCGTGCCGCCTTGCGGCCAGACATGAAACAGCCACCCGCCGAATGTGGACATCACCACTTCATCGGAACGGTTGACCACCAGCGACTGAATCCAGGATTCCGGGGAGGGTGGGTTCTTGCGCTCGCAGCGAAAGCGGCCCTCGTCCCAGGAAAGCAGGAGGCCTCCCACCATGCCGATCCACAGCTTCCCTGTCACATCCACCAGCAACCGCTGGACCTCGATGGACTCGAACGCCGGCGTGTTGCCCGGATGAAACGTGACGAACCGCGCACCGTCGAAGCGCGCCAGCCCGCCGTGCAGCGTGCCGACCCAGAGGTAGCCATCGGGCGTTTGCGCGATGCTGGTCACGGTGCTGTGCGGCAACCCGCGTTCGGTGTCCCAAACGTCAATCAGGTAATCCGGCTGTCGCACCGTCAACTCGTCCGCTGCCAGGATCGGCGGGGCAAAGAGCAGCACGAGGCCAAGGGCCGCAAAACGTGTTTGGCTTCGCCGACGCATCATCCGCTTCAATATTACCCGCCGGGTCGGGATGCAACAGCAATTGCGCGGTTTTCCCGTGCCGGACGATGTGAAGATGGAATGACTCGGTCAGCCGGGGACGATGCAGCACGCAGCCAGGGGCAATGCCTCATCGGAGTCTCACCGCGACCGGGCCACGGAGGCCGGCGTCCAAATCTTCGCGTTTCGGATCTTTGAATCCCCAACCGCGGTAGAGGGTCTGGTTGTCTCCGAATTGGCGCGCCGCGTTGCAGAACAGGTTGCCCACGCGCACAGTGAGCGTATTCATGCCCGGCCGCGCGGCGCGCGAGGCATCGTAGCGGAACGGCGGCCAGAGACGCTGCCCCACTTCGACGCCGTTCAACCAGACCTGCGCCATGTGCTTCACCTCGCCCAGGTCGAGTTGAATCTCTCGCTCGCCCCCGGGCAGATCGAACGTGGTTGTATAGTCCACATAGCCGGAAAAACGATCCAACCCCCAGTTCAGCCACGATTCCAGCGGGCGCTCGATCCAGTTGGTGACCGGCGCCGTGACGGCCGGGGCGTTGGGGTTGGCCGTGTCCGAAACAAACACGAAATGGGGCGGTATCGGCTGTGGAACGTGCGGTTCGGGTTGCGCGGTCGGATCAATCCGGATGCGCCACGGGCCGCTTAACGCAAGAGTCTCCCGCCAAGCCGCCGGAGTGTTCGCCAAAGCACGGGCAGGCGTTTGCGGATCGAAAACGAGCCAGCCGGCCTCGAACGGTTCGAGGCGGAGCGTCACATGGCTGCCCCCGGCCTCCTGGCGCGAAGCCAGCGGCTGAATGCTGCCGTCCTCACAATTCCAGAACGACGCCTGGCCCCGGCTGCGCTCCACAAAAACGTGACAGACGCGCGCCGTTGCGTCGTTATTGGCCAGCCAGAAGAAATCACGCCCGTCACTGCGGCGATGCGAGGCCAGCAGACCGGGAGCGCCTTCCTCGAAACGCAGTGGCGAACGCAGCGCGGGGTGGTCTTGTCGGAGCAAGGACTCGATGCCGCCCTCGGCTGATACCGCAGTGGGTTGGGTGCGCAGTTCGCTCATCAGACGTTCCATCGCCACATCGCTTGCGCCGCGCTCGGTCGAGCCTGCTGGCAGGTCCCCGAGCAGAAAAACCGTTCCGCCCGCCCTGGCAAATTCGACAAATACCTTCGCCACATCGGTGGGCAGAATCTCCAGCGGCGGCAGCACCAGCGCCCGGAAGCGGAAATCGCCGATAAGCAGCGCACCCTTCTCCACCCGGCCGCGGCGCAAGTAGTGGTTATCGCCGGCGAGGAAGCCAACCCGGGCGGCCGTCAGCTTGACCATGGCATCGTAGTAGGCGGCGCTGATCGCGGCGGCGCGCGGGTCGAAACTGTTGGCGCCGTTCAGACCGTTTTCGGCCAGCGCCCAGACGCTGTCCATCGGGCAGTAGAGCAGCAATTCGGCCACCTGCGTGCTGCTGGCATTGACGTAACTGGCCCGCCGGCAGAAGTCCGTCCACAAGTGAAGGTAGGGGTAGTAGGGGTTCTCGGTAAACCAGTCCGGTGGATAAGGGATCGTGGCCAGGTCGCGGTTCAAGTAGAGCACATGCGGTTCGATGTGATCCACCCCCCAGGCGATCGCGGCGTTGGCCGCGCGCTTGAACAGGGCCGGGGGCATCTGCCAGCCGACGACGCCCAGCAGCTCGCACAGGTGGCGGCGGCCCTCGAACTCCGCGATGGACGCCGCTTCCTTGAAGTCGCGGACACTTAGGGCGGAGTCGAACAGGGCATCGTTGCCCGGCAGCGTGCAGGCGCGCTGGGCCGCGAAGTAATCTCCGACCGTGCTGGCGATGTTGCGCAGATCGCCCTCGTTGACTTGGAGACTGCACGCCATGTTGCGCCGGGAGAACCAGTCGCTGATGACGCCGAACCATTCGCGGGAATAAACCTGCGAAACCATGTCGAACCAATCCCACCGGGCGCGCGCGGCCAATCCCTCTTCGTCGCGGTCGAACAGCAGCGGCATCCACTGGCGAACGTCGCGGGCCTTGCGCTGCTGATACACCTCGGCGAGGTGGTCCGACCAGGCGAGATTCCATCCGTAGTCACCTTCGGTATCGAGCAGCACGCTCGGCAAGGCATCCCGGCCCAGGCGATCCCCAAACCATTTCGCATACGGTTCAAGACCGACTTCGACGAACGCCGGGGCCAGGCGGGGATCCAGGTAATTAAGAATTCCGTGGTCGGCGCCGGCATGGAAATACTTCCGGAAAACATAGAGCCGCCAACGACCCTCGGGCGCGCGCCAACGTGCGGCCGGGCCGCGGGAAACAACGTGGAGGGAGGAGGAGAGCACAACCACTGGCGGCGAGAACCGCGCGCCCAGATTCCACGGCGCAACGCCCACGTCGCCAAGAACATGGGCCTGGGCCCAGCGCGAATCGTCCAGCTCGGGGGCTGCCCAGTTGGTGACGGCCTCCGTCGTGCAGCGCCAATCCGACCCCGTCGCGAGGTTGGCAGCCGGTCCGTCCATGAATTCCATCCGGAGCGCCGCGATCAAGCCGGCTTCGTGTCCCGTGTTCGTGGCCCGCACGGCGACGACGTTGGTACCGCTGGGCCGAAGCCAGCGGGTGACGTCAAACGTTTGCGGTTGCGTCCAATCGCTGCCGGCGCCTGCGCGTTGTCCGTTGATGAACAGCTCGAATGCATTGTCTGCCGTGATGCGGATGGTGGCCCGGCGCAGCCGCCGTGGTGCGGCGCTGCGTTGCGGCGCTCCCAGCGTGAAGCTCCGCCGGAAACAGACCATCGGCGGCGCGCCGTTGGATTGTGGCGCGTGCCAGATCCAGTGGGCCAGCGCAGGCGCCTCGGCCCCGTTCCCTGCCGCTTCCGCGTGTCGCGCGACGACGGCAAAGAAACATTCCGGAATGTCTATGGCCGCGTTTGCGCCCACGTCGGTAATACGGCAATCCAGCGAGACCGCTTTGAGATCGGGATGGCGCTTGAGGATTTCAGGTGCCGGGAACAGCCCGGCTGGCCAGCCGTTGTCCACATTGAACCCGAGAGAGGCACCGGCTTTCTCCGCCTCATCCGCCACGGCTTCCACAGCCTTGAACCACGCTGGGGAGAGATAGTCCTCCCGCCGCAGGCGGCGGCGGGAGGGCGGCGCCATGAAGCCCGGGCCTTCGCTGATGGGATAGATGTAACCGGGGTTGAAACCCTGATCGAGGAGCTGCCGGGCGACCTGGCGCGCGCGCGCGGGCGTGGGGAGTTCATCCCAGAACTGGAGCATGAAGGGCGCGTAGCGCATCGGCGGACGCGCGAAGTTCTGCTTGAGTTGCGCGAAAACGGGTCGCTCACGCCTCGCGAAGGCGGGCGCCATGGCCGGTGCTTCAAACGCTGCCGTCGAGGTGACTGGGTTTTGCGCGCGGACCGGCGCGTTCGCCAGCAGCGCGAGGCAAAGCCAGGCGAAATAGGTGGAACCGCTCCGATGATAAATGATCGGGTTCATTCTGTTTCTCGCCGCCCGGGTTCGCACATGACCGGAGTCCGCGTGTTTCAGCCCCCTGGCAGGACCCCCTGTCCGCAACCGACGGTGTACTCGTTCAGGAGTCGCAGGTAAAGGCGGTATTGCTCGAGCGAAACGCCCGGTGGTGTCTGATGATCCACGCTGGGGATGAA
>CAZVYG010000021.1:26139-63360 GCA_964631605.1 uncultured Verrucomicrobiota bacterium
GGCACGAGGCGCTCGAATTCGGCGCGCATCGCGGCTTCGCCGCGGTTCATGGTCATCTTGTCGAAGTGCCCGACCATCAGCAGGCGCGGGAATTGCCGGCGAAGCTTAAGTCCGTCCACGCCCGCCTGGCGCTCGAGTGGCAGTACACCTGGCACGCCCAGCGCCTCGAGCCAGGGCACGAGCAGGGTGACGTCGCCGTCGGTGTCCATGAACAGCGGGACGGAGTGTTCCTGCAAGCGTGGAACGAGCTTTTGGTAGTATGGCGCAACAAACTCGTCAAATGTCCGGCGCGAGATCATCGGCCCGTGATTGTAGCTCATGTCCTCGGCGATGGTCATGAAGGTCGGCACACAGACGGAGAAGATTTGGTCGAGCAGACGGAGGTTGAACTCCAGCAGGTCCTGGTTGATCCGGTGCAGCAACTCCGGTTGGTCCGCGAAAGCAAACATCAGTTTCTCAAAGCCCATGAGGGTCCGGGGAAACCAGAAGAAACCCTCGAGGGTGGCCCAAACCACGGCGTCGCCACGCCGCTGCCGCTCGGCCCACGCCGCCATGCTGGCAATGGCGCGGCTGTGGTCCGGGAACAACTGCGGCCGAATGCGAAGATAATCGTCCATGTTCGAGACGATTCCCTCGACGTGATGCTGCGTGGCTTCGATGGTCGGGTCGGTGGTGCTGAACCAGAATTGCTGGTAGGGATCGAGCCCGAATTGCTGGGCGATGTCGAAGACCTGGCCAAACTTCAGCTCGAGCGGCAGGCCCTCGCGGTGCCAGCGGGCGATGGTTTCGTCCCACCACATCGCCCATTCCCAGCGCGGCAGCCGGTCCACCGGTTGGAAGTTCATCACCGCCCGGAAACGCTCAACATGATTCATAAATTCTAGGTTCGTTGGGGCCGCGCCAGAACCCCCGTGGCGGCCCCGCGCCGGAGGTCAGCCGACCAGGGCCACCTCCCTGTCCCACAGGCTGCCAGACTTCTGAATCTTGGATGCCATTTGTCCCGCACCAACTGCGCAGTGATGGGCCGGCCCGTGCGCGTGCCAGTTCTCCACGAACTTCGGTGCACCAATGGTGAAGCGGCTGCGGCCTGGCCAACAGTTTCGTCCCCGGCATTGGCAGCGGCGCGGCACACAATAAACTCGCATCATCAGAAACTTCTACCCGCAATGCCAATCGCAGGAAAGTCCCCTGATTTGAGGACAAGCACCGGCCGGGGCCTTGGCCTGCCCTTGGATGCCCGATGAGAAGTATGGGCGCAGCGGCAGCGTCTGACCAGGCCGACCAGCCTTGTTGAGAAATCCGGCTTTACGTGGCCCGCCGAGCCTGCGCGAGCGGGGCGGGCAATACGTGCTCGGAATTCCACGACATCGGCTGCTGGTTGTTTGATGCGGATCCCGTGAGGGTGGCGGGAGGTGGTTGAAGCGAAGGCTGCGCTCTTGTTCCCCCGCTTCGGCGGGGGAGATCTTGGCCCCGGGTTGAGGGGAGGCTTCCGTGACGCCGAAGCCGACGGGGCCGCCACGCCTCGTTATTCGTAGCAGCGGACGTCAGTCCGCTCAAACTTTTCCTTCCGCGCGCACGGCTAAGAACCCGCGCCCGGCTGGGAACTCACGCCAGAGCAGGAAGAATGATCCGACTTACGTCGGATGCTACATTTCTCGGCTGCCGCCAAGGGAAAAGCCTTGGGACCAGAATCGAAAACATCAAGGCCGTCGGAATCCTCGGCTCACGCGGCAGCCGGACCGTTAGGGTCACTGCCACGCTGAACAGCGGCATCATCGCCTCTGAAAATCTAATGGTTGAAAATCCACCACAATGTGGTTGAATATCTGCCATGAAACGGCGCAATCTCACGCCTCACATCCTGGCCGCATTGCGGGACACGCCGGTCGTGTATCTGCAAGGTCCGCGTCAGTCTGGCAAATCCACGCTGGTGCAAGCGCTGGGGGATAACGGTTACGACGCGGAGTATTTCACGCTGGACGAGGCCGCGACGCTGGCGGCGGCGCAGAGCGACCCCGACGGCTTTGTCACCGGATTGCCGGAGCGCGTGATTCTCGACGAAGTGCAGCGCGTGCCGGAATTGTTCCGCGCCATCAAGCGCAGCGTGGACGCGAAACGGAAACCGGGCCGTTTTCTTCTGACTGGCTCGGCACGGGCACTCGTGTTGCCCACCCTTTCGGAGTCGCTGGCCGGGCGGATGGAGGTGCTGACGCTCTGGCCGTTCTCCCAAGGCGAAATCGCCGGACGTCGTGAAGGTTTCGTGGACGCCTGCTTCGCGCGCGAGTTCAAACCCGGCGGGTTTCGCGACACCGGCTGGTCGTCGTTGGCGGAGCGCATCGCGACCGGCGGCTATCCCGAGGTGTTGACGCGGACGGAGGCGGCCCGGCGGCAGGCGTGGTTTGGTTCTTACATCACGACCATCCTCGAAAGGGATGTGCGTGACCTGGCCAACATCACGGGTCTGCGCGATCTTCCGCGCCTGCTGCGGCTGGCGGCTTCGCGGGCGACGGGCGTGCTGAACTTCGCCGACCTGTCGCGTGATGCCGCGATGCCGCAGACCACGCTGCAACGCTATTGGGCGCTGTTCGAGGCGACGTTTTTGGTGCGCGCGTTGCCGCCGTGGCACGCTAACCTTGGGCTTCGGCTGGTGAAGACGCCGAAGGTGCTGCTCGGGGACACGGGATTGCTTTGTCACCTGCTCGGGTTGGATGCGGCGCGGTTGCGGGCGGATGACCTGATGGTGGGCGCGGCATTGGAATGTTTTGTGGCGGGCGAATTGACGAAGCAAATCTCCTGGAGCGCAACACGCCCCGGTCTATTCCACTACCGCACGCATACCCAGCAGGAGGTGGACTTCGTGCTGGAGGACGCGCGCGGACGATTGGTTGGCATCGAGGTAAAGAAAACAGCGAGCCCAACCAGTGGCGACTTCAAGGGTTTGCGACATTTCAGCGAGCAGACCGGCAGGAAATTCCTGCGCGGCCTTCTGCTCTACACCGGTTCGACCAGCCTGGCTTTTGGACCAAACCTTCACGCCCTGCCCGTCAGCGCGCTTTGGCAACTTGACGCCAAACTGGCCGGGCCTTGAAAACACTTCGCCCGAGGTGAAAACCGTCCTGCCCAACGCGGACTACGTCATCGAAGGCGACGTTGACCCGACCGAGCCGATGCGCCTGTCTGCCGACAGGGGGGCGACGAAGGCCCGTTCGGCGACCACACCGGCTACTGCGCGTTGCCCGAGCCGCATTCCGTCTTCCACGTCACCGCCGGCAGCGTCACGTGCCGCACCTGGTTGGTGTCCGCGCTGACTCGCGCCGGCGCCGGCGTCGGCAACGGGGGCGGTGCCGGCGGCTCGGCGGCCCACACGGCTTCAGCCAACGCAGCCACCTGCGCCCAGACCTTGACTTTAAGCGCCAAAACCCGCCTCATCCCCGCATGCAAATGAATCCGGAGCACCTGTTCCGGCTCGGCACCCTTGCCGCAGGGGCCACGGTCTTCCTGCATGTGATTCTGCGCATATCCCCCGTCCGCCCGTTGCTCGTGATGGTCTTGGTGTCGTTTCGTACGACTGGCCACAAAAAGAACAAGCCGCGCGGCTTTGACCGCGGCCGACTTTCGAGTTAGGCTGTCGCTCGATCGTGGCGGCATGAACGGGTCCACCCATCCGATGACTTGCACTTGGCTTTTGTCAGGGTCGGATCATCCGGCGCTGATGAGGCGGCGCCGGGTCATCGGTTATCGGGTCCGTTTTGCCCTCAGCAGTAGCCGGCGGGCGTTGCGGTTCTGCTGTGCCGGCGCGGCGTCCGTCAAGGGTGCCGTCAGTCTGGATACGCCCGCCCGGAAGGGTGCGGTTTCTTGAACTTGTTATGTCTTCCGCAGCTTTTGTAACCGTGCATTGCAGCCAGTTTCCCGAGCGTGTCCGCGCCCAGCTCCTCGACTCGCTGCGCTCCAGACGCGTCAATCCCAAGTTCCATTACGAAAGCTACAAGCAAACCCGCAAATGGCTGCGGCTTCATGAAGCCTTTTCCCCCTCGCGAACCGACCCCGACTGCGAGGCCATTTACGACGAGGCTTTCGAAGCGGTGTTGCAGGTCTTGCCGCCGGGACCCATTCACCTGGTCGGCCTCGGGTGTGGGGGTGGACAAAAGGACCTGCGACTGTTGCGCCGGTTGCGGCAGGCGGGGCGCGAGGCCGCCTACACGGCCGTGGATGTCAGCCTGCCGATGGTGTTGGTGGCCCGCGAGGCGGCGTTGGGCGAGGCGCCGGAGGAACGCTGCCACGCCCTGGTCTGCGACCTGGGCGCGGCCGATGCCGCGAGTCTGAATCAGGTCCTTGCCCGCGGGGAACGGGCGCCAGCGCATCGCCTTCTCACCTTTTTCGGCATGATCCCCAATTTCGAGCCGTCGCAGATTCTGCCGCGGCTGGCCGGCCTGACGCGCCCCGAGGACACGCTGCTGTTCAGCGCCAACCTGGCACCCGGCGCCGATTACGCGGCAGGAACGCTCCAGGTTTTGCCTCAGTACGACAATGACCTCACTCGCGATTGGCTGATGGTTTTTCTCACGGACCTTGGCGTCGAGTCCGCCGACGGCCGCCTCCAATTTGGGATCGAGGAAGACCCGGCCAGCGGGCTGCGACGCATCACCGCGCGATTCGAGTTTGCGAGGCCGCGCGAAGTGTGGGTGGAGGATGAGGCCGTGCGGTTCGAGGCCGGCGCAAACGTCCGGTTGTTTTTCTCTTATCGTTATACTCCCGACCGGCTGGGCGAACACCTGGCCCGGAAGGGCCTGAAGATTCGGCAACAATGGGTGACTCGCACGGGGCAGGAAGGTGTCTTTCTGGTCCGGCGCGCGACCTGAAGGGTGAACGGCCGGTGCGCCGCCGCCGCACGAGGTCAATAACCGCTGGCGATCAAGCGGCGACTGCGGGATAATCCGCCGGTGTTGAAATGGCTGAAGGTGTTCGTGGCGATTCTGCTGGCGCCGGTCTGCGTCGGCGGCGCGGCGGCGTTGTGGCGGGTGCTGGAGGCCAGCGGCGCGGCGGATACTTTTTGGGTGGCCTTTCTGGCCGGCGCAGCCTGCTGGCTGGTCATTTACCTGCTGCTGCCCAAACCCATGTGGGTGTACGTATTCGGCCACGAGCTGACCCACGCCATCTGGACCTGGTTGATGGGCGGACGGGTCAAGAAGTTCAAAGCTACCGCCAGCGGCGGCCACGTGGTGGTGACCCGCAACAATTTTCTGATCGCGCTGGCGCCCTATTTTTTTCCGCTCTACGCGGTGCTGGTGGCGCTGGTGTTCATGGGCGGCGACTGGCTCTGGAACTGGCGGGATTACCGGGTCTGGTTCCACCTGCTGCTCGGGGCGGCCTACGCCTTTCACGTCACCTTGACCTGGCACATCCTGAAGAATCACCAGTCGGACATCGCGGACCAGGGTTACCTTTTCTCCGCGGTGGTCATCTTCCTTGGGAATTTGGTGGTCCTGCTGGTGGGCATTCCGTTGCTGACCGCCAGGACCGACCTGCTGACGGTGCTCCAGTGGTGGACCGCCGCAACGTTGGAGTTTGTGGGGATGGTGGCGCGGGCTGCCAGGGTCGGCTGACCCACCCCAAGCCCGTTATCGTCCCATCATTCCGCCGCCCATGCGGGCCATCATTTTTTGAAATTTGCCCATCTTCTTCATCATTTGCTGCATTTGGGCAAACTTGTTGAGCATGGTGTTCAGCTCGGCGACGCTGACGCCGCTGCCCTTGGCAATCCGCTGGCGGCGGCGGGCATTGAGGATGTGCGGGTTGAGGCGTTCCTGGGGCGTCATGCCGCAAATCATGGCCTCCATGTGGCGAAACTCCTTTTCCTGCCGGCTCAGGTCGGCGCCTTTAATCGCTTCGGCGCCGCCCGGAAGCATTTTGACAATGGACTCGAGCGGCCCGAGCTTTTTCATCTGCCGCAGTTGGTCGAGAAAATCCACCAGGGTGAACTGGCCCTTGCGCATCTTCTCCTCGAGCCGCAAGGCCTCGTCCATGTCCACCGCTTCGGCCGCCTTTTCCACCAGGCTGACCACGTCGCCCATCCCGAGGATGCGCGAGGCCATGCGCTCGGGATGGAACGGTTCGAAGTCCTCGAGTTTTTCGCCAACGCCCACGAACTTGATCGGCTTGCCGGTGACGGCTTTCATGCTCAGGGCCGCCCCCCCGCGCGCGTCGCCGTCCAGCTTGGTCAGGATGCAGCCGGTGATGTTCAGCGCCTGGTCAAAATGCGTGGCCACATTCACGGCTTCCTGGCCGGTGGCGGCGTCCAGGACCAGCAGGGTTTCCTGCGGCTTCACCAGGTCGCGGAGCCGGACCAGCTCCTGGACCAGCGGCTCGTCAATCTGCAGCCGGCCCGCGGTATCGAAAATGAGCGTGTTGCGGTTGGTCGCCCGGGCCTGTTCGAGCGCTTCCCGCGCGATCTTCAGCACGTCCTTTTCCCCCCGGCGGACGAAGACCGGCAACTGCACCTGCTGACCAAGTTTTTCCAACTGGTCCATGGCGGCGGGACGGTACACGTCCGCGGCCACCAGCAGCGGGGTGCGGCCCTGTTTGAGCAGCAGCCGCCCGAGCTTTCCGCTGGAGGTTGTCTTGCCGGACCCATGCAAGCCCACCATCAGCACGCAGCTTGGATTGCCGCTGAGGTAAATGCCGGCGTGCGCCGCGCCGAGCAGCGCCACCAGTTCGTCATGAATGATCTTGACGATCTGCTGCCCCGGCTGAATGCTCTGGATGACTTCCTGCCCGAGGGATTTGCTTTTGACCCGCTCAATGAAATCCCTGGCCACCTTGAAATTGACATCGGCCTCCAGCAACGCCAGGCGCACTTCACGCAGCGCCTCCCCCACATTGTCCTCGGAAATTTTCCCGAGGCCGCGCAGGTTTCGGAAGACGTTCTGGAGCTTGCCGCTTAACGAATCGAACATTGAGTTAAACTAGGACACCGCGTTCGGGTTGACAAGGGCGGGGCTTGCTGCTTAAACTGCCGGTGCGCACTGGGAAAAGCGGTGCGCGAGTGGCGGGTTGCGCCGACCGGATGTTCAAACCGGCATCGTGGCCGCGTGTCCGCCGCCTGTCTCGTGGTAGGTTACCCAAGCGGTCAACGGGGGCAGACTGTAAATCTGCTGGCTTACGCCTTCGATGGTTCGAATCCATCACCTACCACCACCCTCCCGCCTCTTCGCCTTCAAGGGGATGCGGCCGTGCGCCCAATCCCTCAGCGCCGGCACCGTGGAATACGCTTGCCGCCCCTCGAGAGAGGCGTAGGCTCTGGTTCGTGCCCCGGATCCTGCGGCGGCTTGCCGCCCGCTGCCATGGCTGCATAAAACAAGTTTAAACCCGGCCGTGATCATGACGAGAGAAAGATGATGAACACGATCCTGATAGCCATTATCATCTCCGCCTGCCTGATCAGCGTGGTTCTGCTTGGGATGCGGCTTCGACTCCTGTTGCCCGAAAACCAAATGACTCCGGACACCAAGGATACCGTGAAGTTGGCGATGGGCCTGGTGGCCACCATGACGGCGCTCCTATTGGGATTGCTGGTATCCTCGGCCAAGAGCGCTTACGATACCACGCGAGACGAAGTCATCGCGATGGCCGCCAAGGTGAGTTATCTCGACGGCCTTCTGACCGCTTACGGGGCGGAAGCTTCCAACGCTCGCGCCTTGCTACGTGCCGGCATCGAGACTGCGGTGCGGGGCATGTGGCCGGAGAGAAGGGCTGAGGGGGTTCGGCTGGCTCCCGACGCCCAAACCGGCCATGCGCTTTACACGGCGATTCAGGAACTCACACCCCAGGACGAGCTCCAGCGCGGCCTCAAGGCGCAAGCGGCCGGCCTGGCCGTCGAACTCCGCCAGCTTCGCTACCTCCTCCTTGTCCAATCGGTTTCATCCATTTCCAGACCGCTCCTGTGGGTCGTGGTTTCCTGGCTGCTGATGATTTTTCTAAGCTTCAGCGTGCTGGCGCCCTCCAACGCAACCGCCAGAGCCGCCTTGATCGCGGCCGCGCTTTCGGTCTCCGGCGCCATCTTCCTGATCCTCGAATTCGACCGGCCTTTTAGCGGCGTGATGCAGATTCCCAGCGACCCCATAAAGAACGCTGTGGGGCAAGTCCTGAAGTAAAGTAAAGGCAGGGAAAAGGACGAGGTGACGTCTCAGGCGCGTTCTATTCCGGAGTGGCGATCCGAGGGGGAACCAGCTTGATGTAGGTGGGCGTGTCGCGCTCGCACGTTAGCTCGCCGTCCTTGCACTCCAGTTCCGCCACCTGGATGGAACTGCGGCGCTGTTCATATCCATCTTTGCGCTCGTCAGGGCCGCGGCGACCGGGATGCGTAAAATAAAAGAGGAACGCCCGGTCCCCGCTGACGACCACATCCGCGTGGCCGCCTTTGACCTGGTCGTCCGGCCCTCGCCCGGGTTGGTCCAGTAGGTTCCTTTGTTGCCGCTGCCAGTTCAGGGCGTTGGTGGAGGAATAAACGCCCAACCCTTGCCAGTTATCTACGATCATCCAGTAACGGTCGTGCCACCAAAAGACTTTTGGCCCCTCGCCTGGCCGGTCGCCGATGGCCTTGCCGCGGTCAGTCCATTGATATAGGTCGGGGCTGTCGGCGTAGTAAATAGCCTTCTTATCCGCCTCGTTGTTATACCAGAGCCGCCAGGTGCCATCAGGCAGCCGCCACACGCAAGCATCTATCACGCGGTCCGAAGCCAGTTTAAGGGCGGATTCTTTTTTCCACTGAAGCAGGTTGGTGCTGGTGAGGTGAATAATGTGACGCGTGCCGGACCAATCGGTGTGCATCCCCGGCACGAAAGTTAAGAACATGTGGAATCGCCCCTCGTGCTCCACCACCTCCGGCGCCCAGTGGCTGAACTCGCCTTCGCCCAAAGCAATGTCGGCCACTCCTCGGTAACGCCAAGTCGTGCCCTTGTCCCCGGACTCCGCAATGCCGATGCGCGTGCCGTGGACCCACGAGACGCCGGGCAGATGGGTCAGGTTCGCCCGCCGGTTGGTGTAAAACATGAACCACTTCTGCTCGAGCGGATTCCAGATGACTGAGGGGTCGGCCGCGCCATCATGGACGGGGTCGCGGAACAACGGTTTGGGAGCCGGCTCGCCGGCGGCGCCAGGGCGAGCCGCCAGAACAAAACCGCAAAGAACAACGGCTTGCAGGAAAAACACGATTGAGCTTGCCTGCTGGCGGATTAGACCGCGCCAGTGGTCAGTATGTTTCATAGCCCGCGGCATTTATACAGGGCGACATTAGTATTTGCAGTGGCGCTTTCGGCGGGAGCGCCCTACCAGGGGCGGGCTCGCCAAGGCGACCGCGACTTGCGGGGTAGTGTATAACTCAATAAACGCCGCGGAGGAAAGACCGGAAACAGAGCAATTTCGTCCGGGCCGGCTGTGGCTTGCTTGCCGGTGCGGCGTCAAGTAGGTTTGAAGCCGCAAGCATTGTGATGGAATTTATGCAAGATAAAGCAAAGACGTTGGCGGCGTTGAAGGAGACCGGGGTGGTGGCGGTCATTCGCGCGGACAAAGCGGAAGACTTGATGGATGTCGGGCGCGCGTTGCGCGAGGGCGGAGTCAAGTTCATCGAGATCACAATGACGGTGCCGGGCGCCCTGGGCGTCATCGAGAAGGCCGTCAGCGCCCTGAAGTCAGAAGAGGTGTACATCGGCGCGGGGACGGTGCTGGACGCGGAAACCGCGCGGCTGGCGATTCTCGCGGGAGCGGCTTATGTGGTGTCGCCCGTGTTCCGGCCGGAGGTCATCGCCGTGTGCAAACGCTACTCGGTGCCGGTGATGCCTGGAGCCATGACCCCAACCGAAATTTTGAATGCGTGGGAAGCCGGAGCGGACGTGGTGAAGGTGTTCCCAGCCGGTGTGGGCGGTCCCCAATTTTTCCGAGACCTCAAAGGTCCCCTGCCGCACATCGAAATCATGCCCACTGGCATGGTCAACCGTGAAACCGCGCCCCAGTTCATCAAAGCGGGGGCCTGCGCGGTGGGCGCCGGCAGCGAGCTGGTGGGCAAAGCGCTCATCGCCGCGCGGGACTTTGCCGCCATAACCAAAAACGCCCGGGACTTTATCACCCTGGTGCGAGAGGCCAGGGCCAAGTGACCGGGCGTGGTGGGGGGGCAGGAACTAATCCGAAAGGGGCGAACGCAACTCGCGTATGCCGCGCTCCATCAGAGTGTCCAGGGCGTGAACAGCGCGCAGCGCGCTGGAAAAGTCAAAGGTGGAGCCGCGCAGCGCGCGCAGGCTGCCCTGCGCCGATGGCCCGGTGTACATCCAGGAGGGCCGCTCGCGCAGCGCCTTGAGCATTTGTCCGGCTATTCTGGTTTCCGCGTTCATGGGTTGTACGCTGGTTAGTGGGATGTCTTACATATTGATTTCATGCCATTTAACAGCATTTCTGATGCCGAAGATCAGATTCCTAGCCACTCCTCCATTAGAGTCTTAAGTCTTTGTTTGTCAGGTTGTTATACCATAGCCCACCAGAGGCGTAAGCGGGGGGATGTCCTGATTGAGGACAGATGTGCCCCATCACAAGGCAAAATGCGGTGAGCCCGGTTACTTGCGCACCACAGTATCCCGCTGGGCCCAATCCGGGTTGGGTTGCGGATAGTCCAGCGTGTAGTGCAGGCCGCGGCTTTCAGGACGCTGCAGGGCGCAGCGGATGATGATTTCCGCCACAGTCGCAATGTTGCGCAGTTCCAGCAGGTCCGCCGTCACGATGAAGTCCCAGTAATACTCCTGAATCTCCTCCTGGAGATTGGCGATGCGCTTGTGAGCGCGTTCGAGTCGCTTGGTGGTGCGCACGATGCCGACGTAATCCCACATGGCGCGGCGAATCTCATCCCAATTGTGGGACACCACCACCATCTCGTCCGGGTTGTGGGCGTTGCCCGAGTGCCAGGGCGGGATTTTGGGGCGCGAGCGGTCGGGCGGATTGGCGGCGATATGCGCGGCAGCCCGGTGCGCCAGCACCAGCGCCTCCAGCAGCGAGTTGCTGGCCAGACGGTTGGCTCCGTGAAGACCGGTGCAGGCCACCTCGCCGACCGCGTAGAGGCCGGCAATGCCGGTGCGGCCGTCAATATCCGTCACCACCCCCCCGCACTGGTAATGAGCGGCGGGCACCACCGGAATGGGCTCCTTGGTCATGTCTATGCCATAGCTCAGGCAGGTCTGGTAAATGTTGGGGAAACGCTCGATGAGAAAGCGGGCGGGCTTGTGCGTGATATCCAGCAGCACATAATCCGCCCCGCTCTTTTTCATCTCGCTGTCAATGGCGCGCGCCACAATGTCCCGCGGGGCCAGGGATTTCAAGGGATGGTACGCATCCATGAACTCCTGCCCGGCGATGGTTTTGAGAACGCCGCCCTCGCCGCGGACCGCTTCGCTGATCAGGAAGGATTTGGCTTTGGGATGGTAAAGGCAGGTGGGATGGAATTGCACAAACTCCATGTTCGCCACCTCCGCCCCGGCCCGATACGCCATGGCGACGCCGTCCCCGGTGGCAATATCGGGGTTGGTCGTATAAAGGTAAACCTTGCCGCAGCCACCGGTGGCCAGGACGGTCACGGGCGCGGCGAAGGTCTCGACCTCACCCGAGTGCTTATCCAGCACATAGGCGCCGAGACAGCGATTTTCCCCCCCCTGCCCCAGTTTGCGGCTGGTGATCAAGTCAATCGCAATATGGTTTTCGAAGATGGTGATGTTGGGTTCGGCGGCGACGGCCGCCAGCAGGGCGCGCTCGACCTCGCGACCCGTGACATCTTTGGCGTGCAGAATCCGCCGCTTGGAATGTCCCCCCTCGCGTCCCAGGTCCAGCTCCCGCGCCCCGTGCGAGCTGGGAATCTCCCGCTCCGTAAAGTGCATGCCGTAACGCATCAACTCGGCAATCCGCGCCGGGCCTTCCTGGACGATCACCCGCACGACCGCCTCCTTGCACAGTCCGGCGCCGGCTTCGAGGGTGTCCCGCACGTGCAACTCGACGGAATCCTCCTTGCTGGTGACCGCCGCGATGCCGCCCTGGGCGTAGTTCGTATTGGATTCCGCCCGGTCTTTCTTGGTAATGATGGCCACCTTCCCCAGAGGCGCCGCTTTGAGCGCGAAGAACAAGCCGGCAATGCCGCTGCCCAGCACGAGGCAATCGAATTCTCTCATCCCGCCCATTTCAACACATCGCTCCCGATTTGTCCAATCTGCTTCGCGGTGTCCGGGCTGGACCTTTCGGCGGTGCCGCCGTACCCTTCTCGGGCGTCACCCCTCTCGGGCCGTGAAACTGCGATCCGGCGGCCTGAGCCGGGGATGTCACGCTCTTACGTGACATGAAATTGTCGTCGGACCATTGATAACATCGCTCATCAATCGCCGACATCGGGCGAGTGGGCTCTGCGGGCGGGGTCTGGCCGCCTCAGCCGCCGGCCCGGTGTCGAGAAAGTCGCCTAAGTCAATGTTTGGAAATAGAAGCATCATCGTGATGGAGTCCAGCCGAGCCCTGCGCGAGGGAAGGTTTCTGACAACCCAGCCTCGAGCACGGATTTTGATGACGATTCCATGGGTTTGGGTTGCCGCCCTGTGCGCGACCGTGTCTGGGCAAACGCCGATCCCTCAAACCGGTTCGTCCGACGCCCGCATCACCGCGGTTTTCCTGGCTCAGACCCATGTCATGAAACCCGACCAGCCTTACTTCAAGCTGGTGGGCCATCGCCCCGCCTTGCTGAAGGCCCAGCTCGTGTCGCCCAGCGGCGCGCCGGCGCCGGAAGTCGTCGGCATCATCCAGGTCGCCGGCGAGACCCACACACTCCCCCTCCGCGGCCCGGCGACGCTCCCCCGGTCGCTGGCGACGGAACCGGGGGTGGTGCAGCATCGGTTTGAGGACAGTTTCACCGCGCTGATTCCCGCGCGCCTGGTCCGCCCGGGAATGGCGGTTGAAGTCCGGGCCGGGGCGAGCGGGGTTCGGCACGAGATCAAGGTTGGGGCGCCGACGGTGGTGCCGATGAAGATGTTTGACGTTCATTACTTCGGGAAGGGAACGAATGATTATCCGGCGGGTGTTTTCCAGGAACTGGAGGCCAAGTGGCCGGTGGCACAATTGGAGATCGAACGGGTGCGCGGCATCAACTTCCCCGAGCTCGTCATCCCGGCGCGCGGCTCGTTGCCGGCGGCGCGCGTGGAAAATCCGGAGGATTACGTGCGGAAGACCGGCGCGAAGTTTGACGGCGAGCAGGCCGCCGCCTTGCAATGGGTCTGGGCCTTGTCGCGCGCCGGCGGCAATCGCGACGTGGCGATGTGCTACATCAACATTCTGGGCGCAACGGCCGGCGGGCAGGCGGGCGGCTTCAGCGGCGTGGGGGGCATCAATCCCGGCATCCTGCACCACGAACTGGGCCACGCGCTGGGCCTGCCCCACATCGGCGAACAAAAGGACTACCCTTATCGTGGCGAAATGTTCGGGATCAAGCCGCCCAAGGTGTTTAACGAAGTTCACGTCGGCCCGACCTGGGCGTTTGATCTGCCGTCGCAAACCTTCATCCCGCCCACGGTTCAACGCGGCAGCGCCCGCTGGCCCGCCGGCCACTACAAGGCCGACCCGATGCAGGGCGGCGGCGCCGGGGACCAGGAACCGCCCTTCCACCTGCGGCATTTCTCCGATTACAACGTGCATAAAATGCAATTGTTTCTCGAACGCCGGGTGGCGGTCCGGCGTGGGGAAAGTTATTACAAGTGGGACGAAGCCACGGGCGATTACACCAGGAAGATGGAAAGCGACGGGGTGACCTACCCCCTCGCGCAGGACGTGCCGGTGATCAGCGTCATGGCCGCCATGACCCTGCTGGATGCCGATGTGAACATGGTCTATCCCCCCATCGGACCGTACCGGGGAAACCTCATCCGCACATTCGATCCGCGTCAGGCGGCCGATCGCGCGGCGGCGCGCCAGGTTTTCTCCCCGAAAGGCGGTTGTGATTTCACCTTGAAAATCACCCAGGGCGGCAGGGAGCTTTACTGCCTGCTGCCCGCGAGCGCCGCGGAAGCGGACGACGCCGCCAAACTGCGCAGTTTGACCACCGCGGCGGTGAATCTGCGGGCGGAGGAGGGGGCGGTCACCGCCGTCGAGCTGCTGCACACCCCGGGCGCCGATCAAGCCGGCCTGCCCGAGAAACCCCGGGTGCTGGCGCGCTGGCCCAAGCGAGGCGGCGGCGCCTGAAACCAAAGCCGGGGCGCGGCTGGCGGCGGGCGACCAGACCTTGCAGCCCGCCTTGAAGCCCGGCATACCCCCCCGCCGATTAGTTTATGAAAGTGCGGTCCTCTCCAATCCTGATCCTCGCCTTGGGGCTTGTCGGCCTGGCGTCGAACCCGCCCGCCGCGACTGCGGGGTCGAACCCAAAACCCAACATCCTCATCATCGTGGCCGATGATATGGGGTTCTCCGACATCGGCTGTTACGGGGGCGAGATCCAAACGCCCAACCTGGACCGCCTCGCGAACCACGGCTTGCGCTTCACCCAGTTTTACAACACCTCCCGCTGCTGGGCCTCGCGAGCCTCCATCCTCACCGGTTATTATCCCCAGGCTGTCCGGCGCGATTTGTTGCCGGAGGTGGATCGCGGCGAGTATGGGATGTTCGGTTCGCTCAGCGGAGCCAACGGCGTGCGCCCCCGCTGGGCGCAGATGTTGCCCGCCTACCTCAAGCCCCTGGGCTATCGCTCCTACCATTCCGGCAAGTGGCACATGGACGGCGACCGCCTGCCGGCGGGATTTGATCGCTCGTATTCGCTGGAGGACCACAATCGCTTCTTCAATCCACAGAATCATTTCGAGGACGATGTGAAACTCCCGCCGGTGCAGTTGGGAACGAACTATTACTCGACGCGGTTCATCGCTGATCACGCCATCAGGTGTCTCAAGGAACACGCCGGGAAGTTCCCCGGCCAGCCGTTCTTCCATTACCTGTGCTTCACCGCGCCGCACTTCCCGTTGCAGGCGTTGCCGGAGGACATCGCGCTCTACACGAATCGTTACCGGGTTGGCTGGGATGAGATTCGAAAGGAGCGTTTGGCGCGCATGAAGAAGCTGGGCATCGTGGATTGCAATCTCTCGCCACTCGAACCGGATATCGTCCCGCGCTGGAATCTCACGGATGCCGAGATGCGCCGGCAGATCAGCTCGAATGAGATCGGTCACGCTGTATCGTGGGACAGCCTCACGCCGGGCCAGCAGGCATTTCAGGCCGCGAAAATGGCGATCCACGCGGCCATGATTCATCGCATGGACATCGAAATCGGCCGCGTCCTGGACCAGGTCCGAGCGATGGGCGCGCTCGACAACACCCTTGTCTTTTTCCTGTCCGACAACGGCGCCAGTTCCGAACAAATCCTGCGCGGCGACGGCCACGATCCCACCGCGCCGATGGGATCGGCCCAATCCTATCTGGGCCTGGGTTCGGGTTGGTCCAGCGCCGCCAACACTCCCTTTCGTCTGCACAAGTCCTGGACCCATGAGGGCGGCATCACCACCCCCTTGATCGTTCACTGGCCCGCCGGCATCCGGGCGCGCGGCGAATTGCGGCATGACCCCGGCCATTTAATTGACCTGGTGCCGACCGTGCTGGAGATCACCGGCGCCAAGACTCCCGCCGAAGTGGCCGGTCTGCCCGTGCCGCCGCTGCCCGGCAAAAGCCTGGCGCCTGCGTTTGCCAGGGACGGCGGTGTCAAACACGAACTCCTGTGGTTTTATCACGACGGCCACCGCGCCGTGCGCGTCGGCGATTGGAAACTGGTGAGCCGTTACAGCGAACCGTGGGAGCTTTACAACCTTCGCCAGGACCGCAGCGAGACCCGGAACCTGGCTGCCACTCATCCGCAAAAAGCAATCGAACTGGAACTGGCCTGGCTCAAGGAGGCTGACGTTCTCCGCCGCCTGGCGCAGCAGGACCTGCCCGCCGCCAACCCCCTGCCGGCCCAGGATCCGAACGCCGCACAGTCCAGGGCGGCCGCGCCGGTTCCCCCGCCGGGTTACACCCTCGCCGCGGCCAAACTCAAGTTGAAGCCCGGCATGGGCGAAGAATACAAAAAGCGTCACGATGCCATCTGGCCGGAACTCTCCAACGCGATTCGCGCCGCCGGCATCACCGATTTCTCGATATTCCTGGACGAGGAAACCGGGACGCTCTTCTCCGTGCAGAAAGTGGCGGCCACCAACACCACCGCGGAACTTCGCAAAAGCGAGCTCATGCGCAAGTGGTGGCAGCACATGGCGGACATCATGGAGGTGAATCCCGACAACTCCCCGGTGCGGGTGCCGCTCAAGATGGTCTTTCACCAGGATTAAGCCGGGGACTGGGACGCAGACCCGCGCCCGGGGCCGACGGCGCGACAACTTGCGTTTTTGCCGGCGGTGTTTGAACATGTTGGCGTGGTCCGGTCGTTGGTTCATTTTCCACGCTGGCTTGTGGCGGTCTTGATTCTGGCTGGCTGCGCTGTCGGGCGCGGGGTGGCGGCCGTGCCGGATTCGTCGTGGGTTTGCCGGGCCTACCAGACGGAAGAGGGATTGCCCGATCTGAGCATCACCGATGTCGCGCAGACCGCGGACGGTTACTTGTGGGTCGCCACCAAGGGCGGTTTGGCGTGCTTCAACGGAGAGAAGTTTGTGGCCTTGCCGCGGGCCAATCTGCCGCTGCTGCCCAGTCGCGCGGTGCGCGCCATGCTTCGCGACCGCCGCGACCAGCTCTGGCTGGGGATGGAGCGCGGTCCCTTACTTTGCTTCAAACCCGATGGATTGGAAAGCTTCACCGCAAAAGACGGTCTGCCCGGTCAGCGCGTGGTGACGATGGCGGAGGATGCCCAAGGGGCGGTGTGGGTTGTTTACCCGAGCCAAGTTCGGCGCATCCTGAACGGGCAGGTGCGGTCTATTGCCTTGCCCCGGGCCTGGCCGGAGCAGGGAGACCTGCTGGCAACCGCTGACGGCCGGGGCAGAGTCTGGTGCGCCCGCGGAACGCGTTTGGGCGTGTGGGGGGAGGGTGAATGGCAGTCTGAGATGAGCCTGGAAGCGCCCGTGACGGCCATCCGGTGGGGAGGAGAATCGAGTTTGTGGATTGCCGCGGCCGGCCGGCTGCTCAAACTCGAGGAGGGACACCTGCCCGCTGAAACGGGCCGATTGCCGGACAGAGCCGTGGCGCAGGTGCTGTTCGAAGATCGGTCGGGCGCGCTCTGGATCGGCACGGTTTCCGACGGCTTGTTCCGCTGGGCAGGGGGACAATTGGACCGCGTACCCACTTCGCACCAGGAGATCACCTGTCTGAATGAAGATCGAGAGGGGAATATTTGGGCCGGCACCTCGGGTGGCGGATTGAACTTGATTCGCCCGCGCACGGCGGCATTGATCGGGAAGAACGCGGGGCTTCCGTTTGAGTCGGTGTTATCGGTCTGTGAAGATACGGGGGGCTGGCTGTGGGCGGCAGCCCAGGATGGCCGATTGGCGCGCGAAAGAAATGGCCGCTGGGAAGTGCTCAACCCGGGGAGCGATTGGCCCGGCGGCAGTGCCACGTGCGTGGCGGCGGACCGGCAGGGCGGCGTGTGGGTCGGCACGAGTGATCGGGGCCTAAAGTACTTCCGGAATGGAACTTGGCGCGAGTGGTTCAAACGGCACGGGTTGGCCAGCGACAACGTCCGCTCCCTGATGGTCGCGTCCACGGGCGATCTCTGGTTCGCGTCAATTTATCCGGCGCGCCTGCAGCGCTTGCGCGACGGGCAGGCGCTCGTGCTGCCGAACACGACCCCCTTGGTTGCCATCCGGGCGCTGGCGGAGCGCGCGGACGGAACGATCTGGATCGGCACATCGGACGGGAAGATTCTGCGAGTTGCCGGCGCGACTCTGGTCGCCGAGCCGGCGATTGCCGAGCCAACGCCTCTCTCGGTGCGATCGCTGCTCGCCTCCAAGGACGGCAGTCTTTGGATCGGATATGCCGGCGATGGCCTGGGGCGTTTGAAGGCCGGCCGGTATCAACGGCTCACCACCGCCGCGGGACTGGCTGATGATTTCATCTCGCAGCTCCTGGAGGATGACCGCGGAAACCTTTGGATCACAGGCAATCGCGGGTTATGGCGCGTGAGTCTTTCGGAGTTGGATGCTGTGATGGCGGGGCGGGTGCGCCGGGTCAGCGCGCAGGCCTACGGCAGCGCGGAGGGCTTGCCCGGAGCCCAGCCCAACCGCGATTACTGTCCCTCTGCGTGGCGTGCCCGCGACGGCCGGCTTTGGTTCGCGATGCGCAGCGGGTTGCTGGTGGTGGATCCCCATCGCCTCCGCGACAATCCTTATCCCCCGCCGGTCCTGTTGGAACGCGTCAGCGTGGATGATGCGCCCGTGGCCGTTTACAACGCGGGATCCCCCCTGCAAGTGCACTCGGGCAGCAACGTCGTCAACCTGCGCGGCATCAGCGCTCCTCTGCGGGTGGGCCCCGGCCACCGCAAATTGGAAATTGATTTTTCGGCCTTGAGTTTTTCCTCGCCCGAGAATGTTCAGTTTCGCCATCGGCTGAGCGGGTTTGATCAGGACTGGGTCGAAGCCGGCCCCCGGCGCCGCGCCACCTACCCGCGGTTGCCGGCCGGCAGCTACGAATTTCGCGTGCTGGCCTGCAACAGTGCCGGGGCGTGGAACGAGACCGGGGCCGCAGTGTCATTCCGCGTCGCCCCATTCTTCTGGGAAACCTGGTGGTTCAAAGTCAGCGGCGGGGGCGCCACGGCGCTGCTGGCGGCCGGGACCGCCTTTGCAGTCTCCCGGCGGCGGTATCGTGAAAAGCTCCGTCGTTTGGAGGCCCGGCGGGCCCTGGAACAGGAGCGGGCCCGCATTGCCCGGGACATTCATGATGATTTGGGGGCCAGCCTGACGCGGATTTCCTTGTTGAGTCAGCCGGGCGGGGCCATGACCAGGGATGCGCAGGGTGCGGCCGCCACCCTGGCACAGATTCACCGAACCGCGCGCGACCTGACGCACGCGATGGGCGAAGTGGTTTGGGCCGTGAATCCCGAGCATGACTCCTTTGACAGCCTGGCCAACTACCTGAGCCAATACGCCCAAAACTTCCTGAAAACCGCCGCAATCCGTTGCCGACTGGAGATGCCCTTGCAATTGCCCCAGCAGCCGGTTTCGGCGGAGCTGCGCCACAATCTCTTTCTGGCGTTCAAGGAGGCGTTGAACAATGTTGCCAAACACGCCCAGGCCTCCGAAGTCCGGATTGCGTTGATCCCGGGCGATTCCGGTTTTGAGCTGCTCGTGGCGGACAATGGCAGAGGATTTGGGCCACGCACCGACGACGACCCGACGACGGCCCGTCACGGCTCCTCCCCGCCCCCGGGCAACGGACTGGCCAACATGCGCAGCCGCCTGCGTGAAATCGGCGGCGACTGCGAATTGCGGAGCGAGCCGGGCCGGGGAACGAGAATCACCTTCCGGGTCAAGTTTCGAGCCTACCATGGACACTCCTGAACACCCCGAGCGCAACAAACCGCGCCCGCCGCAAGCGTTCCGTCATGTCACGCAAGCCCGTGACATGCAGGCCGAAGCCAAAAAACGTAATATGAGCGACCGAAGCTCGAATCCCATGACCATCACGGTTTCCATTGTCGAGGATGACCTTTCGCTGCGGTCCATTTACGCGGATTGGCTCAAACAGGCGGAAGGCTTCCGGCTGTTGAGCCAGTTCGGCGACGGATTGCAGGCCGTGGCCGCCCTGCCGCAGGAAAAACCGGACGTCGTCTTGATGGATATCAACCTGCCCGGCCTCAACGGGGTCGAATGCGTCCGGCAGCTCAAAGCCAGATTGCCTGCCACCCAGTTCGTCATGATCACTGTCTATGAAGACCCGGACCGCGTCTTCAACGCCCTGGCGGCGGGCGCGACGGGTTATCTGCTCAAGGAAACGGCCCGCGAGGAACTGCTCGCCGCCTTGCACGACGTGCATCGGGGCGGCTCGCCGATGAGCAGCGGAATTGCGCGCAAGGTGGTCCAGTTTTTCCAAAAAACCCCGCCCCCCGGCCCCGAACCCGAACTGCAGAAGCTTTCGGCGCGCGAGCAGGAGGTGCTGGAACTGGTGGCGCGGGGGTATCTGCTCAAAGAAATCTGCGATTCGCTCCAATTGAGCCAGCACACCGTGGATACCTACTTGCGCCGCATTTACGAGAAACTCCACGTGCATTCCCGCGCCCAGGCGGCCGCCGTTTACGCGGAAATGAATCCGCGCCGTCCTGCGCCGACGCACCCCGCGTAAACCGCGACCTGGATCACCTTCCGACTCCGGCAACGTCCTGTCCCCTCCCCCCCAACCGGTTGCCTGGCTGCCGTGCGGGCGATTACCCTCGGGCCGTTGCCAGCATCTCGCGGCCTGTCACGTATTTCCGTGACATGAAGTTTCTCCCGCCCCGTGGGATGATCCGCCAGACATCTCAACCGCCCGTGAGCGACCATCGCCCTTTTCGCCCAGTCGCTGCCGGCAGGTGGCCGGCGCCTGTCTGGTCTTCGGATTTGCGCAAAGTGGGGGAGCTCAACGGGACGGATGAGAACGAAATTGCGACTCAAACACCAAACGCACAGTGATCAAGCCATGAAAACCTCAAAATGCTTCCGCGCTCCTCCATTCTTCGCCGCCGGACTGAGCCTGGCGGCGCTGGTCCTGGCAGCTCCCACCGTGGCCTGTGCCGGCATCATCGCGTCGGACACTTTCAACAGCTACGATGGCGCCTCTTCCCTCGACTGGCAAAGCGGCGCCAGCAATAACTGGGCGACCGGCTGGATCGCCGGCCCGTCTGCTTCCGTGACAGCCTATTCCACCACCGCCACGCTGGCGTACACGCCCCCGGGTGGTTCCCCCGTGGGTGGCGGCAAAACCATCGAGGTGGGCGGCACCGGCACCGGCATCCCGACATTTCGTCAAATCTACAACCCCGTCACGGACACGTTTTATGTGGGGGCGTTGGTGAAATGGAACGGGACTTTGAATACCGGTGATGGGGTGACCATCTTCCTGACGGACAACGAAACCAACACCAGCAATGGGTTCAATTTCGGTCTTTTGGGGATTTGGAGCACCTACGGAACCTCGGTTAGAAAGGGAACGGGAAACCCCGTAACCGGCGCCTACAAGGGTTTGCCGACCCAGACCGGCACCTACTACATGGTGTTGAAAGTGGAGAAGACCGGCGGCGGCAACTTTGACAAGGTCACCGGCTGGATTAATCCCACCATTGATTCGGAGGCGACCAACGCCAACGGAAACATTCAACTCATCGCCGATTCCGGCGTGTCTTCCGTCTCGCATGTGATCCTGCGCGGGCAGGGGTTGGATAGCGGTGATTCCACCCGCATCGAATCGCTGGCACTGGCCACGGCCTATGCTGACCTGATGGCGGCCCCTGGGGACGGTCCGGCCAATCCGCCGCCGGTGGATACCCTGCGCGTGGAAACGAAGGCGGATGGTTCCGGCGTGGTAGTGCCCACCCAGACCATCACCGCCGGCACCTCTCTCACCAACTTTGCCGTCGCGCGGGATTCCAGCGGCGCTTATCTTGGCAATGTGGTGGCCACCGCCTGGTACTTGACCAACATCACGGGAGCGGTGGTGCCCGGTGATTTGGTGCGTTCGCCGGACGCCAAGAGCGCAGTCTTCAAAGGCGCTGGCGCAGGCTCGGCTCAAATCGTGGCCGTCGCCGAAGCCACCAACCTCGTTTTTTCCGGAACCATCACCGTCGAGCTGGCCCCGGCCACCCAGGTGCGGGTCGAAACCGCGCCCGACGGCAGCGGGACCGTGGTCCCGGCCACGCGCCTGACCCAGGGCCAGACGGTGACCGCGTACGCCATCGCGCGGGATGCGGGCGGCAACTTCATTGATAACGTGGCCGCGACCTGGTCGTTGGTTAGCATCTCTGGCAACGTCGCCAGCGGTGACCTTGTCCCCGCCGGCGACAACAAAAGCGCCACCTTCACGGCCGGCGCGCTGCCTGGCTCGGCCAACCTGCGCGCCACTTCGGGTGCGTTAACCTCGGTGGACTCGGGGTTGATCACGGTCTTGCGCCAACTGACCTGGTCCGGCCTCAGCGCCACCTGGGACGGCTCGCAACTGAACTGGTATTTGCCCGACTTCACAACCTTGAGCAACTTTGTCAGCGGGGACAGCGTCACCTTTGATGACACCGGCGCGGCTAATCCCTCGGTCACTCTCGCGGGGGGCTTGAGCCCCGAGTCAGTGACGGTAGCCGGCTTCACCGCCTACACCCTGGGTGGCCCCGGTAAAATCACCGGCGCTGCAACCCTGACCAACACCAGTGTCGCCGGCCTGACCTTATTGACCGACAACGACTACACGGGCGTGACGGCCGTGGGCGGGGACATTCAACTGGGCAACGGGGGAGACACCGGCAGCTTCGGGTCGGGCAGGATTGTCTTCACGGCCAATAAGACGGTGAACTACAACCGCACCAATTCACTCGCGATCGCCAACCAGTTCACCGGCACCGGCACCCTGGCGGTCAATTCAGGCACGGTCGTTTTGCCCGGCGGCGCCGGCAATAGCAACCTCAAGATTATCGTCGCCAGCAACGCCACCGTCGTGCTGGCCAAAACCAACCTCGCGCTGGCCGGGGACACCATGGTGGTGCGCGCTGGAGGTGTTGCCAAAATTGGAGATAATAATGGCCAACTAAATACAACCAAGGAAAGCCAGATTGACGGCACCGTGGATTTGCAGGGTTTCAATCAATCCTTCCGCGTGGTCAGCCCCTGCACCGGCGTTTTTGACAGCACCGTGTTCGGGGCCGGCGGTTGCACGCTCACCCTCGGCAGCAGTTCCGTGGCGCAATCCTTTGCGGGTGAAATCAAGGATAGCGGTTGGGATGCGACCCATAAGCTGGCGTTGAACAAGGCCGGGACTTTCGTTTTGGAACTGGGCGGCACCAACTCTTACCACGGAAATACGAGAATTACACTGGGCACGCTGCAGGTGATGAGCGCCACCGCCATTCCCCATGGGCCGGATTTCGGAAATGTGGTGTTCGATGGCGGCAGCCTGGACCTGAACGGCTATGACATCACGGTCAACGGCATCTCGGGTGGCAACACCATCAGCGACTCCACCTTCCTGACAACGACCCTCACCCTCGGCGACGGCGACGCGACCGCCAGCCACGGGGGCGCCATCAATGGCCTCTTTGGCGTGACCAAGATTGGCGCGGGCGTTCAGACTTTTACCGGCACCAAGAATTACAGCGGCAACACGGTGATTGCCAAAGGCACCTTGCGGATTAATGGCACGCTGGCCAACAGTCCCCTGGTTACGGTGGAGGCGGCGGGGACTTTGGGCGGCACCGGCACCGTCGGAGGCGCCGTGGTCAACAACGGCACGCTCGCGCCGGGCGCGACCGGGATCGGCACGCTGACCATCAACGGCGACCTCACTCTGAATGCCGGTTCAACCAACACGTTCGAGGTCAACGGCAGCACCGCCACAAACGACGCTGTTATCGCAGGCGCCATGCTGACCTACGGCGGGGTACTGAATGTTGTTCCCACCGGCATCCTCACCAACGGACAGACCTTCGAGTTGTTCAGCGGCCCGGGCGCGGCCAACGCCAGCAACTTCGACAGCCTCACGGTCAGTGGCGGCGGGGGGCCAACCTTCACGTTTACCAACGGCGTGTTGACCGTCTTGAGCGCCCCGGCCGTGCAACCGACCATTGCGCCGGTGACGGTGTCCGGAACCAACCTGGTTGTTTCGGTGCCGACCGTCCCGGGCGCCCAATATGTGCTGCAATCGGCGACGAATCTGACGCCGACGATCTACTGGCAGAACGAATCCACCAACGCCGGCACGGGAGCCGACCTGATTCTGAATGTCCCGATTGAACCGGGCAAGCCGCAGAAATTCTTGCGGTTCTGGGTGTATTGATGCGACGTTGTCAGAAACCGACGAGCCTTTGGGGTTGAGTTGAGGCGGGGATGCCCTCCCGGCATCCCCGCCTGCCTTTCGGCAACAAACAGAATGATGAACAACGAACCTGCCGCAAGAACCGTTAAGCCGGCGGCGCTCCCCCGGAGCGGGACGGCCTTCACGCTGATCGAACCGCTGGGGGTCATCGCGACCGTCGCCATCCTGATTCTTCTTGGCCATTTGCCTGCTGGGCAGGCCTTCGCGGCTACGATTTATGCGGACACCAACGACTGTGAAGTCCAATGGACGTTGTCCTCCCCGCCCCTTGTCATTGCAGACCTGGCCAGCTCGGTTCTGATCGTTGGCACTGCCGGCACAACGGGTAAAGAGCGTTGCCCGGTGATCCCGTTTCAACTGCCGGATTTCGGCGCGGTCACCAATCCCTTCTCTTCCGCCAGCTTTTCCTGCAACATCGCCAGCTACGTCAACACGCCCATTGGCAACGCCGATCTCTACGGTTTGGGCCGGCGGGCTGACGCAACAGTGCTGACGAATGATTATTGGGCGGGCACAAGCGCCGTGGATTCCACGGACGCAACGTTTCTTCAAGACAACCTCCTTCTTACGCCGCCAGCCACCGGCATCGTCACCAACAGCGTTGCGGGACGCGCGGCGCTCGTGAATTATCTCAACGCCCAATACGCGGGCGGGGCCGGGGCCGGACAATTTGTTTTCCTGCGCTTGAGCACGGACACCGCACAAACCGGAGTGCACCGGTGGCAAATAACTTCTGCGGAAGGTGCGGCCGCAAACCTGCCCGCTTGGCCCCAGATCAATTACACCCTCGCCCCGCCGGATTATTCACGTCCGTTCATCTGGGTGCGGAATGTTGAGAAGGCGGGCATTCTGGCCAAAATCGCCACCAACGCCTGGGCCACGAACGTCTTCAACGGGATGGTGTCCCGCGTGGCGGCCGACGTGGCCAGCCATCAAACGAACCGGGATGCCTGGCTCCGCCAGTTGCCGGTGGACTGGACGCTCTCCCCCGCCCGGTTCAAAACGATTCCGACCTATTCCGAAAGCACGGTGCGTTACCCGGCCGAAGCCAAGTTCAACGACGCCTTGGATTGCGCGGTCCTTTATTATCTGACCGGCGATGCCCAATACGCCCGGTGCGCGGCAGATGTCTTGCACAACGCGGTGAAAACCCTGCTGCCGGTCGCGCCCTCGACCAGCGTTGGCAACGGCGGCTGGATTTTTCAGGACGACTTTCTCAAGGAGGCGCGGGTCACGGGCACGCAGTTGGGCATCGTGTATGATTTCCTTTATACCTACCTCCAGACCAACCCGGTCTATGACGTGCAGACTGGCGGCATGGTCCCTTTTAACTTCACGGACGCGCAGAGCGTGTTTCGCACCCTCTACCAGTTGGCACGCGATCACGGCCAGAAAGACTCCAACTGGTCGGCGCTCATGGCCACCTGCATGCTCAACAGCCTCCTCGCTTTGGATGATCCGGCGGAACGCGCCGCGGCCTTGCAGGTGTACCTCATCACCGGCTCCAGCCGGCAGGCCTCCCTGGACTATGACTACCGCTACTACAACCAGCCCGGCGACATCTGGCCCGAGTCCCTCCAATATGCCTCCGCCGTGGGCAGTATCCGGTCCACCCACATGGTCCTGCTCGAGCGGGTGGACCCGGCCTTGAATCTCTTCAACCAGTATCCGAACCTGCCGTTAAGTCTCCCTCGCATCAGTTATCTGCGCTATCCGAACGGGGAGCAGATCTGCTTCGGCGACGGCCATCGTGCCTCCAGCGGCCAGCCGTTCTTCCGTTACGAGCTGGTTTATCAGCATGCCGCGGCCCGGGGCCGGGGCGATCTCACCTCGTATTTCGGCTCGCTGATCAGCAGCGGCGTGGCCGCGGGCGAGTACAATCGTTCGACGCTCAAGGCCTACGAGTCCCTCGGCCAGCACGATGAGCCGCTGCAACTGCTCTGGCTGGCGCCGACCATCCCGGAGCCGCCCGTGCCGCCGGTGTTGCCCCGCGCCGATACGCTGCCCTTTGCGGGCATCGCGCTGCAGCGCAATCCCGCCAGCGTCAGCAACTCCACCTACGGCCTGATGGGCTTTGTGGGCGGAGCCGCTCACGTTCACAGTCACGCCAGCGGCATGAGCATGGAACTCTTCGGCCCGGGCCAGGTCCTGGGCGCAAAAGCGGGGCACGATGACTACGGCAGCGCCATCCATGAGAAATTCTACCGGCTCTTTGCCGCCAACAACACCATCATTGTCAACGCCGCCTCGCGCGGACAGGGCGGGTGGAGCGATATCGCCATCAACACCGTCCAGACCGTGGCCATGGAACCGCAGCCCTTCGCGCCGGCCGTCTCCTCGAATTTCTCTTTCACCTGCAGTTCCTTTGCCGACGACAAGGGAACCCTGGCCGAGGCCACGCAGCAGCGCACCCTCGCCATCGTTCGCACCTCGCCCACCACCGGTTTTTACGTGGATTTGTTCCGCTCCAAATCCACGGTCACCAACCGCGTGGCGGTCACGCTGAACGGAAACGTGACCAACCAGTTTCATGATTATATCTACCGCAACATCGGGGAAACCACCGTGGACCTGCGCACCAACGGCGCGGTGTTGCCGTTGTTCAGTCAGCCCGACCGGTTTCAAAACGACATCGGGGATGCCTACGCCCAGCCCGGCTGGCGTTACTTCACCAACACGATGGTTTCCCATCCGCACTCCCAGCCGGTGTGGGCCCGGTTCACCGCCACACCCACGGGGAAGCCCACGATCTGCATGGACATGCACCTGCCTGCCGTGGCCAGCCGCGAGGTGGCCAAAGTGGACTCCCCGCCCATCGTCGAGGCCCCTGCGCCCTACAGCAATAAACGGTCTCCCACCCTCGTCATCCGGCAGATCGGCGAAGCCTGGAACAAGCCTTTTGCCGCGGTGTACGAACCGCACTTCGGCTCAGCCGCCGCCACGGTGACCAACGTCACCGCTCTGCTGCGCGGCAACGTCGTCGTCGGGGTAAAGATCGAAAGCTTCGTCGCCGGCCGGAACCGGATCCATTACGTGCTTTCAAATCCAGGCGCCAGTGAAACCTACACTGACAACTCGATCGGGCTCTCTTTCCAGGGACGCTTTGGAGTGGTTGCCGACCATGGCGACTATTCCACGACGCTCTACCTCGGCGAAGGATCCTCCCTCTCCTATCGCGGCAACTCGGTGGCCATTGTCAGCGGGACCAACTCGGCCGCCGAAGTGCAATTCACCCCTGGTCAGAGGCCGATCATCACCGCCAATGCCCCCGTGAATGCCGTCGCGGCCAGCGCGCCCCAATTCACTCTCATTGCCCGGCAGGCGGATGGCGGGGTCGCATTCCTGGCCGTCGGCTCGCCGGGTGTTCCCTACAGGTTCTGGGCCACCACCAACCTAACCAGTGGGCCCTGGACACTCTTGAGCACCGGCACGGTGACCAACAGTCCCTTTCTGATTCAAGACGCCGGGGCCGCCGCCATTCCGAAACGCTTTTACCGGTTTAGCACCCCATGATTTTGGCGCCGAAGCCCGCCTCCCACCTCGGCTCAAGCTCCAACCAGACCTTCACAACGGACACGAACACCCGCCTCGCGCGCCCCCTGCTCCAGCCTCGCGTGGCCCGCTGTGCGGGGCGCTTTCATTAACTTAAAGCCGGGCGTTGTCAATCAACCGCGTCGCGCCGACAAACACCGCCAGCGCCATCTGCGCGCCACGCCTGACCCGCTTCACGGGTTCCAGTGTCTCGGGCTCGAAGAACGCGACGTAATCCAGCCGGGCGTCCGGTGCGGTCTTGACGATGCGGTCAACCTCGCGCCTGAGCCGGCCCGCCGGCAGCCCCGCGCGCGATTTGCGCACCAGGGCCTGAACCGCCCGAATGGCGCGCGCGAGCACCAGCGCCTGGGCGCGCAAGTCACCCGTCAGGTATCGGTTCCGGGAACTCATCGCCAGGCCGTCCGGTTCCCGCACCGTCGGCGCCACCACCATCTCCACCGGAAAATTCAAATCCCGAACCATCCGCCGGATGATCGCCGCCTGCTGAAAATCCTTCGCCCCGAAAACCGCAACCGTGGGCAGCACGAGGTTGAAAAGCTTGGCCACAATGGTCGTTACGCCCCGAAAATGCGTCGGCCGGGAAGCCCCTTCCATCATTCGCGACAGGCTTTCCTCCACCACAAACGTGCTGAATCCCCCACCCGGCGGCTCAGGATACATCCCCCGGTCGGACGGGGCGAAAACCACATCCACCCCCGCCTCGCGGCAGAGTTTCAAATCCCGCCGCAGCGTCCGCGGATATTTCGCGAAATCCTCCCGCGGCCCAAACTGCGTGGGATTCACATAAATGCTGACCACCACCTTGCCGCGCGCCCCAACGCGACGCCGGGCCTCCGCCACCAGGCTGAGGTGTCCCGCATGAAGGCAGCCCATGGTGGGCACAAAACCGATCGCCATTTCCCGGCCCCGCCATGCCAGGGCCAGCCGCTGCATTTGACCAGGATGATGAACCGTCTGCACCGCGCCAAGGTGCCGCCAGCACCCCGACCAATCAATCCGATTATCGGCCGGCTCAGCGCCCGCAGCACTGGTGCGTCACCACCCCCGCCTCGCGGTCGGTGGGCTCCACCAGGCCCTGCGCCAGCAGATACTGCTCCACCTCTTCCCCGCTCACGTCCGCCAGCAGATGGCCGTTGATCTCCACGCAGGGACTGAGCGTCTGACCGCTCCGCTCAATCATTTCCTGACGCTGCCGCGGGTCGTTGATGATGTCTCGATCCTCGAACGGCAAATCGTATTTGCGGAGCACCGCCCGCACGCCCTGGCTCCAGCCACAGGTCGGCTTGAGATAAGCTATCACTTTCGCTTTATTCATACTTCAGACATGCTACTATATCCCCACGCGCAGGCAACTGCCAGCCTCCCCGCGCGCCCCCTTTCGCCGTCCCGCCAACTCCCGGCTCGGCCTTAATCCGGGCCGTTCCCGCCGGGGGGCCGGCGCCTTCTCATTGGCCAACGCGCCTCTAAAACGGGTTGCTTGTTCGCCTGGTTGGGACTGTAATGTTCCCATGAAAGCAAAACCCGCTTTGCCCCGGAAGCCGCCTTCCGATTCCTTCCCCCACCCACTCCCCGTGCTGAACCGCCGCGCGTTTGTCCGTTATTCGCTGTCGCTTGCGGCCGCTTGCGCAGCCGGCTTACCGGCAATCAGCCGCGGGCTGGAGCAGTCCCGCCCAAAGCCCGTTGGCGTCGCCAGGGGCATCCACCCGGGGCGCGTGGTGTGGGTCCATGATCCGGAGGTTACCCGTTGGAAAGGGCCGGGCGACGGGCACTGGTGGGAGGGCGGCCGCATCAACCAGGAACGCGTGGACGCCATGCTGGCGCGAAGCGTGTGTGAATTGACCGGGGAAGGGACTACGGCCAGGGCGTGGTCGAAGCTCTTTCGCCATTTCAACCAAAGCCGGGGCAAAGGGGATGTTGGATATCGCGCCGGGGAGCAGGTGGCCATCAAACCCAACTGGGTTGGGCTGATCTACCGCGAGGGCCACGTGAATCTCGAAACCTACCGGTTCATCCGCAGGCACGATTACATGAACACCGCCCCACAGATGATCCTCGCCCTCGTAAACCAATTGGTCGGCGCGGGGGTGCCCGCTGGCAACATCACCGTCTGCGACACGCTCGCCTGCCTGGTTCACGAGTACTATGACCTGCTTCACGGCTCCTTCTCCGCCCTGCGTTGCGAGGACTACGCGGGGAAGTTCGACCGGGCTAAAGTGACGCCCTCCCGGCAGCCCCTCTACTGGAGCAGCCGGCCCGAAGGCAAGGCCCAGGATTATCTTCCCGCCTCTTTTGCCGAGGCGGATTACCTCATCAACTTCGCCAACCTCAAGGCTCACTCGGCCGCCGGAGTTACCCTGTGCGCCAAGAACCATTACGGCTCGCTGATCCGCTGGCCCGTCCAGGAAGGGTATTATGACATCCATCCCAGTTGCTTCGCGCGCGAAACCGGCCGCTACCGCGCTTTGGTGGACCTGACCGGCCACGCTCACCTGGGCGGCAAGACTCTGCTCTATCTCGTGGACGGCCTCTTTGCCGGCGTGCATCCGCGCGACCCCGGCCCGCAGCCGCTGCGCCCGCCGCCCTTCAACGGCCACTGGCCTTGCAGCCTGCTGGCCTCCCAGGACCCCGTCGCCATTGATTCCGTCGGGTTCGATTTCCTCTCGACCGACTGGCCCGACTTCACCGGCCGGGGTGGGGTGGACGATTACCTGCGCGAGGCGGCCCTTGCAAACGATCCCCCTTCCGGAACCTTCTACGATCCCAACCACCCCGCACCCACCAGCCGGTTGCCAAGTCTGGGCGCTTACGAACACTGGAACAATCCCCGCGAAAAAGCCTACTCGCGCAACCTCGGCGCCGGGGACGGCATCGAACTGACCAGCGTAACGCTCGGAGCCGGCCGTGGTAAGTAAGGCGCCCGGTTGGGGACGCGCATCGGTTTTCGGGCGACGGCCTGACAGGAACAGGAGTCCCGCGGCCTACCGTTAACCTCGAGCGATACCCGGCCTGAGCGGGTGCAACGATCACGGCAGCGCCAGGCGATTTGTCACCCCCCTAGCGGTTATTGGAACCTCTCGCGCCCTAAGATTCGTAAATTGATAAACACTACCGTCAACAAACCCAAGGTTACCCCTCTCTGAATGAATCTCCCCGGTCCACCCGAGCGGGGTGTCTTTGGTGACATAAACAAGCGGCCTGCCCGGCAGTGCTTTGTTGGTCAAGTTGCGGTCACCAGATAGCAGATTGGACTGCGCCCCTTCAACGGCATCTATATTCACGAAGTAGCTGATGTTTGTGTCCGAGAAGGCAGAGCCGAAGTTGGTGGCATAAATTCGGCTCGTGTCTGCTGGACAACGCAGGAATTTGGGGGTGCTCAGTTCGTTGGACATAACGGCGAAGTGAGGGAATACGAGGCCGCTTGCGGCAATTTCCATTGTTCCTCCTTCTGCCGTGGATACCTGCATCGGAAAACGGTCGTTATTGTCCAGGGCCCAACACCGGAAGGCCAGGCCAATTTGCTTCAGGCAATTCGTGCAGTTTATCTTCGATGATCGGGCTCTTTGTCTTGCAAGGGTTGGCAAAAGGAGAACCGCCAACACCACCAAACAGGCGACGGTCACCAGGAGTTCGGGAGCGGTGAAGGCCCGCAGCCTGGGATTGGCATGTCGCGAGTCCATATATACATCATAACACTTTTCTCAGCCCGCCGCCAAGCCTCCTCAGGGCCTGGTCAGTCTTGGCGGCCAGACGCCTTCGGCGATCCCCGGGGTTGCGCCCGAGGGCGGGAAGGTGGCTTTGACGGCACCGCGGAGTTGAGCCGAGAGGTCGGCAAGGGTCCGCGCGTAGGCGGGATCCTTGGCGAGGTTGTTGAGTTCTTTCGGATCCGCGTCGTGATCGTACAGTTCGCGGCCCTGGTTTCCCTCGTCCCACTCGGTGTAGCGCCACCGGGCGGTGCGCAGGCTGTAACCCATGAACTGGCCGGCGGCGCCGGTATCCAGCGCCCGTCGCCCCCCGCCCCCGCGGGTCACCTGGGTGAGCGCCCACCCCCGGCCGACCGACGTTGGGTCTTTGAGCATCGGGACCAGGCTTTGGCCTTGCAGATTCGGGGGAGGTTTGACCCCGCAAAGCTCGGCGAGCGTCGGGTAAAGGTCCACCTGGCTTACCGGTGTTTCCACGACGGCGCCCGGCTTCCCAATGCCCGGCGCAAGGATCAGCAACGGGACACGCGCGCTCTCCTCGAAAAGGCTCCTTTTCTGCCACAACCCGTGCTCGCCCATGTGATAGCCGTGGTCGCTGGTAAACACGATGATCGTGCGATCCGCCAGCCCGGAGCGGTCCAGGGCATTGAGGACCCGGCCCACCTGAGCGTCCATGAAACTGATGCTGGCGTAATAGGCTTGGAGACATTGCCGCCGCAGGTCGTCGGTGAGCTTGTCCTCCTCGCGCTTGTAGCTTGCCAGCGCCGCCGCCGGCAGATCGGCCTGGTCCTCTTTGACCCCCTGGACCACCGGCATCTCCCGCTCGGGATACTTCTCAAAGTAAGCCTTGGGCGACACGTAAGGCGTATGCGGGCGGAAGAAGCCCACCGCGAGAAAGAACGGGCGCGGTTCACGGCCGGCACAGCGCTCGAGGACCCATTCGGCCTCGGCCGCCAGCCTGCCATCGGTGTGGTGCGCGTCGCCCTTGGGCGAGGCATACCAGCTCAGCGTGGCCCCGAACTGGCCGGGCACGAGCGAAAAAATGCGCGGCTCCTCCTCCAGCCGGTCCACCCCCGCCGGATTGATCTCCAGTTCCCAGGACGCCGGGTCGTCATGGCCGTCGGTCCCGATCGAATTGGGCACGTTGTAGTGGTAGAGTTTGCCCAGACGCGCGGCAAAGTAACCGTCCAGGCGGAAGGCCTGGGGCAGGCTGATCTGCGCGGGAATGGTTTGGCGGAAGATTTGCGCGTTGGCCAGAATGCCCGAGCTGTTCGGGTAAAGGCCTGTCAGCATCGAATTGCGGCTCGGGCCGCACAACGGGAACGAGCAATAGGCGCGGTTGAAGCGCACACCGCGCGCAGCCAACCGGTCCAGGTTCGGCGTCTGGACGCGCGGATCCCCATAACACCCGAGAAAGTTGTTCAGATCATCCGAGATCAGGAACAGCACGTTGGTGCGCGGCGCGGCGGCGGCGCCGGCGGCCAGGGCCAGCGCGCAAAGCAGGTGAAGGACAAATCGGTTCATGGATCAGCGGGGTTGTTGGTTTATTGAGCCGGTTGTGTGCGGCGTGGCGGCGGGGATGCCTCGCTCGCCCCTGGTTGTGGATGGGGATTGGGCGCCGGCATCCTCGCGCCCACGGCCTTCCTCCAGGCTTGAAGTTTGACCTGCAGTTGCCTTGCCTTGGCCGGCTGTTCGGACGCCAGGTTGCGTTGTTCGGAAAGGTCGCGCCGCAGATCGAACAGCTCGAGCCGGCCGTCTTCATACCATTCAATGAGTTTCCAATCACCCTCGCGCACGGCGCCGCCGGGGGCGCCGCCCTGATTGCCGTAATGGGGGTAATGCCAGAAAATGGGGCCGCGGCTCAGGTCGGCCCCCCGCAACAAGGGGACGAAGCTGACGCCGTCAACATGCTGGTTCGGCAGCGGGGACAGCCCGGCCAGTTCGAGGAGGGTGGGATAGAAATCCGGGCTGGTCACGGGTGTGTCGCAGACGCTTCCCGGGCGGGTGACCCCTGGCGCGCGAACGATCAGCGGTTCGCGAATGCCGCCTTCATAAAGCCAGCCTTTGCCCGCGCGCAACGGCAGGTTGGAGGTCGGATGCCCTTCGGAGGTGGAAAGCCCGCCGTTGTCGGAAGTAAAGACCACGACCGTCCGATCGGTCAGCCCGAGCTCATCCAGTTTGGCCAGCACCTTGCCCACCGCCTGGTCCATCGCCTCGACCATGCCGGCATAAACCGGGTGCTCCTGCACCCATCGCACCTCGCGCTGGCCCTCCCGCCCCCATTTGGGCTCCAGGCCCAGCCGCTGCCGTTTTTCCTCGTACTTCCGCTTCAAATCCTCGCGCGCCATCAAAGGGGTGTGGACGGAATAAAAGCTTAGATATGCGAAGAAGGAACGGTCGCGATTCGCTTCGATGAACTTCGCCGTCTCGGTCGCCAGGCGGTCGGGAAGATGCTCGCCCGGGGGCCCATCCTCGAGGCGGGGATTGTCGTACGGCGAGAAGTATTTGTTGCCGCCGTAGGGCCCGCCGCGGTCAATCCCGCCCCGGTTGATCTCAAATCCTTGGTCCTCGGGCCAGAATCCTTCCGGACCCAAATGCCATTTCCCGGCAAAGAAAGTGCGGTAACCGGCCTGTTTGAACGCCTCCGCCAGCGTGGTTTCATCGAGGTCCAACCGCTCCTGGTAAGGCGCCGGCAACAGCTTCGTGGCGCGTTTCCATTTCCCGGGCTGCGCGGCGCCGATGTAATCCGTCACGCCGGTGCGTTGCGGGTATTTGCCGGTGAGAATGCTCGCGCGGGTCGGCGAACAGACCGGGCAGGCCGCGTAGCCGGAGGTGAATCGCATCCCTTTCCTTGCCAGCGCGTCAATGTTCGGCGTTTCGTAAAAAGTCTGCGGGTTGTTGGCTCCAATGTCCATGTACCCCAGGTCATCCGCCAGCAAAAACAGAATGTTGGGCCGCGCCTCGGCGGGCAAAGAGCCGCCGGCGGCGGTTTGCGCGGCCGCCGCAAGAACAGTCATCGCGGCCAGCAGCCGGACCCATGTTGTTTTCATAAAAGCTTGTCGTCTGTCGCCATGTTTCCTCCCAACCACCAGTCTCTCTTGCTGGCGGCGGCGCCCGGGTTTCTCCCCGAACGAAAACGGGGCCCGAAAGTGATGCCTGGGCCGCGAAAGGCCTTCGTCAAGGCCCCTTTGCATCGTCCCTTTCCACGTGTCCCGGCATAAGTCAATTAAGCTTTGGACACCCTCGAAGTCGCCTGCGCCGGGGGCGCCGCTTCAGATGCCGCCCCCGCAGCCTCAGTCCCCGCCGCGGCCGGGGCCGCCGACGGTGTTGCTGGCGTCCCTCCCGGGGGGGCGAGTCGCTTCCGACTGCCAGGCTCGGGCAGAAAGCTGATGTCGAGCGCGGGCCGGACGAACTGGGCTCGGAACCAACGCCAGAAACAGTAGGCGCTCAGCGCCGCGGCCAGCAACAGGAGAATCAGCCACGTCGCATTCTCGCGCAGGTAACTCACCGACCGGCTCGAGAACCAAGGCTGGCTCGCCGGAGACTCAACAGCCGGCAAAGCCGGGGCCGGCGTCGGGGCCGCCTCAACGGCGGGAGGGCGGCTGACCTGCGGCGGAATGAGCGGCGCAAGCGGAGGAACAGCCGGCGGGGTTGGGGCAGCCGCCGTATCCAGGGGATTGCTCTCAAGTGCCGCCGGAGCCGTCAAGGGGTCGGAGCGAACAAAGGGAGCCGCGGCTGGAGTCGCCGGCGAATTGCGCTCGTGCGGGGAAGTCTCTGGCGGATCAACTGGCCGGGGATCCGGGGCGGGAGGCGGTGATGAAGCAACTGTCGCGGCCGGAGGAGCACTCGTGGCGCCAGGTGGGGTTGCCTCCGACGTCGAGGAAACGGCCGGCGCCTCCGGCTTCCGTCCCGAGACAACAAGCGGAGGGGGAACCGGCAACGCTGCCGGAGGATCGCTTGCCGGGGGTGTTGGTGCAGCCCGGGCGGGTGCTGGAACGCGCGGCGCCGGCGGATTGGTTTTGGTTTGGGTGGAGGCCGTGGCGGTTGGGGGAGGATTGGTTGCCGGGGGTGTTGGTGCAGCCCGGGCGGGTGCTGGAACGCGCGGCGCCGGCGGATTGGTTTTGGTTTGGGTGGAGGCCGTGGCGGTTGGGGGAGGATTGGTTGCCGGGGGTGTTGGTGCAGCCCGGGCGGGCGGCGGAGCCGCCGCCGAAGAGGGCGCGGACGACGCCGCGATGGTTTCGGGAGGAGGAGGCGGAAGCTGCAGCGGCCAGGGTGCTGGCGTGACGGACCAATCGGTAATGGCCCCCTGGCGGGCACGCAGGAAGGTAACAATTGGCATGCGCGCCTTTTGCTGCTCGGCGCGCCATTGCCGGCAGGCTTCGTTGACTGCCTCATCCACCGAGGTGCCGCGCAGTTCGCTTTCCCCTGAACCGACCAGGATGACGGTCACCCAGGGCGATTCCCGAATCACGCGATTCAGCTCGGGAACGACCCACTCGAGTCTCGGCCGTTTCTGATAAGGCAGTCGCCGGATCAAATCCATCACCCGAACCGAGATGTAGGGCCGGCTCGCCGCGGTCCACTCTGCCACTGGCAGCGCGGCGGTGTTAACGCTCTCGTTAAAAGTCCACATCTCGAGCTGGTCACCGGGTCGCAGTTGGCCGCTAAAGGCGCCATCCAGCAACTGCCGGGTCACCTGGAGCGCGGCCTCGCTGCGCCGCTGCATCACCCGTGAGTTTTCGAGGATGATCAGGAATCGCCGGGGCGCGGCCTCGGCCGCCGCGGCCGGTGCCAGGGGCCGGCCGGACATCAACAGACACAACCCCAGCCCCCAGGCCGCCCCGCGCGCCGCCAACGAGCCAAACCGCGGGGCGCCGGAGAAGTCCAGCCAGCGAGCCTGTGCCATGCGGCCAACATAAACCCCGGCGGCAGCCCGGAAACAAGCAAAAACGGCTGACGCCGGTAACCCCGCAGTCTTGAACACCGGCGGACACAACGGCCAGGCCTGGCCGGTGGCATTGACCGTAATGTTCGTCCAGACCGGCGCGGGAGGCGTTGTTCACGCTCAATTCCTTGCGGAAGTATTCGCCCTTGCGATACACGGCCTGGCCGTTGACCGTCACGGTGTTTGTGGCGAAGGCAATCCCCATCACGTCCACCGCGCCCGGCACGTCGCGGCTGGTGTACTGGTTCAGGTTGTTCGCCGAATACGCTGCCGAGCGGAGGCCTACGCCATTCCCATCGCCTCCGGCCTTCGTGCGGGTGCGGTTCTTTACCCCGTGAGATAAAACCAGCACGCATGGTGCCCCCGTCAGGTGCGCCGACCAACCGGCAGCGCAAAGCACAGGAACCTCGGCGCCATATCTCACGGGGCAAGTGTCATCAAAGGCATACTCGAACTCTTGTCCAGCCACGGGCGTGCCGTCGCTCCAATACTTCTTGCCCGAGGTCACCTGCCAGTCGCGCTGGAAACCGCCCCACACCCCAGACCGGGACCTGTTGGCCAAGGGGCGCTTGCAACCAACCCCAAGCCCCAGCGGGGCGGCATGTTTGTAGAATGCAACGGCCCCACCATTCATTCCCCAGTTTTTCGGCGGCGCGGCGCGGGCGGTCTCCCTGCGGGCGAGCAGGAATGCCCGCGCGGCTTTCGGCCGGGGGTGGCGCCGCGCCGCCGAAAAACAAGAAGGCAAAAGGTGAGGAGGCCCGGGTGCTACAAACATTTCGCCCCGCTGGGGCTTCCCAAAGCACAGACCTGACCCGGAGGGGGCGGACGAAATCTCCGTCAGCCGGTTGAGGGAATCGTAGGCCTTGGTCGTCGTCATGCGCCACGCACCGTTGTTGGTGGAGCTAGTCTGGCTCACCAGCGGCGAGTTGGCAAGGTAAGAAGGTAGGAAGGTAAGAAGATGGGAAGGTGGAAGGCGAAACGGGACCATTCGACCATGGGACTATCGGACTATGGGAC
>CAZVYG010000022.1:0-21818 GCA_964631605.1 uncultured Verrucomicrobiota bacterium
AGGGCCCATGGAATGTGGACTTACGAACCCCGCCAGGGCCGGAAGGCAGCAACGGTAGTCTGCTCCGCACCTGCCGTGGTCACCCTGGCACTGATTTTTTGCACGGTTGAGAGTCCGGAGAGGCCCCGGCGAAGCGAGCGCCGGCCGCGGGCAACCGCGGGGCGCAAGGCGGGACCCGTCCGTAACGTTCATGTCTTATCAAGTCATAGCCAGAAAATACCGCCCGCAGCGGTTCAGCGATGTGGTCGGGCAGGATCATGTGACCCGCACCCTGATCCATGCCATTGAGCAGAACCGCATCGCTCACGCCTACCTCTTTTGCGGCCCCCGCGGCACCGGCAAGACCACCATTGCCCGTATTTTCGCCAAGTGCCTCAACTGCACGGGCGGGCCGAAGACCGATTTTGACGACAGCGACATCCGGTGTCGCGAAATCGCCGAAGGCCGGTCCCTCGACGTCATGGAAATTGACGCAGCCAGCAACCGCGGCATCGAGGAAATCCGGGGACTGCGGGAAACGGTCAAGTATGCGCCGGCCAGTTCGAAGTTCCGGGTTTATATTATTGACGAAGTTCACATGCTGACCAAAGAGGCTTTCAACGCGTTGCTTAAGACGCTGGAAGAACCTCCGGCTCATGTGAAGTTCATGTTTGCCACGACGGAACCCGAAAAGGTTTTGCCGACGATTCTGTCGCGGTGCCAACGGTTCGATCTGCGGCGGATTCCGGCGGCCCTGATTGTAAAACACCTTGCGGCAATCGCCGCGAAGGAAAACGTCTCGATCGCCGAGCCGGCGTTGTTCGCCATCGCCCGGGGTGCGGAGGGCGGCATGCGGGATGCCGAGTCCACCCTGGATCAACTCATCAGCTTCTGCGGCAACCACATCGAGGAAGCCGACGTGCTTTCGATGTTTGGATTGACGGCCTCGGGCCATCTTCATGCGCTGGCGGGCACCTTGCTGGAGGGGAATGCCGAGGGAGCGCTGCGCGAGCTCAACACTTTGGCTTCCCAGGGCAAAGACCTGGCCCGCCTGCTCGCGGACCTCCTCAACCATTTTCGCAACCTGCTGATATTCCAGCTTTCGCGGGGCGACCTTTCGATTCTCGAGACCTCCGAATCCGAGGCCGCAGTCCTTGTCCAGCAGGCCCAGAAGGTCACGGCCAGCGGGCTGACCCGGATACTCGAGGTGCTGGGCGAAACGGAACTGCGACTGCGCGACGCCGCTTCGAAAAAGACGCTGCTGGAAGTGGCGCTGCTGAAAACCATCGAGGTGCGTCACGCCCTGAGTCTGGACGAAGTTCTCAAACAGCTTCAGAATCTGCGTGGGAGCGCCCCGGGTGAGGTGGTCTCCATCCCCATTCCAAGTTCGGCCCCCGCGCCGGGCCCGGCCCCGTTTCGCGCCAGCGGAGTCCCGCCCGGGTCCTCGAATCCAGCGCCCACAGCCAGCCGATCGGCGACCCTGGCGACAGCTCCGGCTGGCGGGACTGAGCCGGAGGTCAGGCAAACCCCGCCGACGGCCCTGCGCGAAGAATCTGCCAGCCCAGTGGGGGATACGGCTGACTTCTGGCACCGGTTGGTTGAAGCCGTGGCCAAGGCCAGTCCTTTCACGGGAAGTTACCTACGGGGGGCGCATTTGGTGTCGTTTGATTCCAAGGGGGTCACGATCGGTTTCCCTCCCGAGCAGGAGAATCATCTTGGGCTGGTGGACAACTCTCGCAACCACGCGATCATCCAGACCAAGCTGAACGAATTGGGATTTCCCGGGGTCCAGATCAAATTCGTTAAATCCGCCCTGCCCCAAGGCGGCGTGGCGGCCGACGGGCCGGATTCAGCCGGGCCTTTGACGCCGGCACCGCCCACGCCCCCGCCGGCGCGGAAAGCTCCGAAGACCAGCCCCGCCGCGCCGGCAGGCGCCAAGAGTCCTCCCGCGGCTCCGCAAATGACAAAGGAGGATTTCAAGAATGATCCGCTGATTCAAAAGGCCCTCGAGATTTTCAAGGGCCAGATTGTGGATGTGCGCGCCTAGCAATTCCCGAAGAACCAGACCGTTGTTTCCCAACCCAAATCTGATTTTATGTCGAGCATTGGCAAACTCATGAAACAAGCTGCACGCATGCAGCAGCAAATGGACCAAATCCAGAAGGACCTCGCCAATCGAACGGTGGAAGCCACCAGCGGTGGAGGAGCCGTCAAGGTGGTGGCGCGATGCGACGGCACCCTGGCAACGATTAAGATCAATCCCCAGGCCATCAACCCCGATGACGCGCAACTGTTGGAGGACCTGATCCTCACGGCGGCCAACCAGGCCCTGACGCAGGCCAAGGAAGTGTCCACGGCGGAAATGGGCAAGGTGACCGCCGGGTTCAGTCTGCCGGGGCTGACGTGATTCCCGAACGCCAGTTCTGACTTCAGGCGAGATTTCCGTGCCCGCGCTTCCTGAAACGGTGGCCGCCTTGATCGGCGTCCTGAACAAGCTTCCCGGCATCGGCCCACGGTCTGCCGAACGAATTGCGCTGCATTTGGTCCAGGCCGAGCCCGCGGCGGTTGAACTTCTCGCCCACACGATTCTCGAGGCGCGCCGGCGGGTTCAGCTCTGCGCCGTTTGCGGCGGGTTGACTGAGTCTTCGCCTTGCGCGCTGTGCCTGGACCCGCGTCGCGATGCGGGGCTGGTCTGCGTGGTGGAACGGGCCACGGACATCCTGAGTCTGGAGAAGTCTGCCACCTATCGTGGCAAATACCATGTCCTGGGCGGGAAGATCTCGCCGTTGAACGGGGTTGAACCGGAGGACTTGCGCATCGGGGAGTTGGAGCAGCGACTGCAGGCTGAGCCGATCCGGGAAATCATCATCGCCCTGGGCACGGATGTGGAGGGCGATGCCACCAGCTTCTATCTGGCAAAACGCCTGGCGCGGCCAAATCTGAAGGTCACGCGGATTGCGCATGGCCTGCCGGCCGGCTCCGGACTGGAGTTTGCGGACGAGATTACGCTGAGCCGGGCTTTGGAAGGACGTCGTGAAATCTAACTCGGCGATCAAGACCGTTGTTTTCGATCTGGGAAAAGTCCTGTTGGACTTTGACTATGGCATCGCGGCCCGAAAGCTTAGCCGCTGCAGCCGGATGGAGCCCGAACCGCTGGCCCACCTGCTCAGCCAGTCCGAGCTGATTTACCGCTTTGAAACCGGGATGTTGTCCGCTCGCGAGTTTTTCGAGGAGGTCCGCGCAGCCGCGGGGTTCAGCGGTTCGTTCGAGGAGTTTGCGGAATGTTTCAGCAACATTTTCACTCCCATCGAACCGATGGTTCAACTTCATGAACGCCTGCGTCGCGAGGGCTTTCGGACCTTTGTTTTCTCAAACACCAACGAGCTCGCGGCAAATCATATCCGTAAAACCTATCCGTTTTTCGCCAAGTTTGACGGCTACGTGCTTTCGTTCGAGCATGGCGTCATGAAGCCGGATGCCCGCCTTTACGAGGTGGTCGAGCGGGTCACCGGCTGTCGCGGGGCCGAACTGCTTTACCTGGATGATCGGCCGGAGAATGTGGCGGCCGGAGCGGCCCGGGGCTGGCAGGCGGTTCTGCAGGAAAAGCCGGAGACAACGCTGACTGCCTTGCGCCGTTTGGGGGTGCTGAATCAGAATGGGGCAGCGGTGGGCGGCGCGACTTGATCGGGTTCGTCCAGCGCGGCAGAGAGAAAAACCGGGAGTAGAGGCTGCGCGCCAGAATTCAAAACCGCAAACCGCAACCCCGGCGCAACACGGTTTACTTTCCCGCGATTGCCAGCATATTGTGGAGCTGGACCGGTTTGATGAAATCAATCGCAAACGAGAGAGGCTGGCTTGGCCGGGCCCGCATCGCCCTGAACGAGGGGCGAGGCGGCCTGTGGCCGGGGCTCGTGCTGCTTGTTGGCCTGGTGGCGGCGCGGGGGGCCCAGAGCGAGGCGCTCCAGCCCCCGGCCCAGCCGGAGCTGCCGCCGCCGACCACGCCGCGCGAATATGTGAACGCGGGCACGGCGAAGCTGCGCGAGGGCAAGTTGCGCGAAGCGGAAACGTTCCTGGAAACCGCGGTTGCGACCCAGCGCGAGTGGGTTCAGCCGGTGGCGCTTTACAACCTGGGGCATGTCCGGTTTGGCCAAGGGCTCGAGGAATTGAAGAAGGGACCGGCGGCCGGTCCGACGGCGGCGCGCGCGCGAGCCGTCAGCGCAGCGGTGGACGAGGCGCTGGCCGGAGCAGATGAGGCGCTGGCGGGAAATGATTTGCGGCAGTTGATTGCCGCCTATCTCCGGGGCCGTGGCACACGAAAGGAGCTCAAGGCGGCGACCCAGGCTGTCAGGCGCGCGCTTCAGGCCCACGGCAACGCATTGAACAAATGGCAGCGGGCCTCGGGCGATTTCAAGAGCACGGTCGAGCTGGACCCGAAAGCGGCTGACGCGCGGCATAATGCGGAGGTTGTGGACCGCCACATTGCCCGGCTGGTGGATAGTCTGCAGGAATTGCAGCAGTGCGCGAATGGCATGGGCGACAAGAGCCGCGAGCTTGGCGAAAAACTCAAGCAACTCCGGGGTCGCATTCCCGAGGAGGACATGCCCCCCGGGGCGGCCGGTGACGACGAGGAGGAAGAGGAGCAGCCGATGGGCCCCCTGCCGGGCCAGGAGGAAGGTCCCTCCCGCGACGGCCAAGAAATGCCCATGTCACCCGAGCAGGCGGGCTGGCTGCTGGAGGGCTTTCGGTTGGATGGGGACCGGCGCCTGCCTATGGGAGTGGATCAAACGGCCGAGCCCAGAACGCGGAACCGGCCGACGTGGTAATGCACAGAGTCTATTCAGGCAGAACCTTCGACGGGATTGCGCACTGGATGTCCGCCTCGGTTTGCTGCTCCTCCGGCAAGCTGGTGGCGGGAGTGGTAATTGGGCTTTGCCTGGGGAGCGCCGCAGTGGCCCAGCCCACCTCGCCGCCTCCCGTTCGCGACCCGCTGATGTCGCTGATGTTGTCCCAGCCGCGACTCGAGCTGGGGCCGGTCCGCGCGACAGCCGCGTTCGATCCGCCGGTGGCGCGGCCTGGCATGGAGTCGGTTTACCGGGTGACGTTCAACGCGCTGGAGGACATGATCAAGTGGCCGGAGCAGGTGCCCGCGCCGGCGGACCTGCCGCTGCGCGCCGGCGCCAAGGGCCAAATTCTGCAAATGACCGGCACCAACATGCAGCCTCGCACCACCTATAATTTTTGGGCTCGGGCGGAAAGCCCCGGCCGGTTTACGGTGCCGGAATACACGGTGCTGGTTTCGGGCCAGCCGGTGGTGGTGCCGGCGGCGAGCCTGGAAGTGATGCGGGATCCGCCGATACCCGTAACTCCGCCGCAAAGGCTGATTCTCGAGCTGCCGACGACAAACCTGTTTGTCGGACAATCGGTGGCAGCTCGGATTCTGTCGCCCGGCCTCCCCGGCGGCGTGGTGCAGGGGCTGGCACAGGTGCAGATCAACGGGCAAGGATTGATCATGGACCAAAGCGCGTCGCGGCAACGAATCGAGACCCTCCCGCGGAACGGCACGCAGATTCCCACCTACATCTATGAAACGCTTGTGACCCCCATCGCGGCCGGCAAGCTGTCGGTGTTTGCGCAAGGCTACAGTGTGGGCAACCGGTTCACCGGCACCATCATCATCCAGGGACCCGCGATGATTCCCGGCGGCATGCCGCAGTACACGTTGGTGGACTCGGACCCGGTGGAACTGGTAGTCCGCCCCTTGCCGTCCGAGGGCAAGCTTCCAGGCTTCACGGGGGCAGTGGGAACATTTACGCTCGAGCCGCCCCAACTTTCCAGCGGCCAGCTTCGGGTCGGGGACCCGGTCCGACTGGTGGCGCGAGTGCGCGGCAGTGGCAATCTGGCCCGGTTGGTGGCGCCGCCGGCGCCGCGTTCCAGCGAGTGGCAGATACTCCCGGCCAGCGGTGAGAACATTCCCCCCCAAGTGCGCCAGGCCCAAGGTTTCGCGGCTTTTCACTATACACTGGTCCCGCTGGCTGAAGGGGAACGGTCCACGCCGCCCATTCCCTTTTGCTACTTCGACCCCGAGCGCGAGGCCTATGTTGACTTGACAATCCCCTCGCTCCCCGTCGTTGTTGAGCCCGGGCGCGTTCCAGGGGACCGCCGCCCGCTGGAACAGGCCGAGGGGTTGGCAGCCCAGGCGGAAAAGGAGTTGGTGTTAAGCGGTTTGGCGGCTGAACCGGGACCTGCTGCAAGCTCGCTCAAGCCGCTCCAACAGCGCTCGTGGTTCCCCCTGATCCACTTGGGACCCGGCGCGGCGCTGCTGGGACTTTTCCTCTGGGACCGCCGTCGCCGGTACTTGGAGCAGAACCCAGTGATGGTGTTGCGGCGGCGGGCGCGACGGGCGCTGAGGCGTCAACGCCGGGCGCTGCGCCGGGCGGTACGCGAGGGGGACATTGCGCAATTTGTGGTGATCGGGGTTAGTGCGTTGAGAGTGGCCAGCGCTCCCCACTATCCCGCGGAACCCCGGGCCTTGGTGGGCAGCGATGTGCTGCCGTTGCTTCCGGAGGCGGAACAGTCGGGAGCGGCCGGGGAAGCGGTTCGGCGCGTGTTTACGGCGGCGGATGCCTGGGAATTCAGCCCCACCGCGCCGGCGGGGGATTCGCTGCTTTCGTTGCACCCGGGCTTGGAGAGGGCGCTGAGCATTTTGGAGGCGAAACTGTGAGTCAGCGGCAGCCACCCTCGGAAGCAAATGGGACATCCCGCTGGATGGGGGCGGGGTTTGTTCTGGCCGGTTTGTGTGCCCTATTACTGCAGCTTGAAGCGCGGGGGGCAACCAATTTATTTCAGCAGGGCATGGAAGCCTATCGCGTTGGCGACTACGCCCGGGCGGTGGAGGCATTTGGCAAGGAAGCCAACTTGCGGCCGGCCTCCGGCACCTTGTTGAACCTGGGCAACGCGGAATGGCAGCGGGGGCAGACCGGACGAGCCATTTTGGCGTGGGAACAGGCGCGATGGCTGGACCCTTTTAATGCCAAGGCGCGGAACAACCTGGCTTTTGCCCGAAAAACCGCGCAACTGGAATCGCCGCGGCTGACTTGGTTCGAGGTGGTTTCGACGTGGTTGCCGGACAGCGCCTGGGTATGGATAGCAGCGCTAAGCCTGTGGACGGCCGTCGGGCTGGTCACTTTGCCCGGGATTTTACGGGCGCCAAAGGCGGCCTGGCACCAGGCGGCCGCAGCCTGCGGGCTGGCGTTCTTTCTGTTGAGCCTGCCGGCCCATCTGGGCGTCCACACGCGGTCCAAGCTCGGGTTCATTTTGGAAAAAGACACGCCTTTAAGACTGACGCCCACCCAGGAAGCCCAGTCCATCACGCGGCTGGCGGCGGGCGAGCCGGCGCGCTGGGTGCGGCAAAGCCGGGGATACGTGCTGGTTCGCACCAGCCGCGCGGTCGGCTGGGTGGAACTCCAGCAACTGGGGTTAATCGTGCCTTTGGACCGGTAACGACCCGACAGCTTTTCCGTATTTCTTCCAGTTGCCGGGTGGGGGTCGGCGCACGAAGTTGCGCGTGAAGTAGTATGAAAATGTTGTTCTCGTCAGCGGACCCGGCGAAAGTCAGGGGATTAAAAAGGAGGCTGTTCAACGCGGGAATTTCCTGTGAAGTGCGGCGGAACCCAGTGGCGAAGGGCGTCTTTGGCGTCCCAGCCTGCCCGGAGCTTTGGATTGAGCGAGAGTCGGACATTTTGGAGGCGCTGAAATTGCTCGGGCCGGAACGCCTGAGCGACATGACGGTGATTCTGCCCAAGCCCTAAGTCTCTGCCGGGGCGTGTCCTGAGGCGGCCACGACCCACCGATAACGCGGGTCGGCAACGCGGCTGGTGGAAACCGGTCGCGGCTGCGGAGCCCAGCACCGCGGCCGGGGCGCCTTGCGTTTTGAGATCTTCTCAGTCAAACTAATCCATGGATGCAGGATTTGTTGAAGAAGATCGAGGCGGACGCGGCCGCCCGGCTGGTGTTGCCTCCCGGGGTGGCGGCCACCCAGGAGCTGGGGCGTTACAAGGCCTACCTTAAACTCGAAACCCATCGGCTCAAGCTGGCTCACCGGGCAGGCGCCGGGGGCCTGGACATCTGCCGCGCCCGCGCGCGGATGATGGACCTGCTGCTGGAACACCTGTGGCAGGCCGCGCGCGGCAACTTGAGCGAACTGGCGCGCAAAGAGTTTCCGCCACTGGCGCTGGTAGCCATCGGCGGTTACGGACGCGCGGAGCTCAACCCGCACAGCGATATAGATTTCATGCTGCTGCACGACAGGCAGGTGGCGGCGAACCGGCCGCTCCCGCCTCTGTCAATCCTGCTGGATGGGATTCTCTATCCGCTCTGGGACATCGGAGTGAAGGTGGGGCACTCGGTGCGGACGATCGCCGAGGCGGTTAAAGTCGCCAACAGCGACATGCAGTCCAAGACTTCCCTGATTGAGGCGCGGCTGATCGCCGGCAGCCACGAATTGTTCAAGCAGTTCCAAGCGGCGCTGTTGGCGAAGTGCGTCCGCGGCCACGAGGCGGAATACATTGCCCAGCGGATCCAGGATCAGGCGGCGCGGCGCCAGAAGTTCGGAAACTCGGCCTGCATGCAGGAACCGAATGTGAAAAGCGGCTGCGGCGGGCTGCGGGATTTTCAGAACCTGCTGTGGATGGCGTATTTTAAACATGGTACGCGGTCACTCAAGGATTTGGAGGCGCACGACCTGATCAGCGGGGCGGAGCGGCGCCAATTGCAGGCGGCCTACGATTTTCTGCTGCGGGTGAGAACCGAAATGCACTACCACGCCAACCGGGGCACGGATGTCCTGAGCAAGAACCTGCAGCCGGCGGTGGCGCATAACCTGGGTTATCGGGAGCGGTCTCCGAGCAAGCGGATCGAGCAATTCATGCGCGAATTCTACCGGCACGCGCGCAACATTTACCTCATCACCCGCACCCTCGAGCAGCGTTTGGCCCTGCTGCCCACGCCCCGGAGGCTCCCTCAGCTTTCGCTGCGGGCGCTGCTGCCCAGACGGCGCGAGCCGCCGAATGAGTCGGTGGATGGCTTTCGGTTTGTTGACGGGGAAATCCATGCGGTCTCCAACCGGGTCTTTCGCGATCAGCCGCGGCGGCTGATGCGGGTGTTCCTGCACGCCCAGCTCCGGGGGCTGCGCCTGCATCCAGACCTGGCCCAGCTCATCCGGCGCGAGCTCCCCCTGGTGGACCGCAGATTCCGCACCGACACCCACGTCCGAGAAACGTTTCTGACGATTCTGAGCCAGCGGGGAGCGGTTTCGCAAATCCTGCGGGCCATGCACGAGGTGGACCTGCTGGGGAAGTACCTGCCGGAATTCGGCCGGCTGACCTGCCTGGTGCAGCACGAGTTTTACCACCAGTACACCGCCGACGAGCACACGCTGCGGTGCCTGGCCCAACTGGACGAGATCTGGGAGGCGAAGCATCCGCCGCACAATCAATACACGCCGCTGCTGCAAAGTCTGGAGCGGCCGTTCCTGCTTTACCTTGCGTTGCTGCTCCATGACACGGGCAAGCCCGACGGCCGCGGGCGCCACGAAACCGTGAGCGGACATCTGGCCTTGGGGGTGGCGCGGCGGCTGGGTTTGGATGCCAACGCCACCCAAACCTTGCGGCTGATCATTGACCATCACACCCTGATGGCGGTGGTGTCCCAGCGGCGCGACCTGGACGATCCGGCAGTGATCCGCGCTTTCGCGCGCCAGGTGCAAAATGCGGAGAACCTGGCGTTGCTGACTCTGCACACCTTCGTGGATGCCCAGGCGACGAGCGACCAACTCTGGAATGGGTTCAAGGATTCTCTGCTGTGGACCCTTCATCTCAAGGCGCTGCGGTTGTTGAGCGGGGGACCGGAGTTCGCGCGCGCGGAGGAAAAGCAGCGTGAGCTGCTGCTGGAGGAGGCGCAGCGCCATTTGCCGCCCGGAGTCAGCCACGAGGAGCTCCAGGCGCATTTTGCAAACCTGCCGCCGCGCTATTTCCAGATTCACCAATTGCGCGAAGTGCTGGAAGACCTGACGGTGGCGCACCGCTTCCTGCGGCTGCAGACCGGCGACGAGGAGAGCGCGTTGAAGCCGGTGGTGCATTGGCGCGACGAGAAGGACCGCGACTGCACCCATGTCAAGGTCTGCACGTGGGACCGGGCCGGGCTGTTTCGGAAGATCGCCGGCTCGTTCAGCGCCGCCAGCCTGAACATTCTCAGCGCCCAGATTTTTTCCCGCACCGATGGGATCGTGCTGGACACTTTTTGGGTGGCCGATGCGCGGGCGGGAGGAGTGGCCAGTCCGGAACAGCGCGAAAAGTTCGAGGTGCTGCTGGGCCGGGCGCTGACCGGGGAGGAACTGGACTTTCCGGCCCTGATTGCCCGGCAGCGAATCACCCGGCCCCTCTACCAAGCCTATACGGGCGAGCACCTGTCCACCCGCATCCGTTTCGATAACGAGTCCTCAGAGACCCGCACGGTGATTGAAACCGAGTCGGAAGACCGGCTGGGTCTGCTCTACACGATCTCGCAGGCCCTGACGGAACTCGAACTGGACATTGTTGGGGCGAAAATCTGCACCGAGCGGGGAGCCGCCATTGACAGCTTCTACGTGCGGGAACTGGACGGGCGGAAAGTGGAGGACCCCAAGCGTCAGCATGTGATTGAGGCCGCCTTGAAACGCGCGCTGGCCAAAATGGAAACCGTCTGAGCGGCTACGTTTGGCGGCGGGAGCGTCGCTTTGCGGCGAGGCTAGAACGAAGGGAGCACCACCAGCCGGTAGTAGCGTTGAGCGTTGGGAGAGGGATCGTGCACTTCGAAGAGGGTTCCATCGCCCGGCATTGGACCCGTGAGCGGGCTCCAGGCGGGCTCAGCCAAAGCGCCTTTATATTCGATCTGATAAATCTGGCTAGGCAGGGTCGGAAAAGAGATCGTCCAGCCGTTTCCATTGACCATGCTCATCTGAAGCTGCGGCAGGGGCAGCACGCAGATGGCAAAGGTGGCGGTATCGCTCAAGGGCGGCTGGCCGCTGTCTGTAACCCGCACCGTAGCGGTATTGGTGGTCCAAGGCGGCACATCGGCCAACCAGACAAAGACGCCGTTGGCCACGCCGATGGCGGCTCCCTGAGGCGCGCCAGGCTCGAGGCTGAACGACAAGGTTTGGTAGGCGGCTTCCGCGTCGGTGGCGCTGGCTGTGAACCGCAACCATTGGCCGGAGTAAGTGTAACGCGTGCCGATCTCGGCCAGGACCGGCGGGGTGTTGGGAATCACGTTGGCCGCGCGCGGGGTGGGAAGGGGCATGAAATAACGGGAGCCGGGGCCATCCGGGTAGCGACCCTCGCTGACGTCGGCCGTTTGCGGCCCGTAAAAGACAAAGTCAACCGGGTTGCCGTCGGCGCCATAAAGGCCAAGGCTTTCGCCGTCTTTGTTCATTTTGAAGGAGACATGCAGGTCGGGAGTGCCATTGGTGTTGCGGCCGTCCGCCCAGACCAGGAGGTAACCCAGAGGGGGGATCACACAGCCGTTCGGGATTCGATGTTTGAATCGGTCCAGGAGATTATCGGTGAGATAGAATCCGCCCAGGTCAGCCGCGTTGGTGCTGGCATTGTACAGTTCGAACCAATCGCTGTAAGCGCCGCTGATGGGATTGGGGATGGTGTGCGAGTTGGCGGCCATCCATTCATTGATGAAAACGTTCAGCGGCGGGCTGGCGCCGTTGTTGGTCGCGCCCGGCGTAACATAATACAATTCCCGGCGGTCGAACCCCTGGCCATCGGGCACCGAGCCATAGGAACGGTTGGGGACGATGTTGGTGTAATCAAGGAAGTCAAGGACCTGGGGCTGGCCGTTGAACCCGCGGCTTAAGGCCACAGCACCGTGGCCGGGCGCCAGGCTGAAGGTGGTGTGCCACTCGTTGCTGGAGGACAAGGACGAAAGGCCATCAGCAAAAAGCACTTTGAACTGGCCGGGTCCAAGGGTTGCGCCGGTCGGGAAGGGCCACGCCATGAGCGCAGCGTAGGAATCCGTCAGATAAAGTCCTTCCAGCGAGACGGAGTTGCTTGCGGCATTGTATAACTCAATCCACGCGGTCCGCTGTCCCGCGCGGTTGGTAATCCCGGTCAGGTTCTCCGGCTGCAATTCATTGATCCACAAGTCCGGGAAGGGCGGCAGCGTTTGAGCCAGTGCATTGGACCGGCCTGGCGTGGGGGCGCCCAAGCCCCAGTTGGCCAGGCACGAATTGTCCTGGGCCACATCCATGACTTGGAGCGACAGGCCCGGGGTAGGTGCGGGCCAAGGCGGCAATGCGGAGTAGCGCACGCGATCCACCACCACCTCCGAGTTCGGGAGGGCGCCGGGCATCAACAGTGTCAGAGTTTCGCCGTTGGTCTGGAGCTTTCCGGCGAACAAGTCGAACGGGGTCACGTTCGTGCCATAAACGCTGAGAAACGCGTTGCCCTCTTCAGCCAAGACCAGGAACTGGCCGTTGGTCAGGAGCGTGCCCGCGGGAAAGGTGTAAGCCAGGCCCTCAATCCGCCAGCCTGAAAGGTCGAAGGTCGAGGCGGAGGTATTCTGCAATTCGACCCAGGCCGCGCCAGGGATCAGCGGCTGAAAGAGGATTTCACTGAAAATCACTTTGCCTGCAGGATGGGGCGGGGTGCCAGTAAAACGGACCGTGACACTAGCTGCGGAGTTGGTCAACGCATTGCCCCAAAGGTCATAGCCGGCGATATAGAGCGGCGTGGTCGGAGCCGTCACGGCCACCATGACCGTCCAGTTGGAGATCGTGGTCCATGTCACTGGGTACTCGACGCCGTTGATGCGCAGAGTATGGACCTGGACGGGCGCCGTGCCGCTGAGCGTGACGACGGAATTGGAACTTTCAATATAATTGGTGCCCAAGATGGCAAACGGGGCGTTGCCGCCCGCCGCGTTGATCTCCGCCAGGACCGCGGCGGCGCGAGCCTGAATCTTGGGCAACAGCTCGGTGAAATCCTGGCCGGGGGCAAACCGGGAGTAATGATTGGCCCAATAGGTCATGTAAGCGGTGTTGAACGTGGACTGAATCATGTCCTGGGCATGACCATAGAGGCGGCGCTTGTTGCCCGGCAATCTGGCCAGATCGGTCCAGTAGGGCGCCGCAGTGCCCAGCAAGGGAGCCGTGGAGGAGCGCAGGTAGAGGTGCTCGACATCCCACGGCAGCATCACGAGGCGGCCGTCGCTGGGCCGCTGGTATAGATTGAAGTTGTGCGGATTGCTGAAACTGTACCAATCCGACTCGCCGCACAGGGAGACGAAAGCCAGCGTGCGCAGCCACTCGTTCAGGTCCATGAGCAGATGAGCCTGGGCATCGAGCAGCGGGCCGCTGGGCAGTTCCATGGTCTTGGCCAGCGTCATGACCGGCCGGAAATCGTCCGCCCCGCGATGATATTTAAGAATGTAGTTATAGCGATAGGCCTCTTTGTCATCCCCCAAATCCTGAAGGTCCACACCGAGAAGAATCTGCGGGTTGGGCAGCTTGTAACCGGCGCTATTGGTGGTGGTTGGGGTATAGATCAGTTCAAAGCTCCACTCAGCTCCGTCGCCTCCGTTGTCAAAGGCGGTTTCGATGAACTCATCCTCGTGCCGGGGAATGACGAAGGCCGGACCGGTGTTGGTTTGGAAAGGGGGAATCAGCCAGCCGAGGTCGGGCTGCATTCCGGGAATGCCGCCGGCATGAAGCAACATGTGGTGCGCGAGGATTTCCTGCTGGTGATTGGCGGTGCCGGGCGGACCGGAGCAATCCATGAGCAGAACGGGATGAACGCCTCGAAACCGGTCGTCGGGCTGGAACTTGACGTTAAAACTGGGACGCGGGTCCGCAGGCCGTCCGCTTTGGCTGCCTTTGAGGAGGGCGCGAATGTCGTAGTAGGGACGCTGCTCGTTGTAGATCAACGTGCACGGCAGCGTTGCATTGCTCATGAGGTTGGTAACCGCACGCAACAAGGCCCAGTTGGCGGGCGTAAAAATGAGCCGAAAATTATGGCCCAGGGTTGGTTGCGCCTGGCCATCGGCAACCATGTAGAGCGCCCCGCTGTCAGGGCCCGCGGCCGGAAAAGCAGCCGTGGCTCCAAGCGAATCCGTCGCTTTCACATAAAACTGAACGATCTTTCCCGCGGCTGCGGCCGGGATGGTGCCTTCGTACCTGCCATCACCTTTGGCCGTCATGGTCGCGTGCGAAAAAGCGCCACTGTTTACCGACCACCAGAGCTCACAAGAGACCACGCCTTGGGGGTCCTGGGGTGTCACTGAAACGGTCACCGGCTGGTTGATCGAGGGGACCACCGGCTGATGCTGGAAGGCAAGGAAGGTGGGGCCGATGTTCGTCTCGTAGCGAGAGTTGGGCGCGCCGGGAGTGCCGCTGAGTTGCGGCGCCAGGAGAGTCGTCGTGCGGGCCACGCGGTTAAAGAACAGGCGTGTGTTCAGGAGTTTGCCGCCCGCGAGCCACTTGGCACGGAAGGAGATTTCGTAGGTGAGACCGTCGGTGATACCGCCATCGTTAAGAGTGGATTCCACGTGGTTGTGCATGTGTTCCTGCGGGCCGGTAGCGAGGAGGTGAAGGACGTGGTTGGAGGAATTGTCCGGATCGGCAATCACCCGGCTCCGGCCATGGGTGCCTAAAACCCGCCAACCGGTGGCGCCGTTTTCGAAGTTGCCGTTCACCAGGCGTTGCGTGCGGTTGGCGCCCTGGATTTCGACCACGCTGAGGTCGTCCAGCAAGCACTCGCCCGCTTCGAGCAGGCCCACGATAAAGTCCTTCCATTGCGAGGGCTCGAACCAGCGGGTTTGGGCCACGGCCTGGTAGCTGTAGGCATGCCAGCCGGCGCGAGCCGTTTCATCACTCGCCGCCCAAGCTTCGGCTTTCGAGTTGTCGGCCCAAGGGTCCCGCAGCTCGAGACTGGAGCCGCCGCCGTCGGCATAAACGGGCCAGCGACCGGAGGTATAATACCGAACCTCGTCCGCGGGATTGCCGGCGCTGTCTTTGAGCAGGAGGGTGTCGCCATCATTGGCAAGCTGGCCGGTGTAGTCGCCGATGATGTCTATCGCCGGGTAAAGCCAGCTCAACGCTTGCGCGTTCCGAGCCACGACCAGAAATGCCCCGGGGGCCAGCGTTTTGCCCGGCGGGAATTGAAAAGCGATAGCACCCGCCAGGGTCCAGCCACTGAGGTCCACCGAATTGGTGCCCCGATTGTAGAGTTCCAGCCATTCCTCGTCCGAGGGAGGGGCGGGCAGGTCATTGGTCGCTGCCGGCCGCTGATGATGATACATGATCTCGTTAATGACCACTTCATCGTGAAACGCAAACGCGTTGGCTGCGCCAGGCGTAGGTGCGGCCGGACGATGCCACTCACCCAGGCCATTGGGAAACCGAGCCCGAGCGGAGTCTTTAAGCTCGACCGCGTCCACGACGCGGTCGCGAGCGGGCGGGAGGAGCCAGAGTTTGTCTTTGGCTCGGGGGGTGAACCCCAAGGCGGAGTTGGAAACCGCGAGCCAATTCCCCGCAGGGATGGAGGTGGCGGAGGGGAAGACATACTCCGCGTTCGTGGTCCCGTCATGGACGATCACGTAGCCGGTCAGGGACACGGGGTTGGTGCCCCAGTTGGCGATTTCCAACCAAAAATCCGTGTTGGTGGCCGCGGCAAGCTCGTTGAAGGCCAGCGGTGTCAACGCGGGAGCGGTGGGAAAATTCTTCGCGCCGGGAGAGCCGCCCATCTGGGCGCTCCACGTCCAGTTGCGCGCCGGTTTGCTGGCAAGGCTTTCATCAAGTTTCGCAAGGGAAACACCCGAACCGTCCGGAGCCACGGGCCAATCGCCTCCCACGCCATAGTCGAGTTCGCTGACCACCCGCCCGTTGTTATTGCGCAACCGCAAGTGTTCGCCGCTGTTGGAAAGGCGGTTGGTAAACGGCCCAAACACATTGGTCAGGCCGGTCCGGGCCATGAGCGTGGCGGGCGAGGAAGCCACCACCACATAACCTCCGCCGCGCACGACCGTGTTCGAGCCGAACACAAAGCCAATGCCGCCATCCATAGACCATCCGGAAACGTCCAGGTCCACCGCCATCTGATTGTGCAACTCGACCCACTCCATGAGCGGTTCTTCCGTTGCCGGGTGGTACATGATTTCATTAAAAACCAGGGAGGCGTCGGCCCAGCCGGCGGCCTGGCTCCCTACCAACAGAACCAGCAGGACGGACCAGAGCTCAACCCAAGAGGAATGCCTCGGGCGTGCCGGAAGCGACAGGCCGGCGCGCCCGCGCAATCCTTGAATCGGGGGCGTTAACTTCGGGTTTTGCATCCGGGAATGCTCAGGCTCACGCGGATGGCTGCCAACCGCTTCGGATGACAGCGCGTTGGGTTGTGATCACAAGCATGATTCAATGCCTAAAATGCTTCAATAAGAGGCTTCGGACAAGCTGGTTCGCAAACGCAAGCTACCCGTACAGTTACGGTAGGTTCGGTTCCGTACCGCCCCTTGGGTGGAGGCCGGGCCCTGCGCCCTTACTCCAACGCCCTCCAAAAAGTGATGGCTATCGGCCCAATGTGTGTGAAATTATGCTGTCGAGTGTATGAGTGGCGCTTCGTCGCATCGCAACCGGCAGCCGATGTGTCCGGGCCGGGCCCTGTCGCGGCGTGATTTTCTGAAGTGGTCAGCCATTGCTTTGGCCTCGCCGACCGCGTTTTCGGGAGGAGTGGCGCAGGCGGCCGGCGCTGGGGGCCGGCCGGCGCCGAGCGCTCCAACCAGCGTCAGGTTTTGTCGGCGCTACGATTATGCAGAGGTGCGGAGTGTTCTGAAGCGCATGATCGAGGAGGTGGGGGGGCTGCGTCGGCTGGTCCGAAATCGGCATGTTACTGTCAAGCTCAACCTGGTTAACAGTTCCGAAGAGAGTTTGTGGAGTGTGCCGCTGTGGCTGGGCGTCACGGTGCATCCCGTGGTGGCGTTGGCGCTGGGCAGCCTGCTGGTGGAAAACGGGGCGCGCCAAGTGATCTTTTGCGATCAATTGCCCTGTTCGACTCCCGAGGAGCAGGCGTTTGCGGGCTACGGGTTCAAGCTGACGGATTTCAAGGCTGCAATGGAGGGGCGCGTTCGGTTTGAAAACACGCGCAACCGGGGAGTGTATGGGGACTACGCGATCGTCAAGGTGCCGGAAGGCCAACTGGCCACGGCGTGGGAGGTCAACCGGACTTACGTGGACACGGATGTTCTGATTTCGCTCACGAAACTCAAGAGCCACGTGTCCGCCGGCATCAGCGGCGGTCTGAAGAATCTCTTCGGCATTCCGCCCAGCAGCCTTTATGGGGACGACCTGAAGGACAATCCCGATGAGCGCGCGGTGGGGTATCGGAACGGCACCATGCACGAGTGCAACCGGGCGCCCCTGACGTCGGTGCGCACGTTCACGGGCAAAGGGGTGCCGGGCGACCATGGCTACAACGTGCCGCATTTTATCGTGGACCTGGCTGCGGCCTTCAGGGTTGACCTGGCGGTGATTGATGGAATCAGCACGATCCAAACGGCTGAGGGATGGTGGAATGGCTCGATGGTTTCCCTGACGCGGCCGGGGTTGCTCATTGCCGGGCGCAACCCGGTTTGCACTGATGCGGTGGCCGCCGCCGTGATGGGTTTTGACCCCGACGCCGCCGACCGCACCTGGCCGTTTGTGAATGGGCTTAATCATCTGGCACTGGCGCGCCGGCGCGGGCTCGGGGAGAACCGAATCAAGAACCTTGAAGTCGGGGGCGTTGGCATCGAAGCGGCGCGATTTGAGTATGAGCCGACCTTCCGTAGGATTGGAGCGTAAAAGGATGTCGGACGGCGTTTCATCTCAGAGTGTCGTTTGGCGTTGCGGTGGAGGCGACAACTCCCGCCGCGGCCTGTTTGGCGGCGCCGCGCGCCTGTCCGCCGAGCCGGCGGGACGTCTGGAAACGAGCGGAGCGGTGCAGGCCTCGGTTGTCTTTACACAGAGCGGGACGGCATTTGTTGCGGACATGGCGGGCGTTGTCCAAGCCCACCAGCCAGGCGGCAAGTTGTGGTGGCGCGTGCAGCTTGACGCTGGCATCTCCGCCACGCCGGCGGTGAGCGCCGACGACCGGGTTCTGTTCGTCGCCACGCACCACGGCGAGGTTCGCGCCCTTGAGACAGACAGTGGCACAACGGTTTGGCGGCAGCGCATTCCCAGCAAGAGTGATCCTCGCATTCTATCGGACCTGCTGTATCTGCCGCGGGCCGGGCTGGTGGTTTTGAGCAGTTGGGGCGGGCAATTCCATGCACTGGAGGCGCAGACCGGCCAGAAGCGATTCAGTTGGGAGGCGGGCATATCGCCGAGAGCGGCGGCAGCCGCCGATCGGGCGGAGAACGTTTATTGCCTGCGGGTGCGTTCGGGGCATGGGGTGGAGTTGGTCAAGGTGAGCAGCAGGGGGGAGGGACAGGTGTTGTTACGTCAAGCGGAGAACCCGGAAGGGGCTCGCAGAACGCTGGTGGCGGCCGGACCGGTGTTGGATGAGGAGCGGGGCATGGCTTACCTTATCCTCAATAAGGCACGCGAAGGAGAATTGGTTGCTTGCAGGATGGAGGATGGAACGGTGCTGTGGCGCCGCTCCCTCCCCGCGGCCGTTCAGGCCATGCCGAGCCTGCTCACGGGGGGAGAGATCGTGGTGTCGGACCTCGGTGGCTGGTTGCGGAGTTTTTCGTCCACGGGCGCGGCAGGCTGGAGTTTTGACACCGGGAGTGATTATCTGCTGGCCGGTGGCGCCGGAGAAGGCGACGGCGTGTTTTACATCGGCGACCCGCTCGGCCAAGTGCACCGAATCAATCCGCGGGGTGAACGAAGCGTGTTTTACCGGACGCCACGCAGTGTCCAGGCCAGGCCGTCCTTTGATCCGCGTGGCAGGCTTTATATCCCCTGCACTGATCATCGCGTCCATGTGTTCGGTGCTGGCGGCAAGCCGCAGGCCGAACCGCCGGAAAACGCAACCGGCAAAACGGAATGAAGAGGCTCAGCGGCGGGGTCAGAAATAGTAGCTCAGGGTAGCCGCTCCAAATTTCGAGTAATCGCGTTGTCCCTCGAATTCTTTGCCCCAAAAAACATAGGTAAAAGAAGCCTGAAAACGGCGGTTGCCCACGCTCAGACCAATCCCCGCCATCGGAACGAAAAAATTCTTATCCACGCGCGGGCTGTCTTCGAAGGTGTTGCCATCAAGTGTGATGTCCCGCACAACCAGATTCGCCATGCTGCCGCCGTGAAGCGAAAACCCCCAGTCAGAGCCCCGCCCGGAATCATTCTCGCGGTTTGGGGGTGGCAGATGTCCCAGGCCGCGCACGAGAGTCGGGCCGAAATCTTTCGGGATGTTGTAACCCGCGCGCAAAAGCCCGCCGAACTGTCCTTGAATGAGGACGTTCCCGAGCCAGCCGCCCGCCACGGGCAAGGCCTCGACGGCCCAGCGTCCGGGCTGACCTGCGAGCTGGAACCGGTGGCGATACTCGTAGGCGAAATTCACAATGGGTTCGTTCTCCAACTGGTAGCTCCAGCCTTTGGGTCTTCCGCTGCCGATGAGGCGATGCACCTCGCGCTGAGTTTCCTCGGCCAGCGACCACGGCCCCACCACCCCCGTGAGAAACTTGAGGCCGTGGTAGGCATTTGACCGTTCCACATGCAAAGTCAGCCCCAAGGCAAGGATGCCGGCATAGGGCCGGTCCGCGGGGTCGGGAATCACGCGCTTGGTGTCCTCCGGGGTCATCATGATCTGAGAGAGATCGTAACCGACGGTCCGGCGCCCTTCGCCCCATGGCAACCAGTCTGCCACGGGATCCATCCAACTTGGTCCCGTGTGCGTCAGTGACAGAGAAACTCCATCGGTATAGAAACGGTCGGTGCCGCCGAACGTGTCGTTTTCCCAGCGCAAAGCGGCGGACCATTGCCGAACTTTGGCCGGTTTGGCAGCGGCGGTGTCGTTGGTGGCCCCTTGAGCGCCGCCGGACATCGGCAGCAGCAGCATGAGACCCAAAGCCCCCGCAAAAAGCGGCGCTGGGAATGACCCACCGGCGGCAGCCGCGGCGAATGGCTCATCCATTCCGACAGTCGGTCGGCATTCTGGCCAAAGTCCGGCAGTAACGGACGAGCCACCAAGCTTCCGTTTCACCTGCAGCCCGCCGACTTCCCGGCCGCCGAAGATTGGTTTCTGCATTTGTGAGCTAAGCTTTTGGCAAGGTATTTCGCCCGCTCGTTTAGGTTTGTCAAGTAGGCAAAGCCAGAGGCAGCTCCTGCGCCCGGCAATAGCGGACCTTCAGTCTTCACCGTCGCCGGGGGCGCGACGCCCCGGCGTCCACCCTGGTCGTGCCGCGCCTTATTGGCGGGCCGTCTCAGCCGGAAAGCTGGCGGGGGCGGGCGCGGCGAACGACTCGTCGCCCTGCCCGCCACCCCCGAGCGCGGAGTAGAGGTTTACCTGAGTGGCAACCTGCGCCCGGCGGAGCGCAACCAGGGCTTGCTGGGCGGCAAAGAGCGAGCGCTGCGCATCCAGGACGGCGAGGTAGCTGTCAATGCCCTTTTCATAGCGGGCGGTGGCGAGGCGGTGGCTCTCGGCCAGCGCATGGACGAGGGATTGCTGCGCGGCCACCTGCTGGTCCACGGTGCCGCGCGCGGCCAGGGCGTCGGCAACGTCCCGGAAGGCGTTCTGGATGGCGCGCTCGTAAGCCGCGACGGCAACTTTCTGTTGCACTTTGCTGGCTTTGAGGGCGGACCAGGTGCGGGCGTCAAAGATCGGCATCACCAGTTGCGGCGCATAGCTCCAGGTGCCGGCACCGGATTTGAACAGACCGGACAGCTCGTCGCTGGCGGTGCCGAGGGTCGCGGTCAGCGCAATGCGCGGGAAAAACGCGGCGCGGGCGGCGCCGATGTCCGCGTTGGCCGCCAGGAGTTGCGCCTCGGCTTGCAGCACATCGGGCCGGCGCAGGAGCACGTCCGAGGGCAGGCCCGGCGCGATGTCACTTGGGGGGCGGACCCGGCCCAACTCAGCCGGCAACAAGTCGGCAGGCACGGGCGCGCCAACCAGCAGGTTCAGGGCGTTTTCATCCTGCGCCACCCGTTGGGTATAAACGGCGATGTCGCGGCGGGCGACTTCGAGCGGCGTCTGAGCCTGGCGCAGGTCCAGCTCGGTGGCAACGCCGACCGCGTACTGCCGCTGCACAAGGTTGTAAGCGGCCTGCTGGGTTTCGAGGGTGGTTTGGGCCAAAGCCAGCGCCTCACGATCCGCCGCCAATGCCAGATAGGCGTTCGCCACAGAGGAGATCAGCAGCGTTTGCGCCCCTCGCCGGGCGTGTTCGCTGGCCAGATACTCCTGCAACGCGCGATCCTTCAGGCTACGGATGCGGCCAAAGAAATCCACTTCCCACGCCAACACGCCAAGATTTACGTCGTAGCGTTCGGTGGTGCGCGGCTGGTTCGCCTGGGTGAGGTCGGCCGAAGCGCGTTGTTTGGTGGTGCCCGCCTGGGCGCTGACCGCCGGATAAAGCTGGTCGCGCTGGATGCCGTAAAGCGCGCGGGCCAGCTCGACGTTCAAGGCCGCCAGCCGCAGGTCGCGGTTGTTGGTCAGCGCCATGCCAATCACCTGCTGGAGCTTCGGGTCGGTGAAAAAGGCCTGCCATTCCAGCTCGGAGGCGGCGGGGGCGTTGGACCCGCCAGCAGCCTGTTCGTAAGCCGGACCCGTCGGCCATTGCGCCGGGATGGGAGCCGCGGGCCGGGTGTACTTGGGGGCCATGGTGCAGCCGGCGCCGAG
>CAZVYG010000022.1:21828-46979 GCA_964631605.1 uncultured Verrucomicrobiota bacterium
GCCAGGCTCACCGCAGCCGCCAGGGCGTGGCACAGACTTGGAGTGTGCTGCCGCGCGAGTTGCCAACCCGCTGAACGCTGGAGTCTTTCGAATGCGCTGCGGACTGCAAGTTGGCGATTGGCTCGTTCGCAACCGCTCGCTCGTTCGGACGCTCGGTGGTTCAAGTGCGTTTGTTGGATGGTGATAAGTGGGGGGTTATTCATGGCCTTGCCCTCCGTTGGAAGTATTCGAGACCGGGGCTGCCGGCGGGTGCGCGGTGCGTTTGCCAAAGGTTTGTTCGATCAGCACGTAGAACAGCGGGGCGAACAGGATCACGAGCACCGTGCCGGTGATCATGCCGCCCAGCACGGAAGTGCCAATGGCGGTCATGGCGCCGGCGCCGGCGCCGGTCGCCAAGGCCAACGGCAACACGCCGAACCCGAAAGCCAGCGAGGTCATCACGATGGGCCGGAACCGGAGGCGCGTGCCCTCCAAGGCGGCCTCGATCAATCCCCTGCCTTGCTCGACGCGCGCTTTGGCAAATTGAACAATGAGAATGGCATTCTTGGTGGTCAACCCCAGCGTGGTGAGCAATCCGATTTGGAAGTAAACATCGTTGGGCAGGCCGCGCAGCATGGAAGCCATGACGCCCCCCAGCACGCCGAGCGGCAGCACCAGAAGAATGGACAGCGGGATGGGCCAGCTTTCATAAAGTGCGGCCAGACACAGAAAGATCACGAGGATCGAAAAGGCGTAGAGTGGGGCTGTCTGCGTGCTGGCCATGCGTTCCTGGTAGGAAACTCCCGTATAATCGAAGCCAATGCCCTGCGGCAGTTTGGAAACGATTCCCTCGAAAGCGCGCATCGCCTCGCCGGTGCTGTGGCCCGGCGCCGGCTCGCCCTGGATGTTGAGGCTGGGGAATCCGTTAAATCGCTCCAGGCGGGGCGACCCGGTGCTCCAGCGCGTGGAAGCGAACGAGGCAAACGGCACCATCTTGCCGGAGGTGTTGCGCACGTAGATTCTTTCCAAGTCGCTGGGCAGGCGGCGGTACGGCGCGTCCGCCTGGACATAAACGCGTTTGACCCGCCCCGCCTGGATAAAGTTGTTGACGTAAGTGCTGCCGAATGCCGCCGAAAGGGTGCTGTGGATCGAACTGATTGGCAGCCCGAGGGTGCCCGCCTTCTCCCAATCCACGTCCACGCGAAACTGAGGCACATCCTCAATGCCGTTGGGGCGGACATTGGTCAGACGGGGGTCTTTGGCGGCCATGGTCAGAAACTGGTTTCGCGCGGTCATCAGGGTTTCATGCCCCAGTCCACCCCGATCCACCAACTGGAAATCCACTCCGCGCGCCGTCCCCAGCTCGATGACCGGCGGCGGCGGGAACGCGAACACCATGGCGTTGCGCATTCGGGAAAAAGTGGCCATGGCCCGGCCGGCAATAGCCTTTACCCGCAGATCACCTCGGTTGCGCAGTTCCCAGTCCTTCAGTTTGACGAACACCATGCCGTTATTCTGAGATCGGCCGGCGAAGCTCATGCCCACGATGGTCATGCACGACTCGACCGCTTCGTTCTCCTTTTCGAGAAAGTGCTGCTTGACCTGATCGGCGACCGCCTGGGTCTGCTCGAGCGTCGAGCCGGTGGGCATGATGATCTGGCACATGAGAATACCCTGATCCTCATCCGGGAGGAAGGAGGAGGGCATGCGGGTGAAGAGGAAGGCCAAACCGGCCACGATCACCACAAAGGCCAGGACGTAACGAACCCGGCGCGCCAAAGCGTGGCCGACCCATTGGACGTAGCCGTCGCGAAACCTGAAGAAAACGCGGTCGAAGGCCAGGAAGAAGGGGCGTAAGAACCAAATGGCGCTTTCCGCCGGCTGGTGGCCCTTGTGCACGGGCCGGAGCATTGTCGCGCACAACACCGGCGTGAGAATCAACGCCACGAGGACGGAAAGCAACATCGCCGAGGCGATCGTGATGGAAAACTGGCGGTAAATGACACCGGTGGAGCCGCCGAAGAAGGCCATGGGGCCGAACACGGCGGCCAGCACGACGCCGATGCCAATCAGGGCCGGGGTGATTTGGTCCATGGATTTGGCGGTGGCCTCGCGGGGTGGGAGCCCCTCCTCACTCATGATGCGCTCGACGTTTTCCACAACCACGATCGCGTCGTCCACCAGCAACCCAATGGCCAGCACCATGGCGAACATGGTCAGCATGTTGATGGAGAAGCCGAAGGCGCCCAGCACCGCGAACGTGCCGAGAATGACCACCGGCACGGCGATGGTCGGAATGAGCGTGGCGCGGATGTTCCCCATGAACAGCCACATGACCAGGAAGACCAGAAAAATGGCCTCAAAAAGCGTTTTGACCACCTCGTTGATGGCGACCTTGACAAACGGCGTGGTGTCATAGGGGTAAACCACCTTCATCCCCTTGGGAAAGTATTGGCCCAGCTCGGCCATCTTGGCCTTGATGGCGTCGGCCGTATCGAGCGCGTTGGCGCCCGGCGCCTGGCGAATGGCCAGACCGGCGGCGGGCCGGCCGTTGTTAAACACCTGCACATCGTAGAACTCGGTGCCCAGCTCGGTGCGACCGACATCGCGCACGCGCACAACGGACCCGTCGGGGTTGGTGCGCAGGGGGATGGCCGCGAATTCCTCGGGGGTTTTGAGCAGATTCTGGACAATGATCGAAGCGTTGAGGCGCTGGCCCTCGACGGCCGGCGCTCCCCCAAATTGGCCGGCGGACACCTCCACGTTGTAAGCCTTCAGGGCCAGCACCACGTCCTCGACGGTCAGGCGGTAGTTGGTGAGCTTGTCGGGATCCAGCCAGATGCGCATGGCGTATTGCGAACCGAAGGTGGTCACCTCTCCCACGCCGGGAACCCGGGCGAGCACCTTCTCGAGATTCGATACCGCATAGTCGCGCAGGTCATTGCCGTCCATGCTGCCGTCCTCGGAAACCAGCCCCACGATGATCAAGTAGTTGCGGGTGGATTTGCTGACCATCACGCCGGTGCGCTGGACGACCTCGGGCAGACTGGTCATGGCAAGCTGGAGTTTGTTCTGGACCTTCGCCCAAGCCAGGTCCGGGTCGGTGCCGGGTTTGAATGTCAGCTCAATCCGGGACGCTCCCGCCGAGTCGCTGGTGCCGGACAAATAGAGCATGTCGTCGAACCCCGTCATCTTCTGCTCGATGATCTGGGTGATGGTGTTCTCGACGGTCTCAGCCGAGGCCCCCGGGTAAAACGCCTCGATCGCAATCGAGGGCGGGGCAATCGGCGGGTATTGTGAAATCGGCAGATTGTAAATGGCCAATCCGCCCAACACCATAATCACAATGGCGATGACCCAGGCGAAGACCGGCCGCCTTAAAAAGAATCTCGAGAGCATGGCAGGCCTCCTTTACTTAGAGTTCGCCGGCGCGGCCGGAGTTGTGCCGGCCGGGGCGCTGGCCGCCGGTTTTCCACCCTCGCCGGGAACGACCACCTTCACCACCGCGCCCGGGCGCGCCTTCTGGATGCCCTCGACGATCACCTTGTCGCCCGGCTCGAGCCCCTTGCTGACCAGCCATTGGTCCGCCAGGGTCCGTTCCAGGGTCAGCGGCCGCTGTTCCACTTTGTTTTCGGCGTTGACCAGCAGCACGAAGGGGTTGCCTTTGGAATCTCTGGACACAGCTTGCTGGGGCACCAGGATGGCTTGTTCATTGACCCCCTCGAGCACCACCCCGCGGACGAACATGCCCGGCAACAGGACGCCGTCGGGGTTCGGAAACACCATTCGCAGGATGACCGAGCCCGTGGTGGGGTCCACCGAGATATCCTGGAACTGCAGGGTGCCCTCGTGGGCATAACCAGACCCGTCCGGAAGGATGAGCTGAACCTTACTTCTCAGGGCGCTGTCGCGTTTGAGCTGCCCCGCTTTGAGCCGCTGCTGCAAACGCAGCAGGTCGGTTGCCGATTGCGGCACATTCACATAAATCGGATCCAATTGTTGAACGGTGGCCAGCGGCACAGGCTGATAGGCCGTCACGATCGCGCCGTCCGTGACGGAAGACACCCCGATGCGGCCGGAGATGGGTGAGACCACCTGCGCGTAATTCAGGTTGATGCGCGCGGTCTCCATTGCCGCCTTGTAAAACTGCAGGTCGGCCTCCGCCTGGTTCAAGGCGGCCACGGCGTCGTCGTAACTCTGCTGGCTGACCGCCCTGGCAGCGAGCAGCTCCTTGAACCGCGCAGCGCGTGCGCGCAGCGCCGGCAGGTTGGCTTCCACCCGCCCCAGGGCGGCCCGGGCATTATCCAGCGCCGCCTGAAACGGGGCCGGATCAATCTGGTACAGCACCTGGCCGGCCTTGACTTCCGAACCTTCGACAAACTGTCGCTTCAGGATCAAGCCGCTCACCTGCGGCCGAATCTCCGCCATCAAATACGGCGCCGTGCGCCCCGGCAGCTCGGTCGTGAGCCGCACCGTCTGTTGCGTCACGGTGAGGGTGACCACCTCCGGCGTGGGTGGCGGCCCGGCGGCCTTGGGCTGGCGGTTGCAAGCGGTGAGCAGCAAAGCGCCAGCCAGGCCGGCTGTCACCATCATGAACTGAACTCTGGAAACTGTAGTGTTGCGTGTCATCGGAAAAAAAAAGGTTAAGGATTTAACGAGCTGAAGCGGCTCTTTTCATGTCGAGAGTCATCTGATGGCCACTGCTGGATTTCATGGGGAGGACGGGGGTGTTTCGAGTTTGGCGAGAATGGCGGCCTTGGTGGCGGTCCCGACAATGCGGGCATGGACTTTGCCGCCGATGAACCAAAGCAGGGTGGGGATGGATTCGATCCCATACCACAAACCCAGGTCCGGATTATCGTCCACATTGACACGAACCACGCGCGCTTTGCCCTCACAATCCTTGACGACCTCAGACAACACGGATTTGAGGACGCCGCACGGCTTGCTCCAGGAAGCGCCGAACGCGACCAAGGTCGGCACTGTCGAGCGCAACACCTCGCGCTCGAAAGTGTCTTGATTCACTTCCGCAATCGCGGAGAACTGACCTTCAGGATCCATTGTCATAGTTAACGGGGTTGACTATCAACCCGACGGCCATGGGTAATCAGTTTTTGTACCATCTGAACTCAAAATCTTAAATTACTTATCAATAACGGCTTATGAATATTAAAGGCCTGGGGCCGTGGTTTCGATTTTTCGTATATTCGATTTTACGTGGTGTGATATTGAAAATTTCGAATTCGACATTACTCTGGTGGGTATGGAAGCGGTTGCCGATCGTCGGATAGACACGAATCTGGCCAGCCAGTTGTTGCTCGAGATGGCCCAAGAGAGGTCGCTGGATTTGCTCCTGCACAAACTGGTGCATCGAGCGGTTGCGCGGCCTGACATGGCTTGCCTCCAGATTTGGCTGGTGGACAAAGGGGACCGCTGCGGCAACTGCCCGCGCCGGTCGCAGTGTTTGGATCAGGCTCGTTGTCTGCATCTGGTGGCCGGGGTGGGGAAATCGAGGTCGGGCGAGGTGGTTGAGGGTCCCCCGTTCTGTGATTCGGCCGAGCGCATGCCGCTGGGTTTCGGTTTGCTGGGGGACGCGGCGGTTACCGGGCAGCAGGTCATGGTGCGGGATCTTTCCCAGGAACAAACCCAACTGGGCTTGGAATGGCTGGAGGGGGAGGGGGTAAAAGCCTGTGGTTTCACCCCCATTCAGTACAAGGGGGAAGTGCTCGGAGTGATGGCTGGCTTCGCCCGAGAGGTCGCCCCGGAAGAGGCGCGTCTTTGGGGCCGGATTTTTGCTGATCATATTGGAGCGGCGATTGCGAACGCGCGGGCGTTTGAGGAAATCGAGCGGCTGAAGGCGCAATTGGAACAACAGAATACGTATTTGCAGGAGGAAATTGTCGAAGCCAAGGCGTTTGGGAGCCTGGTGGGGCAAAGCGACGCTCTGCGACAAATCATCAGTCAAATTGACCTGGTGGCGCCCACCGACGCGTCGGTGCTCATCCTCGGCGAGACTGGCACCGGCAAGGACCTCGTCGCGCACGAAATCCACCGGCGGAGTCCGAGGAAAGACAAGCCGCTGGTGCGCGTCAATTGCGCCTCGATCCCGCGGGAGCTTTACGAGAGTGAGTTTTTTGGGCATGTGAAGGGTGCGTTTACAGGGGCGCTGCGGGATCGGGCCGGCCGGTTCGAAACCGCGGACGGTGGAACCTTGTTTTTGGACGAGGTTGGCGAGATTCCGTTGGAATTGCAGGGCAAACTGTTGCGGGTTCTGCAGGAGAAACGCTACGAGCGGGTGGGGGAGGACCGGACGCGAATGGCGGATGTGCGGATTATTGGGGCCACGAACCGGGATTTAAAAGCGGAGGTGGCGGCGGGACGATTTCGTCAGGACCTTTACTATCGGCTGCATGTGTTCCCGATCCGGGTCGCCCCATTGAAGGAGCGGATGGAGGACATTCCGCTGCTGGCCCAGCATTTCATTGACCTCTCGGTGAAGGAATTGCGGTGTCCCAGGCCGAGGCTGACGCGCGCGGCCCTGGCACAACTTCAGGCCTACAGTTGGCCGGGGAACATTCGCGAATTGCGAAATGTGATCCAGCGCGCAGTGATCCTGGCGAGGGGAGGGCCTCTTCATTTTGACCTACCAACGGCTCAGCCGCCGTCCAGACCCAGTGCCCCCCGGAACCCGGCCGCTGACGGCGCGGCTCGAAAGTTTCTCACCGAAGTGGAAATGCAACAACGCGAGCGGGACAATCTGGTTGCCGCGTTGGAGGCGGCTCATTGGAAGGTGATGGGAAGCGGGGGCGCAGCAGAGCTCCTGGGCATCAAGCCCACCACGCTTTTCTCACGGATGAAGAAGCTCGGGCTTTCCAAACCGGCCCGCTGAAACTTTCCGGGGGGAAGCCGCCGCAGTTCAGAAGCTGATCGAGGTCAGGAGGTCGCGGTGGGCATGGACCTTCTCGAATGCCCGGGCGATGTCCTCCATATCCGAAGCACTGCCCAGGAGGAGGCTCTGCTCGAGCCAGGCGCCCTGCTCCTGACAAATCTTCTGGCAATTCGGGCAGCAGACCTTGCTGTAATCGAGCCGGGCACGAACGCCGGCCAGGTAGGGTCCGAAGGCCCGGTTGAGGAACAGCGGCTGGCGATAGAGCGGCAGAGCGTAACCGGCGCACACGGGGATTCCCTCGGCCTGGAGCGCCCTCAAGACAGGTTCGCGAGGGGCGCCGAAAGTATGCGGCTCGAGGCGGAATAAGAACAAGTGGTAGCTGTGGCGAGTGCATTCCGGGCCGCGGCGCTGCGGAACAACGCCGGGAATCCGGGCGAGCCGGGAGGCCAGCCATTGGCCGTTGCGGTCGCGCGTGGCGGTTTGCTCGAGCAGCCGGTCGAGTTGAGCGTTGAGGACGGCGCCCTGGAACTCGCCGAGGCGGTAATTGCCGGACATCACGTGGTGTTCATACCAGACCCCGCCGGGGAGGCGCCCGCAATTGTGGATCGAGCGACAGGCCTCCGCCAGCGCATCATCCGAGGTGCAGACGATGCCGCCCTCCCCGCAGGTAAGGTTCTTGCTGGACTGGAAGGAAAAGGAGCTGAGGTGCCCGAGCGAGCCGATCGGCGCACCTTTGTAGGAGGCGCCGTGGGCATGAGCCGCATCTTCGATCACAAGGAGGTTGTGTTTGCGGGCGATGGCCATGAGCCGATCCATATCCGCGGGCAGGCCGCCCATGTGGACCGGGATGAGGGCGCGGGTGCGCGGAGTGATGGCGCGTTCGACAGCCGCGGGGTCAAGGTTGAAGGTCTCCAGGTCAATGTCGGCGAAGACGGGAACGGCGTTGGCTTCGACCACCGCCGAAGCCGTGGCCAGGAAGGTGTAAGGGGGGACAATCACCTCCGCTTCGGCCGGAACACCGCCGGCCATCAACGCAATCCGCAACGAGACGGTGCCGTTCACCACTCCGATGCCGTGTTTGCAACCATGCATCGCCGCAAAACGCCGCTCAAATTCAGCGACCTCGTCGCCGTGCAGCTTCCCCCACTTGCCGCTGCGCAACACGCGCAGCAGCCGCTCCTCTTCCGGCGCACCAAAGACGGGCCAGTGGGGAAAAGGCATGTCCCGGAGGCTCCTGCCGCCCAAGAGCGCCAGCGATTCCGATGGATTGTTCATGGTTGTTTGAAGTTAGGTGGCCCCCTTGGGTGCGTCAATCTCGTCACCGTTGAACCGTCCGGGATGAACCCGATGGCGCGAGTTCAGGCCATGGCCCTGCGCCCTGGCGCGGGCGTCGCCCAAATACGCTCGACAGGGGGCGGGGTTCTTATCAAAATGGGTCCTGTGCTTTCGGTAATAATGGACCAGAAACCAACCATGAGCCCTGTGAGAATCCTCCATTTCCTAACCCCTGTTGTCTTAGCCGCCACTGTGGCGTCTGTCTGTGCCGCCGCGCCCGGCGCCCTGGTTGTCCCGGATGGCAAAGCCTATAGAGGCAAGAAGATCATCGCCCAAACCTACAACTCGGGTTTTGCGCTGGGGCACGACAGCTACAATGCGATGGGCACGGGCAGCGACGGCAGGATCTACTATGTCCTCAGTTCCGAGAATATTGATCAGGGGGCGCGGATGTTCTCCTTCGACCCGAAGACCCGGCGGATTAAAGAACTGGGCGACCTTACGGAGGCGTGTGGCGAGAAGGGGCTTAAAGCCATCCCGCAAGGCAAGAGCCATGTCAACTTTGTTGAAATGGACCGCAAACTCTTCTTCGCCACGCACGTGGGCGTTTACAGCATCATTGACGGCAAGGAAACCCTGGGCGTGCCGCCTCCGGGCTACAAGCCTTATCCGGGGGGGCACCTGCTGTCGTATGATTTGCGATCCGGAAAGTTCGAGGACTACGGCATTGCCCCCAATCGGGAGGGGGTGCTGACCTTCAACATGGATACCCGGCGGGGGCGGATGTTTGCTTTGACCTGGCCCAGCGGCATTTTCTTCCGCTACGACCTCGCGACCCGGCAGCAACGGAGCTTTGGGAAAATGTGCGCGGACGGGGAAGATGGCGTGGGCCCGACCTACCGGACCGTGTGCCGCTCGATCGCGGTGGACCTCGACGACGGTTCGGCCTACTTCACCACCTCGGAAGGGACCATTCTGAGGTATGATGCGCGGACCGACAGCGTCGCGCCGGTGGCCGGCGAGGACATGAAGAAGGACTACTTCGGTTGGTATGATCCCACGTCGCCGGGGCACATGGGGTACAACTGGAGGCAGGTGTTCTGGCGGGCCAAGGACAAGATGATTTATGGAGTTCACGGCAATTCCGGGTACCTGTTCCGGTTCGATCCGCGGGCGCCGCGCCTGGAGTTGCTGGAGCGGATCACCTCGGAGCCTTCGAGGCGCTGCGGCATGTTTGACCAGTTTAGTTACGGCTACCTGGGTTTTGCCCTCGGCCCGGACCACAAAACGATTCATTATCTGACCGGCGGCCCCATCTACATTGACGGCAAGCGGCTCGCGGGAAAAGCCAGCACGGCGATGGGCGAGGCAAAAGGCCTGGAGAATTTACACCTGGTTACTTACGATCTGGAAAAGCATCGCTATACGGACCACGGCGCGGTCTTTTACCCGGACGGCCAGCGCCCCTTGTACGTCAACGCCATTGCCCTGGGCCGCGATGGCATGGTCTATACCCTGCCGCGAATCACGGAAAATGGCAAAACGCGGTCGGACCTCGTTGCTTTTCCGGGTCCGCTCAAATGAAGCCATGACCCAACGAAACGCAAGAACCGTAACCTTCACCCCTTGAGCTACTCTTTATGAAACCCCATTCACGCCGCACTTTCATCAAAACTGGAGCGGTCGCCACCGCCGGGCTGACGCTGGCCGATTACGCTTTTGCCGCGCCCCCGGTCGAGAAACTGGCCCTGGCCGGCGGTCCCAAGACCGTCACCGTTGCCAGCGCGCGCCTGGGCGCCTTGACCAAATGGCCCCGGTATGGGGAGGCGGAGAAGAAAGCGCTTTGCGATTTGCTGGACAACAACCAGTTTTACCAGGAACTGCCGCTGTTCGAGAAAGAATGGAAGGAATACACCCAGGCCCCGTTCGTAAAAGCGCACATGAACGGCAGCAGCGCCCTGACGAGCATGTATTTCGCGTTGGACCTGCCGCCGGGGAGCGAAATCATGGTCCCCTCGTACACGTTTGTGACCGCCTCGCTGGCCATGCGGTTTTTCGATTACGTGCCGGTTTTCATAGACATTGATCCCAAGACCGCCACGTTCGACCTTGAGGATGCGAAGCGCAAGCTGACGCCGCGCACGCGGGCGGTCGAGGTGATGCATTCCTGGGGGCTGCCCTGCCAGTTGGACAGCATCGGGGCGTGGGCGCAGGAGAAAGGTTTGATGCTGCTCGAGGATGCGGCGCATGCGCACGGCGCTTCGATGCAGGGGAGGAAAATGGGCACGTGGGGGACGATGGGCATTTACAGTTTCCAAACCAGCAAGGTGATGCCCTGCGTGGAGGGAGGCATGGGGATGTATCAAAACCGGGAACATTACGAGCGCGCGGCGGCCTTTGGAGAATACACCGATCCCGCGAAGTTCCCGAAAGACAGCCCGGTTCGCGCTTACGAAGGGACGGGCTTTGGCCAGAAATACCGCATTCATCCGCTGGCCGCCGCCTTGGGCCGGCAACAACTCAAGAGCCTGGACCGGCTCAACGCCCTGGTCGAAAAGAATGTCAAAGCCATGAACCGTCACCTCACGGAACTGGAGGGGGTCAGCGAGCCGCTTTGCCGCCCCGACCAGCAGCGTGTGTATTACCATCGGAACCTGCTGTTTGTGGATTTCAAGGCGCTGGGTTTCTCGCGGGAAGCTCTAATCCGGGCGCTGAAGGCCGAGGGCGTGGACGTCAACTTCTGGGACTACCCCGAGCAACACAAGCTGAAGATCTACTCCGAGGCCAAATGGTGGCATCATCCACCGGTCATTCCCGCCTCGATGCCGGGCAACGCCTACGTGAACGCCAACCACATCTTCCTTCCCCTCTTTTACGAGGAAGCGCCGGATGTGATTGAGCAATACGTCAAGGCCTTTCAAAAAGTCTGGAGCCATCGCAAAGAGCTGGCGCAGGCTTAGGCGCTTTGGACCCGGCGCCCCAGCCGCGCCCGCTCGAAACCACCGGCTTCAAACAAACTGGACTCGGGTTTCTTTCAGGCAGCGCGTTTCCAGCAGTGCGGCGATGCGCCGGACGATGTTCCGGCGCAAATCCAGCTCGACGGGAACGTTGGGATCCTGGTGAGCCTCGTTGATGCGCGTGCCGACGAGGAAATGCACCACGTCGCTGCCCAGCATCAACTCGAGCAAATCCCCCGCCGGGTTTTTCGGCCTCAGCTCCCCCGCTCCGCGTTCGAGCAGCTCCGCCACCCGCGCCAGGGTCATGGTGCCTTCGGTGACCAGGTCAACCCCGTCCATGCGGGCGGCGGGGGGAATCTCCGCATCCAGATGATCCAGCAGGCTCACGACCGGCCGGTTCAACAGGCGGGAAACGATATTGGCGGTGGTTCCGCCGCAGATGACTTTGCGGCCCGGGAAATGAAGAACTTGCTCGGCCAATTCGCCGTCGCGCTCCCGGGCAAACGGCGGTCCGGTGATCACCAGCAGGCGCCGGGGACGCCGATAATAAATCACGCCGCAGGTCATGTCGTCTTTGGGTCGTCCCGCGTCATTGAACAAAGCCTCGTCCACCAGCTTGCGGGCCAGCTCGTGGGAGGAAAGTTCCGGGGCGCGGGCGATCTGGGCCCGGACAAAACGGGTGACGCTCTCCGCCCCCCAGCCCAGAGGCAGCCCTTGGCATCCGAGGCCGGATTGGGTGATGCCGTCGGAAACACAAACAATCCGGTCACCCAGCCGGACGTCGAATTCCGAGTAATGAAGAACGCGGTCGCGCCAATTCTCGAGCGTGATGGCGGTTCGCTGGAGGCTCAACGGTTGGTCGCCGCGAAGGAGCAGCAGCGGCGGGTTGCCATGCTCGATCACGCGGGTGTGGCCGTCCTCGTGGAGGTCCACGATGGTGAAGGTGGAGTAGCTGATTTTTCGCACCTCGCACACGGGCAGGGTGTTCATGATGGTTTGGGCGCTCTGCCGGACATCCACAAAGGCGGAGGTGTAGCGCAGGGCCATGGTGGCCGTGAGATTGGCAAGGACCCCCGCTTTGACTCCACTGCCAAGACCGTCGGAAAGGACCAGGATGATCCGCCCTTCCTCCCGCAGCCGCCGGGAGAGGATGACGTCGCCGGAAACGACCTGCCCCCCCTTGGCGCGCTGGCAAAAGTCAACGTCAATGAAGCTATCGGCGCCAGGACCAGGGGCTGGCGGGTAAAGGGGGCAGACGCTGGAAGGGAGCATGGGCAGCCGGTGCGGTAACAATCAGCGTTTGTACAACGTCCGCCAATCCCGTTCCTGACGCGGCTCCTCGGGTTTGGCGGGCGTGAAGGATTCGATGATCGAGTTGAGGGTGATTTCCGATTCGGCGGCGTTTTCGCCCAGCAATCGGGCGATTTCCTGGGTCGTGGCGAGGCTGCGCTGGATGACCTCCCGCGCCTTGGAAATGACTTGTTCCTTGCGGACGGCGGGTTCGGTGATGTCCTGCAAAATGCCGCCCACGACCGAGTGCTTTTCAATGGTGAAGATCGTGGCGTGGAAGATGGCGTTCTGGTGGCGGAGATCGCGCTCGACCACCTCCTGACCGCTCTTGAGCACACTGTGGAACAGGGCGGCAAACGGCATGACTTCGGCCAGCAGTACTCCCTCCAAGGACGGCGCCCCGCCCTCGGCGGGAGCGTTCTCGCGGCCGAAAAGCCTGGCAAAGGCGCCATTGAACTCGAGGATGCGCATTGCCTCGTTCACAATCACCACCGCCGAGGGCATTTTCTGCAGCAGGGCATTGGCCTTCTTGAGGGCGAGTTTGCGCATGTAGGTCACGCACATCGAACGCTCGGCTTTCCGGCTGACAAGCGCCTCGGCAAAGGCCCGGCACGAGTCGTAGCCGCAGCCACCGCAATTGAGCTCGTCTTCGCGCGAGAATTTTCCGACCAAACGCAACGCCTCGCGGATTTGGCTGTCCGGAAAGCGCAAGGGAGCGGCGGCTGCCGCCTGAACAGGCGCGGTAAGGTCCAGTCGCGGTGGTCGCGGCAGGGCAACGGGCGGCGTCCGGCCGTAACGCAGGACGCGGCCCCGTTTGCCGGCCGTGCCGCTGCGCTTGGCAGCGCGGGGACCGTTCACGCACCCCCCCTCGCAGGCCAGTAATTCGAGGAACAGGCCGCCGTCGCGGGGTGGGTCCTCCAAACCCTCAATCGCTTTTTCGATCGCCCGAATGCCGGAGAAGGCCATGAACGAGCAGTCGTTGACCGCGCAGACCGACTTCATGCCGGCGATCATCCCTCCGTCCACCGCGTACCAGGCGCCTTCGGCCGCGCGCTCCGGCACAAAATCATCGCCGGTTTCTTCGGTCAGCGACCCGGGGCTGATGTTTTCCTGTTCCCACCACCGCCGCAGGTCGGCGAACGTGAGCGCCACATCCAGCAGTTCCGGGTGAGCCGCCGCCTCGAGTTTCTTGGCGATGCACGGCCCGATGAACACGATGCCGATCCCGGAGCCATAGTGCTCCCGGAGCAGCTTGCAGTGCGTCAACAAGGGGGACATCAACGCGGTAAGCCGCGCCGAATCCCGTGGCCGATGCCGCTGCAAATAGGTCACGACCGTCGGACAGGCCGACGAGAACAGCACCCGGCTCGGATCGGCAGCCAGCGAGGCGGCGGCGTGCGCGGAGACCTGCTGCGCCCCGAGCGCGGTTTCCGAGACCCCGGCAAAACCAAGGCGCTTGAGCGCGCGGATGATTTGACCGGGCCGCCAGTCGGGAAATTCGCTGACAAAAGACGGGGCCAGCGAAACGAAAATGCGGCGTTGGGAGGCGAGCAACTGGCGCGCCTGGGGGAGGTCGTCGCGGACGCGTTTGGCGTTGTTGGGGCAGACCTCGACGCACTGGCCGCAGTAGATGCAAAGCTCGGGAATCACCGAGGCGTAACCCCCTTCGATTTTGATCGCCTTGACCGGACAGTGCCGGACACACTTGTAACAGTCCTGGCATTCGCGCTTCTCGGTGTAGATGGCAGTACTGGCAGGACGATCGGGTGTCATGAGCGCCTCCGGCAAAATGCGAGTTCTTTTATTTCCAAGCCAGCCGCGCGCGTGGGCCTGCGCCTTCGAGAACCCGGTCCGCGGCCGATTTGACGGCCCAGAGCGGCAATCCGCGCCGCGAGATGCCTATGGCTCGAGTCGCCCGCTTCCTCGAGGCAGGCCTTGGCCGGATAAATCTGGTAAAGGCGGCGGTAAGGCATCGGGGTCAGGTTCGGCATAAGGACGTTGGCGCCACGCTGAAGGCCCGCTTCAAGTCCGTTGCGCTTGTTGAGCGTCGCCAGCGCCGTGGTGCTGGGGATATTCGCTTCCGGACAAAGCAGGCGGGCCAAAGCCACGACCCTGTAAACCATTTTTTCCGCGTTGGGCACTTGCTTGCCCTCCGGCGCGGCGCGGAACAACCCGCGGCCCAGCGGCGTGTCGGGATGAGGAAGATACGGGCCGATGCCGATCATGTCCAAATCCAGCTCGCGAAACAGGTGAAGGTCCTGAGCCACACTTTCGAAGGTCTGCCCGGGAATGCCGATCATGATGCCGCTGCCAATCTCGTAACCGAGCTGGCGCAGGGACCGCAGGATGGCAATCCGATCCGCCGGGGGGCCGCGGCGTCCCGGGTGGATTGCCTCGAAGAGCGCGCGGTCGGAAGTTTCGAAGCGAAGCAGGTAACGGTCCGCACCGGCCTGGCGCCAGAGCGCCAGCTCGGCTTCGGCTCGTTCGCCCAGACTCAGCGTCACCGCCAGGCCGGTTTCGGTCTTGATCCGGCGCACGAGTTCGGCCAGCCAGGGGGCTTCCAATCCAAAATCCTCGCCAGCCTGAAGCACCACCGTGCCGTAACCGTAAGCGCGGGCCTGCCGGGCCGCTTCGACAATTTCGGTTTCGTTCAGGCGGTAGCGGGCCAACGCACGGTTGCCGGCGCGCAGGCCGCAGTAGGCGCATTGCCGGACGCAATGATTTGAGATCTCGAGCAGGGCGCGCAGATGCACAGCGTTGCCCACGCACGCGCGACGGGTATCGTCGGCAAGCCGCCAGAGCCTCTCGAGCCGCGCCGGGTCCTCCTCGCGGAGCCATGCGAGAATCTCAGTTTGGTCCATCCAGCGGTTCATACGGCCAGACCGGCCACCGCCGCGTGGTCCTGCGGAGCATAGGTCCGCGTTGGCAGCAGCGGTCTCGGTTGGGCGGAACCGCCGGCCGGCGGGTTGCGAACGGCCGCCAACACGGCCGGGAACGGCTCCAAGGCCCGTTCGAGGATGCCGAGGCTGAAAGCAATGGCCAGGCCGTAGTTGGTGACGGGAACCCCGGCTTGTTGACAGCGCAGAATCCGGGTCAACATTTCGCGGCGATTGAACATGCAGGCTCCGCAATGAATCACCAGCCGGTAGTGGGAAAGGTCGGCTGGGAAATCGTGCCCCTGGACGTGGTCAAACCGGACTTCGCCCCCAACGCGGGTATTCAACCACCGCGGGATTTTCACCCGGCCGATATCCTCACCGATGGGATGATGCGAGCAAGACTCGGCCACCAGCACCCGGTCTCCGGGACGCAACGAGTCAATCGCCAGCGCGCCTTCGACCTGCGCGGCCAAGTCGCCCTTGAAACGGGACATGAGGATCGAGAAGCTGGTCAAGGGCACGCTGCGGGGCGTTTCCGCTGCCACCTGTTCAAACGCCTGCGAATCGGTCACGACCAGCCGCGGCGGAGACTTCAGCCGGTCCAAAGCCCGGCGCAACTGGTGCTCCTTGACCACCAGGCAATAAGCGTCGTGATCCAGAAGGTCGCGAATGGCCTGAACCTGGGGCAGGATGAGGCGGCCTTTGGGAGCTTCTTTGTCAATCGGCACCACCAGGAGCGCCAACTCGCCGGGACCCACCAGGTCGCCGACAATGGCGGGGCTGTTACTGAAATCCGCCGGGGCGAGGTCCAGCAGCGCCTGCCGGAACCGGTCCAGTCCCAGACCGTGCGCGGCGGCCGTCTCGACATGCCGGATTTTGTGACCCGCCAGCCAGGCCAGCCGCTCCGGATCGGGCACTTCGACATCAACCTTGTTGAAAACGACCACAACCGGAACCCGCCGGCGCTGCAATTCGAGGAGGAGTTCCTCCTCGAACCGGCCCCACGCGCCGGCTTCGGTCACCAGCACCCCCAGCTCGGTGCGGTCCAGCACCTGCCGGGTTTTGCGAACGCGCAACATTCCCAGGTCGCCGTCATCATCCACGCCCGCCGTATCAATGAACAGGACCGGCCCCAGCGGGAGGAATTCCATGGGCTTTTCCACGGGATCGGTGGTCGTGCCGGCCACGGGGGAGACGATCGAAACCTGCTGTCGCGTAATGGCGTTGAGGAGGCTCGACTTGCCCACGTTGCGCCGCCCGAAAAACGCGATGTGAAGCCGCAGGGATTTGGGCGCGGGAGCGGCATGGCTGCCAACAGGCAGGGGCTCCGTTGGATTCCGCGACTGTAGAAGCATCGTGTTCATACAAAGACATCGCGTTTGTCGGTGCGAACCTCGGCGACCAGGCGGCGCGAGATTTCCCGCACCGAGGGTTCCAGCGTGGCGAGCTCGCGCTCGACCAGTCGTTCGCCCACGCGGCGGGTTTCAGGCCGGGCGTAATCCAACAGGTATTCCATGCAACTCGAGAGGGCGTTGGGCCCGCAGTGGTGCTTGATGAGGCCCGGCTTGGCCAGGTCCATGAAGTCGGCGCCCGTCCGGCCCAAACGGTAGCAGGCGGTGCAGAATGAGGGGGTGTAGCCCAGCGCGGCCACGTCGCGAACGACCTCGTCCAGCGACCGATGATCGCCGAGTTGAAACTGTTCGGCATCCTGGCCGTCGCCCGCTTCCGCATAGCCGCCCGGGTTGCAACGGCTGCCGGCCGAGATTTGGGAAACCCCGAGCTCGAAAGTGGCGCGGCGTGTGGTCGCATTTTCGCGGGTGGACATGATGATGCCGGTGTAGGGCACCGCCAGGCGCAGAATGGCGACCAACTTCTTGAAATCGCCATCCGACACCGGATGCGGTGGACGATAAGCGATATCGGATCCGATGGCGGGTTCGAGGCGGGGAACGCTGATGGTGTGCGGCCCAACCCCGAAGGTCTCCTCGAGGTGGCGGATGTGCTGCTGCATCGCCAGCATCTCGAATTTCCAGTCATACAGCCCGAACAACACGCCGATGCCCACATCGTCAATTCCGGCCTGCATGGCGCGGTCGAAGGCCGTCACCCGCCAGTCGTAATCGCGCTTGGGGCCGGCGCGATGCACCGCGGCGTAGGTGGCGCGGTGATACGTCTCCTGGAAGAGCTGGTAGGTGCCGATTTTCGCGGCCTTCAGGCGCTTGAAGTCGTCAACGGTCAGCGGCGCGACGTTCACGTTCACCCGCCGGATTTCCCCCCGCCCCACCCGCGTGCGGTAGATCGTTTCGATGGCTTGGAGCACATAATCGAAACCCTGCTCGCGGGGATAGGATTCGCCAGCGACCAGCAGCACCCGTTTATGGCCCTGGCCGATCAGAATCCGGACCTCGGCGGCGATTTCCTCCTGCGTCAGCGCGCGTCGAACCAGCGCGCGGTTGCCGGCGCGGAAGGCGCAATATGTGCACTCGTTTTGGCAGAGGTTCGACAGGTAGAGCGGCGCGAACAGAACGAGGCGGTTGCCGTAAATCTCATTCTTCACTTCGCGCGCGGCGGCAAACAATTCGTCCGCCAAATCCGGCGATTCGATCCCCATGAGGACCGCCACGTCCGCGGCGTCCAATCCTTCCATCTGGCGGGCCTTGGCGAGAATCTCGCGGACCCGGGACGGCTCGGGATGGCCTGCCGCGCGGAGTTGCCCGGCGATGGCGGCTTCATTGATAAAGGTGGCAGGAACCGTCTGGTGTGTCGTTTTCATGGCGATTTATGATTTGCGAGGTTTTAGACTGTCCGCGATGGCGGCCCGCGCCTGGCTGCCCGTGCAGTGGCGCAGTTGTTGCCCGTTGATTTGAACCGTCGGACCGTGTTCACATTGTTCGAAGCAGAATGAGGCGGTGATTTCCACACGGTCGCCGAGCGCCTGGTCCTGCACTTCCTGCAACAGTTCATGGAGCACGCCCTGCGACCCTTTCAGAAAGCAGTTGGTGCCGACACAAACGCCGACTTTGAGTTTGTCGGGCGCCTCGCCGCCGCCCAACGAAAGCTCCTGGCCAGCCATGCGGCGGCGATGCTGGTAGCCGGTGTGCAGCAGTTGATGGGCCCGATGCCCTCCCGTCTCCCCGAGATATTTTTGGTAACACTCGGCGACAAACGGATTTTCCTGCGACTTGTGCAACTCGAGGCGCTGGTCCGCTTGATACAATCCGCGCGCGCGCAATTGGCGGGTCTCGACGCCGCGGCTAACGGGCTGGCCGGCGCCTCCGACGCAGCCGCCGGGGCAGGCCATCACTTCGATCAAGTCGAGCTCGCACTCGCCGCGCCGGACTTTTTCAGCCAGCACCCGCGCGTTCCTAAGCCCATGAACCACCGCCAGCTTCAAGTGGGTTCCATTGACGGCGAAGTCCGCGAAACGCAGCCCTTCCTCGCCGCGGACCTGGTAAAACTCGGGATTGGCCAGTGGCTTCCCGTCAACCTTCTCCACCGCGTAGCGCAGCACGGCTTCGCTGACGCCGCCGGAATTGCCGAAGATGATCCCCGCGCCGGTTTTGAATCCCAGCGGCAGATCGAACGATCCGGGTTGGAGCTGCGCGAACTGGAGGCCGGCTTCCTCGATCATTCGGGCCAGCTCCTGCGTGGTCAGCACGTGGTCCACGTCGGGCAGGCCCTCGGGAGCGAACTCGGGGCGTTTGGCTTCAAATTTTTTCGCCGTGCAAGGCATGACCGAGACCACAACCAAATCCCGCCGCGCGACGCGCAGGTGCTCGGGCAGCGTTGCCTTGCAAAGAGCGCCGAGCATTTGCTGCGGGGATTTGCAGGTCGAAAGATTCGGGAGCAGCTCGGGGAAATATTGTTCGGCAAACTTCACCCAGGCGGGGCAGCAACTGGTGAATTGCGGCAGCCGCTCCCCTCGCGCCTTGCGTTCGAGGAACTCGTGGGCCTCCTCGACCACGGTGAGGTCCGCGCTGAACGCGGTGTCATAAACCTTGGCAAACCCAAGCCGGCGCAGAGCCGTCACCATTTGGCCGCTGGCCAGAGTGCCGGGAGGCAGCCCGAAAACCTCACCGAGAGCGACGCGCACGGCGGGAGCCACCTGAACCACAACGGTTTTCGCGGGATCATGCAGGGCCTGCCAGACGGCCTCCACCTCGGACCGCGGGGTCAGGGCGCCGGTCGGGCACACGGCCGCGCACTGGCCGCAGTTGACGCACTCTCCCTGACCCAACCCCATGCCGAAAGCGGGGAGGACCGCCGCGTCATGGCCGCGGAAGGCGAAATCAATCGCGCCGATGCCCTGGACTTCGGAGCAGAACCGGACGCAATCGCCGCAGAGGACGCACTTGGCCGGGTCGCGAATCAGGGACACCGAGGTCTCGTCCAGCGGCTCCGGCTTGTGAAGGGGCTGGAAGCGGACTTTGCGGATGCCCAGTTTGCGGGCCACGTCCTGGAGCTGGCAGGTGGTGTTCCTGGGACAGGTTGGGCACTGCTGATCGTGATTGGCCAGGAGCAGCTCGATGGCGATCTGCCGGATTTCACGTATCTCCGCCGTCTGGGTGCGCACCTTCATCCCCGGTTCAGCCGGAGTCGAGCATGCGCCCTGCACGCCGCGCCCCTCGATGTCCACCAGACACAACCGACAGGCGCCGTAAACACTCAGCTCCGAATGGTAGCAAAAGGTCGGCAGGTCAATGCCGGCCTTGCGGATGACTTCGAGCAGGTTGCGCTCGCCATTGATTGAAACCTCGCGCCCGTCAATATTCAGAGTTTTGGTTGCCACATTCTGGTTCATAAACATCAGTTTTTTCTGCGGGTTAACGGTCACACGCCGACAACCGCCTCGAACTTGCACACGTCGGCGCAGACGCCGCACTTGATGCACTTTTGCTGGTCAATCAGATGGGGCTGTTTTTTCTCGCCGCGGATGGCCCCGACCGGGCACTTGCGGGCGCAAGCGGTGCAGCCCTTGCATTTGAGGGGGTCAATGCCGGGCTTGGCCAGGGCCTTGCACTGCCCGGTTGGACAATGCTTGTGGAACACGTGCGCGTCGTACTCCTCGCGAAAATAGCGGAGGGTGGACAGCACAGGATTGGGGGCGGTCTTGCCCAGGCCGCACAGCGAGCCCTTCTGCACCGCGCGCGCCAGCTTCTCGAGCAGGGTGAGGGTTTCGCCTGTGGCGCGGCCTTCGATGATGTCGTCGAGCAAGGCCAGCATTTGGCGGGTGCCTTCGCGGCAGAGCACACACTTTCCGCAGCTCTCCCGCTGGGTGAAGTCCATGAAAAAGCGGGCAATGCTCACCATGCAGGTCTGCTGGTTCATGACCACCAATCCGCCGGAGCCGACCATCGCCCCGGCGCCACGGAGGGAGTCATAGTCCAGGGGCAGGTCCAGGTGCTCCCGGGTCAGGCAGCCGCCCGAAGGGCCGCCGATCTGGACCGCCTTGAAGCTCTCCGCGCCGGCCTTGCCCCGGCGATCGGTGACGCCGCCGCCGATGTGAAACACCACCTCGCGCAGCGTGGCGCCGAAAGGCACCTCGACCAGGCCCGTGTTGACCACGTGCCCGGTTAGCGCAAAGGTTTTGGTCCCGGGCGACGCGGCGGTGCCGAGCTTGCGGAAACTCTCCGCACCTTCGCGGATCACCCGGACCGCGTGCACCAGGGTTTCAACGTTGTTGATGACCGTAGGCCGGCCCCAAAGACCGCTCTGCGCCGGGAACGGCGGTTTGGGCCGGGGCATGCCCCGCTGCCCTTCGATCGAAGCCATCATCGCGGTCTCCTCGCCGCAGACAAAGGCTCCCGCGCCTTCCATCACTTCGCATCGCAGCGGCAGTCCCGAATCGAACACATTCGGTCCCAGAAAACCCGCCGCCTCGGCATCCACCACCGCCTGACGCATGCGCTGCACCGCCAGCGGGTATTCGGCGCGGACATAGATGAGGGTTTCATCCGCGCCGATGGCCCGGGCGGCAATCATCAAACCCTCGAGCACGCTGTGCGGGTTGCCTTCCATTACGCTGCGGTTCATGAAAGCCCCGGGGTCGCCCTCGTCCGCGTTGCAGATGACGTACTTCTTCGGGCTCGCCTGGGTCCGCGCCGCCTCCCACTTGCGGCCGGTGGGGAACCCGCCACCGCCGCGGCCGCGGAGTCCGGAGCGGACGATTTCGCGGCAGATTTGTTCGGGGGTCATTTCCCGAAACGCTTTGCGAGCGGCGGCGTAACCGCCATGGTGGAGGTATTCCTGGAGGCTGCCCGGATCAATGATGCCGCATTCTCTCAGCACGTAACGCTGCTGCCGCTGGTAGAACGGAATCTGCTCCGGCCCGAGGCACCGTCGCTTTGTCGCCGGGTCCACGTAAAGCAACCGCTCGACCCACTCGCCCTTGACAAGCGTGCGGGTGACAATCTCGGCCACGTCCGCAACCTTGACCCGGGTGTACAAGACGTCCTCGGGTAGAATTGTGACCAGCGGCCCCATCTGGCAAAAGCCCTGGCAACCGCTCTGGTTGAGGCGCAAATCGTGGCCGTTCTGTTCGGGACGGAACTCGGTAATGACGCTGAGCCCCGCAGCGCGGATTTGCTCGGCAAGGGCCTGGAAGACGCCGTAGGCGCCACTGGCCACGCAACCCGTGCCGGCGCAAACCACCACGCGGCGGGCGTGAGGTTTTCCGTTCGAATGACCGGCCGATGCCTGGGCGCTCATGGTGCCTCCTCCCGGGCGATGATGTCCTCGACGAGCTTGACGGCGGTCTCGGGGGTCATCTGGCCATGCACCTGGTCGTCAACCACCACCACCGGCGCCAACCCGCAGGCGCCCAGGCAGGCCACGGTCTCGACGGTGAAGAGCATGTCGGGCGTGGTCCGCTGGCCCGCTTTGAGCCCCAGCCGTTTGCGGATGGCCTCGAGAATGGGAATCGAATCTTTAACGTGGCAGGCGGTGCCGTCGCACAGTTTCACCAGATGCCTGCCCTTGGGTTCAATGGCAAAATGGGAGTAAAACGTGGCCACGCCGAAGACTCGGGCGGGCGAAACGTCCAGAGCGGTTGCCACGTAGGTCAGAACTTCCCGCGGCAGGTAGCGGTATTCCTCCTGAACCGCTTGCAGGATGGGGACCAGGCGCGAGGCCCGGCGGCCATGCCGGTCCAGGATGTGGCACACTTTCACGAATTGTCGCCCGGCACAGTCGGGCTTGGGCGCGTGGAGCATAGGATAGGTTTTGGGTGTCTGCGCTTGGTTTAATAAGCCGGCATACCCGCCGACGCCCGCCCTCGGCGGGCAGGCTCGGCGGCCAGGGCCGCGGCCAGCTTTTGCGACAGCGAGGCCAGCGAGCAGTAGAGGTCCTCGTTGTGCACAATGATCCCCTCCGGCACCTGCAGCCGCACCGGGGCGAAATTCCAGATTGCGCGAATGCCGCCCTCGACCAGCACATCCGCGACGGCTTGGGCGGCCTCGGCCGGGACGGTGATGATGCCCAGCAGCACGTGCATGCGCCGCGCCAGCTCGGGCAGCTTCTGCATCGGGAGCACATGCTTGCCGTGAATCTTGCGCCCCACCCGCGCCGGGTCGGCGTCGAAAGCGGCCACGATTTTCAGGCCGCATTCCTCGAATTTGCGGTAGCCCAGCAGCGCCGACCCCAGGCTGCCCGCCCCCACCAGGAAGGCCTCATTCACCTTCTTCCAGCCCAGAAACGCCTCCAATTGGTCAACCACGTCGGCCACGGCGTAGCCGACCCGCGGCCGGCCGGCCGCCCCCGCCGTCTCGAGGTCTTTCCGCACCTGGGTCGGGTCCAGCCCGAGGCCCGCGCCGATTTCGGTGCAGGAAACCGTGGGCCGCCCCGCGGCGAGCCGCTCTTTGAGGAAACGATGGTACAAGGGGAGCCGTTTGAGCGTCGGCTCCGGCACCGGTTTCGACCCATCAACCGTGAGGAGAGTTGTCATAATTCGCGATTTTTTACTCGATATCTCTTTATCGAGAATTCTTTCTCGATACGTTATTAACGACTCGGCCCTCTTGTCAACAGCCTTTTGAATTTTTTTTGAATTTTTTTTGGCGCCGGCTTTTCCCTCCTCTCCAGCGCGTTTCCCGCGCGGCGGGCAAAAAGGATTTGCTGCCGGCGCCGGCGGTTGATTAAGGTGCGGCGTGGCTGTTCGATTGACGATTTTGGGGAGCGGGTCCGGGGGCAACTGCGCGTACGTGGAGACGGCTGAATGCCGTCTGCTGGTGGACGCAGGGTTCAGCCTGCGCCAGATTCGGCAGCGGCTGGCCGGGATTGGCCGGAGCCCGGAGAATCTGACGGGCGTGCTGGTGACGCATGAACACGCGGATCATGTGCAGGCGCTGGGCCTGCTGACCGAGAAGCTGCGGTTGCCGGTCTATTGCAACCGGCTCACGCGGGAGGCCATCGAGCAGCAAATGCGGATTCAACTGGATTGCCGGCTGTTTGCCACCGGTTCGGCATTCGAGGTGGGGGATGTTGTGGTGGAAACCTTCAGTCTGCCGCACGACGCGCAGGACCCCGTGGGGTTTCTGCTGCGCACGCCGGGGGGGAACATCGGTTTTCTGACCGACCTGGGCCACGCGACGCACCTGGTGCTGGAGCGAGTTCGGCCGGCGCACGTGCTGGTCCTGGAATCCAATCACGACATCAAGCTGCTGCAGGATTGCCCGCGGCGGCCGTGGAGCCTCAAGCAACGGATTCTGGGTCGTCACGGCCACCTTTCAAACGAGGCTGCGGCTGACGCGGCCGAGCAGGTGATGTCGGGCGATTTGCGGCATCTGTACCTCGGCCACCTGAGCCGCGAGTGCAACCGTCCGGAGCTGGCGCGCCAGGTGATGGGCGAGCGGCTTGAGCGACTGGGCGCCTCGCATGTTTCGCTGACGGTTACCTCGCAGTCGGTCCCCTCCCCCACCCTGGAGCTGGGCTGACGCCCGCTGCCCGGAAGACCCGCCCCAGCATGATCGAAGCGCGGTCCATTCAGTCGCTGGATTTGCCGGAGCTGCAGCCTTACCGGACCATGCGGCGGCAGGTGGAGCACCGGAGGCAAGGCATCTTTGTGGCCGAGGGAGAGAAGGTGGTGAGGAGATTGCTGGCCAGTCATTTCCCCGTGATCTCCGTGTTGCTGCCGGAGAAATGGTATCGCGAGCTTGAGCCGGTCCTCAAGGCCCGCCCCGAGGTCATCCAGGTGTTCATCGCCGAGAAATCGCTGTTGGAGACATTGACCGGCTTTTCGATGTATCAAGGGCTCCTGGCCCTGGCCCGGATTCCGCCCGGCCCTTCGCTCGACCAGATTCTGGAGCAAACGCCGCCGCCCCTGCTGCTGGCCGCGGTCGAGGCGCTGTCCAGCGCGGAGAACCTGGGGGCGGTGGTGCGCAACTGCGCCGGGCTGGGCGTTCATGCGCTGGTGGTGGGGGAAACCTGCACCAGCCCCTACCTGCGGCGCGCGGTGCGGAGCTCGATGGGCGCGATTTTCGAGCTGCCGGTGATCGAAACCGCCAGCCTGCTGGAAACGTTGAAGCATCTTCGGCGGCGCGGCGTCCGGAGCGTCGCCGCCCATCCGCACACACAGGGCCGGACCCTTTCTCAGGCGGATTTGCGCGGGTCCTGCTGCATTGTCCTGGGCAGCGAAGGCAACGGCCTTTCACCCGCCGTGCTCGCGGCTTGCGACGACGCCGCGGCCATCCCGATGCCGCCGACGGTGGACTCGCTGAACGTCGGCAGCGCGGCCGCCATCTTTTTTTATGAAGCCAAACGACAACGAAACCAAACCTGAGTCCCTCCGCGACCCGAGCGTCGCGGTCAAGGCATCGTCCAACCTCCGGGCGGGAATTCCCCGGCGGGCCCTTTTCCAAAAGCTGATGGCCGGGCTGTTCGTCTGGC
>CAZVYG010000022.1:46989-59657 GCA_964631605.1 uncultured Verrucomicrobiota bacterium
CGTCTGGCTTTTGCTTGGGGCAAACGGTCCGGTCAGGGCGGCCGAACCGGGCGGGTTCCCGCCCAAGACGCTGTGTGTGATGACCTACAACCTGCGGTTTGCCAGCCGGACGCCGCCCAATGCGTGGCCCGAGCGGCGGCCGTTGATGCGCGAGTGCATCCGGCAGGTGAACCCGGACGTGATCGGCACGCAGGAGGGGGTTTATTGGCAGCTCCAGGAGCTGAGCAGCGACTTGCCGGAATACGAGTGGATCGGCCTGGGCCGGGACGGCGGCAGCCGGGGCGAGTTCATGGCGATATTCTATCGCAAATCGCGCCTCGAGCCGCTGGCGTTCGACCATTTCTGGCTGTCCGACACGCCCGAGGTGATCGGGTCATCCACCTGGGGCAATTCCAACCGGCGGATGGTGACGTGGGTCCGATTCCGCGATTTGCGGACGCAAAAGGAATTCTATCTGTGGAACACGCATTTTGATCATCTCATTCAGGCCGCGCGCGAAAAGAGCGCCGAGCTCGTCCGCGAACGAGTGGCGGCGCTGAACACCGACCGGCCGGTGCTCCTGCTCGGGGACTTCAACGCCGTGGCCGGTCAAAACCAGGCGTACGACCGGCTCGTCGGGGACGGCTTTTTCCGCGACACGTGGACGCAGGCCAAAGTCCGCGGGAACGAGGAGTTCAACTCCTTCAACGGTTTCAAAGCGCTGGCCAAGGAAGGCAAGCGGATTGATTGGATTCTGGCCCGCGGCCCGGTGGCGACCCATCGGACCGAAATCGTCACCTTCTCGAAGAATGGTCAGTTTCCCAGCGACCATTGCCCGGTGGTCGCCTGGCTCGAGCTCGAGCCGGATTAGAGTCTGACGTGTTGCTTCGGCAAAGATGCGTAACCGTCGGGGAGCCTGCTGCTAATCTTGGCGGCAGACTATGACGGCTACGGCAACGATTCTTCAACGCACCGCTCCACGCGAAGTTCTCAAACTGGCCCGGGACCTCGAGCGCTGGCGAGGCAGCGCCCAGCGCGGGCCGCGCATCCCGGAAGCGTTGTGGGCGAAGGCCGGCCGTTTGGCTCGCACCTACGGTGTGAGCCGTATCGCTGTGGCTCTGGGGCTGAGCTACGCCGATCTGCGGCGTCGCGCCCGCGGCGAGCCTGGGAGCAGGACAGGACCACCCGCCCGGCCCACCTTCATCCAACTGGCGGGGCCTACGGTCAGTCCTGGGTTGAGCACGCCTGGGGCGGTGGAAGTCGTTCATGGCTCGGGGGCTCGCTTCATCCTGCGCCTGCCCGAGGCCAGGCCGGAGGATCTGTTGGGGCTGCTGCGGGCCTTCCTGGACCACCGCCCATGATCCAGATCACTCCTCAGATGCGGATCCTGGTGGCGGTGGAGCCGGTGGATTTCCGCAAGGGCATTGACGGCCTGGCCGCGCTCTGCCGCCAAGCGCTGGCCAGCGACCCACTGGGCGGCGCCTTGTTTGTCTTCTGCTCGCGTCGCGGTCACGCCATCAAGTGTCTGACTTACGACGGCCAAGGGTTTTGGATCTGCCAGAAGCGGCTCTCGCGCGGCCGGTTCACGGCCTGGCCCAAGGCCGGTGCGGGCGCTTCGCTACGCCTGGATCCGCATCAGTTGCACCTGCTGTTGTGGAACGGCGATCCGGCGCGGGCTCAGGCCGCGCCGCTGTGGCGGCGGGTGCCGGTCCTGGGGGAGGCCTGAAGCACCCGCAACTTTTTTCACGAAAAGGCTAGCGTTCCACAAGTCGCCCGTTAAACTGGGCGGCATGTCGGATGTCTTGCTGCGTTTTCGCGGTCGGAACCTGCGCCTGGGGGAGGTCGCCGAGTTGCGGGAGTTGATCGCGCAAAATCCGGGCCTGAGCCGGCGCCAGCTCTCGCGCCAAGTGTGCCAGGCGTGGAACTGGATTCAGCCCAACGGCCAACCCTGCGATATGGTGTGCCGCAGTCTGCTGCTGGCCTTGCATCGGGCCGGCCATCTGGAACTGCCGACGCCGCGGTGCGCGCCGCCCAATAACGCGATCGCCCATCGCCGGGCGGCACCGGTCGCGCCTTGCGACACCACGCCCCTGGTGGAGACGCTGGCGGGGTTGGGGCCCTTGGACATCCGTCTGGTGCGCCGGACCCAAGGCGAGGGACTCTTCGCCCACCTGCTCAGCCAGTATCATTATCTGGGTTACCGCCGACCGGTCGGCGAGCATCTCAAATACCTGGTGTGGGCCCAGCAGCGGCCCATTGCTTGCCTGGGCTGGAGCTCGGCTCCCCGACAACTCAACCTGCGCGACCAATGGGTCGGCGCTCCCAAAGAAGCTTACCGCCATCGTTTGTCTTGGATCGCTTACAACACCCGCTACCTGATCGCCCCTTGGGTCAGCGTCCCGCACTTGGCCAGTCATCTGTTGAGCCGGGTCGCCCGCCGGCTCAGCGACGACTGGCAGGGGCTTTACCACCATCCCATTGTCCTGTTGGAAAGTTTCGTGGACACCGACCGTTTTCGCGGCACCTGCTACCGGGCGGCCAACTGGGTCTGTGTGGGGCGCTCGGTGGGCCGGGGCACCAAGTCGAGGTGCCGACAGCCCTCCGTCTCGATCAAGGAGCTGTGGGTTTATCCGCTGGACCGGAACTTCCGCCAGAAGCTTTTGCGCGCACCATGACGGCGGCCCTGCCGATGGAGTGGGTCACGATGAGCCAGGCCGACCGGACGGCGTTCCTGGATCGGGTCCGTCCGGGCGTCCGCCCCGAGGACTACCGGCTGATCGAGGGCCTCACTTACGCACTGCCCCAGATCCTGGCGCTGATGGAGCAGGAGCCCATGACCATCGGCAAACTGCGGCACCTGGTCTTTGGCCCAAAAACCGAGAAGACCCGCCGGGTGTGTCCTGCGGCCGCGCCGCCCGCCCCAGGACCAGCGCAGCCCAAGTCCAGGCGCAAAGGCCACGGCCGCACCAAGGCCCGGGACTACACCGGCGCCCAGTGGGTGCAAGTGCCCCACCCCCAGTTGAAAGCCGGAGCCCAGTGTCCGGAGTGTTCCCAAGGCGCGGTGCGCGCGCAGCCGTCCCCGGCGATTGCCCTGCACATTGTCGGGGCGCCGCCGATCTCGGCCACCGGCTACGCGATGGAACGATTGCGTTGCGACACCTGCGGCAAGGTCTTTACCGCGCCCACCCCCCCGGAAGCCGGCCAGGAAAAGTATGATGTCAGCGTGGGCGCCACCGTCGCGCTGCTCCGTTACGGCAGCGGGATGCCGCACTACCGCTTGGCCCGGCTCCAGAAAAGTCTGGGAGTTCCCCTGCCCGAATCGACCCAATGGGAGACGATGCAGCCTCTGGCCCAGCAGGCCCAACCCATCCTGGAAGAACTGATCACCCAGGCCGCCCAGTCGCCCCTCATTCATCACGACGACACCACGATGCGGATTTTGGACCGGCGACGACCGGGCAGCGCCACCGCCGCCCAGATGGATCCCCAACGCAAGGGCACCTTCACTTCCAATCTCCTGGCTTACGTGGAAGACCATCCGGTGGCGCTCTATTTCACCGGCTGGCAGCACGCCGGCGAAAACCTCACCGCCGTGCTGCGGCGACGTGCCGTCGAGTTGGACCCGCCGATCCAGATGTGCGACGCGCTCTCCCGCAACCTCAGCCCGGAGTTCAAGACCCTCCTGGCCCATTGCCTGAGCCACGGCCGACGGGAGTTTGTGAGCCTGGTCCAGGACTTTCCCGAACCCTGTCGCCACGTGCTCCAATCCCTGGCGGAAGTCTACCGCGTGGACGCTCAGGCCAAGGCCCTGGCGTTGCGTCCCGAACCACGACTGGCCCATCACCAAACCCACAGCCAGCTCGTGATGGACAACCTCCACACCTGGATGCGGGAACAGATGGATAACCGATTGGTCGAGCCCAACTCCGGCTTGGGCCAAGCCATCGGCTATATGCTCCGCCACTGGGAACCGTTGACCCTCTTCCTGCGGCAGGTCGGCGCCCCGCTGGACAATAATGCGTGTGAGCGCGCCTTGAAGATGGCCATCCTGCACCGCAAGAACAGCCTCAGCTACAAGACCCTCAACGGCGCCCGCACCGGCGACCTCTTCATGAGCCTCATCCACACTTGCCGGCTCAACGGGGTCAATCCCTTCGCCTACCTGCTGGCCATCGCCAGACATCCCCAGGAGGTGAAGTTGATCCCCAAAGCCTGGTTGCCCTGGAACTACCCGCGCTCGCCCAGCATCTGCCCGCCGGCCTGAGAGCGGCCGGGCCGCTCCACTGCTGTCCAGGGGCTGACGCTTGCGGCTCGGCCCCTGCCAGCCCGCCGGAGGAACCTACGCCCCCGCCCGGATGCGAATTTTCGACGCCCGCACGCTTGCCGAAGCAACACGTTTCAAAGCGCTGGCCAAGGAAGGCAAGCGGATTGATTGGATTCTGGCCCGCGGCCCGGTGGCGACCCATCGGACCGAAATCGTCACCTTCTCGAAGAATGGTCAGTTTCCCAGCGACCATTGCCCGGTGGTCGCCTGGCTCGAGCTCGAGCCGGATTAGAGTCTGACTTCGCAGTCCCCGCGAGAGCCGCCGCGAAGATTTGATTTACTGGCTGCCCAGTCTCCGGGCGACTTCCTCGAGCAGCTTTTGATAGGTGCCGCGCGCCATCGGGCTGACTTTGACCTCGTCTTCGAGGCGGGAGCCGTGGTCGCGCACCATCCAGGCGCGGCACTCGAGCCGATGCGTGGCTTCTCCCGCGGGCAGGATGCTGGCCCGCACCCGCACCCACACCGGCGTTTCGTCCATCCAGCTTCCGTAGGCGAGATTGTTCATGGAGCTGCCCTCTTTTTCGAACACCAGGCGGGTGCGGCCGGGCACGACGACCCTGTAGCCCGCCTCGGTGAAAACGGCGATGGCGGCTTCGCTGATCTGGCCGGGGGTGTTTCCCTTGATCGTCACTGCCGCAAAGCCGCTCGAGCTGCCCTGTTCGGGCGAACTGCACCCTGCCAGAGCCCAAGCCAGGCAGCCCGCCAACACCCAGCGCAGGACCCCGGTCGGTTTGTTCAGCGCGCACGTTTTCATCTGGGGCGAAAGCCTTTCCGATTCTCCCGGGCTTGGCAACTGCCAAAAGCGTCACAAAAGATTTGTCAGGGTGCGTCCTCCGCTCTACCTTGAGCCTGCAAACATGGCCTGCGGGGCAGGCCGCTCGAATCACCGTCCCCGGCTGCTCATGCACGAGTTGTCCATCATGGAAGGCGCCCTGGCGATGGCGTTGGACCAGGCCCAACAGGCCGGCGCCAGGCGTCTGCACGTCATCCGGTTGCGGATCGGCGCGCTGAGCGGGGTCGTGCCTGAGGCGCTGCAATTCGCTTTTGAAGCGCTTTCGTCCGGCACCATCGCGGAGGGGGGGCAGTTGGCCATCGAGCCGGTTCCCGCCCGATTCTGGTGCGAGGCCTGCCGGCGCGAGTTTCAGTCCGACGATTTGCTCTCGCCCTGTCCGACGTGCGGCGCGCCCAGCCGGGACTTGCGCGCCGGGCGGGAGCTGGAACTGGCCTCTCTGGAGATTGAGTAATGTGTAAAGATTGCGGCTGCGGAATGCCGGGCGAAAAACCGGTTGGATACTCGGCTCATAAGGATGATCATCCCCACGATCATCCCCATGATCATGAGCATGACCACGATCATGCTCACGATCAGGATGCGTCTCATGCCCATGAGCACGGGCATGACCATGACCCTGGAGCCGCTCCGGGTCACGACCATCCCCATTCCCACACGCATTCGCATCCCCACGCGCACGGGGACCTGGTCCATGACCATCCCCACACCCATGTGCATGCGCATCCCCACCCCGCCGCCGCCAGCCAGTTGGAAAGCCGGCGTTCCCTCGAGGTGCACCGCGCGCTTCTTGAAAAAAACGACCGGCAGGCGGAGCGCAACCGCGGCTTTTTCCGCGCGCGCGGCCTGTTGGTGCTCAACGTGGTTTCCTCTCCCGGGTCGGGAAAGACGACGCTGCTGCAGAAGACCGTGCAAGCGATACAACCGGGCCTCCGGGCCGCGGTGATTGTGGGCGACCTGGCGACCGACAACGACGCCCGGCGGCTGCGCGAGTCGGGGGCGCCGGTGGTCCAGATTACCACGGGAACCGTGTGCCACCTGGATGCAGAGATGGTGGCCCGCGCTTTGAACGAGTTGCCGCTGGAGGGGCTGCAACTCCTCATTATCGAGAATGTCGGGAACCTGGTTTGTCCGGCATCCTATGATCTTGGCGAGGACCTGCGCGTGGTGCTGCTTTCGGTCACCGAGGGGGAGGACAAGCCGTTGAAATATCCGCCCATGTTCCAGGCGGCGGACGTGGTCATCGTCAGCAAGATTGACCTCGCCGCGGCGTGCGAGTGGGATCGCGAGGCGCTGCTGGCCAACCTGCGCCGGGTCAGCCCCAAGGCCCGCGTGCTGGAGCTTTCCAGCAAAACCGGCGAGGGCATGGCGGCGTGGCAGGAGTTGCTGGCGGCCAAACATCGCGAATTGACTGCCCGCCCGCCCCTCCCCATTTGAGACGCAGTTTCACTTTGCCGAAAAATGTGCGCAGCTCCTGAACTGGAACGGGGCGGGATGCTTCACTGGGGCGGCCGTCTGCCAGAGGAGGCGTGGCGGAAAGCCGCAACGGGAACCAAGGCGAGGCCGGCGGAGGAGCAGCGAGATGTCGCGCATTCAAGGTTGTGATCAGAACTTCTGGACTTCATCAGGCCCTGGAGTCGCATAGGCGGGGTCTTTCGCCCGGAGGAAAATGTCGCCGTCAGGCAGGACTTTGACCTCCAGAGGAACGATCGTGGTGCCGCGTGGGTTGATGGTCTGGGCGGTTTCGGAAAGGTCGCGTGTTTCGATGCCGTCGCGGGGGAGCGGCGGGACGTTGGCGTTGAAGAACGCCGTGCACCACCAGTTGCCATCGCGGGTTTGAAACGGCGTGCCGTGGCCGAGGAAGCGGCCTGCAAACCTGCGGGGTCCATAGGGACCGGTGATTTTTTCCGAAACACAATAGTAGAGATTATAGGAACCTTTGCGGCCTTGATCGGTGGACCAGGCGGTGCCGAGGTGGACGTATCGGCTGCCGATTTTCAGGAGGGTGGCGCCTTCATGACCGATGACGGATTTAACCTGGCCCAGGACATTGGTGCGGCTGCCCGCCGGGTCAATCCGGATGGCCGGCCCGGCAAACTTCGACCAGTCCGCAGCCAGCGGCCGGATCAGCGTGTTTTCCCACAGGACCCACCAAGTGCCCCCGTCCTGAAACAGGGACGGGTCATGATGGCCGGCAAAGGCGGTTCCCATCGGATGAAACCACGGTCCTTTGGGCTCCGGACCGGCCGAGAGAGCGAGGTTGGATTTTTGTTTGGGGCAGTGGACCAGCGCCCAGCGTTTCAGGTCCGGAACCCAATGCAATTCGGGAGCCCAGACCCGGTCGCCGGGCGGCGCATGAACGCTGTCTTTGGCGAGGTCGAAGATGACGCCCAGGTAGTGCCACTCAATCAAGTCCCTGCTGCGCCAGAGGCGGACAGTGGCGCCCACGGCGGAAGTCTCGCCGAGGCCGATGTTGTAAGGGTCGGTTTGCTCGCGCGAGTCTCGTTCGTTGATGGTCGTGCCGGTGAGATAATAATAATCGTCGGGACCGAGCTTGAGGTAGGGGTCGCGGATCCAGCCCTCCTTGATATAGAGCGCCCGGTCGTGCGATTTCAAGCCGGCCTCGATTTCGGCTCGTGACAGGGCGGGTTGAACCCCGGCGAGCAGTTGGGTCGAGCTGGCGGGCCGATTGGCCGTTTTCCGGGCAGGATTCTTTTGCGCCCTGGGGGGGGCAGGGTAGGGAATGACGTTCGCCCGTTTGGCCCAGGCTTCCCATCGGCCAGCCAGCTCCTCGACCTTGTCGGGGTGTTTGGAGGCCAGATTGTGCTGTTCGGTGCGGTCGGCTTTGAGATTGTAAAGCTCCCAGGCGCCGGCGCGGCTGAGGCGGACGAGCTTGAGGTCCCCGACACGGATGGCGGCGTTGCCTTCGTGCTCCCAATAGAGGGCGTCGCGTTGAATCGGCTGATTGGCGAAAGCGGGAATCAGGCTGCGCCCTTCCATGGGCAGGATCGGCTTGTCCTTGAATTGAGTTGGGTAGGAGGCTCCGGCGACCTCAACGCAGGTGGCCATGAGGTCAACCAGATGGCCGGGCTGATGCCGCAGTTCGCCCCGGGCGGAAATGCCTTGCGGCCAGTGGACAATCAGGGGCGTGGCCACGCCGCCCTCGTGGTTGTAATGCTTGTAAAGCCGGAAGGGAGTGTTCTCAACGTAGGCCCAGCTTTCGCCGCAGAACCAGGTGGAGCCGGCCTTGCTGGGGTCCCCTTCGCTGCGGCCATTCGGCCCGGATTCCGCGTTGCCGCCGTTGTCGCTCAGGAAGAAAATGAGCGTGTTGTCCAGCACGCCGCGCTGTTTCAAGCCCTCCACCAAGTCACCCACCGCCCGGTCCATGCGATGCACCACCGCGGCATAAACCGCCATCAAGTGGTCAAAATGATCTTTTTCCGCGTCAGACAGTTTGTCCCATTGGGAAATCTTCTCCGGGCGGGGTGATTTGAGCCAGGCCTTGTCCATCAGTCCCATTTCCAGTTGGCGCTGGAGTCGTGCCTGGCTGACGGCATCCCATCCAGCCTTGTATCGGCCGCGAAACTTGGCGATGTCTTCAGCCGGGGCTTGCAAAGGGAAATGCGGCGCGTTGTGCGCAAGGTAGAGGAAGAAAGGTTTCTTCGCCGCCAGCGCTTCATCAATGAACTTCAGGCCGAAGGCGGTCCACAGGTCGGTGGAATACCAGTTCTTGGGCAGGCGGGGGTCGTCGTTGGCAATCGCCTGGCCATTGAGGAACAGGCGGGCGTTGGGGGCATCGGACAGATAAAAGCCGCCGGCGGCGGCGGTCAGGTTGCGCTCGAAACCGCGGTCCCAGGGCGTCACCCCGTGGTTCTGGCCGACATGCCATTTGCCCGTCATGGCCGTGAAATAGCCGGCCGGCTTGAGCACCTCGGCAATGGTGACACACGAATCATTCAGCCGTCCGCGGTAGCCGGGCGCGCCGCGGTCCTCGGTCATGTGCCCCACTCCGGCTTGGTGCGGATAAAGACCCGTCAGCAAGGCGGCCCGGGTGGGGCAGCAGCGGCCGGTGTTGTAGAACTGCGTAAAACGCAGGCCGCCGGCCGCCAGCTTGTCGAGGTTCGGCGTTGGAATCTCCGAGCCATAACAGCCAAGGTCCGAAAACCCCATGTCATCCACCAGAATGATAATGATGTTGGCGCGCGGGGCCGCGGCGCCGGGCGCCGCCTCAGCCGACAAAACCAAGGCGCTCGACAAGATTACCGGGAGCAGGGCCGCTCCGCGGTCCACGCATGAACGGACGCTTTGGAAAATAGATTTTACCATGGCCGGAAGATGGCAACAGGCGGTCAGTCTGACAAACGATATTTGAAGAGGGAAACAGGCCAGGCGTGCGCCCGGTCGAAGGCGGCTGGTGATCGCGTCCGAGACGAAGGCTCAACCGCCGGAGAAGGTGCGGTGGCGGAGCGACGAAGCAACCCGGCGAGACCCGTCTTTGGCGCTTTCTTGTGTCGCGGTGATCGAATACAGTTTCGGCACTTTATCCGGCCTATGACCTATCTGACGAGATTGACGGTGCCGCTGGCGGTGACCGTGGTGCTGCTGACCGCCGCGCGGGTTCAAGCCGCTCCGGCACCTGAGGACTTTCCCCGGTTCATCGTGCCGGGCCGCGAAAAAGAAATGGAATCGTTGCGCGCACTTTATTGGTTGCATTACAAACCGGCGGGTCCCCTGATCCCGCTCTGGGACGAGTGGATGCCGATGTCCACGCTGTGGCCGGCAGTGGATGCCGCCAAGGGGGCGGAGGCCATGCGGGCAAAATGGCGCGCGGCTTTCATGCGGCGCCGGTTCAACGCCGAAGGCTATATTCACACCGAACAACATGACGGCCTGGCCCACTCCGAGGGCTGGCCGTTTCCGCTGTGGACCCAGGCCGGCGGTGCGGGCTGGCATTTTCGCGGCACCGGCATTGGGGGTTATGATGCCCCACCCGCCACGCCCGAAGGTTGGAAGGTGAGCGGCGGTAAAGGCGGCGAGATCGGGGACAAAGGCTGGGTCGTGGAACTCACCGAACCGCGCGCGACCCTGCAAACGCCGGCGTTTGCTGTGCCCGCGAGGCGCTCGCCGTGGCTGCGGCTCAACTGGTGGGCGGAGGGGTTGGAGGGCGGCAACTGTTACGTGGAGTGGACGACGACCGACCAGCCGCAGTGGACCCGGGAAAACCGCGCTTATTTCAGCGCCCCGGCAACGTCCGGGCCGCTCAACACTTCACGACCGGAAAGCCGGACGATGATCCCGGTGTTTCGGGTCCCGGGCTGGAAGGGCGTGATTACGGGGGTGCGCATCGGGCTGGATAATCCGGGTGCCGCGCAACTGGTGATCAAGTCCTTTCACACCGCGTGCGACACCCGGCACACGGTGAACAACCCGAATTTCATCCGGGGATGTCACGATTATTTTCTGTGGACGGGCGATGTGGGTTTCCTGCGGGACCAGATGGGGCGCATTCGAACGGCGATGCGGTTCATCATGAGCGAGTTCGACACCCGGCGGCGGAAGTGCGTCTATACGACGTGGATTGGTCATGAAGGGCGCAGCGGTATCCGCTACGACAAGGACGGCAGGAAAACCCTGTCGGTCGGCGACGGCATCGGGAGCAATTACTGGGATTTGCTCCCCTTCGGCGGCGAGGATGCGCTCGCAACAATCTATTACTACGACGCGCTGCTGGATTTGGCCGAGCTGGAGGAAGAGATCATCCGGCATCCGCAGTGGTGCGTGGCCCGCGGCGCCGATGCCTTTGATCCGGCGGACCTTCGAGCCCACGCGCAGGAGGTCAAGGATTATGGGACGAAACGGTTCTGGAACGAAAAAACAGGCCGGTTCGGCACGCGGGACCTGGACGGCGTCCTGTATGATTACGGCTTTGTTTTTCTGAACAACGAAGCCATCTATTACGACTTTGCGACGCCCGCCCAGGCTAAGAGCATCCGCTCCTGGATTTCCGGCACGCGCATCGTCGAAGGCGACACCTCGACTGGCGCGGACATTTACCACTGGCGGTTTGGGCCGCGCTCGACGACGCGGCGGAACGTGGATTATTATTTCTGGGGATGGTCCAATCCCGAGAGTGTGCCCTGGGGTTACCAAGTGCAGGATGGCGGCGGGGTCCTGGGTTTTTCGTATCACGATCTGATGGCGCGGCTGATGGTGGAAGGCCCCGACTCGGCGTGGCAACGGCTGCGCGAGATCACCGCGTGGTTCGACGAGACGCAGGCGGCGGGCGGTTACCGGGAGTATTACAAAGACCCCGTGCGCGGCACGTTGCAGGGCGGGAATGTGCCGGGCGGGCTCGGGTTGGATCGGGAATTCTTCGAGAGCATTCTGGTGCCGCAGGTGATGATTTACGGGTTCCTGGGCATGCGCCCGACCGCAAGTGGATGCTCGATGACGCCGCGGCTGCCGGCGGCCTGGCCCGAGTTGACCATTACGAGAGTGCACCTGAAACGATGGATTTTGAGCATCACGGCCAAGGCGGGCGAGGTGAAGGTTGAAGGAAGCGGTCCGGCGGATGAAGCCTTGGTGGTGCAATTGCCCAAAGGCTGGAAGCTGGCGGAATCCTCGGCGACATTTGTGACCACGGCCCCGTGACGTTCCGCCGTGGCCAAAGGTGGGGCTGCTTTAATTCAAGGGAGCGGAGCGCGGCGCGGCACGGTGAATGCCAATTACCAGATATGGGTAACTCATCAACCTGTGCTTTACTTTACAAGCGGAGTCACAGGATCTCCAGGCAGGCGGCGGCGGAGTCTCGCTCGAAAGCGGTGTTTGCCTGAGCGGGGTCGCGGAGAGTTTTTCAACAACCGGGGTCGGCTGGTTCCCGCATCGGAGCCAAATGACTTTCGGAGGCTGGCCGCAGCGCAACCTGGCCGGCAACGCCAGCGACTTCTTCATGCGCGTCCTAAACCTGTCCTTCCACGATGCCACGCGCCAGATCACCGGCGCCGCCACACAATAAAATCAGGCCGCCGGTGTCCTAGCGCTATGATGCCAGCACGGCCCACTGCTCCGCCCCAAGCAACAATAGAACCGCTTTGGCCCCACCGCGGGCACACCTGCCGCATCAAAATATCATGCTCCCTCTCGTCACAACGCGATGTTCAAAGCGCGGCAATTGGGCTGCAAAGCACGATGGCAGCGCGGCTATTCGGCAAATACCTTAAGACGACACTCCGGCAGAAGCTATGATGCCAAATAAGTGCGTAACACTTACTTGAAGACAAAAACGGACCCTCCGTACGATGGCAGTGCGGGACACCACCTCACGGACCTCTCACAACGATGCCAAGGTGGGAAAACCCAACCTCCTCCCGCTCCAAGCCCCCCTTCGCCCACTCCGGTCACAACGCTACGACAGGAGCGTGGCAATTGGGGTGCAAAACACGATGGCAGTTCGGGACAAGCTTCAAAATCGCTACGACCGCAGTTCCGCACAAACTACGATGAGAAGTTGGAACGTAACAGGTTGCCGCGTCGGCCAGAGCGGTGACGTTGCCGTTGCCGTCATAGCACACGAAA
>CAZVYG010000023.1:0-59365 GCA_964631605.1 uncultured Verrucomicrobiota bacterium
TACGCCCGGCTGCTGGGCAAGGCCGTCGAGGTGCTGGAAAGCGAGGACGCCGCCCGGCGCTGGCTGACGCGCCCGCAATATGGCCTGGGCGGCGCCGTGCCTCTGGACTACGCCGAGACCGAGGCGGGCGCCCGCGAGGTGGAGAACATCCTGGGCCGGATTGAATACGGGGTTTATTCCTGATGCCCTTGGCCTGGCGCATCGTCAAGGCCTCGCACGCCGACCGCGCCTTCAGCGGCGAAGGAGCGCAGCGCACGGGCGGGCGTTGGAACTCTCCGGGTGTGCCGGTGGTTTATGCCAGCGAGCACAAATCCCTGGCGGTGCTGGAAATGCTCGTCCACCTCGATCCCCACGATGCGGTGCGCTACCTCACTTTCCGAGTCGAGTTCGATGAGGCGCTGGTCGAACGCTGGCCCGCCGACCAGTTGCCGTCCGGCTGGCGCGAGGAGATGCCCGCCCGCGCCGGGCGGCGGTTGGGCGACACCTGGGCACATTCAGCACGTAGCGCAATCCTGGCGGTGCCCAGCGTCATCATCCCCGAAGAACTCAACTATCTCCTGAACCCGGCCCATCCCGACTTCAAGAAGATCACGATCAGCAAGCCCACGCCCTTCACCTTCGACCCGCGACTGCTCACCTGATGGCCAGCAAACCGACCGAACCCGGACCGGCGGTGCGTTTTGGGGAACGGTTTCCAGCCCCGCAATGGGTTGCCCATCGGCGCCGACAATCCGGGCCCGGGCCGACCACCCGCCGCCGCCCTGGGTGATTTTCAGCAGGAGCGTGTTGGTGCCCTGCAGAAGGTGGATGGCAACCTGGTCCTGGTCCACGACTTCGCCGCGGTCCACATTGTTGGCGTGAATCATCTGCCCGTTAAGCCAGGCTTTGACGCCGTCGTCGGTGCCCAGGAGGAGCAGCGCATCCACCGCCGCGGGCGCGACTATCTGCGCCTTGAGGTACGCCGCGCAATTGTCCTGGCCGGGGAAAAGCGCCGCCAGGTTCACGTGGTCGGCGCGGGGCACGCCCTGCCAGCGGACTTGGGCGTCCGGCTCCTCAGGGTCGAAGGGAATGTTGAAGACCGCCAATGCTCCGACCACTCCCTCTTTTCGGTAGGGACCGGAAACCAGCCAATCTTGAATGAAGGGCCCCTTGAACCCGAGTTTCTGCACGATCTGCGCGCGCGCGGCCGAAGCCTCCGCTCGGACAGCCGGGTCCTCCGCGGCTTTCTGGACCAGCGCCAGCGTGGCCGGGTGTGGGACGCGCCCCAGGCCCGAGAGCACCTGGCGTTTGTCTTCCACCCGCCCGGCCAGTTCGAACGCTGCAGCAAGGAACTCGGCGCGTTTTTCCACGGGCAGCGCCGCAGTCTCATCGGTGGCCAGGCGCACGATGCCAGCCAGGGCCAGCGAGCGGAGGCTGGTTTCCGAGGTCCGGCGGGCGAGCGCCAGCAGGTCGGGCAGCAGGTTCGGGTCGCGCGCATGGCATAAGGCGCGGGCGGCAGCGGAGCGAATCTCTTCGTTCCGGTCGCTGAGCGCCGAGCGCAGGGCGGCGCGCAGGGGCTCGTTGACGAACAGGGCGCACACGTCCAGCAGCGCTTTGCGGGTCTCCGGGTTTCCCGTCGCAATCCCGCGAACCAGCGCGTCTGTGTCCAGACCCTTGCCCTCGGGCGCCCGTTCCGCAATGGCTCCGAAGATGTCAACCACTTGAGCGCGCCCTTCGGCCTCGCGCGCGGCAGCCAGCAACTCCACCAGGGCGGCGCTGTGGCTCGGGTCGGCGAGACTGCCCAGCGCGCGCAGCGCTGAATCGCGCTCAGCCGGTCGCGCGCTCCGGGCCAATTCCAGCAATGCGGGGACGGCGGTCTGCTCGTGGCGGGCCGTCAGGGCGCGGATCAACTCGGCCTGCAGCGCCGGCGAGCCGCTGCCGAGCTGGGCCACCAACGCGCCGGCCACCTCCCCCCGATGCAGCGATTCCAGCGCCTGGCGGGCCGCCCGTTGCTCGAGGGCATCACGGGAAGTGGCGGCTTCCGCGAGCATCGGCACGCTGCCGGCATCGCCCAATTCCCCGAGCGCGGCCAGCGCCGCCACTCGCACGGCGGGGTCCGGGCTGCGCAACGCCGCCTGGGCCGCCGGCAAGGCCGCGGCGTCGCCACGCGTCCGCAGCAGCGCCAGCAGCGCCACCTGCATGGCAGGGGGTGACGTGGGCAGCAACCCGGTGAAAACCGCCGTAGCCTCTGAACCCTGCAGGCTTCCCGCCAATTGCAGCGCGGCCACCTGGGCGGCCGGATCGGGGTCCTCGAGGGCGGATTTGATCCGTGCCAGCGCCTGATCGCCCGCGCACCGAATCAACCCGGCGTGGGCGGCCACCCGCACCTCCTCGGGTTCAGCAGGCTGAGCCAAGCTCTCAAAAACAGGGCGGGCCAGGGCGGTCTTGCCTTCGGCCAGCAACTGTTCGGCACAGCGCAGCAGCGCCTCGAACAGGGCTGGCCGGGCGGCCGCCGCAATACTGGTGCGCGCGGCATTCAGGGCCTTCAGCGCCTGCGGACCGCCGATGCGCCCCAGGGCGGCCGCTGCCGCCCTGGCAATCGTGGGGTCCGGATGAGTCAGGAGCGGTTCCAGCAAGGGCACGGCGGACGCATCCCGCCGCCATCCGATCGAGTCCACAACGCCGGCTTGCAACAGGCCGGAGGTCTTGCCCAAAGCCTCGCGCAACGCGAGGTCGGCTTCCGGCGCCGGCAGCGCCTCGAGCGCGAACCGGGCGGCCTGGGAGACTCGCTCGTCATTCAGTAGCGCGGCCAGCGCCGGTACTGCGCGAGCTGTTCCCACCAGCCGAAGCTTTTGGCAGGCCTCACACTTTTGGACGGCCGCAAGGCCAGACTCGAGAACGGCGATGAGGTCGGATTCGGTTTGCGCGCCATTGGCGGCGGGAAGCGGCAGTGTCAGCAGACCAGCCGCCAGCAAGGACCGGACCAAGTTCAGCTTCAGGATTTTCATGATCATGGGGGGCGATCGGCTCGCGGTCAGATGGTCCACGGCGGCCGGGGAGCATAAGACAGCAGCCGGTTGGCCTCGGCATCGCCGATGAATTCGAATTTTACGGGATCCCATTTAAGGGTGCGCTGCAGGATGAGGGCGATGCCGCCAATAAGGATGGCGTTCATGGAGTAAACGGCGGTCTCGGGGTCGCAGATGGTGGGACGTCGCGTCCGCACGCATTCGAGAAAATTCCCGGAGTGACTCTCGGCACGGTAAACCCGGCTGGCACTGGGACCCAGCGGCTCTCGCACAATGCGGTCCGGGTAGGACACCAGGTTCGACCGCTCGACCGCAATGCGGCCTTCCGTGCCGACGAAACAGGCGCCCCCTTCGCCGCCGACCGGTTCGCCGGGATAGGCGCTGGAGTGAACCACCACGCCATTGGCGTAGCGATAGTGGATGACGGCGTCCTCCAGGCGCGGCCCCCGGGTTTCGCACGAAACCTCGATGGGCGCTGAGGGATCGGGGTTCACCACCCACTGGATGAAATCGTAATGATGCGGCGCCCAATTCACGTCGCCCACAAACATCCCGGAGAGCGCGTGGCCCGCTTCGCCATTGAACGGACGCCACGGCAGCGGCCCCAGCCACAGGTCCCAGTCAAATCCGGGTGGCAGCGGCTTGCTGGCGTCCGAGGTCCACGACGCGGGAAAAAACGCCCCAGGCTGCCGGAAAGCATAGACTTCCTTGAGCTGGCCAATCCGGCCGTTTCGAACCAGCTCGCACACGAGCCGGAATTTGCCGCCGTATTCGGATCGTTGCTGGGTGCCCGCCTGGTAAACGCGGCTGAACCGTTGGGCGGTTTCAACCACGACGCGGCCCTCGCGAACCGTGATGGCGCAGGGTTTCTCGCAATACACGTCCTTGCCTGCCCGCATCGCCAGGATGGCCATGGGCGCCGCCCAATGATACGGCAGCGCCAGTAGGACCGCATCAATGTCCGACCGCGCCAGCACCTCGCGGAAATCGTTATAAGCGCCGACCCCGTGGCAGGCCGCCTGGCCGAACTTCTGGGCGTAAATGGCGTTGCATCGCGCCCGCGCGTGCTCGCGTCGCTCGCGTCGCACATCGCATACGGCCAGCACCTGCACATCGTCCCGGGCAGCGTAACCGCCCGGAACATAAGTCCACGCCCCGCCCAACAGATGGCCGGTGCCCTGGCCGCCCAGGCCGATAAACCCCATCTGGATTCTTTCATTGGGCGCCCGGACGCCGTTCCGCCCGAGCACGGACGCGGGAAAGATCGCGGGTAGGAAAATCGCGGCGCCCGTCGTCGCGGCATATTGTTGGAGAAAGCGCCTCCGGCTGACTCGGTTTTCGTTCGTGGCCATAGTGTCTGGCGCTCAATCCACCACCTTCCACCGGCGCCGTCAAGAACCGCAACCGAACCGCCAGCCCTGCCTGCGCGACCAGGGACTTGCCTCGAGGCCCGCGGTGTTGCGCGACGGGCCGTCGCAACGCCGCGTTTTTGTCGTTAATTTTGTTGTTTAGTTTGCGCGTTGGCCTAAGCATGTTCCAGGTTCTTGACAAAACTTGTTGCACGACACGGTCTGCTGTTGCTTATGAAAGGCATTCTTGTTCGAACTGTGCTTCTGATTTTGGGCGGAGTGTTGGTCCTGTTTGATGCCGCGGGCGCGGAATCGGCGCCGAAGGGCAAGCTACGCATCATCTGCTTCGGCGCGCATCCAGATGATTGCGAACTGCAGGCCGGAGGTGTGGCGGCCCGGTGGGCCGCCCAAGGGCACAAAGTCAAACTGGTCTCGACCACCAACGGCGACATCGGGCACTGGCGCGACGCCGGCGGCCCGCTGGCCCTGCGCCGCAAGGCGGAAGTCGAGGCGGCAGCCAAAGTGCTGGGAACGACCGCCGAGGTGCTTGACATCCACGATGGCGAGCTGATGCCCACTTTGGAGAATCGCAGGACCATCGTCCGGCTGATCCGGGAATGGCAGGCGGACATCGTCATGGGTCCGCGCCCCAACGACTACCACCCCGACCATCGTTATACCAGCATCCTGGTGCAGGACGCCGCCTTCATGGTGGCCGTGCCGTTCTTTTGCCCCGAGGTGCCCGCGCTGAAAAGCAATCCGGTCTTCTTGTTCTATCCCGACCGGTTTCAGAAACCGACTCCGTTCCAGCCGGACATCATTGTGAGCATTGACGAGGTCCTCGAGCAAAAGCTTGACGCGCTTGGCCTGCTGGTCTCCCAATTCCACGAAGGGGGCGCCTTGGGATCGGCGGAGCTCATGCCCTCCGACCCGGAGGGGCAGAAGCGGCGTCACGCCCAGGTTCGCGAGCAACTGGCCCGGCGCAACCGCAGCCTCGCCGACCGGTTCCGCGAAAAACTGGAGGAGTGGTATCCCGCCGATCAGGCCGCTCGCATTAAGCATGTCGAGGCCTTCGAGATTTGCGAATACGGCCGCCAGCCGGATAAAGCCGAGCTCAAACGCCTGTTTCCCTTTTTCGGTGGAGCGCAATGATCGGCGCCTGAGTTTATGATCACCCCCGGCCAGTTGGCAAAACGGGCGGAGTTCTATCACCAGCTCGGCCAGCTCACCGGCGCGGGGATTCCGATCATCACAGCCTTCCAGCAGGCGCAGCGCCATCCGCCAGCCCTCGCCTACCGCCGCCACCTCGCGCAGGCGCTGGCGGACCTCGAGGCCGGTTTTACGCTGGCTGAAACCCTGCGGCGGCGGAACTGGCTTCCGGAATTTGATCTGACCCTGATCGAGGCGGCCGAGCGCAGCGGTCGGTTGGATTTGTGTTTCCGGTCGTTGGGCGAGTTTTACGCGGAGCGGGCGCAAATGCTCCGGCGCATGCTTGGCGAACTGGCCTACCCGGCCGCCCTGCTGCACTTCGCGGTATTCATCTTTCCCTTCGCCCAGTTCTTTCTGACGGGCGACTGGAAACGTTACCTGGCGCAAACCGTTCTCGTGTTGCTGCCCCTCTACGCAGTGGTCGGACTTCTGGTGCTGGCGTTGCAGAGCCGGCACGGCGAAAGGTGGCGGGCCTTTATGGAAAGCGTTCTTGACGTTGTGCCAGTGGTGGGGACCGCGCGCCGGAACCTGGCGCTGGCGCGGTTATGCGCGGCGCTCGAGGGCCTGTTGAATGCAGGGATCAGCATTGTGGAAGGGTGGGAAGTGGCAGCCGCGGCCAGCGGATCGCCCCGCTTGCGCCGGATGGTCGCCGGCTGGCGCGCGGAAGTCGAGGCGGGCCGCACCCCGGCGGAACTGGTCACCGCTTCGGGAACATTTCCGGACCTCTTCGCGAGTGAATACGCCGCGGGCGAAGTCAGCGGGCGGCTGGAGGAATCGCTCGGCCGGCTGCACCGTTACTACCAGGAGGAAGGGACGCGAAAACTGCATGCCGCCGCCCAATGGACCCCCCGGCTGATCTACCTGGCGATCGTGCTGATGATCGCGCATCGGATCGTTAGTTTCTATGCCGGCTACTTCCGCCAAATCGGCGAGGTTCTGGAGTTTTGACGCAACGGGGGATTGCGGTGGCGGCGGTATGGCTTAACGTTCCCAACATGACGATTACCGAGTTGCTGGCGAATGAGGAATTGAGACAACGCGAGTTTCCCGTGGCGCGAGAAGGCGTTTTTCTGGCCCACGCCGGCGATTGCCCGCTGCCGCGAAAGGTGGCCGACGCGATCGCGAGGTATGCGAGCCAGTGCACCGAGGGCGACCAGGAAACTGTGGTGTATCCCGCCGCCTTGGAGGAAGGCCGGCGGCTGGGCGGCCAGTTGCTCGGCTGCGAGCCCGACGAAGTGGCCTTTGTCGGCCCCACCTCGCTCGCCCTCAGTCTCATCGCCTCGGGCCTCAAGTTCCGGCGCGGGGAGAACATTCTCATCTATTTCGACGACTACCCCTCGAATGTTTATCCGTGGATGGCCCTCGCCACGCAGGGGGTCGAAGTCCGGCTGATGAACGTCCGCGAGCTGGGCGTGATCCGCGCCCGGGACGTTCTCGGGCAGGTGGATGAGAACACGCGGCTGGTGGCGCTGGCCTCGTGCCACTTTATCAGCGGCTACCGCCTCAACATCGCCGCCATCGGCCAGGCGTTGCACCAGCGCGGCATCCTTTTCTGCGTGGACGGCATCCAAACCCTCGGCGCCTTTCCAACCCCGGTCGAGCACGTGGATATGCTGGCCGCCGACGCCCACAAATGGCTCCTGGGGCCGTGCGGCGCGGGCCTGCTTTATGTGCATCGAACCGTCAGGGACCGAATCAACCCCCCGCTTTACGGCTGGCACAACGTCCGGTGCCCGAATTACGTCGCCCAGGAGCAGATCGTCTTCCGCCACGGAGCGCAAAAGTTTGAGGCGGGCACGCACAACCTCCTGGGGTTGGTGGGCCTGGTGGCCGCGCTGCGCTTGATTCTCGAGGTGGGTGTGGATGCCATCGCCGCCGAGCTTTTGCGAAAGCGAGGCTGGCTGGTGGCCGCGTTGCGCGCCAAAGGCTATGCGGTCCTTCAGGCGGATGCCCCGCCCGAGCACGCCAGCGCCATCATCTCCTTTCACCGGGCGGGAAGCGACCTGCCCGCGCTGCATCAGCGTTTGCTGAAGGCCGGTATTATTACTTCCCTGAGAACCGACCGGTCCGGCCAAAAGTACATCCGCCTATCACCGCATTTCTACAACACCGAGCCGGAGTTCGAGCGCCTGATGGAGCAACTGTAACCCGGTGGGCTCCGGCTGACAGCCCCGTCGGGGATCAACCCTTCAAAGAAACGCGCCACCCGGTTTCGGCCGGGTGGCGCGGGGAACATCAGATACTACAGGAACGGCACCCCTGTGCCGCGCAGACTATTGAGAAACTTCCTCGAATTTCCCGCCTGCGGCAGTCTTTTCGGCCTTGATCTGCTTGGCGCTTTGACCGCTGTCCCAGGCCGACCAATCCGGCTCGACCTCATCGCTCTTGGGCGCCGGTGTCTTCAGATAGGTGGATTCCGTCGGCTGGAAGTCCTCATCCTGCACGATGGTCGGGGTGAGGAAGACCATCAGGTTGGATTTCTGGCGCGACTTGGAATCGCTGCGGAACAACCCGCCCAGGACGGGAATATCGCCCAGGATCGGCACTTTGGAATTGCCCTTGCGGATGTCGTCCTGGACCAGGCCGCCCAGAACCAGGGTGTTGCCGCTGGGGATCATGACCCGCGTCTCCATCTTCCGCAGATCATACTCGTCCACCTCGAAAATGCCGTTGTTCACCACCTTGGTGACAGTGCCGGCATTGCGCGACACTTCCGGCGACACCTTCAGGTTGACGTAGTTGTTGGCAGAGATGCGCGGGGTGACATTGAGAATCACGCCCAGGTTGGTGTAGGTGATTTGCGAACCGCCGGAAACCTGAACGGTACCCGGGGTGATGTTGATGATTGGCGAAGCGCGGGTGACCTCGATGCGAGCCGGCTCGTTGTCGAGCGTGACCGTTCGCGGCGAGGAAATGACTTTCGCTTCCCCGTACTTGTTGAGGAACGAGATCACGGCGTTGACGCCATCGGCATTCAAAAAGGCCGTATGGGTGCTCAAGCCGCGGCCGGTCAAATCGGTAATCAGCTTGGGCCAGGGCTTGTCGGCATTAAGACCCGCCAGCGGCGCATGCTCGCTGTCATCCGGCACCGGGTTGAACTGGCGGTTGTTGCCCCAGGAAACGTTCTGGCGCTCGAGTGTGCCCGACCAGTCAATGCCTTTGCGAGTCTCGGGGTTGAGCGAAGTCTCCAGCAATCGCGCTTCGATCAACACCTGCTTGGTGGGAGTGTCGAGTTTTTCGATCATGGTGCGCGCGTCGGCCAATTCTTTTTCGGTGGCCAGGATGACCAACTGGCTGGTGCGGATGTCGGCGACCACTTTGCTGCGCTTGTCAGTCAGGGTGCTTTGGACGGCAACCACGATATTGCTCGGCATGGCGTACTTGAGCTGAATGATGTCGGTGACCAGCGGGTCCGGCGCGGCCGGATCCTTGACCATGATGCGGGCGATTTTGCTCTTGGGATCCTCCACCAACTGCAGGTTGTAGTTGTTCAGCAAGGCGTTCAGGGCCTGGCCGGCGGTGACATTCTCCCAGCGGATGGAAACCGTCGGCTGCGGCACCGGTCGGCCGTCGGGTCCGGGCTGGCCGAAGGTCACCTTGGGGTCCAACATGTAATTAAGCCCGGCCTGGCGGGCCAGGTTCTTGATCGAATCGGTCAAAGGCACATCGTCCATGACAATGAGCGGAATGACCATTCCAACAGCACCGGCATCGGCCGTGGCTGGGCTGGCGGCGGGAGCCGCTTCGCTGACCAGCGGCGGGGCAGCCGGCGGCGCTGCAGGCTCGGCGGCTGGCGCCGGGTCAGCCGCCGTTTGGTCCGGGGCTGGCGTGGGAGCCGCTTGTTCAGCGGCGGTTGCGCCGGCGGCCGAATCCGTTGGGTTGGCCGGCGGCGGGGTTTCCTGGGCATACGCGGCGACGCTGCCAGCGATCAGCCCAACCATGGTAAACAGGCGTAGTCTCGATTTCATTTGTTTCAGTTAGTTCTGATGTTCACAAGGCACCGTGCCGTGTGTTTTGTATCCTCCTTCAAGCAGTCAGGGTGCCAAAGCGCTCAGAAACGGCAGAAACCCTTGTCAACAGATGGGAAGTGACCTATCCGGCGGACCTTCGTCCCGTTTTTGGACAAAATCCCGCCGCCAGACACGGTTCCGGCGGGGGGGCTGCCAGACCTGCCCATTGGCGATGCGTCCGCCAGCCAGTCTGGCTGTGACGTGGGAAGAACCGTTGCGGCCGGGCGCCCTCCCCCCGCCTCGAATGCGGCTGGTCAGGCGGCACCGCCCGACATGAACCATGCTTAAACCTCGCTTGACTTTCCCGCGTTCTTGAAGGGGTCGCGCCCGGTAACCCGCGCCCGGTAACCCGCGCCTTGTCCAGCTCCTGGCCGCGTGCCATATTGGCCACCATCAATGCGTAGCTTCCGTTACCATCGTTGCACCATCGGGTTGGGTGTTCTGCTGTTTTTTTTCGTGTCGGGAGTTGGGGCGGGGCGGGCCGCCAGCCTGCTCCCGCCCGGTTTTCGTCCCCTGCCGCTGGGCGTCCATGCGCTGGTGGGTGCGCGGGTCGTGCCTGCTCCCGGCAAGGAAATCACGGGCGGGACGATCCTCATCCGCGACGGTTTGATCGAGGCAGTGGGCAGCGAGGTTGCAGTGCCGGCCGACGCGCGGGTGTGGAACTTCCAGGGCCTGACCATCTACGCCGGTTTCATTGATCCGCTCATTGTGCCCGGGGCTACCAATGCGCCCGCCGAAACTTCGGCAACCGAGCCCGACCGCCAGCTCGACCTGACCTCCCCGGCCTTGAAATTCTTCGGCGCTCCTGGCGCCCAAACGGACCTGGGTGCCGCCGGGCCGGGCGCACCCGTGGCCCGCTTGAAGCCGGAATACCGCGTCGCCCAGCATTACACCCCGCGCACAAAGGAACTCGAGCCGCTCAGAGATCTGGGCTTTGCCGCGGGCGTGATGGCGCCCGCCAACGGCATTGTGCGGGGAACCAGCGCCCTGGTGTTGCTGACGGAGGAAAACCCGAACGAACTCATTCTTAAACCGGAGGTGTTCCAACACGTCAGTTTCGACGCCGCTCCCGCGACCGAACGGGTTTATCCCAGTTCGCTCATGGGAATCATCGCCACCGTGCGCCAAACCTTCTTCGATGCGCGGCACTACGCGACGGACTGGGACGATTTCCGCGCCCCTTCGCGCCCGCGCCCGCGTCCACCTTTCGACCCGGCATTGGAAGCTCTCCAGCCGGTGATCGCCAGGAAAACACCGGTGCTGTTCGAGCCTGGCAGCGCACTCATGGTGGACCGCGCGGCCCGTATCGCGCGCGAGCTGGATATTGATTTCTGTCTGGTCGCCTCCGGCCAGGAATGGCGCCGCCCCGACCTCGCGCGGGCCGCCGGGGCCGCGTTCATCGTGCCATTGGATTTCCCTGACCTGCCCAAAATGCCGGAGCCGGAGGATTGGGAGCAGGTGGGCCTGGACCCCTTGCGAGCGTGGGATTGGGCGGCGGAGAATCCCGCCCTGCTGCGCAGCCAGGGATTGGAAATCGCGCTGACCACCTTCGGCCTCAAGGACAAGAAAACATTTCGCCCTCACCTGCGCCGGGCTCTCGATCGCGGCCTTTCTGAAACCGACGCTCTGGCCGCCCTCACCGTGGCGCCGGCTCGCCTCTGCGGCGCAGCCGGCTATCTTGGCACCATCGAGCCCGGCAAATTGGCCAATCTCACCGTGGTGCAGGGCGGCAGCTACTTCGAGCCCGAGGCCAGGGTCCATTCGGTCTGGATCGAGGGCCGCATCCACCTCCCCAGTCAACCGCCCCCATCCAACAAGAGCGCCGGGGGGGAGGAATCCGAAACCGGCAAGCCCCCAACCGCAGCCACAGCCAAACCGTTGGCGAATGAAAAGCCCTCGAAAAGCGAGGCGCTCCGCGCGGCGCACAAAAACCGCGTGGCGCGCTCGCCGCTGGAGGGGCGCGGTCCCGCGGCTGAACCCCGGGCGGTTTTGGTCAAAGACGCCTGCATCTGGACCTGTGGCGCCGGGGGTGTGCTCACCCATGCCGACCTGCTGGTGGTGGAGGGCAAGATCAAAGTGGTCGGTGCCGGCTCGGTGCGTTCGGATTATCCGGGTCCGCCGCTGGTTATCGAAGGCCGCGGTTTGCATGTCACCCCGGGCCTCCTTGATGCCCACAGCCATACCGCCATCCTCGGCGCCGTCAATGAATCCACGCTGCCCTCCACCGCCATGGTGCGCATTGCCGATGTGGTGAACTCCGAAACCGACAACCTGTATCAACAGCTCGCGGGCGGGGTCACCACCGTCAACCTTTACCACGGGTCGGCCAACCCGATCGGCGGCCAGAGTTGTGTGATCAAACTGCGGGACGGCGCGCCCCCGCATGAACTCATTTTCGACGCCGCGCCTCCCGGCATCAAGTTCGCCCTGGGCGAGAACGTCAAGCAGGCCAACTGGGGGGACAAAGCCGTCACGCGCTTCCCCCAGACCCGCATGGGCGTTCGCGCTTTTCTTGCGAATCGGTTCACGGCCGCACGGCAGTACCTCGCCAGTTGGGAGGATTTCCGCGCCGGCCGCCTCAGACCGGGCGCGCCGATTCCTCGACGCGATCTTGAGCTCGAAGCGCTGGGCGAGATTCTTCAAGGCAAACGCTGGATTCACTGCCATGCCTATCGCCAGGATGAAATCCTCATGATGCTGCGGCTGATGGAAGAATTCGGCGTCACCGTCGGCACCTTCGAGCACGGGCTGGAGGGCTACAAGGTGGCGGATGAAATCGCGCGGCACGGCGCGGGCGTCTCGACCTTCGCCGACTGGTGGGCCTACAAGTTCGAGGTTTACGACGCCATCCCTTACAACGGCGCCCTGATGCATCAACGCGGCGTTCTGGTCTCCTTCAACTCCGACAGTTCCGAAATGGCCCGCCGGCTTTACGGAGAGGCGGCCAAAGCCGTCAAGTTCGGCGGTCTCGCCGAGACCGAGGCGCTCAAACTGGTTACGATCAACCCCGCCAAACAGCTCCGCATAGACTCGCGCGTTGGAAGCCTCGAGCCGGGCAAAGACGCTGATTTTGTGATCTGGTCCGGCCCGCCGCTCGACGCCACCAGCGTGTGTCTGCAAACCTGGATTGAAGGCCGGAAGTACTTCGACCGGTCGCTCGCCGCCGAGCGGGCCAGCCGCCTGGCTCGCGAGCGCGAGGAACTGGTTGCCAAGGCCCGGAAAATCCAGAAGCTTTCCGCCTCGGGCGGCTCTCACGACGAAGCGCCGGACCCCACCGCGTTCTTCAAGACCTGCCTCGAGCATCAGTATGACGGCGTGCAACGCGATTGTATGGATGACGTCACCCTGCAGTAACATGAAACTCAACCCCCTCTTCGCCCGCCTCCTGCTCCCGAGCCTTGCGGTTTCGCTCGCCGCCGCCGCCGCTGTCTCGGCCCAACCTTTGCTGCTGACCGGCGCGACCGTGCATTCGGTCACGGGCGCCCCGCTGTCGCCGGGACAGGTGCTGATCAAGAACGGCAGGATCGCCGCCGTGGGTGTCCATCTTTCCGAGCCGGCCGCCACCGTTGTTGATCTCTCCGGCCAGCATCTCTACCCGGGTCTGATCGCCCTCAACACTGTCCTGGGCCTCACGGAAATCAGCGCCGTGCGCGCAACTGAAGACACGACGGAAGTCGGGGATTACACCCCCGAGGTTCAATCCTGGATTGCCGTCAATCCGGACTCGGAGCTGATCCCCGTCGCCCGCGCCAATGGCATTGCGTATTTTGAGCCCGCGCCCCACGGAGGCATCGTGGCGGGGCAATCGGCGTTGCTGGCCACCGAGGGCTGGGGCGTCGAGCAAATGGCGGTTCGGAAACCCGTCGCGCTGCACCTCTACTGGCCGGCGATGGACTTGGATGTGCGAGACCGTCCGCCAGCCGGGACCAAGGTCAGGAAACTTGAACAGCAGGCGCGCGAACGCGACGCCAAACTGCGCGACCTGGTGGCTTTCTTTGACGATGCCAGAGCCTACGCCCAGGCCCAAGCCGCCGCCGCGAAGGGCCAGGCCTCGGCGCCTGCCGTCATCCCCGCCTGGGAGTCCATGCTGCCCTATGTCGAAGGCCGGCTCCCCGTCGTGGTTCATGCCGACACCGTCCGCCAGATCCGGGCCGTGCTTGCCTGGGCTGGCACCAACCAATTCCAAGTCATCCTCGCCGGTGGACGCGAGGCCGCCCGCGTTGCCGACCTCCTGGCCGCCGCCAAAATCCCGGTTATCTACACCCACACCTTCACTCAGCCCTTCCGCGATATTGACCCCTACGACGCTCGCTTTGCGACCCCCGAAACGCTCCGCCGCGCCGGCATCAAGATTGTTTTCAGCATCGGTTCGGACAGCTTCAACGCGCCGCTCATCAAGAACCTCCCCTACGCCGCGGCCCAGGCCGTTGCCTTCGGCCTGCCTCGCGACGAAGCCTTGAAGGCCCTCACTCTTTATCCCGCACAAATCGCCGGCGTGGCTGATCGTCTCGGCTCGATCGAACCCGGCAAGGAGGCCTCGTTGTTCGCCGCCGACGGCGACATCCTCGACATCCGGTCTCAGGTCACACGGATGTGGATCGCCGGCGCCGAGGTCAGTTTGGAAAACCGCCACACCCGCCTCTATCAAAAGTACCAGGCTCGTCCCCGCCCAGCCTCGCGGTGATCCACGGATGCTGCCGGCGACACTCCCTGCAGCCTTCGCCCGGACTGGCTGGGCAGGTCGCGGCCAGTTGCAGGCACAACACCGGCAAGTTCCCGTGCCCCGCTTCGCCCGCGCTGATTTATTTTGATTTGCATCGCGCCTCGCGCAAGCATGGGCCCATGAACAATCGCATCGGACTGGTCTTCCTCGCCGCCTTCGCCCTGGCGTGGTCGGCGGTGGCGGAAGTCAAACTCGGCAACGAAGTCCTTGCCGCCTCCGGCTTCAAACTGCTCAAAGGCAAACGCATCGGGCTGATCACCAACCCCTCCGGCGTCAACCGCAACCTCGATTCCACCATCGAAATCCTCCGTGCCGCCCCCGGTGTCAACCTTGTCGCCCTCTTCGGCCCCGAGCACGGCATCTACGGCGACGTCCCCGCCGGTGACAAAATCCAGAGCCGGACCGATGAACGCACCGGCCTGCCGGTTCATTCCCTTTATGGCGCCACCCGCAAACCCACCCCCGAGATGCTCGCCGGCCTGGACGCCCTCGTTTATGACCTGCAGGACACCGGCTGCCGTTCCTACACTTATATCAGCACGATGGGCGTGGCCATGGAAGCCTGCGGCGAGGCCGGACTCGAGTTTATCGTCCTGGACCGCCCCAACCCGCTCGGGGGCCTGCGCGTCGAAGGCCCGATGCTCGAAGAAAAATTCCGCTCCTTCGTCAGCCAGTGGGACGTCCCCTACGTTTATGGCATGACCTGCGGCGAACTCGCCCGCATGATCAACGGCGAAGGTTGGATCAGGAAACCCTGCAAACTGACGGTCGTGCCGCTCAAAGGCTGGAAACGCTCGATGACCTGGCGCGACACCGGCCTCCCCTGGGTGCCCGCCTCTCCCCACGTTCCGCATGGCGAGTCACCCCTCTTCCAAGTCGCCGTCGGCATGCTCGGCGAAATCGGCGGTGTCAGCACCGGCATCGGCTACACCCTGCCCTTCCAGTGCATCGCGGCTCCCGGCCTTGACCCGCACCAGTTGGCCGCCGCCCTGAACGGGTACCGCCTCCCCGGCATCCGTTTCAAGCCCATCACCTACAAACCCTATTACTTTACTTTCAAGGACCAGGTCATCGGCGGCGTGCAACTCTACTTCACCGATCCCGCCCGCGCCCCCTTGACCGCGGTCAACTTCCACGCGCTCGAGGCGCTCAAGACGACCGCCGGGCTCGACCTCTTCGCCGAGGCGGTCAAGGCCGGCAAGAGCTTTGCCATGTTTGACAAAGTCAACGGCACGGACGCCACCCGCCTCGCCCTCCAGGCCGGCGCCCCCGCCGCCCAAATCGTCGCCTCCTGGGTCCCTGGCGAAAAGGCCTTCCGCGCCCAACGGAAAAAATACCTCCTCTACTGAACCCGGGCCGCTCTTTGTGGGTAACGCTGCAGCAGCGCGGTTGGATTGAACTGCCATCGCGGCCAACAGCGCCCCTCTGGACACAGGGGGGAACTGTTGCCAAACCGCCGGCTGACGCAATGGAGATACGAAGAATCCCGCGAAGTCCTCACTTCTTTACGAACAAATGGTCGGGGCGGTGAGATTTGAACTCACGACCTTCTGAACCCCATTCAGACGCGCTACCAAGCTACGCTACGCCCCGAACCATTGCGCGGACAATTGAATGCCAGCACCAAACCATGGTAGCCGGGCTGACAGAGAATTCAACCCTCATTTTCAGCCTTGTTTCTGACCGCTCCGGGTCATGAGCGCAACGGCCGGATGCTGGATTCGGCGCTCGGCCGTGAGGAGGAAGAACTGGATGACGCAGCCGTCGGCGTCGCCGATGCGCTGGAGCCGATGGGTTTTGAGGGCCTCCTGGGCCACGAGCGTGGGCAGGGGGACGAATCCCTTGCCGTCCGCGGCCACGACACACATCATGGCCGCATCCTCGAAATCGGCGATCACCCGAGGCTTGATCTGCCGGTCCTGGAACCATTTTTCGACGGCACGCCGCAGCGGGGTTTCCTCCGCAGGCATCAGCGCGGGGGCCTGGTGCAGCGATTGAGGAAAGCCTTTTCGCAACCGCGCGGCGAGGGCGGGGGTCGCGCAAAAACTAACGCCGGACCCGCCGAGGGGATGGCTGAAGAGCCGGGCCTTGACCCCGCCGGACGCCGGCTCGTCGGCCAGCACCAGGTCCAGCCGGTGGGCCGCCAACTGAACCAGCAAATCCTCGAGCTTGCCTTCGCGAAGAATCGCATGGACTTTTGGCGGCATCGAAAAGACCGGCTCGAGAATCCGGTTGATCACCGGTTTGGGAAACGAGTCCGCCACGCCCACGTGCAACCGCAGCTCACGGGCGGACGGCCGTTGTCGGATGGCGTTCACCAGCTCTTCCCCAAGCCCGAAAATCTCCTCCGCGTAGCGCAGCGCGATCTGGCCCGCGTCGGTCAGCACCTTCGCCCGCCCCGCCCGCCGAAACAAGGGTTCCCCCAGGAATTCCTCCAGCTCCCGGACCTGCGCCGAAATGGACGGCTGCGAGACGTGCAGCTTTTCCGCCGCCCGCTTGAGGCTGCCGGCCCTGGCGACCATCCAGAAATACCGCAGGTGATGATAATTCAGAAATTCCACACCCAGACGAATAGTTAGGTTTAATCTAAGTGTAAACAAGAAAACTTGTATTAGCGCATCGCGCCGGGCGCGCCGAAGTTGGCCTCGGAAATCAGGATGCGGCGTCGCGCTCCGCCGCCGGGGCGCGGCGCCGCCCGACGAAAACCGAAATTGTTCAGCTTTATGAAAATGACCATCCAGCACACGTTCGTCCGTTCCACCGACGCGGTGGATTCATTGATCGAAGAGCGGATTTTCGCCCTTCAGCCGCGGATTGAAATCGAGGAGGCCCGGATTCGGCTCGAGCACTCGCGCCACGCCAGTCCGGCCTACCGCGTGGCCGTTCACCTGGTGACCCCCGGGCCGGACCTCAAAGCGGAAGGGCGGGACCACACTCTGCGGGCGGCCATCGAGAAGGCGGTGGCGCGGCTCGACAGCCTGATCGTGAACAAGGGCATCAAGCGCATGCGTCGCCAGCGCAGCAAGTTGCAGGCCCCCTCTTCGATCCGCAGGGGCCGGGGCCGGAGCCTGCGTTAAGCCCGGGCTTGCACTTTGGCGATGACCAACGACTGTTGAGTATGAGATGGTCCTTCAAGATTGGCCGCATCCTGGGCATTGACGTGTACATTCATTTCACGTTTCTGTTGCTGCTGGGGTTTGTCGGGCTGGCCCACTGGCTGAGTCACCACACCCTGGCGGCAGCGGCAACCGGTGTGCTTTTCTTTGCCCTCATTTTCCTCTGCGTGCTCCTGCACGAATACGGCCATGCCCTGGCGGCCCGGAGCTATGGAGTTCAGACCCGCGACATCACCCTGCTGCCCATCGGCGGGCTCGCCCGGCTGGAGCGCATGCCCGAGAAGCCCATCCAGGAACTGTGGGTGGCGATCGCCGGCCCGCTGGTGAACCTGGTCATCGCCGCCGGCCTGTTTGTCGGGTTGGTGGCAACCGGCTCGTGGGAACCGCTGTCCAGCCTGGATGCCACGCGCGGCCATCTCGCGGAACGGCTCCTGGCGGTTAATGTTTTCCTGGCAGTCTTCAATTTCCTCCCCGCGTTCCCGATGGACGGCGGCCGCGTGCTGCGCAGCGTGCTGGCCATGCGCATGGATTACGCCCGCGCCACCCGCATCGCGGCCAACATCGGGCGCGGCATGGCGGTCTTGTTCGCCTTCGCCGGCCTGTTCACCAGCCCGATGCTGCTATTGATCGGATTCTTTGTCTGGTTCGGCGCCAGCCAGGAAGCCGCCGCGGTCGAGTTCAAATCCTCGCTCGCCGGGGCCCTGGTTCGGGACGCGATGATGCGCGAGTTTCACACGCTGGCCCCCGAGACCACGCTCGGGGAGGCGGTGCGATTGCTGCTGGCCGGGTCGCAGCAGGCGTTCCCGGTCGTGGCCAACGGACAGGTGATGGGCCTGCTCCGCCACACCGACCTCATCCAGGCCTTGCGTGAACGCGGCGAAGCCTGCCTTGTGGGCGAGGTGATGCACCGCGATTTCCAAACAGTCGAGGCCGAGGAAACCCTCGACGCGGCCATGCAACGCGTCGGCGCCGACCGCGGGATGGTGTTCCCCGTCCTGCGGGCCGGCCACCTGGTGGGATTGCTCACCCTCGAAAACATTGGCGAGTACTTCATGGTCCGCGCGGCGTTGGAATTCCGGGCCAAAGAGGCCGCCAACCGTTCGCCTGGCCGCGTGCCGCCGGTCCTGGCGCCGCCGCTACCCACTGCCGGCAAAACTCCCGGCGGCCGCTGACTCCTCGCCGAAGCCTACGCGTTTAATCGCCACAACACCCCGTTCAGCACCGAGGCAAAACTGACCCAGACCAGGTAAGGGACCAACAGCCAGCCGGCGGTTTTGTCCGTTTTGAAAAAAGCCACCACGGTGAGGACGATGGCCAGCCAGAGCACCAAGATTTCAGCAAAAGCCCACCCCGGCTGGCGCCACCCGAAGAACAGCGGCGTCCAGGCAGCATTCAAGCCCAGTTGGGTGACAAACAGCAGTAACGGACCGCGCTGCTGCGCCCATCCGCCCCGGGTCCAGACCCGCCACCCCGCTACGGCCATCATCAGGTAAAGCGCGGTCCATACCGGGCCGAAGACCCAGCCCGGCGGGTTCCACGACGGTTTGCGCAAACTCGCGTACCAGTCGCCCGGGGCGGACAATCCGCCGATGAGGGCGGGCACCGAGCACAGCAGCAAAAAGCCAATCAACGCCGGAAAGTTGCGCATTTGATTTTTCCTTATCGGTCCCGCGTTGGTTGGGCGGCGGTTTCCGCGGACAACCCAGCCCGCGTTTCTTGGGCGGCGCGATCCGCCGCCCGGGCGATGCCGCGCAGCATGCCGGCGAAGACCAACTGATGCAGCGGGAATAAGGCGTACCAGTAAGCGAGGCCGGCCAGGCCGACCGGGTCAAAAATTGCCGTCTGGCGAATGAGGGAACCGGACCCATCACTTTTTGGCGTGACTTCAAACTCCAACCAGGCGCGGCCGGGCAGTTTCATTTCCGCTTCGAGCCGCAATTTCTGATTCGGTTCCAGAAGCTCAACCCGCCAGCAATCCACCACGTCTCCCACAGTCAGTTGCTCCGAATGCCGCCGTCCCCGGCGCATCCCGGCGCCGCCTGCCAGCAGGTCCAGCCAACCCCGCACACGCCAAAGCCAGTCGCCGTAATACCAGCCGGTCCGCCCTCCGATTCGCTGGAGGGGGACAAAGGCCGTCTCCGGCGGGTGGGGGACTTCGAGGGTGCGGGAGTCAATGATTCGATTGCCGAATCGCACGCCGCCCCAGCTTGGTTGCTCGCCCAGAGCCGATAAGGCGTCCGACCAGCGGGTGGCGGCGAGTTCCCGCTCCTCGTTCTGCAGGGCGCGGGCGATGGCCTCGCGAACGGTCAACGGCTTGATCCCAAAGACTCGCGCGGCGGCGGGATCCCGCACAATCGTGGGATTGCGGATGCTGTCAATCAGCTTGCGTCCCACCCGCGCGTAAACGGGGGTGACCAACCCCAGCCACCAACTGGACAGCCGCGGGGTCAGAACGGGCACTCGAATGAACAGCCGCCGCAAGCCCCGCTGCCGGGCATATTCCCGCATCAGGCCTTCATAGGAAACCTGGTCCGGCCCGCCGATTTCGAATATTCGGTTTTCGTTCGTCTCCAGCGTCAAGGCCCGAAGAAGGTATTGGAGCAGGTCGCTGATCGCCAGCGGTTGGGCCGGCACGGTCACCCTGCGCGGAGTGATCATCACCGGAAGGCGCTCCACCAGCGCGCGAATCATTTCGAAGGAAAGGCTGCCCGAGCCAATGATAATCGAGGCCCGAAATTCGATCACTTGCACCCCGGTGGAGCGCAGCACTTCCCCGACCTCCTGACGGCTTCGCAAGTGCGGCGAAAGCTCCGTCTCGGCGGCTCCCAACCCGCCCAGGTAAATGACACGGCGCACCCCGGCTGCCCTGGCGGTCTCGCCAAAGTTCCTGGCCGCCGCCCGGTCGGCTTCCGCGAAGTTCTGCGCGCCCATCGAATGAACGAGGTAGTAGGCGGTGTGAACACCGCGCAACGCCGCCTCCAGGCTGGACCGGTCCAGCACATTGCCCCGAACCACTTCGGTCCCTTGCTTCACCCGGGGCAGGAGAAACTCGGGCCGACGCGCCAAGCACCGCACCCGCCAGCCGCTCTCCTCGAGCAGCGGCCGCAACCGGCCGCCGACGTATCCGGAGGCGCCGGTCAGCAAAACGCGCGGGGTATCGTGCATGCCACAACAATGTTGACCCAATTTGTCAATTGCTCAAATCCATTTCCGACGGGCGCCGCGCTTTCTGCGTGCGTTTGGAACCCTCCGCCCCTATGCTTCCCCCGAGTCATGGCCAGCATTAGACCGTTTGCAGCGTTGCGCCCGCGGCCGGATTTGGCCGCGCGGATTTGCGAATTACCATACGACGTCCTCTCGACGGAGGAGGCGCGCCGCCTTGCCAGCGGCAACCCCCTGAGCTTTTTTCACGTCAGCAAATCCGAAATTGATTTTCCGCCCGGAACGGACCCTTATCAACCCGCGGTGTACGCCAAGGCCCGGGAGAATTTTCAGCGCCTGATCGCGGAGGGCGCCCTGCGCCAGGACCCCCAGCCTGCCTTCTACCTCTACCGCCAGGTGCAATGGGCGCACCGCCAAGTGGGCCTGGTGGCCGTCGCCAGTTGCGAAGAGTACGAAGCCGGCATCATTCGCAAACACGAGTTGACACGCCTGGACAAGGAGGAAGACCGGGTCCGCCACATTGAAGCTCTGGAGGCGCAGACCGGTCCGGCGTTCCTCGTCTATCCCGCGCGGCCGGCCATCAACGACCTGGTGAACGCCACGACCGCCCAGCCGCCCGACATTGACTTTGTCGCACCGGACGGCGTCCGGCACACCGCCTGGGTGGTCGCGGAACCGGACAAAATCCTGTTGCTGCAACGCGAATTCGAGCAGGTGCCGCGGCTCTATATCGCCGACGGCCACCATCGCAGCGCGGCCGCCGCCCGCGTGTTTCGCTCACGCCAGGGCGCCGGCGGGAGCGCGTGGTACCTCAACGTTATTTTTCCCGACGACCAGGTTCAAATCCTGCCTTACAACCGCGTGCTGAAAACATTAAACGGCCTCACCGCGGCACAACTGCTCGAGCGTCTCCAGGCCGTGTTTGAGGTCCAAGCCGGCGCCGGCGCCACGCCGCGCGAGCCGCACACGCTGGGCTTCTACCTCCAGAAGACCTGGCACACCCTGCGTTTCCGGCCGGAACGTGTGGCGGGACAAACCCCAGCCGACACGCTCGACGTGACTCTCTTGCAGAAGCACGTTTTGGAGCCCCTCTTTGGCATTGCCAATCCGCGCACGAGCGAACACATCAGTTTTGTGGGCGGCATCCGGGGCACGGCCGAGCTGGAGCGGCTGGTGGACAGCGGCGAGTATGCCTGCGCCTTTTCGCTGTTTCCCACGCGCGTCCGCGACCTGATGGCGATTGCCGATGCCGGCGGCATCATGCCTCCCAAGAGCACCTGGTTCGAGCCCAAGCTGCGGGACGCCATGTTCTGCCATCTGATCTGAGGGCGGTTACTCGACCTTCGCCAGCCGCAGGTTGGCCGGGGCCGCAGGCTTGGCTCGCACCGTGAAGCGGAAAGTCCGGCTGGCGGTGTCGGTGCCATCGCTGACCGTGATGGTCACGTTGGCCGATCCGGTTCGCCCCGCCTCCGGCGCCAGGGTCACGGTCCGGTTGGTGGACGAGCCGCCGAACACGATCGCCGCATTCCGGAGCAGCGTCGTGTTGTCGGAGCTGGCGCTCAAGCTCAGGCTGGACGCGGCGGTCTCCGCGTCGCTGACGCTGAAGGCGATGGGCGCCACGGCCATGCCCACGCCCACCGTCACATCCGGGATCATGGAAATGACCGGCGCCTCGTTGACATGGTTGACCGTGACCGTGAAGGTGCGCGTCACCACATTATTGCTGGCGCCGCCGTCATTCACCGTGACGGTGATGACGCTGCTGCCCGACAGGCCGGTCGCCGGCGTGAACCGGATCGAGCCGGTGGCGTTCGGACTGGTGTAGCTGACCGTGGGATTCGGGATCAGGCTCATGTTGCTCGAGGAAGCGGCGACCGTCAAAGTCTGGTTCTCGTTGGGCGCGCCGGAACTGATGCCCGTCAGGCTGACCGTCTGCTGGCCGGCGTTTTCGTTGAGCACCAGGTCCGCCAGGGCGTCCAGCGTGGGCGCCTGGTTGACCGAGTTCACCGTCACCTTGAACGTCCGGGTCGCGACATTATTGCTGGCTCCCCCGTCGTTGACCGAGACGGTGATCGTCGCCACGCCAAAGGCATAGGGCGCCGGCGTGAAGCGAATCGTGCCCGTCGCGCTCGGACTGGTGTAGCTCACCGTCGGATTCGGGACGAGGGTCGGATTGCTCGAACTGGCGGTCACCGTCAAGGTTTGGTTTTCGTTCGTTGCGCCGGAGCTGATGCCCGCCAGGTTAACCGTTTGTTGTCCGGCGTTCTCTTCAATCACCAGATCGGTCAGGGGGTTCAGGGTGGGGGGTTGGTTTGGCAGCGGAATGGTGCCGCTGACCTCGGCGCTGAATTCGCTTTCCAGTCCCACATCATCCACAGCCGTGGCCGCGAAAAAATAGGGAATGCCCGCCACCAGATTTGAGACCGTCGCGGTCGTGACCTTGCCCACCTGTACCGTGTTGGTATAGGTGCCGGTCGCCACGCCGTAATAAATCCGGTAGGCGACCACGTTGGTCTCGGGACTGGGGTCCCATGCCAGCGTGATCTGCCCCGCCAGGGCGGATGAAAACGGAAGAATGGCAAGCAACCCGAAGAGCCGTCCCAGCTTCAAACCCCACCTTGCCCCACACACTACAAAACGCACAACGTTTGACATACAACGCCTTCGATTCATGCAAATTCCTTGCCAAGCCTGGGTGCCCCGGGAAAAACCTTGGTCGCGGCCGTCAACAGCTCGGGGCGCCGCTTGTCACAGTGTCCCGATGAACAATTGCGGCTAATGGCTTCAAACCAAGGCCCTGGCGGCAGGCCGCCTGCGCGGCTGTTGCCTCGCGGCGGGACGTGGAAGCGCTGCCGGGCAATGGCGGCCGCCACTTTTCGAATGGTGACAAATGAGACAGGGGGGAACGAAATCGAGCCAGATCAACCGACCTGGCGGAGAGGGCGGAGCGAGCCTCCGGAGCGCCGGCCATACCCGGCAAGCCAGTGCCAAATCAAGTGTTCCGAACAAACAGTTTGCCGGGCAACTGCCGCACCAGCCGCTTCATCTCGAGGCTCAGCAGCGCCACCGACACCGTCGAGGGCGCCAGCCCGGACTTGCGGATGACGTCGTCAATGGGAGTCTCCTCGCAGTCCAGCGCGTCATAAACGGTCTGCTCGTTCGGCGACAGCTCGATGGCCGGCAGGGTTCCGGGCGCTGCCGGGGCGGCGGGCCGGTTCGAGGGCGGAAACAGGTACTCGAATTCGGTGAGGATGTCCTCCGCGGATTCGCACAGTTTCGCGCCCTTTTTGATCAGGTCGTGGCAGCCCTTGCTCCGCGGCGAATCAATCCGCCCCGGCACGGCGAAGACCTGCCGGTTGTATTCGGCGGCGAAGTTGGCGGTGATCAACGCGCCGCTGGTGAGATTGGCTTCCACGACCACCGTCCCGAGGGTCATGCCCGCGACAATCCGGTTGCGAATGGGAAAGGACTGTTTGTCGCCGGGACGGTTAAAAGGGAATTGGCTGATCAGGGCGCCGTTGGCGGCGATTTGCTCGAACAACCGCGCGTTTTCCGGCGGCGTCACCAGGTTGATCCCCGTTCCCAGCACCGCGAGGGTGCGCCCCTTGGCCGCCAGGGCGCCCTGATGGGCCGCCGAGTCAATCCCCCGCGCGCCGCCGCTGACGACGGTGATGCCCAGATAAGCCAGTTGGTAGGCGAGCTTGCGGGCAGCTTCAATTCCGTAATGCGTGGTCAGGCGGGAGCCGACGATGGCCACCGAGTTTTTGTCCCCGGGCAGAAGCGTTCCCTTGACATAAAGCACCATCGGCGGGTCGTAAAGCTGCCGGAGCAACTCCGGATATTCGGGGTCGGCCTGGGTGACAATGCGGCAGCCGAAATCCGCAATGCGCTTGAGCTCGGCCTCGAGGTCAATGCTCGTTTGCCACGAGGCGATGGCCTGGGCGGTGTCCTCGCCAATGCCGCGCACCTGCCGAAGCTGGCTTGGGGAGGCCCGCAGGATGGCGGGAGGTTCGCCAAACACCTCGAGGAGCTGGCGCAGACGGACCGGTCCCACGTTCGGGATGAGGTTCAGGGCCACCAGGGCTTCACGCGAATCCATGGGATGGGGATAGGGGTTTTGAGCGGCGGACGCAAGCGCCGGGTTGAATCACAAAATCGGGTGATTAGATCAAGGGCGCGAGTCCGGGCCGCCCGCGGGCGGCCTGACCCCTACCCGTTGCCGGGCGTCCGGCGCCGGGCGGGCGGGCGCGCCGGGGCTCGGCAAAGTCAGCCGCCAAAAGCATGTGCTGCGGCGGCCAAAACATGAACGGATCCGGAAACTTCCGCTGGTTCCGTACTGAGAATTCGCCGTAGCCGTCAATGTGGTGGAAGCTGCCCCGGATCATTTGGACATGAAGATGGGGGAACCAGTTGCCGTTGTTGGTGGGCCCTCCCACGCTGCCGATGAGCTGGCCGGCGCGAAGGTCGGCGTTGAGTCGCACCCGGATTGTTCCCAGATGGGCCAGCAGCAGAAAAAGGCGGGGCCGCACCTCCAGAACAACGCGCCCGCCCCATCCCCCGCGAGGGTCGTCGTCATGCCAGACCTCGACGACCCGGGCCTCGGCCGGGCTGTAAACGCGGGACTTTTCCGGCACGTTGAAATCCACGCCGAGGTGAAACGCGCAGTGGGGCGCCATATAATGCCCCTGCCACAGGACCGAACGATCCTCGAACCACCCGCCATAGGAGCAACTGGCCCGATAACGGCGGTGAAGGCGCCGCACCCAGCGCTGGCAGTACACCGGATCGAGCAGGGGGTTGGGCATCCCCGGCCGCTGTTCCCCCAACGCCAGCGTGCCCAGGGGCAGATACACCCACCGGCGCCGCGCGTATTGAGGAAACAGCAGTTGAAACATTTTATTCGTCCTGGAAACGCCGTTCCAAGGCCTTCGGGTGATTGTCCAGGTTCAGTGAAAGGTAGATATGACGCATTTCCTGGCCAAACCCGAATTTCCGGAAGAAGGCCAGCGCACTCTTGTTTCCTTCGTAGGTGTCCACCAGCATGATGCGAATCTCTCGTTCCACGAACCGCTCCTGGAGCTGGCGGACCAGCCGCCAGGCCACCCGCCGGCGTTTACACCCCGGCTCCACCGCCAGCCACTCCAACCACCCATAACGCCACGAGCTGCCCGGTTTGTCCAGCGTGCTGCCCAAAGCGAATCCCACCACTTTATCCTCCTGGGTGGCCACCAGGCAGATTTCCTTGTAGGCAGTGTAAATCTGCAATACCTCCGCCTCCTCCCAACACCGGTAAAGCGTCGGCAAAGTTTCGGCACTGAAGACGCGATTGCCCAATTCAACGACGGATGGAATGTCGTCAATGTGCATCTCACGAATCGTTATCGTCGGACGGCGTGGCATAGAAATCTCACTCAAGCGGCAGCGAAAGCTCCGCCCTAAATCGTTTGCGCTGGGAAGTCGGTCATAAAGGCCTCCAGTCAAGCTTGGCCAAAGTCTGCCCAATCCCCTGAGTCCCGTCCAGCCGGAAATGGGTCCAAAGCCGATGCCCGGCACCCAACCTCCCTGTCCACCAGTGAACCGTCCAGATGACAAAAACAATCTAAGATGTTTTCATCAAAATACTTATGATTAAGCGACAGCGGGTGACTGCACTAAGGCCGCTGGGGCGATCAACCGGCTTGTCAACCTCACGCCCCAGTCCCTTTTGCTTCTCAGACGGAGCGAAAGGAACAGGAGACTCACGCGGGCGCCAGATCGGCTTCCAAGGGTTTGTCTTTTCGGAAGCGACTGACGCCGAGGATGCTGAAACCGATCACTCGGCCCGCGGTGTCAACGCGCTCCATCACCGCATCGTGCTGGGTTTCTTTTTCATAACCAGCCGCATCGGAAAAACGGACTTCGAGAAAATCCGCTTCCGCGTCGAACCAGACCTTCACTTTATCGGCCATAAATTTTCTCCGGCTTTAGGTTTGTCGGTCAGGTAGGCTGTGACCACAAACGCGTCGTTCTCCGCACATTTGACCACAACGCACAGCCACTTGCCCCCCCACGATGGTCTGTTCGTAAAACTCGTAAAACAACCGCACCGTTGCGTCGGAACGCGAGCGCCGCACCCACCTGGGGCGCCGCAATACCCCTTCAATCTTCGCGCCCATGTCCCTCATTTCGGGGTGCTGCAAAACATGCGCCAGCCTTTCATCCGTGAGCCGGACTTTATGGCCGAAGCAATCTGTAAGCGTTTTCACTTGGCCGCGCCTGTCGGCTCTCCCGTAGTATCAGATAACTGCCCCCTTCCAGATCGCTTACGCTGCTCCCGTCCTGAAACCGTTCCACTTTCATTTAGCGTTGGTCCGGCGCGTAAAGCCCCCAGTCCGTGCTGGCCAGCACCTCCGCCATCCGGTCCGATTTTGCCGCGCTCGCCAAATCCTCTGGCGATGTCCATCCCATCCTCACGCACCGTCCCACTTCGGTCTCGATACCATTCTTCGTCAGCAACGGCCCGTAAGAGTTCACTATGGTATTCACGTCCAGCTCGGGCTTCCTCCCAGACTCGTTTGGCTTCTTCTCTTTCATCGGCTATCGCTTTCTCAGTCTCAATATGGTGTGCCTTGCCGTGTTTATCAATCACATCTTCCTGCGCGCTCGGAGGCCGATCTGACTCGAAAAGATTGTTACCCGATGGGATACACCCGGATAGGAGTTCAATAACGCTCAAAGGAGTTCCGGCGAAGCTGCAAAGACCTTGCCACCGGCCCGAGGCCGGGTGCAAACCCAGGCTGATCTGAAAGACAAGTCTGGAAAGGTGCGTTTAGTGAAAGCGGCGCCAAACCAAAGCCGCCAAACCGCAAACGAGCAGCCCCAAGGCAGAAGGCTCGGGAATCGGCTGCATCTCAAGCTTCACCGTGCCGCCCAAGGCGTCCACCCAGAACGTTGTCAGTTCCGCGCCCGGAACCACCGTGAAGACATAGTCCGCAGTTCCAACACTGCGATTGTCCAGGCTGATGGAATCCCAAGTACCTGTAACCACCGCTTTCCACTTGTGTTCGCCGGGGGTCAGTACCGTTTGGTACATGTGAACCCCGCCGCCCACTGGAACCATGTTTCCCGCAGCGTTGTTCCATCCCTGGAAATCTCCCGCCGCAGTCCACGAGCCGGGGTCAACGCTCAGGCCAATGCGCTGGCTGGCGCTGAGCCACCCGTCGGCATAGGTGTTCAGATCGAATGTGATGCTGATCTCGCCGCTGGCAGGAGCGTAAAACCAACTGTTCGGCCCCGGGTAATTCCACGACCAGTCGCCGCCCGTCACCTTGAACTCGTGCCGACCGGCCGAAACCCCGGTCAAATCCACCCGCCAGATGCCGCTGCCCGGGCCGGTTTCAGCCATCAAATTGCCCGCGGCATTCCATCCGTTGAAGTCGCCGGCGATATAATACGGCGGGGGAGCCGCGTTCGCTGAAATGAGAATGACCGACAAGGCGGCAGAAAACAGTAACTTCTTCATATCGGGATCCTTCGCTGATCGTTTGTTTCGCTCTGATACGCTTTTCTGGTAATGTTGGCTTATCCTAAGTCTTCTGAAGGGTGGATGTCAAGGTTTTTATGCGCCATGCCGCGCCCGGCTTCGGCTGCCGGCCAGTGGGTTCACCCTTGACGCAGCCGCGGGAAGCCGGAAGGATGGGGGCATGCTGAGAATCCTTTTGCCGTTGTTAGCGGTCATGGCTGGCGGGTCGTTCGCGCTGGCGGCTGAACTCGAGCACACCTTCACCAAACTGCGGTTGACCGACCAGTTCTGGGCCGAGGGGGCGCATTTCGGCGACTTCAACCGCGACGGCAAAATTGACATTGTGTCCGGCCCGTTCTGGTATGAAGCGCCGGACTACCAGCGGCGCCACGAGTTCCGGCCGGCCACCGCCACCTTCAAACGGAAGAAAGCCGACGGCTCGGAGGAGGTGATCCCGGGCTATGAAGGCGGGCTGGGAACCCACAACGCCTACTCGGACAATTTCCTGACCTACACGTGGGATTTCAACGGCGATGGCTGGCTTGACATCCTGGTTTATGGGTTTCCCGGCAAGGAAGTGGCGTGGTATGAGAACCCGAAGGGACGCGCGGGGCACTGGGAGGCGCATGTGGTCTTTGACGTGCTGGACAACGAATCGCCCGGATTCGCCGACGTCACCGGCGACGCCAAGCCGGAGATGGTTTGCTGTTCCAAGGGGTATTTCGGATATGTGGAGGCGGATTGGAAGCACCCTGACCAAGCCTGGACCTTTCACGCCGTGACCCCCAAAGGCGATTACCAGCGGTATTCGCACGGAGCCGGGGTGGGGGACATCAACGGCGATGGGCGGATGGATTTGCTGGAGAAAGACGCGTGGTGGGAGCAACCCGCCTCGCGCGAGGGCAGCCCGGTGTGGAAGCGTCACCCGGTCGCCTTCGCTCCGGCCGCGGCCCAGATGCTGGTCTATGACGTGAACGGCGACGGGTTGAATGATGTGATCACCTGCGTGAACGCGCATGGCTACGGCCTGGTCTGGCACGAACAAACCCGGCAGGGGGAAACGATTGGTTTCCGGGAACACGTCATCCTCAACAAGGACCCCTCCACCAACGCCTCCGGCGTGCAGTTCTCCCAGGTGCATGCCCTCGACCTGGTGGACATGGACGGGGATGGCTTGATGGATTTTGTCACCGGCAAGCGGTTCTGGGCGCACGGCCCGAGCGGCGACCCCGAGCCGAACGCCCCGGCGGTGCTCTATTGGTTCAAACTGACGCGCCCGGCGCCCGGCCAGGCCCAGTACATCCCGCATCTCATTGATGCGGATTCCGGCGTGGGCACGCAGGTCGCCGCGGGTTACGTAAGCAACCCGAAATATCCCGACGTCGTGGTCGGCAACAAGAAGGGCACCTTCCTGTTCAAGCACCAGGTGAAGCCCCGACCATGACAGGCGCCGCCGCGTTCGGCGGCGCGGGCGGCGGGGCGGCCGGCCGGGGCAGCGAGGCTTCGATCGCCCTGCCCTGGCGCAGATAGACTTCGAAGTCAGGGCCCGATTTCCTTACGCCCTCGAGGCTCCAGTTGGGAGCACGTCCCCCAAAATTATCACGAATCCGGATCCACCCGCTCTTTCCCGCAACCACGCGCAACCAGGTCGTGGCCCCATTCTCGCGCCGGGCTGAGACCTTGTGGCCGCCCTCGGCCCGGAGGTCTTCGAACGCGACGTCATGCCATCGCCACGGCGTGGCCGGGAACAGGCGGATCACGCCGGCCTGGCCGCTGCCGGGACGGCTGGCCCAGGATTGGAGGAGCATTTCGTGCACGGCCTCCATGGCGAGAAAATTGCCTTCGAGGGTGAAGGGGCGGTAAGTGAATTTGCTGAAGCCGGAGCGGGTTTGGTCGCCGTTGGCGTGGAATCCGTTGCGGAGAATGAAGGCGCGCGCGTAGATGTCGAGGTTGCGCAGCGCCGCCTCGGGCTCGCCCACCCGCGCCCGGAGGCAGGACATCCAGGCGAAGCTGTAGCCGCACCAGGCGTCGGTGCCCAGCCGGTCCCACTCCGCCAGGCTCTTCTTGATGAGGTTTCGTGCCAGCTCGCCGTCCTCCACCGTGATCAGGTTGAACGGATGCAGCGGCATCAGGTTCGACAGGTGGCGATGGCTGAAGCTCAAGGGCGTGGCTTCGTCCAGCAGCAGGCCGTGGCGGTCGTCCGCGTGGAAATCGCCCACGTGGTCGGCCAGTTGGCTCCACTCGAGGGCCGCCTTGGCCTCGCCCAGTTCGCCCGCCATTTCGGCCAGGGCCAGAAAGAGCATCTTCAGGCTCGCCAGATCGTAGTTGCTGTTGGGGCGGAGGAAGGCGCGGCGGGTGTTGTCGAACACTTCCGGCGAGCTGGAGAGCGGCAACTTCAATCGGCCCTCGGCGTCGGGCCGTAACAACGCGCGCAGGCACACGCCGATTTCCTTCGAGAAAGGATAGGCCCGGCGTCGGAGGAATTGGCGGTCGCCAGTATGGCGCCAGTGCAGGTAGAACAGGTGCGCGTTCCAGGCGCCCATTGTGGGCGACAGACTGTATTGGCCCCAGCCTCCCAACGGCTGGCCCGCCAGGCTCATCACACCGGGTACGGCCGCGCCCGGGGCGTCGTAAAAGTCCCGCGCAAACCGCCGCAACTGCGGCAGCAGTTTCCAGAGGTAATCCAGGAAACACGCCCCTTCCTCAAAATCGCCCGAAACCCGGTACGCCAGGTAGGTCATTTGTGTGTTGAGGTCGTTGTGATAATCGCCTTTCCATGGCGGGAGCGAGCCGGCGTCCGCGGTCCAAACTCCCTGCAGCGGCATGGGCGGCGCGCCCCGGCGGGAGGCCGCTCCATAGAAATAGCGGACCAGGTAGTAATGTTGCAGGAGGTGGGTTTCAGGGAGCGACACGCTGGACCGCTGCCAGAATTCCGCCCACCAGCGAGCATGTTCCTTGAGGGCGCGTTGGTAGCCGAGCCGGAGAGCCCGGTTGACGCGCGCGCGGGCCACCTCGAGCGGGGGTTGCCCTTCCGCCTGCGTGGTCACGGCAACCGCCAGCAGTGTGTCCTCGCCGACGCGTTTCCAACCGACGCAAGCGGCGTAGGAAAAGCCCCCGGCGGCCTCCTGCTCGAACCATCGCCATCCCTCAGCCTGGCCCTGCCGGGCGGCCGGGTAATTCAGTTTCCTGACCGCGGCAGGCGGGTGCAACCGCGCATCGAGTATGGGCGCCCCCGGAATTCGCATCAGGACCACCGGTTGTTGGGGCCTGGCGGCATTGATAAACGCGCGGATTTCGGCGCCGTTGCTCAACCGGGCCACCCCGCAGGCGCGGGCCAGGTTGAGTTCAAAGCTTTCGATCGTTTGCGAGGGATCCAGCAGAATTTCCAAACGGCCGGCGGGCAGTTTGGTCGGAGGGCCGTTGTAATCATAGTTCGAGTCGAACACCTCGTTGAACTCGTCCATCCGGTTTTCCGCGACCATTCGTTGCATCGCCTTCCAGTTAAACCGGTCCCGCACCTGGAGGAACTTTGGCGAGGGGCGCTCATCCCAAAGGTCGCCGCGGTCCAGGCTGAGGCGGAGGCGGTTGGTCTCGCCCCACAGCAGCGCGCCCAGCAAGCCGTTGCCCAGCGGCACGGCTTCGTCCCAGGTGCGGATCGGGGCGGCGAGTTTCAGGTCCAGTGCGGCCTCCGGCAGGGCCGCCGCGGGCATCCCGCCGGCGAGGAAGACAAGCCGCAAGGCGGCAGCGCAAAGGGCCAGTTGGAGCCGAGGGGCGCAGGAGCTGTGGCGCATAACATCAAGTGATTCGTCCGGCACGCCATGGCACCTGTTTTGCGGGGCCGCGTCAAGCCTGGGAGGAGCGACTGGGAGGCGCGCCCGCGCCACGAGCTCGGCCCGGTGGCGGGCGGAACTGAGCGGGCGGTGGAATTGAGCTTGCCGGCGGGGGCAAAGGAGGTAAAGTGGGGGCAGGCAATGGGGTTTGCCTGTCGCCTTTGCGAGGCGAGTGAACCGCCTGAACCGGGTTCAGTGCTGATAACTCCTACCGGCGCCGGGAAGCTGGCGGAGTTATTTATGCTTGACGCACTCTGGATTTTTATCGGCAGTGGACTCGGGGGTGTCGCCCGGTGGGGCGTCTCGGGGATGGTGGCCAACCACGTGGGGCAAACCTTTCCCTGGGGCACGCTCGCGGTCAATGTCACCGGCTCCTTCCTCATCGGGCTTTTTGCCGCGCTGACCGGGCCCGACGGGCGCTATTTCGTTCCCGCCTCATTCCGGCAGTTTTTCACGCTCGGCTTGTGCGGCGGCTACACCACCTTTTCCTCGTTCAGCCTGCAGACGCTGAATCTGGCGGAGGAAGGGCAATGGCTGCGGGCCGGAGGCAACGTTGCGCTCTCGGTGGTGTTGTGCCTGGCCGGGGTCTGGCTGGGGCATGTGCTGGGTTTGACGGCGAGCCTGCGGAAAGGAGCTTGAGATGCACCTCCCTCACGAAGCGATGTTGCTGCGGATTTTCATCGGGGAAAGCGACCGGTGGAAGCACCAGCCGCTCCATGAAGCCATCGTGTTGAAGGCGCGCGAAATGCACCTGGCCGGCGCCACGGTGCTCCGGGGGCCGATGGGCTTCGGGAAATCCAGCCGCCTGCACACGGCCAAGATTCTGCGGCTCTCGATGGACCTGCCGCTGGTGATTGAAATTGTGGACGTCGAGGACAAGATTCAGGCCTTTCTGCCGGTGTTGGACGAGATGATGAAGGGGGGGCTGGTGACCCTGGAGAAGGTGAGGGTCATTGACTATCGCGCCAGCCCGGACGTGCCGGAATCGCCCGAGATTTAGGACGGCCAGAGCTATGGAAAATATCTGGTTCATTGCGGCCTTTTGGATGGGGCTGGCGCTGGTGGCGAGCCTGATTTCGATCCGGCTGGGCATCTCCGTGGCGCTGGTCGAGATTCTGGTGGGCGTGGTCGTGGGGAATCTGCACACCGCCGGCCAGGCGCCGTTGCTGCACGAGACGGAATGGACGAAGTTTTTGGCGATGCTGGGCAGCGGAGTGCTGACGTTTCTGGCCGGCGCGGAAATTGACCCGGCTTCCCTGCGGGCGAATTTGCGGGCGAGCCTGAGCATTGGGGTGGTGTCCTTCCTGCTGCCGTTCGTGGGGGCGTGGCTCGTGGCGCAGCACGGCTTGGGCTGGCCGCTGCGCCAGGCGTGGATTGCGGGCATTGCGCTCTCGACGACCTCGGTGGCGGTGGTGTACGCGGTCATGATTGAGGGCGGCTTGAGCAGCACGGCCCTGGGCAAGATGCTGCTGGCGGCGTGTTTCATCACGGACTTTGGGACGGTGCTGGCGCTGGGCGTCCTGTTCGCAGACTTCAATATATGGCTGATCGTATTCGTGGTCGTGACGGCCCTGATGCTCTGGTTCATGCCGAAATGGACGCAGTACCTGATCACGCGGCTGGGGGCGACGCGGGTCAGCGAGCCGGAGGTCAAGTTCCTGTTCCTGGTGCTGTTCTTTCTGGGCGGCCTGGCCTCCACCGCGAAGAGCGAAGCGGTGCTGCCGGCTTACCTGCTGGGGCTGGTGGTGGCGGGTGTCTTTTTGCGGGACAAGACCCTGGTGCATCGGATGCGGAGCATCGCGTTTGCCATTTTTACGCCGTTTTATTTCATCAAGGCGGGGCTGTTTGTTTCGGTGCGGGCGCTGGCGGCGGCGGTGGGAGTGATTGCGCTGCTGTTGTTGGTCAAGATGGTGACCAAAATTGCGGGAGTGTGGCCGCTCTCCCGCGCCTTCTACATGCGCTCCCGCGAGGCAAGCTACACCGCGCTGCTGATGTCCACCGGCCTGACTTTCGGCACCATTTCGGCCTTGTTCGGGTTGCAGAACCAGATCATTGACCGGGAACAGTATTCGGTGCTGGTCACCGTCGTGATCCTGAGCGCGTTCATCCCGACCCTGCTCGCGCAGAAGTTCTTTCAGCCGGCCACCCGCACCATGGTGGCCTGGGGGCGTTTGTACCAACGCAAGATCAATCCCGAGACCGGCGGGGGAACGCCGCCGGCAAAACGATGAGGTGAGTTATGTTTCAGAAAATCCTGGTGGGTTACGATGGTTCCAAGGGCGGCAAAGCGGCGCTGCGCCGCGCCGCGGTGCTGGCAAAACAGTTGAACGCGCACCTGACGGCGCTCTGGGTTCGGGAACCGCTGCCGCGCTACACGGACCTGCCCGGCGAGCCCGAAGGCGAGGCGGAGGCCGCGGATGAGTACTTCAAGGAACGCCGGGCGGAAGTGAACCAACTGGCGGCCGAGCAGGGCCTGGAGATCAAATGCGAAACGCTGCGCGGCCACCCGGCCAAGAGCATTGTGAAATACGCCGATGCCGGCGGGTATGATTTGATTGTCGTCGGCCACAGCGACCATTCCGAGCTGTGGGGCCGGCTGCTGGGCGACACGGCCGACCGGATCAGCGACCATGCCCACTGCAGCGTGCTGATCGTAAAGCAATGAGGATTTCTTTTCCGCAAACTCAAAAAAACACAAACATTCCCATGAGCAAAATCAGCAAAGTCAGCGCACTCGAAATACTGGATTCCCGCGGCAACCCGACCGTCATGGTCACGGTCGCGCTTAACAACGGCATCACCGCATCGGCCTGCGTGCCGTCCGGCGCGTCCACCGGCATTCGCGAAGCGGTGGAACTGCGCGATGGCGACAAAAACCGCTACGGCGGCAAAGGTGTGCTCCAGGCCGTCGCCAACGTGAATAAAATCATCGCGCCGAAAGTGAAAGGCAAATCGCCGCAGGCTCAGAAGGAGATTGACGACCTGATGCGGAAGCTGGACGGAACGGATACGAAGTCCAAGCTGGGCGCCAACGCGATTCTCGGTGTTTCCATGGCGGTCTGCCGCGCCGCCGCGCTGGATGCCGGGCTGCCGCTCTACGCCCACCTGCGCAAACTGCACGGTGGCAAAGCCGGCGCGCCCTGGATTCTGCCCGCCCCGATGATGAACGTGCTCAACGGCGGGGCGCACGCGACCAACAACGTGGACTTCCAGGAGTTCATGCTGTTCCCGCTCGGCGCCCCGACCTTCGCCGAGGCGCTGCGCTACGGCGCGGAAACCTTCCACACGCTGAAAAAGCTTCTGCAGAAACGCGGGCTGGTGACCTCGGTCGGCGATGAAGGCGGATTCGCGCCCAATCTGAAGACCAACACCGAGGCCGTCGAGGTGATGGTCGAGGCGATCAAAGCGGCGGGCTACAAACCCGGCAAGGACATCGCCATCGCGCTCGACCCGGCGGCGAGCGAGTTTTATGACAACGGCAGCTACGTGATGAAGAAATCCGATCGGTCCCGCAAAAGCCCGGCCGAGATGGTCAAGCTCTGGGCGGACTGGGCCCGGAAGTATCCCATTGTTTCACTCGAAGACGGCATGGGCGAAGAGGACCGCGACGGGTGGAAGGCGCTCACCCAAACCTTGGGCCAGAAGCTTCAACTGGTGGGCGACGACAATTTTGTCACCAACCCGAAGATTTTCGCCGAAGGAATTCGGGACGGCATTGCCAACGCGATTCTCATCAAACTGAATCAAATCGGGACGGTCAGCGAGACGCTGGAGACGGTGGCGATGGCGCAAAAGGCGGGGTATGGCGCGGTCATCTCCCATCGCTCCGGGGAAACCGAGGACGCGTTTATCGCCGATCTTGCGGTGGGCACCGGCGCGGGCCAGATCAAGACCGGCTCGCTCTGTCGCTCGGAGCGCATCGCCAAATACAACCGCCTGCTGGTGATCGAGGCGGAACTGGGCCGGAAAGCGCGGTATGGCGGGCGGCTGCTCAAGCGGGGCCGGAAGTAAACGGTGGCAATGGCGGCCCCCATGATTCTTGTCGGCGCCCACCCGCAGCGTGTGGGAGCGAGCGGGGCTAGAGGTGTTCCATGATTTGCTGCGTATGTGCAAAGTGTCGTTGAAATCGGCGGGCCGCGCCGTGGTGATTGCGCTGATGGGCGGCGCGCTGGCGGGGCTCATGGCGGGCTGTGTGCGTTATCACGCCCAACCCCTGGCCGCCGCCCAGGCCGCTGTGGAGTTCGAGGAGCGTTCGTTGGCGGATGCGGGGTTGCGAGCCTTTCTGGAAACGAACCGGCTGGGCGGGGGCTGGCCGCGGCGGGCCTGGGACTTGGAGTCGCTGACGCTGGCGGCTTTCTACTTTTCGCCGGAGCTGGACCTGGCCCGGGCGCAGTGGGGGACGGCGCAGGCTGGTTTGGTCACCGCGGGACAGCGCCCGAACCCGACGTTGAGCGCGTCGCCCCAATACAACGTGACCACGCTGACGCCCTCGCCGTGGATTGCAACCCTCAACCTGGACCTTCCTGTCGAGACGGCGGGCAAACGCGGCCATCGTCTCGCGCAGGCGCGGCATCTGTCCGAGGCGGCCGGGTTGAACCTCGCCTCGGTCGCGTGGCGCGTGCGCGGCAAAGTGCGGCGGGCGTTGGTGGATTGGGGCGCCGCGGGCGAACTCGAGCGGCTGCTGGTCCTCCAGCAAGGCGCGCAGGAACAAAACGTGAAACTGCTGGAGGCCCAGCTCGCGGCTGGAGCGGTTTCGGCCGCCGAAGTGACCCGCGAACGCATTGCTTTGGAAACGACACGGCTGGCGGCCCAGGAGGCGCGGCGGCAGCGGGCCGAAAGCCGCGTGGCGTTGGCGGAGGCGATCGGCGTGCCGGTCAGCGCGCTGGACGGCGTCGAGATTTCGTTGGCCGGACTGGACCGGCTGCCGCCGGAGTTGGATGCGCCCGCGGCGCGACGCCAGGCGCTGCTGAGTCGGGCGGACGTTTTGGCGGCGTTGTCGGACTATGCCGCGTGCGAAGCGGCCCTGCGGCTGGCCGTAGCCAGGCAATATCCCGACCTCCATTTGAGCCCGGGCTATGAGTTCGATCAGGGCGACAACAAATGGGGCGTGGGATTGTCGCTCGAGCTGCCGGTGTTGAACCAAAACCGGGGTCCGATCGCCGAAGCGGAGGCGCGCCGCGCCGAGAGCACGGCGAAGTTCAACGCGCTGCAGGCCCGCGTGGTGGCGGAAATCGAACGCGGGGTGGCGGCGTATCGCGCCGCGCTGGAGAAATCCGCCACGGCGGATTCCCTGCTGTCGAACCTGGAGCGGCAGGAGAGGGCGCTGCGCCGACGATTCGAGGCGGGCGAGGTGTCGCGCGGCGAGGTGCTCGCCGGCCAGGTGGAATTGGCGGCGGGCCGACTGGCCCGGGCGGAGGCGGTGGCCAAAGCCCAGCAGGCGCTGGCGCAACTGGAGGAAGCGCTCCAGAGCCCAATTTCGCTTTCCGCCCATCCGCTTGAGTTTTCCCACGACCCCAAGACCCTGCTCGTTTCCCCAACCCCATGAATACTCGAAGGATTATTTCCGGCTCTCTGGCACTGCTAATCTCCGGGTTGCTGGCCGGGTGCGGCCGGCCGACTGAAGAGGAAGCCCAAGCGCCGACCGAGGTGGCGGTCCAGGTCGGCAAGGTTACTCGCGTCACGTTGCGGCGATATGTGCAGGCCTATGGCACGGTGGAGGCCGAACCGGCGGGCGGGGGCCAGCCCGCCGGCGCGGCGCGACTGGCAGCGCCCATGGCGGGCGTGGTGATGGCGGTGCCGGTGAAGGAAGGGGAGCGGGTGAATGCGGGCGCCGTGGTGGTGCGGCTGGATGACCGGCTGGCGCTGGCGCAAGTGGAGAAGGCCCGGCATGCTCTCGAGTTTGCCGAACAGCAGATGGCGCGGCAGAAAAAGCTCAAGGAGGTCGAAGGCACCTCGGAGAAGCTGGTCCAGGAGGCGGCGCAGCAACTGGCGGTGGCGCGGTCCGACCTGGCGGCGGCGCAGGCCCAGCTTGCGCAGGTTCAGCTCGCCTCGCCCCTGGCCGGCGTGGTCGCCCGGATCCACGTTCAGCCCGGCCAGACTGTCGAGCCGAACACGATCGTTGCCGAGGTGATGGACCCCGCGCGGCTGGTGGCGACGGTTCAGGTGCCCGCCGCCGAGGCGGGTTCGCTCCAGGCCGGCCAAGTCGCGGAGTTGCGGACCGAGCGCGGCGCCCCGGCGGCCGTTCAAGGCCGGGTGCTGTTTGTAAGCCCGCAAGTGGATGCCGCAACCGCCACCGTCCTGGCGCGCCTATCCGTGCCGCCGGAGGCCGGCCTGCGCAGCGGGCAGTTTGTCCAGGCCCACATCATCACCGAGGAACGCCCGGGCCGGCTGGCAGTCCCGCGCGCGGCGGTTTACACGGATCACGAGGGGCAGAGCACGCTTTCCATCGTCGAGGGAGAGGTGGCGAAACAGAAGTCCGTCAAGACCGGCTTGCGGGATGGCGACCTGATTGAAGTCGAGGGGGAAGGTTTGGCCGAGGGGACCACGGTGGTCACTGTCGGGGCTTATGCGCTTCCGCAGGAAACCAGAATCCGCATCCTGGAAGTCCAACCGGAGGCGAAATGAGCGAGGCGAGCGGGAACCCTTCGGCGGTCGGCGGTGGCGGGGGTATTGGCGCGTTTGCCATTCGGCATCGGCTGGCCATTCTCTTCATTACTCTGGCCGTGTGCGTGGGCGGGACCTATTCCGCCCTGCGAATGCCCTCCTCGGTTTTTCCCGAGACGGAGTTTCCGCGCTGCGTCATCCTGCTGGACTGCGGCGTCATGCCGGCGGACGAGATGATGGCGACGGTGACTCGTCCCGTTGAGGAGGCGATGAAGGACATTCCGGGCGTGGTGCAGGTGCGGTCGGCCACGGGGCGGGGCAGCGCCGAGGTCAACGTGTTTTTCAACTGGCGGGTCAACATGGTGGAGAGCGAGCTTTACGTGCTCAACCGCGTTTCGCAGCTCAAGGCCAGCCTGCCGGCGAACACCCGAACGACCGTCTGGCGGCTGACCTTTAACGCCTTCCCCATCCTGGGGGTGAGCCTGACCAGCCCCCGGCGCGACATCACCGAACTTTGGGAGTTGGCGCGCTACGACCTCAAGCCCCGGTTCCTGCGCATCCCCGGAATTGCCCGCGTGGACATCGTCGGCGGGCGAACGCCGGAGTATCACGTGGTCGTGGACCCGTTGAAACTCGCCGCGGCCCGGCTCGCGCTCACCGACATCACGGCCGCCCTGGAAAAGAACAACCTGCTCGCCCCGGCAGGGTTTCACATGGAGAACTACACCATTTATCTGGCGGTGGTGGACAGCCGGGTCAAAGGGCCGCGAGACCTCGAGGAGTTCGTGGTTAGGATGCAGGACAACCGGCCCGTGCGCATCCGGGATTTTGCCCGGGTCGAACGCGGACCCGAACCGGTGTTCAACGTGGTGAATGCCCAGGGCCGCCGCGCGGTGCTGCTGAACATCCGGGCGCAACCGACCGGCAGCAGCATTCTGCAGATCGCCGCCGACCTAAAAGCGCAGCTTGCCGACTTGCGCAGAACGCTGCCGCCGGACCTGGAACTTTCCTTTTACTACGACCAGTCGCTGCTGGTGCGGGACTCCGTGGGCAGCGTTTGGGAGGCGATCATCGTCGGGTTGATTTTTGCGGTGGTGATCCTTTACCTGTTTCTAAAGAACTGGGGCAGCGTGCTCACCGCCATCGTGGTAATCCCCGTCTGTGTGCTCGCCACCGTGCTGGCCATGCTGGCGGCCAAACTGACCTTCAATCTGATGACTCTGGGCGGCATCGCCGCAGCCATTGGCTTGATTATTGACGACGCCATCGTGGTCGTCGAGGCCATCTACACCAAAGTCGCTCATGGCGAGTCCCGCCTGCAAGCCATCCGGTCCGGTCTGGGCGAGATTCTCCATCCGCTGGTGGGCTCGACGCTGACGCCGGTGGTGGTGTTTCTGCCACTGGCGTTTTTGGACGGGTTGCCGGGCGTGTTTTTCCGGTCCCTGGCGCTCACCATGGTGGTGGCGCTCCTGGCGTCGCTGTTACTGGCGGTGACTCTCACCCCCGCGATGGCCTCCCTCTTTCTGCGCGATTACGCGCGGCTGGAACACGGGCATGCGCCCAGGTCCGAAGCCGGCGGGTTCCTCATGCGGCCGCTGCTGGGGCTCTTCGAGGCGTTGCTGCGGCGGGCCCTGCGATGGCGGTGGGTGACATTGCTGGTGTGTCTGGGCATCGGCTTTGGCGGCTGGCAGGTGTATCAGCGCCTCCCGACGGGTTTCATGCCCGACATGGATGAGGGCGGTTTTGTGATTGACTGTCTGACGCCCTGGGGCACCAGCCTGGAGGAAACCGACCGTATGATGCGGCAGGCCGAGGCCATCCTGCTGGCCACGCCCGAGGTTGAGGGCTATTCCCGCCGCACGGGAGCCCGGCTCGCGCTGGCGATTGCCGAGCCCAACAAGAGTGACATTCTGGTCAAGCTGCGGCCGGACCGCAAGCGAAGCACCGAAGTAGTCAAACAAGAATTGCGCCGCAAATTGAACGCGGCCCTCCCCGCCGGAGAATGGGAGTTTCCCGGCATTCTCGGGGACTTGATCGGGGATCTGCTCTGGTCGCCCAAACCGGTGGAAATCAAGCTGTTTTCGACCGACACCGCCTGGCTGATGAGAAAGGCGCCGGAGGTCAAGGCAGCCATCGAGAAGGTCAAGGGCGTGGTGGACACTTTCGATGGTCTGAACATGACGGGCCCGACCATCAGCTTCCGCATCCGGACGCTGGAGGCGCAGCGGCAAGGCCTGACCAGTGACGACATCGCCGCCGCCTTGAACACCGCCCTGATCGGCCGCACAGCCTCCTCGGTTCTTGAAGGCGACCGGGTGGTGGAAATCCGGGTGAAGGCTGAGCCGCAAGGCCTTGACCGGCTCGACGCCCTGCGGGAATTGCCGTTGCGAACGCCGTCCGGCGGCCTGGTCAAGCTCTCGCAAGTCGCGGACGTTACCGAGGAAGCGGGGCAGCTCGAGCTGCGCCGGGAGGATCTCCGTCAGTTGGTGGCCGTCACCGCCGCGCTGGAAAATCGCGACTTGGGCAGCGGCATCGCCGAAATCCGGCAAACCCTGGCGCAGGACAAAAGCATCCCGCCCGGCGTCATCGAGTTTGGCGGTCTGTTTCAACAACAGGAGGAGAGTTTCCGGAACCTGCTGGTGGTGCTGTTCCTGAGCATCGCGCTGGTGTTCACCGTGCTGCTGCTGGAGTTCCGCAGTTTTCTGGAGCCGGTCGCCATCGTCTTCGGGTCGGTGCTGGCGTTGACCGGCACCGTCGGCGGGCTCTGGCTCACCGGCGTTACCATGAACATCGTCAGTTTTCTCGGAGCGATCATCGGCGTGGGCATTGTCGCCAAGAACGGCATCTTGATGCTCGACTTGGTGGGGCATCACCTGGCCCAGGGAACGGGCATCGAGGAGGCCCTGGTGCAGTCCGGCCGGCGGCGGTTGCGCCCGATTCTGATGACCACCCTGGCGACGGTGCTGGCGATGCTGCCGCTGGCCTGGGGGATCGGTCATGGGGCGGACATGCTGCGTCCGCTGGCCATTGGGCTGATTGGAGCGTTGTGCATTTCCATGCTCTTCTCGCTCATTGCGACGCCGACCGTCTATTGCCTCCTGATGCGGTTGCGGGAGCACCGGCTGGTCCAGCGCCTTTTGCCAAAGGGCTAGGGATGGCCAGCCAGCAGCCGGGCGCACCGGGGATTGCGCCGTGTGAAGATGATGCTAAGTTCGATTCAGGCAATGGAGTTTGCCTGCTCGCCGCGCGGGCCAACCGTTCCGGATTTCGGAACTGATGACTCCTACCGAAACCCATTGAGCATCGGTAGCGAGTTATGGAAAAAACAAATCTTGTGATTCTCACCAGTGCGCCCTGGCCCTTTGCGGGCCGGGAGAAGGAAGCGGCGGAGCTTGAGGGACTGCACGCGCAACGAAAACACGTGCTGATTCTCGGGCCGGCGGGCGCGGGCAAAACGGCCCTGATAAACCACCTGAAGGACCGGCTGGGACTGGTGGTTTGCCCGCGATCAGACTGTTTTGGGGAGATTTGCCAGGGTCTGGAGGGGCCGCTCGGCTTGAGCGGCGAGGGCCAAAAGCTGTTGCAGCGGAAGCAGCGCGTCCGCGAGACTTTGGCCGCCAGTCACCGGACGGTCGTTTTTGACGGGGTGGGGTGGACAACGCCCAAGGTCGCCTCCTTTATCGAAAGTGTGAGCCAGCGAGTACCGGTCTGGATTTGCGCGCGCTCGGAGCATCCGTGGGATATCGGGCATATTTGGCCGCTGCTGACGCGGTTTTCCCGCGTGGCGGTAAAACCGTTTTCCCTGCCCCAAACCCGGGCGCTGGTCACGGCGGCAGTCGCGGCCGGACTCGTTGCGGGCGGGGCGGTTGAGCTCGTGGCGTGGTTTCACCGGCGGTCGGGAGGAATTCCACTGGTGCTGTCCGAATTGCTGGCGGAGGCGGCCACGGGCAAGTACGATTTGGGCAATGCCCATGCGCGGTGGCGGCTGGAGATGGACCGCCGGATTCACCAAGTGTTCCCCTTGGAGGGCTGCCATGAACGAGAATCATGAGAGGCACCTGATTAGCACCCTTCGCCATATTGACGGCTTGCTCGGCGAGGCGGAACGCATCCTGACGACGGCGGGAGAGGACGGGCTTTTTGTAGAATGCGCCCAGGACTCGAGCCCCGTGCAGCGGAAGGTGGCGCACGATTACATCCAGCGCGCGCGTGAGGTGATGCGCCAGGGAATGACGGCCCTGGGCCTCTCGCTGCCCAAGCCCCTGTCCGGCGCCTTGTGGGCGGCCGGCAGCCGGCTGACCTTCGCGCAGGTCGCCGTGGCGGAAATGGAACCGCGGCGAATGCGCGGATACGGCCCCCTAAGCGATGAGGATGCGCGACGGATCATGGATGTGGCGGCGGAGTTAAACGCGGCCATCGAACGGCTGACGGGCTATCTGGGGCGCAGCGGGGCGGGGGACTTGGAGGCGCGCGTCGCGCGGCTGGCGCGCGGGGGCAGGGAGGTGGCTCTGTTGCGCGAACTGGAGCGGGTGATCACGGCGGAGAGCCTGGTGGAATTTCGCGGGGCGCTCGCCCTGCTGTTGGATCGCTTGGAAAATGGCACATTTGAAATCGGGGTGTTTGGCAGGGTCAACTCCGGTAAATCGTCGCTGCTGAATCATCTTCTGGGCGCGGAAGTTTTGCCGGTGGGCGTGACGCCGGTAACAGCGATTCCCACCCGCCTGAAGCGGGGCCGGGCCCCGCGCGCGCTCATTGAGTTTGCGGATCGCGAGCCTTTGGTGGTGGAGTTAAGCCGCCTGGCCGAGTTCTCCACCGAAGAACAAAACCCCGGAAACCGGCGGCACGTCGCGCGCCTGGAGGTGGAACTGACCTCACCCCGGCTTGCCGAAGGAGTCACCTTCGTGGATACGCCCGGCCTGGGTTCACTCGCCACGAATGGAGCCGAGGAGACGCGCGCGTATCTTCCCCGATGCGACCTTGGCCTGGTGCTCGTGGACGCGGCCTCGACGGTGACGGCCGAGGATTTGGCCTTGCTGGACGTTCTTCACCGATCCGGCGCCCGGGCCATGGTGCTCATCAGCAAAGCGGACTTGCTCCAGCCGGCGGAGCGGCATCAGACGCTGGCCTACACCAGCCGGCAGATTCTAGACCAATGCGGGTTCTCCGTTCCGGTGCACCTCGTCAGTGTGGTGAGGAGTGAGGTTACGCTTTGTGAACAGTGGTTTGCGAGCCAGTTGCAGCCGTTGCTCGAGGCGCGTCGGGAGGAGGCGGCCGCCGCTTTGAACCGCAAGATTGAAGGCCTCCAGCGGGCGGTGGCAACTGCGCTCAAAGTTCGTCAGGAACGGCAGACCGCCAGACCGGGCGGAACATTCGCCCCGCGGGTTGCAGCCGAGAAAATGAACGGTAGCGAGTTATGACGATTCTCAGCCTATCGGATGTCCATGGCAACTGGCCGGCGCTGGCGGAGGTATTGCGCACGGGGGGCCACCCGCCCCTCGACCAGAGCTTATGAATGCGGCCTTGGTTGATGCGATCTTGAATCAAGTCGCGACGGTGGGCGACGAATTGCACGTCGCCAGTCTGCGGCCGCAGTTGGCCGCCTGCCGGAGGCAGGTGGCGGGGGGTGGGAACGTTGAGGTGGCCGTGTTCGGCCGATTCAAGGCGGGGAAGAGCTCGTTTTTGAACCACCTGGCGGGTCGGAACGTGCTGCCGATTGGGGTGGTGCCCCTCACGGCGGTGATTACGCGGTTGCGATATGGAGCGGAGGAGCGGGCGGAAGTGGAATTCCTCGACGGGAGCCGGAAGCCGGTGGCGTTGGACGAGATTCACCTGTATGTGGCGGAGCGGGAGAATCCCGGGAACCAAAAGGGGGTGGCGGCGGTGGTGGTGAGTCTGCCGACCCTCAAGCACCTGGCGCCGCTGGAGTTGGTGGACACGCCGGGGATCGGCAGCGCTTTGGTCCACAACACCGAGGCCGCGCTGAACTGGCTGCCGAACGTGGGCGCGGCATTGCTGGCGGTGAGCGCGGATGCGCCACTGTCGGAGCGCGACCTGGCGCTGTTGGAGGAATTGCGGCGTCACACGCCGAAAATTGTGATCCTCCTCACCAAGGCCGACCTGCTGACCGCGCCGCAGCGAAATGAAGTGCTGGCGTTCGTGCGCGAACAGTTGGCGCGCCGATTCAGCGGGAACGGCCAGGAGGAGCCGGCGCCGGCGTCCGCTGGCGGAAATGGGGGCGCCGCGGGCAACAACCTCCTCGCGGTCAAGGCCGCGGGCGAGGGGGGCGAATCCAGGCGAAATGGCGAGTGGCCGGTGTTTTTCTATTCGGTTCGTCCGGAGGAGGGCGAGTTGCACGAGCGGCTGCAGCGGGAACTGCTTTTCCCCCTGATCGGCGACCGGGGGAAGGCTGCCCGGGAGATTGCCCGGCACAAGCTGGTGTCGGTTGCGCGGCAGGCGTTGAACTATCTCGAAGTCGCTCTGGCGGCGGCCAGCCAGGCGGATTCCGCCCGCCAGGCGCTGCAGGAGAACCTGGCCGAAGAGCGGCGGCAGTTGGACTTGCTGCGCGCCGAGTTCCAAGTGCTGGCGCGGGAGTGGTCGGCCCAGGCGCTGGACTGGTCGTTGGCCCAGTTGCTCCCCGTCCAGGAAGCGATGCAGGCACGCGTGACGGAGGAGTTGCGCGCGCAGTTTCCACGCTGGCGGCTGCGGTTGCCGCGGCTCCTGGAGGCGTGGCGCGAGTGGCTGCGCGCTTTCCTGAACCGCGAGCTGGGTGAAGTGTCGCGGACGCAACGGGCCATGTTTTGCACCCCCCTCCACAAGACCCAGCGGCACTTGAAACGAACCCTGGATGCGTTTCGTGACCGGCTGGCGGGGCATGCGCAACAGGCGCTGGGGGTGACCCTGGTGGCGCGCGAATTCTCCCTCGAGGTTCGCGAGCCGGAAACGCCGCCGGTGGATGTGGCCTTCGCGTTCGACGTGGCCTTCACCACGGTTGGCCGCCTGGTTCCCCTCACGCTGTTTCGGCGTCCGGTCCAGCGCGTCTTGTTGCGCAAGGCGCGTTACGAAGTGGAAAAGAATCTTTCACGCCTGGCGGCTGATTGGCGTGACCGGGTGGCGGCCGGCATTACCCGGCTGATCCAGCAGGCGGAGGAGCAGGCCGTGGACGAACTCACCACGCTGGAGCAGCTCGTCGCCAATTGTCCCGCCAAGGCCCCCCGGTTGCGGGCCCTCAAGGACGAGCTGGAACAACGCCTGCGCCTCCTGCCATAATTGGGCGATGAAATCCGACCCTCCAGCCGCAAGGCCTCGCTGGGTGAACCGCACGGTGCTGGGCATCGGTCTGGCATCGCTGTTGAGTGACTGGTCCCACGAAATCGCCACGACGGTGCTGCCCGCGTTCCTGGCGACCCTGGGCGTGGCGGCGGCCTGGCTGGGACTGATCGAAGGAGTGTCCGACGGGCTCTCGAGCTTCGCCAAGCTGGCGTCAGGCTATTACACCGACCGGTTGCGGCGGCGCAAGCCGATTGCCGTGGCGGGCTATGTCGTGACGGCGTTGGGGACCGCTTCCTTCGGGTTGGCGACCGCCGCGTGGCACGTGTTGATGGCACGCGCCGCCGCCTGGCTGGGGCGCGGGGTGCGGACGCCGATCCGCAAGGCATTGCTGGCGGCGTCGGTAACGCCGGCAACCTACGGCCGGGCCTTCGGGTTCGAGCGCATGATGGACACGTTGGGGGCCATCGTCGGCCCGGCCTCCGCCTTCCTCCTCCTGCAAGCGGTGCACCACCACTATCCGACTTTATTTGCCCTCACCCTGATTCCAGGGCTGCTCGCCGCGGTGCTCATCGGCGTGGTGGTTCAGGAGCGGGAGCGCACACCGGTGGCGCACGTATCCTTCGGCGAGAGTCTGCGGGCGTTGCCGCGTCGCTACCGGCAATTCCTGGTGGCGGTGGGATTGTTTGGTATGGGGGACTTTGCCCACACCTTGTTGATTCTGCTGGCGACGGTGAAGCTGACTCCGGCGCTGGGGGCAACCAAAGCCGCCAGCATTGCCACCGCCCTCTACCTCCTGCATAACGTCTTCTACGCGGTCTTTTCCATGGTGGCGGGCTGGCTGGCGGACCGGGTGAACAAAGGCGTGCTGCTGGCCGGCGGCTATTTTCTGGCGGCGGTGATGACCATGGGAATCGTCCTGCTCCCAATGACGGTCTGGACGCTGGCGTTCACATTCCTCATCGGGGGTGTCTATGTGGGGATGGAGGAAACCTTGGAAGATTCCTTCTGCGCGGAGCTGGTGCCCGAACCGCAACACGGCATGGCGTTCGGCACGCTGGCCACAGTGAACGGCGTGGGGGACTTTGTTTCCAGCGCGGTGGTGGGGCTGTTGTGGACCTTTGCCGGCACAGGGGTGGCGTTCGCTTACAGTGGGGTTCTCTTTGTTCTGGGCGGACTTCTGGCATGGCGGGTCGCGAGGCCCACCGCCTCAGCGGGAAAGGCCACTGCCGCAGGCGAGATGTGAAAAGGGGCCCAGAGCAGATGCGCCCGGACCCGACCCCGAGGCGGGAAGTAGTGCCACACCGGGGTTTTGGCGATTTGGCCTTGCAGCTCGGCCGGCTCGTCTGGCCGCGGCGCTGAAGCGGGCCGCAAGCATATCGGTGTTGCTTGTCAGGCCGGTTTAGGGTTTTGTGGAGGGCATGAAATTGACCTTCCGACAAGTGGATCTGCAATTGGTGCACACCTGGACCATTGCGCGGGCAAGCGGCACGGACGTGTTCAAGGCGGTGATGGTCGAGTTGACCGGGGCTGACGGGACGGTGGGCCGGGGCGAGGCGGCGCCCACGACGCGCTACCGGGAGACGGTGGAATCGGTGCAGGAGTTTTTGCGGAAGGTGGATCCCCGCGGACTGTCCTTCAGCGATGTATCGGGCAGTATGGAATACCTGGAGACCGTGTCTCCGGGGGACGCTTCGGCCAAGTGTGCGCTGAACATCGCCTTGTTGGATGGGGCGGCCAAGCGCGCGCGGCAGCCGCTTTATGATTACCTTGGCTTGGGATTCCGTGAGCGCCACCACATCACCTCGTTCACCATTGGCATAGACAAGCCTGAGGTCATTCGGCGGAAAGTGCAGGAAGCCGAAGTGTATCCGGTGCTCAAGATGAAGGTGGGCGTGCCGGACGACAAGGCCAACATGGCGGCGCTGCGGGCGGTCGCGCCCGCCAAGCCGGTGCGGGTGGATGCGAACGAGGGGTGGAAGACCCGCGAGCAGGCGCTGGAGATGATCCAGTGGCTCGCCGCCGATGGCCACATCCAGTTTGTCGAACAGCCGTTGCCGGCCAACACGCCGGTCAAGGACTGGGTTTGGCTCAAAGAGCGGTCGCCGCTGATGATTTTTGGCGATGAGTCGTATCACTCGGCCAAGGACATCGAAATGGCGGCTGAATGTTTCCACGGCGTCAACGTCAAGCTGGTCAAGACGGGCGGAGTCAGCGGCGGGTTTGACGCGCTGAAGGCAGCCCGCAAGGCGGGGTTGAAGACGATGATTGGCTGCATGATCGAAAGCAGCATCCTGATCAGCGCGGCGGCGCACCTGGCCGAGTTGTGCGATTATCTGGATATTGACGGCAACCTGCTGATCCGCAACGACCCTTATCGGGGTGTGACAGCCGAGAAGGGCGTGCTGTCTTTTGCCAGCGCCCCCGAGAAGTATGGCTTGCGGGTCAGCCCGCGGGAGGAAGCCGGCCGGATTTGACCCCTCGATGAACAACGCGCTGGCAATGCGGGTGGCGGCCGGGGCAGGTTTTCTGGCAGTGGCGCTGGGGGCCTTTGGGGCGCATGGGCTGAAAGAGACCCTGGGAGCCAATGCCACCACGGCGATTTGGGAGAAGGCCGTTCTCTACCATTTTGTGCATGGGCTGATGTTGGTCTTGCTGGCCGGTCGCAGTCCCTTACGCACGGGGCCATGGTGGTGTTTTTTGGCTGGCATTCTCGTGTTCTCGGGCTCGCTTTATCTTCTGGCGGTGACGAATCTGCGCTGGCTGGGAGCGATTACGCCTTTGGGGGGGCTGAGTTTTCTGGCGGGCTGGCTCTGGCTGATCCTTGCGCCCGGGGGCAAAGACCGGGCCGCAGACTAGCCCGGGGGAGTCGCTTTGCCTATGCTCAACTTTTAGACCGCTGTGAACAGTCCGGAATCCAGATACGTCGAGAAGAAGGGATACCACTCGCGCTACACGCACGAGCGAATGCTGGCGGCGCGCGATCCCAGCGGCCGGTTGAAGGGCCAGCCCGCCGACCCGGACGAGTGGATGCGGACCCTCAAGGAGGAATTGCCGCGGTTCGTGCCGTTCTTGACGCAGAAATGCGGGGTGGAATTCAGCGGTCGGATTCTGGAAATCGGGGCGGGGGGCGCGTGGCTGAGCGCGGAGCTGTCCAAGCTGCCGAAGGTGGTCGAGGTCATCACCACGGACCTCTCGCCGAAGCTGTTGAAAGAGGAGGCGCCCAGGGTGTTCCGGTTGCTGGGCGCCAACACGGCAAAGATCTCGCGCATGCCGGCCGATTTCCACGCCCTGCAGTTTCCCGACAATCACTTTGATTTTGTGGTCTGTTCGGCGGTGCTGCAGCACGCGGCCAACATTGTACAGGTGCTGTGCGAGGCCAAGCGGGTGCTCAAGCCGGGCGGCCGCTTCATCGCCATTCGCGAGCCGGTCTGGCCGTTGGTCAAGATCAAGTCGCGGGCGAAAATGATTGAGAAGCTCGTGGCCACGGGGGTGAACGAGCGTTTTCACAGCCTGAGCCACTTCCGGGAGTTTTTCAAACAGGCGGCGCTGCCGCTGGAGGTCCGGCGCGTCGCCCTGTCCAGCGGGCTCAAGTATTACATCGAGCAGGCCGTCAACGGGATCACCCATGCCCGCTACGCCTTCATCGGCGTCAAACCCGGACGGGCGGTCAAACGCCCGCCACGCGGTTCCGCAACCGGGCCCAGAAAGCCTTGAGATTCCTCGAGGGGTAACGGGCGGTGAACCGCCGCAGGGCAAAGCGGTCGGTGTCCGGCAGGTTGATGCCCGGTTCGGTGGTGCAGGCGGTGTGGTAGCCGGCCTCGGCCACGAGGTCTCGCACCCGGGCGTTCCAATCCCCGTAAGGATAGCAGAAATGCTCGATGGGCAGGCCGAAAGTGTCCTCGAGCATCTTCTTGCTGGCGGTGACCTCCTCCCGCGCCTGGTCGGGGTCAAGGCGGGTCAACCAGGGGTGGTTCACCGTGTGGGAACCGATCTGGTGGCCGGCGGCCAGCCATTCCCGGACCTGGTCCTTGTCCATCAGAGGCACGGGCACCTCGCCCTGGGCGGTGTCCCAGTCATTGGTGCGGCCCAGCCTGCCGGCGACGAGGAATTGGATGGCGTGAAACTGGTGCTCGGCCAGGAGGCGCAACCCGCACTGCAGCACGTTCGCGCAACCATCATCAAAGGTCAGCACGATGCGCCGGGGCGGGCCTGCGGCGGGGTGCGCCCTGCCGGATAGCAAGGCGGTCCGGAAGCCCGCCGCGCGCAGCTCGGCCAATTGGCGGGCAAAAAGTTCTTTACTTACATATAGGCCCTTGAGCCGCGCGCCCCGGGGCCGGCGGCCAAGCTTGTGGTACATGAGAATGGGAAGCCCGGTTTGAAACAGTTTTTCAAACGGCTTGAGCGAAGAGTAGGGCCCGAACCGGTGCGGCGGCATGACTCATTCCTACCATTTCCGCGGGGGTGGACAAAAGCGAAACCATCGGGTTGCCCATTATCCCGGCTTGTTTTCCGGCGCGGAAGCGGTTAAGTATCTTCGGGCCTGGAAGCTTGCATGAACAAGACACTGGTCGTTGTGCCGACATACAATGAGCGGGAGAACCTTCCGCCGCTCTGCAAACGGCTGCTGGCGCTGCCGACGCCGGTGGACCTGCTGGTGGTGGATGACAATTCACCCGACGGCACCGGGAAACTGGCGGACGAGTGGGCCGCCCGCCACCCTTCCATCCACGTGCTGCATCGGCAGGAGAAGGGCGGCCTGGGCCGGGCCTATATTGCCGGGTTCAAGTGGGCGCTGGAGCACGGCTACGAGTTTGTTTTCGAACTGGACGGCGATTTGTCGCACAACCCGGATGACATCCCGATGTTTCTCGAGGCGGCAAAAGAGGCCGACCTGGTGCTGGGATCGCGTTATCTGAATGGAATCCGCATTATCAACTGGCCCTTGAGCCGGCTGATGCTCAGCAAGGGAGCCGCCAAGTATGTGCAGATCGTGACCGGGATGCCATTTACCGACCCCACCGGGGGCTACAAGTGTTTTCGGCGTCGCGCGCTCGAGGCGATTGACCTCGAGGCGGTTCATTCCAACGGCTACAGTTTCCAGATCGAGATGACGCACAAACTGTGGCGTCAGGGAATGCGAATCACCGAAGTGCCGATCATTTTCACCGACCGGTTCCAGGGGCATTCCAAGATGTCAGGGCACATCATTCGCGAGGCGTTCTTCATGGTCTGGCGGCTGCTCATCCAGAACAAGTTCCGCCGCCGGCCTTTGGTCCTGCCCCCGGCGGCGGGCAAGGTCAAACCCGCGCCGACGGTTCCGGGCGGTTGAGTCCACGCCGCGGGTGTCAACTGGCCCGTTCATTCCATCTCGGCGGCGATGGATTCGGCGGGCTCGGAGTCGTCGTCGTCCAGAATCGTCACCCGGTGCGGGCGGCGCGCGAAGCCAATGCCAAGCTGAACGCAAAGCATCAAGGCGCGGTGGCAGTCCTTGTCGTTGCGAATCCACAGTTCGGCCGAGGCGCGATCCGGCGGCTCGGTCCGCGTCACGGGCGTATTGCGGACTTCGCAGGGAATTCCTGCGGTGGTGAATTGCTGGCTGGCGGTTTTGACCTCCGTCTCGTCCGAGGAGAAGAACAACATTTTCATAAGCCGCCTCAACCTTGCCCGCGGTTGTGGAGCTCTTCAATTCGGGGACTTGCTGGAAAACGACCAAGGGAATCCCCGGGACAAACCGCGGCAAAAGTCGTCGTTTTAGGGGCGAATGCCTGGCAATTCCGCTCGCAAACCCGCGCCGTTGTTTTTTAACCTCGATGGCGTATGTCACAGCCGAGCAACTATCACATGAGCCCGGAGGAGTTCCGCGTTTGGGGCCACGCCGTGGTGGACTGGATCGCCGAGTATCAGCGGCGGGTGGGTTCGCTGCCGGTGATGGCACCGGTCCAGCCCGGCGAGGTTTTGGCGTCCCTGCCCCAGAGGGCCCCGGAGCTGGGGGAACCCTTCAGCACGCTGTTGCACGACTTCGAGAAACTGATCCTGCCGGGAATCACGCACTGGCAATCGCCCAATTTCTTTGGCTATTTCCCGGCAAACAATTCCGGTCCATCCATCCTCGGGGAACTGCTGGCGGCGGGTCTCGGAGTCCAGGGCATGCTGTGGGCCACCAGCCCCGCTTGCACGGAACTGGAGACGCGGGTGCTCGACTGGATGGCCGACCTGCTGGGATTGCCGGCTCAATTCCAGTCCAGCGGACCCGGCGGCGGGGTGATCCAGGACAGCGCCTCCAGCGCGGCGTTGTGCGCCCTGCTGGCGGCGCGCGAGCGAGCCACGGGCTTCCAGACCAATGAGCAGGGCTGCGACGGGCGGCTGGTGGCATACACGTCCGCCCAGGCCCATTCTTCGATCGAAAAAGCCGTCAGGATTGCCGGGCTCGGGCGGCGGAACCTGCGGTTGATTGAGGTGGATGAGCGGTTTGCCATGCGGCCCGACCGGCTGGCCGAACAGATCGCGCGGGACCTGGCCGAAGGTTTGAAACCGTGTTTTGTCGCGGCAACGGTGGGCACCACTTCCTCGAACGGCTTTGATCCCCTGTCCGAGATCGGCGCGATTTGCCGGCGGCATGGATTGTGGTTGCACGTGGACGCCGCCATGAGCGGCACGGCGGCGGTCTGCCCCGAGTTTCGCTGGATTCACGCGGGCCTGGAGTTTGCGGATTCCTACTGCTTCAATCCCCACAAGTGGATGTTCACCAATTTCGACTGCGACTGTTTCTTTGTGGCAGACCGCAAGGCTCTGATCCAGACGCTGAGCATCCTGCCGGAATATCTGCGGAACCAGGCGTCGGAGTCGGGCCAGGTGATTGATTACCGGGATTGGCAGATTCCGCTGGGGCGCCGCTTTCGAGCCCTCAAGCTGTGGTTTGTGATTCGCCATTATGGCGCGGAGGGGTTGCGGCATCACATCCGACGGCACGTCGAACTGGCGCAGCGGTTTGCCGGCTGGGTTCGGGACTCGCGGGACTTCCAGCTCCTGGCCCCCGGGCCACTGAATCTGGTCTGTTTCGCCCACAAGGCCGGCGACGAATTCAACCGGCGCCTGCTGGACCGGCTGAACCGGAGCGGGGCGCTTTTTCTGACACATACGACGCTCAACGGCCGCTACGCCCTGCGTTTATGTGTCGGCCAGACGCACACCGAGGAGGAACACGTCGTTGGCGCGTGGGGGGCCATCCAGGAAGCCGCAACAGCGCTCCAGGGCCCGGCCTGAAGCTGCGTGCGGCGCCGCGCAGGCCCCAACGAATTGAATGACAAATCCCTCGGGAAGAGCTATGCTGTCCCAGCAGATTTCATCAAGATGAAGAGCAAACAACGACAAGCTGCCGAACTGGCCGAAGAGCTGGAGCGGCTGAACGCCTTGGTTCGGCAGCGTCGCAAACAGTTGAATTTCCTCGAGCGCTGTCCCAACAAACAATGCGAATGTCGCCTGGTGTGGCGCGACGTGGTCGAAAAGAACCTCGCCACCCAGGTCGGGAAAATCCGCCGGCACATTCGCGAGCAGGCCGCCTCCTCCGCCCGCAACGGGGCTCCCCGCAAGGCTCGAGCTGTCCGTGCCGCGCGCTGATGCGAGCAGAGGGGTGACCAGACCGCGGCCGGCAGTCAACTTTCCCCCTCGAGCGCGCTCGTTTCCGGGTCAAGTTTGGTTGGATTCATTGGTGCCGGTGGTGGGACTCGAACCCACACGGCTTTTTAAGGCCCCAGGATTTTAAGTCCTGTGCGTCTGCCATTTCGCCACACCGGCGCATCCCCCCCAGCCGGCTCGATCCCGGCTCCCCCCGCCCGTTGCAGGCCGCCGCAGGTCCAACCGCCGAGGCTTCCCAGGGGCGGGGGCCGCTGGAGTCTCTGGCTGGAAACCTTTCCCGAGCCCGGGGGTAAAAGCAAGGCATTTAGCAGCGGAAAAGTACTTGACCAGCTAAAGTAATGGCTTAGATTAAAGGTGACCCCGGCGTGGTAACATGTGACCCAGGCTGTGGGCATTTATGCGACCTAACCCTGTATGGTTGATATATGAAAATCCCAGAACACAATCCCTCAATCCCTCAACTCAATCAAAACTGGCGTTGGCTCCGTTTTGGCCGGTGGGCCGCCCTGGCCGCAACCGGTTTGCTGGCAGTCGGTTCCGCACAGTTGTTCGCCCAATCGGACGACTTTGATTCTTACTCGAACACCTCGCAGTTTGCCGCAGCGGGGTGGATTCTCTCATCGCTGAATCCAGCCCTGGTAACCACCACCTTTCCAGCGGCCGGATCCGGCAAGGCGGTGCGAATACAGGCCAATCCGGTGCCAAACACCGCGCCGGCGGTGGGCATGTGGTATCGCACCAACGAGTATTCGGACTTCTACATGGCGGTGGATATCGTCGATTGGCGAGGTACTGAAAAGAATCAGGCGGCGGTCATGTTCGCCCGAATGACGGATGCGAATACGGCCGGCGTCGTGACAAACCAGAACCCAGCCACAGCCCAGGGGGTCATTTGCAACTACGACACTTCGCAATATGGCGAGAACCCGACGGACCGGCGGCAGGGGCAGTTCCAGATCAATGTGGTGGGCGCTGGCTTTGACACAATCACGATTGCAGTCGCGGAAATCACGTTCGAACCAGGGCGTTCCTACCGGTTGGTTTTCAAGGGACAAGGATTCCATTACATTGCTCAAGCTTATGATCATCAAGATCTTACCACGCCGTTGGTGACCATTGAGGGCGATGATCCATTGATGTTTCACGCCGTAGGGGCGTGCGGCTTCCTGGCCTTCAGCCGGCAAGGCACCAGCGGAACCGCCGATATTACTTTTGACAACTATTACGTGGGAACCAACGATCCGAATCCGGCGCCATCACCCGCGCTGGCCCATCCGGTTGCGGGCACCCCGGCGCTGGTGACACGCGTGCCAGCGGCGCGTTACAGCAACTTTGTTAACCCGTCCGCGGCGATCAGCTTCACGGCCAATACGTTCAGCGCCAACGAGATCAATGCCGCAGCCACCAAGATGTGGTTGAACGGCGTGGAGGTCTCATCCCAGTTGAACCTCTCGGCAAACGGGACAAATATCAGCGGCAGCCTCCCGGCCTCGGTTTTGCGGAGCAACACGGTCTATAGCGCCCAGATTGTGGTGACCGACGTGGCGGGAACCAAGTCCACGACCAACACGTTCTGGTTCGATACCTTCTCGGATCCGTTCCTGCTGAGCTCCACTGTGAAGACGATCGAGGCGGAGGAATACAATTACAACTCGGGCCAGTATCAATTGGACCCGATTCCTGTGTCCGGTCTGGATACCAACGGCTGGCCGGTCAACGGCTACGGGGTGGGCTACTACGAGGCGCTGGGAACCGCCGGGATTGATTATTCGAACCGCAACAGCGGGCCGGATTTTAATTTCTCGAAGTTCCGAACCGCTGACGCGGTCCGCACCTTGAGCGGCGGTTTGCTCGGGATCGAGGATGCCAACCATCCGACCGAGTTTGACCCGGGCTCGGACAACATCCGCAGCCAGCACGCGGCGTCGAATCTGCTCGAGTACGTGGTGTGCCGCACCGAGCCGACCGAGTGGTTGAATTACACCCGGAAGTTCGACCCCGCTTTGTATGCGGTGTACCTGAGGTATTCCTCTTTCGGCGCAACGACCAACGAGCTGCACCGGGTCACCAGCGATCCCACGCAGCCCGATCAGACGACCGCCAAGCTGGGCACGTTCGTCATCCCCAACAACCAAAGGTTCGTGAATTATCATTACACACCGCTGGTGGACGAGGCGGGTGCGCCAGCCCTGCTGTACCTCGACGGCACCAACACGCTGCGGTTGGTGATTGCCGGAACTCCGGGACAGGATAACCGCAAAACGATGCTTAACTACATCCTGTTCGTTCAGGTGCCGGTCACGCTGTATTCGGCTGCGACCGTGGACGGAACCTACGCGCCCGAAGCGGGGGCCGTGGTGGATGGGGCGGCGCGAACGATCACCGTGGCGGCTTCGGGCAGCGCGCGATTCTATCGCATTGGCTCATCGGTGCCGTTCACCATCAAGAGCATCGAACTGAGCGGTTCCAACGTGGTGTTGAAGTTCTAAACCTCCCCGCATCGGCGGAGAGAGCGGAGGCGCGCGAGAAGGCGCCTCCGCTTGAAGCTTGACCCGTGTCGCCCGGCGATGCGGGTCTTGTCTCTTATAGCACCCTCAAAACTGCTTGTTCGCGGCGGGCGGCAGGTTCAGGCTTGACGCAATGTCAACCGCACTTGCCAGAACGTCAGGGGTTGCAACCGCCGCGCGGGCACCGCTCTTGATCCTGCTTGCTCTGGGACTGTTGCTCGAGGCCACCCGGGCTGCCGCCCCTGGCGATAACGGGCTGAAACTGGAGGATTTTGAAGCGGGCTACCAGGCGCAGCGCTGGACGTTTTCCAACGGCGCCGAGTTTCCCGGCGCCCAAGGCGGCTTTTCGCGAACGGAAGCCGCGGCGCACTCCGGCCGATTCGGGGGGGAATTGCGTTTTGATTTTTCGGGCGGCGGACGCTACGTGTCGGCCTTGCTGCGAATGCCCGAGCGCGGCGCGGCGGCGTCCGGCGAATGGAACGGGGTGCGGCTTTGGCTGCACCGCCCCGAAGGGCACGAGCTGCAATTCCGCTACACCGACGCCACCGGGCAGACCTTCCAGAAACCGGTCGAGTGTCCGGCAGCGCAATGGGTGGAGGTCACGATTCCCTTTGGCCAGTGGGTGAGCCATTGGGGAGGCGCCGAGGATGGCAAGCCGCAGCCCCCGCCCCGCACGCTGGCGTTGGTGCTGGATCATGGCCAGCAACCGTCGGGCGTCCTCTGGTTCGACGATTTGCATCTGGTGCATCATGAGGCGCGCACGGCGCGCGTGGCGTATCCGGCTTACCGGTTCGACCCGGCGGAGGGATGGCATCTGCGGAGCGAGGGCCCGCGCGGCAGCAGCCGGCTGGAGGGAAAACGGCTCACGCTGGATTTTTCCGAAGGCGCACGGTCCATTTCGCTGGCCGTGCCGGACCGCGTGCTCCTGGGCAATGTGGACCGGATTCGAGTGCGGGTGCGAGGGCAGGCCAAGGGACACCCGGTGCGGCTGGTGATGCGCACCCATTTCATGACCTTTCACAAGATCATCGGCCAGTGGGAGGGGGAGGGCGAGCAGGAGTTGGCGACGGAAGGTCCGCCGGGACCGGGCTGGGAGTGGCACGGGGGCGAAAACGACGGCAAGATTCATGGTCCGCTCCGCCTGGCTGAGATTCAAGTGGACGGCGGCGGGCGGACGGATTTAGTCCGGCTCGAGCTGGGCGAGGTGGTGGTCGAGGTCTCCGCGCCGGAGGAAAAGCGCTGCGTGTTGGTCGGGGAAGCCCGGCGCGAGGAAAACAACCTCCGGTTCACCGCCCAGATGAGGGCGCTATCCCACACCCCGATGCCAGGCCGCCTGCATTGGACGGTGCGCGATTGGGACGGCGCGCAGGTCGGTCAGGGAACGGCGGCGGTGACGGTGCCGCCGCTGTGCGAAGTGGCGGAGTTCCGGTTGCCAGTTGCCAGCCAGACCATCGGGGACCGCAAGTTCCTCGAGGCGGAGTTCCGGCTGGAGATTCCAGGGCAGGACGTGCCGCCCGTCCTTCCCGCCTGGGTGGCGCCTCTCGAGGAAACAGGCGATGCCGCGCTCAAACCCGAGTCGCCTTTCGGCATGGGGGTTTACCTCAATCGTTACGGCGGCGATGCCGCAGGCTTGGCGCTGATGGAGCGCGCCGCGAACCTGGCCCGGGATGCCGGCGTGAAATGGTCCCGCGAGGATTTCTCCTGGAACCGGCTCGAGCCGCGCCGCGGCGAATTCAATTGGACTTTTCATGACCACCTGGTGGCGTGCGCCAAGCGCAATGGCATCACCGTTTACGCCATCGTCGGCTATTGGAGCGGCTGGACAAAGCCCTACACGGCGGAAGGCATCCGCGATTACGTCCAGTTCGCGCGGGCCCTGGTCCGGCGCTACGGAAACGACATCAAACAGTGGGAGATCTGGAACGAGCCCAACATCTTCTTTTGGCAGGGGCCGAAGGATCTTTACGCGGACCTGTTGAAACAGAGCTACGCCGCGATCAAGGAACTCGACCCCGACGCCCAGGTGCTGGGCTTGTCCACAGCCGGAATAGACACAAAGTATATTGCGCGGATGCTGGAGCTGGAGGCGCCGTTTGACATCCTCACCATTCATCCCTACCGCCGCCAGCTCAACGACCAGGGCTTCATCCGCGATCTCAAGGCGGTGTCCGACCAGGTCAGGCTCCCGGATGGCCGCCGGCGGCCGGTCTGGCTGACCGAGATGGGGTGGGCCACCCATACGCCGCACAACACCGTTAAACAGGATTTCGCCCCGAACTCGTTGCGGACCCAGGCTGAACTGATCGTGCGCAGCTACCTCTGCGCGATTGTTTCCGGCGTCGAACCGCGCACCTTCTGGTACAACTTTCGTAACGACGGCGACGACCCGATCTATTTCGAACACCAAATGGGCATTCTTTATCAGGACTTCCGGCCCAAGCCGGCCTACCGGGCCTACGCGACCCTCACCCGGATGCTGGACGGGCTCAAACCCGAGGCGCAGCTCCCGACGGCTGATGGCGTGTTCGCCTGGCGCTTCCAATCCTCCCGCGTTCCGCTTGTCCAGGTGGTGGCCGTCTGGAGCCCGCTGCGGGACGCGCAAATCGAGCTGCCGGTCAACAGTCAGCGGGTCGTCCGCGTCAACGCCATGGGCGAGCGCACCCCCCTTTCCGCGACCGCCGGCAAAGTGACCGTTCCGCTCCGGAAAGGCGCCCCCGTTTACCTGCTGGAGCAACCCCCGCGGTAAACCGAGCGCGCGAAACCCAAGCCGCGCCGAGCAGAGAGGCGGACGCGCAAAAAGCACATTTTGCTATTCGTTCAGAAGAGCCCGACCTCCACATCCGATCTGCTGGACGAGCGTCCCGGGGTCACTGCGGATATCACTATGCATTCCAAGAGTGGAAGTTGGAAGCACAGGATGTGCTGATTTACCGGGAGGCCAGCGTGAGCGATGAGGATAGCGGTGCCTTGAAACGACTGGAGTTTCTTGGTCCGTTTGGGATAGCACTGGACCCTCCCAGCTAAGCCGGATAGATCCGGGCTGGGAATGTCTCGCCCCCCTTGGGGGCTTGAGAGATGGGCGCCAGCCGTCCCCGGCTGGCGAGGGGGACAGGCAATGGGTGGTCGCGCGGTGGGCGCGGCGGCACAGAAGCGGACAAGAATGTCCGCGCTCCGATGCGGGGATGGACAACTCTATCGGTGGTCGCGCGGTCGGTGCGGGGCCGGAGGCCCCGACAACCGGCAGACCGGGAGGTCTGCCCCACGCGCGAGACGGGGGCGCTGGAAGGTCGCGAAGCGTCTTGGAGTGCGGCAGTCCCCTGCCGCTTTTCCCCGCCGGCGGGTCGAGAAGGTGCTGAGCGGTCGGGCCGCGCACCTTTCCACCTTCGCCCCTCACTTTAGTCCCATAGTCCGATAGTCCCATGGTCGAATGGTCCCGTTTCGCC
>CAZVYG010000024.1:0-58474 GCA_964631605.1 uncultured Verrucomicrobiota bacterium
AGCGCATTGATAACGCCACACTGATCGAACTGCTCAAGATCATGTCCAGCATCCCGCTGGACATCCCCGGCGACGCCTTCGGAAAGATTTACGAGTACTTCCTTGGCAGCTTTGCCATGAAGGAAGGGCAGAAAGGCGGCGAATTCTTCACGCCGCCCAGCATGGTTGACCTGATCGTCAACATCATCGAGCCATACAACGGGCGCCTGTTCGACCCGGCCAGCGGGAGCGGCGGCATGTTCGTAAGCAGCGCGGAATTTGTGAAACGACACCGGCGCGCTGCACCCTCACCCCTGCGCCCCTCTCCCAGTGGGAGAGGGGATGGGGGTGAGGGTGTGCTCAGCATATACGGGCAGGAGCGCGTGGCGGAAACCATCCGGCTCTGCAGGATGAACCTCCCGGTCAACGGCCAAACCAAGCGCCGCTGGGGTCGCGCCAACGGCGCCTCAACTCGTCAGCCCAGGGCAACGCCCTGGGAACTCGGCCGCGTAAACCATTCTCAGCCCTAAAAGGGCGTCATCCCCCATGCCACAATCCCTATCCAAAGTCCTGGTGCACCTGATCTTCAGCACCAAACACCGGGAACCGTTGATTGGCCCCGAAATCCGCCCGCGCCTGCACGCCTACATGGTTGGCATTCTGGACAATCTCAAATCTCCGTCCCTCCAAACCGGCGGCGCGGCCGATCACGTTCATACTCTGTTCCTCTTGGGCCGGACCATTTCACAGGCGGAGTTGGTTGAGGAAGTGAAAAAGAGTTCGTCGAAGTGGATGAAGACCGACGGGGGCGTGCGCGCATTTTCGTGGCAGTCGGGGTACGGTGCGTTTTCCATCGGCGAATCGCAGGCCGCTGCCGTCATCAAGTACATCCAGAATCAGGAAGAACACCACCGGAAGATTTCGTTTCAGGACGAGTTTCGGAAATTCTTGGAGCGATACCAGGTGGCGTACGACGAGCGGTATGTGTGGGATTGAACCAACGAGAATGCAGACGAGAAAATCAATCATGGTGTGCTCGTGGGACGGGGTGCGGGTGGTTGGCCGAGTTCCGCCCCTTCAGGGCGGGGCGGGTTTGATTCGACCGGGTCCCCAGGGCGTTGCCCTGGGCTGGAGAGTCGGTGCGCCTTCGGCGCGAAACACCCGCGCAACTTGGACGTGGGCGAACCGGACGCGATGGTGGACCCGATTCACATCACAGCCTCGGGTCTTCCAGCCCGAAGGGCCGCAACCCGTCAGCCCAGGGCAACGCCCTGGGAACTCGGCCACCCACCCATTCATCAGCCCTGAAAGGGCGGCACATGGCACCAGCGACCCAAACGTGGCGGCCCTGTGTAAAGTGGCGAACCGTAAGGAAATCGAGGCGCAGGGCTGGAGCTTGAATCCGGGCCGCTACGTGGGCGCGACCGCGGGTGAGGAAGTCCGCGACGCCGACTTCAAAGAGCAGTTCGAGGAACTGACCGAGGAAGAACTGGCGATCTTCGACATCCTGACCAAGCCCCGCGTGGACATCACGGCCAAGGAAGAAAAGCAGGTCAAGAAGGTCGCCAAGGACATGCTCCAGACGTTGAAGGCCAAGGCGCTGGTGCTCGACTGGCGCAAGCGCCAGCAGACGCGGGCGGCGGTGCGCTTGTGCATTGAAGAATGGTTGGACAAACTGCCGCCGGTGTATACATCCGCCCTCTACCAGACCAAGTGCGACGCGGTGTACCAGCATGCGTATGACGTCTATGGAGGCGGACAGTCCTGGGGAACTGGCGGCAGATGAAGCGCCGGAGCCTCGGACAGCTCAGCAGCCGGAGGCGCATCGCAGGATTTGTGGGGTCTTGCCCGATGCTTGCACAACCTCGCGGGCAAAATAGTGCTGCGCGACTGCTACCCTCGTTTTTCAGAGGCGCTGTATGCGGGAGAAGTGCCGGATTTGACTGAGGGTTGAAGGTGGTGCCCGCGACAGGACTTGAACCTGTACGATGTTACTCACTAGAACCTGAATCTAGCGCGTCTGCCAATTCCGCCACGCGGGCAACCTGGCTGCCGGCGACTTGCATCCCTGCCGGGACGGGTCCGCTGCCGTCTGGTCAAACCAGAGGCGAGCAAACATAACGCACAGCCCAACGACCTGCAAGCCGTTCCACAAGCCATGCGCCCATGTCGCCGTCAACTTTCAAAACCATACCAAAGCCGGCGCCCTTGATGCAAGCCGGCAATTAGGATTGATACTTCAGCTTGAACTGCAGGGTCGCGCCGGCGGGTACCTTCAACTCGTCGCCGAGAGTCAACACGACCCGGCGTTCCTCCTGCCGCGCGGTGGCGGGCACCGGCCGGCCGTCCAGCGTTACCGAGGCGGTCTCGAGCCGGGCGTCAGCCGGCAGCTCCAGTCCAAAAGTCCGCAAGCGCACTCCACCCCATTTCACCGCCAGCGTGGCGGTCAGCGCATCCCCCTGAAGGTTCTGTTCGAAAGCGCCCCAACCCGCCGCCGAGGTGAAGGCGGCGCGGAAATGCTCCGGCTTGAGCCTTGGCGCGAACGCCAGGCGCCCGCGGGGGCCGTGGCAATCGAACCCGCAGAGGGCGAGGAAGACGCCGTAGCTGGCCATGGCGCGGGCGTAATGGTCGCCGCATTCCACCTCGTTCCAGGGATTCTGGCGGGCGGGATGATGGCGTTCGTGGACGCCGCGGCAAATGGCGAGGGCCTCGGTGAGCATCCCTTCCCAGACCATGTGGCCCGCGACCTGGTATTCGATCCCGGTCCAGATTTCGTCGCGATAAAGGACCGAGTCGGGTCCAAGGTGTTTGGACTTCGGCCAGGTGCAGGTAAACAGGCCCGCCTCGCCCGGCCGGGCGAACCATCGTTGCGGCGGATGCGCCGCGTTCTGCGGGCCGATGTCCGGCGCCCAGTTGTAAACATAGACCGCGCGCAAGGCGGACTGGACTTTCTCGCGGGGATACAAATAGCCAAGGCCGACCTGGTGGGCCCAGCCCTGGCCAAAAAGCTGATCGGACAGGCAACCATCCCCGTATTGGTGTTTGGGGTGCTGCCTGAGGTCCACGTCCTGAACAAAGTATTCGCCGTTGAAGAGGCGCTCGACCGTTAAACGGCTGCCCGCCTCGAAAATCTTCCGGCATTTTGCCGCAAACCCGCCATCGCCCACCTCGCGGGCCATTTCCTCGGCGGCTCGCAAGGCGCCAAGGTAGAGCGAACCGACCATGGTGTTGGCGCCAAAAAAGTTGATGTCGTAGGTGTTGTGCTGCGATCCCTCAATCAGGCCATCCCCATCACCATCCTGTTCCATGAGAAACTCGACGGTCTTGCGAATCTTCCGCCAGTTGCGTTCGAGGAACCGGCCGTCCGCGCTCATCTGGTGCTCGCGGAGACACTTGAGAGCCGTGCCGCCCTGGGTGTCGCCCGCCCAAAAATCGTTGCTTTCGCCCCGAAAATTGACCGCGCCGGTGGCTTCGACAAAACCCGGCCCGAAGTCCTGCATCTCACGGACGGAGCGTTCCAGCTCGGGGAAAAGCCGCGCCAGGGCATGGGCGTAGTTCCAGACATGGGCGCAGGTGCCGGCACAGCAACGGACGCCCTCCCAGGCCCAGAACCGGCCATTCGCCCGCCACTGGCAGGTGCCGCTGGCAAGGATGGACACGGGCGCAAACAACCGGTCCAGCAACCAGCAGGGCAGCGTCGAGTCATACCACGTATCACGCCACAACCGGGTCTGCCCCGCCAACCGCTCGAAATGCTCCGCAACGTAACCCGCCACGGCCGCCGCATCCGCAAAGCGGGTCCCGTAGCGATTCCCATGCTCGGGAAGATTCGCGAAATGCCACACGATCAGGAATGTCACGTCCTGCGCCTCTCCCGGCTGCAACTCGACTCTTTTGCAGAGGCCGCCAACCAGGGGGGCGCCAAAGGGTTTCTCGGCCCGGGTCGCGACATCCCCCTCGACGCCGCCGCTCAGCCACGCCGCCAGGCTGTCTTCGGGCAAATCCGCGAGCGGGACGACCCCGCCGCCCGGGCCCAGCAGGGCCAGCCCCAGGGTGCCGAAATCCGGCTGGGCCTCGAGCGGCCCCTCGAAGCCGCGGCGCGGCGTGTCGCTTAACTCGATCTGGTCCACATTGATGTGGCCCCACCCGCCGGATTCCTGGTCCACAATCTCGAGCCGGACCTCGCGCCCGAGGAACTCCTTCACATTCCAGCTTTGCCAGGCAAGCTCCTCGCGGTCCCGCCCGGTGGCGGTGCGCACCACCTTCCCGTCAGACAGCAGGTTGAGGCAGGTTCGCCCCGCGTGGGAACCGCCGCCGATGAGGAAATTCAGGAAGGGCCGCTCGACTTTGAAAGGCGGCGAGGTCAGCTTCCCGCGGGGCGGGTCGCCGTCAATGAAAGTATTGACCAGCCCGCGCCCCCGAAAACCGCTCACCGGCTGCTGCCCGCGCAGCGTTCCGGCGGCGGGCCGGGAACCAAAAGCCGTGCCGGCAGCCTTCCAGCCGCCATAATCGTCCCCCTCGAAATCCGCCACCACAATGGGCGGGCGCGCGGGCTGCTCGGGCGCCTTCACGGCTCGCGCCGAGCCGAGCATCAACGCCAGGTTATCGCGCTGCACAAAACGGTTTTCGCGGACACCTTCGACATACTGGCCGCTGCGGCAGCAGACCGCGTTTTCGAGCCGGCCCCCCAGCCAGACTTCGGCCGGGACCGCTCCGTGGTTCTTTAACCGGAAGTGGAGCACGGTCGCCGGCAGAGCGGAGTCCGCCGCGTTGAGGGGGATAAACGGCGAAAAGGCCTCCAGATGCGCACCAATGGGAAAGTCCGCGGACTCATATTCGACTCTGCCAATCGGGTACTCGCCCCGGAAGCGGACGGCGGGAAAGCCCGCGCGGTCCAGGGTGCGCGTGGCGGTCTGTTGGCCCCAGCGAACCCGCAAGGCGAAACCCTGCCGAACCGGCTGGACCGGCTCGGGAATTGCCTGGTAATGCGTCCCAAACCGCGCATCGGCGGGCGAGTCGTTGAAAATATCCCAATGACTCAGGGTGCCATCCCCCCGAAGATAAAGCTGGCCGGCGCCAATCCCGCCCACGGGCATTCCAATGTGTGTGAGGTCCTCGCCCGCATACCAGACCGGCTCGCCCTTCTCAAAAAGAGCGGCGACCCACTCGGGGCTCAACTTCTTGTCGGCCGGCACGAAGTGGTCGGCGGTGTCCTTGGGCTCGAACGGACCGGCGACGGTCTTGAAGGGGGCGGGCGCGCCCAGGGACAGGACCGCAGCGCCCGTGAGCTTGAGGAAACTGCGGCGGTCCAGGCAACCGCAGCCGGAAAATTCATTGCAAGCGGAATCCATGGCGCCTGGACGCTTCAAGCGCGGCGCTCGGCTTCGCGGAGCAGCTCCAGGACGCGTTGAGGCTGGTCGGCGGTGAGGAGGTTCTGCCGGAGTCGGGGGTCGCGCAACAGGCGGCTGATGCGGGCCAGGATGGCCAGATGCTGCGTGACGGTCGGCGCGGCCAGAAGAAAGAAAAGCCGGGCCGGCTGGCGGTCAATGGCCCCGTAGGGGATGCCGTGGGCATGCCGCCCAAACACGATGATCGGCTTGTCCACCAGCCCGACCAGGGCGTTGCGCGCATGCGGCAGCGCGATGCCGTCGCCAATGCCCGTGCTGTGCAGTTGTTCGCGCTCATGCAGCGCGCGCAGGAGCGTTTCCCGCGCCTCGGGCTGGCCGGCCAGCTCGGGGATTTGCTCCACCAGCTCGCGCAACACTTCGTCCCGCGTCGAGCTCCGCAAATCCAACTGGATGCGTGCCGGCGAGAGCAACTCGCTAATCACAACAGAACTGGCCGTGTTCATAGACGGCGTATTGTAGGCCGCCCCCCGCCGGCGTGAAGGAAAATATCCGACAACGAACCGCAGGAATCAGACCCACGACGCAGGGTCTGACCCGGGCAGGCGCAAGCCGGCAGTGGCGACCCGCTGCATTCCCGGTTGAATTGGGCTGTCTCAGGATTCGCAGCCGGCCTGCGGCCCGGCAGCTTCAACAGTTGAATCAACTGAACACGTTCTGGGGGTGGCGCGGGCGGCGGCCGATCTTGAAGACGATCAACTCGCGCAGTTCAACCAGGAGCTGTCCGGCCAACCAAAGCGGCAGACCGGTGTATTGAATGGCCGTCTTGACGATTTCATCCGCGTAGGCGCGGTTGCCCAACTGGCGGAACCGTTTGGCTTTGATGCCCGAGCGAACCGCAAGCAGACCTCGGAGCTTGGCGCGCCGGATCAAGCCTGGCGGGCGTTGGCGGAGGGCCTCCACCTGCTGCATGGTTCGCCATTCGTCCACGATCAGCGCCTCGACACTCGGGGCGCGAAAAACGGTCTGATTCGACCCGTGCCACCGGTACTTGGCCAGCGGCAGATTGATCGCCGTGAGTTGTTTGCAGTGCAGACCGTATCTCGCCCAAAACACCATGTCTCCGAGAATTGGCATGTCGGTCGGGAACCGCTCCGGCGTCGGCTGGCGGTTGGTCTTGAGGAGCGTCGCGCAGAAGGCCTGGTTGGAGATTTCGGCTTTCAAGGCGAGAAACTCGTCCAGCGCAAAGTGTTTCACTCTGCCATCGGCCTTGCCTGAAACGCTCAAACGCTCCCCCTTCTCATTGATCCTCTCATCCAGGCACCACGCCATGCCCCGCCCGGGGCAATGTTCCAGTTCCCGGGTCATCCGCTCGTAAAACTCCGGCAGGATTTCGTCGTCCTGGTGCAGGATCTGCAGGTAATCCGTTTCTGCTGCATGGTCGAGGCAGCGATTAAAATTGGCGAACAGGCCTGGATTCACCGCGTTGGGCACGAACTCAACCTTCAACCCGCGGAATCCGCGAACAATCTCAGCCGTTCGGTCCGTAGAACCATCGTCCAATACGAGGACACGATCCGGCCGCCGCGTTTGCCGCGCCAAAGACTCGAGAGTCTGCAGCAGAAATGCCTCGCCATTGTAGGCTGGAATCGTCGTTGTGACCGTTTCCTTCATTGTCGCCCCCACTGTCCCCAACTCGGGCCAAGGCCGTCAAGGAGCGAGTCGCAGCAGCCGAAGAACGATGGAGCTGATCCTCCAACGCCGCTCCAGACGCAAAAAAAAGCTGCCTCCCCGCCCCCACCAGCAGGCCTGCTCGCGGCGCGAGGCGGGAAGAAGCCCACGCAGGCGAAAAAAGAAAGCTGATGCCGCTAATTCAGGCCGCGGAGACTGCGGCGGCAGGCTGCCATAAGAACAACTCCGCAAAGGGCCAGTGCCGCGGTGCCGGGCTCAGGCACAACCGTCAGCCGAGCATAATCCACCGCCACATCCGCAGGATAGACGCCAATCGGCCAGTCCATCGCCTGGGAGAGTCCGATTTTGAAGCCGGAGCTGAACGCGCTGCTGGTGTGCCCGAGGGTGTGACCAATCAGTTCGAGGCCATTGTCGTCCAAAATAGACGCCCGAAGGTTCTCACCCGGCGCTCCTTCAAGGACGAGCCGGTACCACGTGTTGTCCTGATAATTGAAAGGCTGCTGCACGTAACTGTTGTCAATGCTGCTACCCACGAAGAAACGGCGTTCGGAACTGTAGGCGCCACCAAATGGAGAGACCAGGTCATGACGAGCGTTGTTGCTCGCATCCATGACCCAGATCTCGAGGAAGTCATCGATGCTCGTCGTAGGTGACTGCACCAAGGTGTTAAAGCGCACCTCGTACCGAAAACCGGCCGGGCTGAAAACGGTGGACGAGCTCCAGCCCCGTCGTTGGTGGGCGTCCATGGAACTGTTCATGCGCAGCACCGAGTTGCCATCAAGCGTTTGAAACGCAGCGTTTGGCGCCCCCAAGTAGGTTGCCGGGAAAAACGTGCCCGCAGTTCTGGCCGTCGGCAATGAAGCCTGCCATACCGGGTCAAGGCTTGGACCGCCAAAGTCGTCGAAGAACAGGCTGCTTTCCGCCATTGCTCGAGGGCTGAGCATCAGGGCTGCCGCGACCACGGCGCCCCTTAAGAGGTGGGCAACGGTTGGTAGGACGGGCGCGTTCGTCGAGACGGTGAAGGCACGGTGGTGCGCTGCAAGCAAGTGAGTGGTATTCCTTTTCATAAGTTGAGTGGTTATTTTGGTCATCCAAGTGATCTGATCCTTCAAGGTACCAGCCTAGCAAAAACGCTATGACTTTGCAAGACTTTTTTTTCCCAACTTTTTTCCCAAGTTTCGCCTGCGAGCCAGAGAGGCTCTTCGACCCAAGAGGATCGCCCGATTCCTGTTTATTTGTCGTCGGAGAACCCGAGCCGGCAGGAGCCGCGCCACGCCCGCGCGGGGCGGGTTCGGCCAGCGGTTCCGGGATGCGCGTTTCTTGACACGTCGGGAGGTGAGTGTTACCACCCTCGGAGATGGCGACCATGAAAAATCATGCCGGTAAAGGGTTAATCCTCCTGGCCGCGTTATTGGTTTTCCTGGGCGGGTGCACCCCGCCGGGGCCGCGGGCTTTGCTGCGGGGCAAAGAGCTGCTGCAGAAGGGGGATTATGCCCAGGCGCTGGCCGAGTTGAAAACGGCCGCCACCCTGCTGCCGACCAATGCGCACGCCTGGAATTACCTCGGCCTGGCCTACCACCACGCGGGACAGCCCGACGAGGCGCAAAAGGCTTACCAACGCGCGCTGCGATTGGACAAAGACTTGGTGGCGGCGCGGTTCAACCTCGGCTGCCTCTGGCTCGAGCAGAACAAGCTCGATTGGGCGAAGACGGAGTTGGCGGCCTGTACGCTGCTCCAGCCGCAATCCGCCGATGCGCTCATCAAGCTGGGCACGGTGCAGTTGCGTCTGCGGGAGGTGGCCGCAGCGGAGAAAAGCTTTCAGGAGGCGTTGCGTCTGCGGGCCAATGATCCCGAGGCGCTGACGGGCCTGGGCCTGGCGCGACTGCAACGGGGGAGGGTGGCCGAGGCCTCGCCATTCTTCACCGAAGCGCTGCGGCGCGACCCCCATTACGGGCCCGCGCTGCTGAACCTCGCCGTCATCGCGCACGAGCACCTGAAGGACAAATCCCTCGCGCTGGAACGCTACCGCGCTTACGCCAGCCTCCGCCCGCCGCCCGAGAATCTGGAAGCCATCAAAGCCATCATCGCCCGGCTCGAACACGAATTGGTCCCTTTGGCGCCACCTCCCGCCGCCAGTCCAACCCAGGCGATGGTAACTGCGGCGCCGCCAAAGCCGGCCACAACCGCCGCTCCCCCAGCGACCATCGCCGCGCCCAGGACCCCCGCGCCAGCCACGAACCTCGCGGCGGTGACCGCGCCCAAACCGCAGCCGCAACCCGCACCGCGAGTTGAACGAGTTGAACCCCCGCCCAGGACGGAGCCGCGCGCTGCCGCGGCCAAACCGGCGCCGGCAACTTCAGCCCCGCCACCGGTGGTCAAAGCTCCGGTGACAGAAACCGTGCTGCTGGCGCCCGAGCCGGTCATCAAACCGGGTGGTGACGTCGCCCCTGCCCCGGCACAGCCTGCCGCGCCTCGCAAGGCCGAGACGGCCGTTGTTGCCGCCGCGCCGGTTGCCGCGCCGAGCGGCGGCGGGGCCACGCCGGCACCCAGAAAAACCGTCCTTCAGCGACTCAATCCGTTGAAACTCCTGAGCCGGGATCGAAAGGAGCAGTCCCCCCCTCCCTCCACAACGACCGCCGCCGTCGAGCCGCCTGCCCCCGCGATCACGGCCAGCCCGGCCGCAGACCGCCAGAGCCCGGCGCCGAGCCCTTCGACCGCAACGTCACGCCGGTTCGCGCGTTACCAATACAAAAACCCCCCGCGGCCGGCGCCGGGCGACCGGGCGGAGGCGGAGCGGGCTTTTGCGCAAGGGGTTCAGGCCCAGCAGGCCAACCGGCTGCCCGAAGCTCTCCAGGCGTATCGCCGGGCGATTCAGCTCGACGGAACCTTCTTTGACGCCTGCTACAATTTGGGCCTGGCGGCCTCGCAAGCGGGCAACACTTCCCTGGCGCTTTACGCTTACGAGCAGGCCCTGGCGGCCCGCCCCGAGTCGCTGGACGCGCGCTATAATCTGGCGCTGCTTTTGCGGCAAACGGGTTATCCCCTGGACGCGGTCGAGCAGTTGGAGCGGGTGTTGGCCAAATATCCGAACGAGAGCCGGGCGCATGTGACGTTGGGGAACATTTACGCCCAGCAACTGGACGATCCCGCCAAGGCGCGCCAGCACTACCTCAAGGCTCTGGAGGCCGACCCGCGAAATCCCCAGGCCGGCGCCATTCGTTACTGGCTGGCCGCCCATCCCCAATAACGGCAGAAAAACCAGGTCTGCGGCGGGCCGCGGACTCCGCTTTCGGGCTTCAAATGGCTGTCACGACGCGGTAGGCTCCGCAGGAATGACACTCACGCGCTTGAAACGAAGTCTGCGCGCCACGTTCATTGGGCTGACGGTCAACACCGTGCTGGCGGCCGCCAAAATGGTGGCCGGCATCGTGGGTCATTCCCATGCGCTGGTGGCCGACGCCGTCGAGTCCCTGGCCGATGTGTTCAGTTCGCTGATTGTCTGGCGGGGTCTGGTCGTGGCCGCCGAACCGGCTGACGAGGACCATCCCTACGGCCATGGGAAAGCCGAACCGATGGCGGCCGCGATGGTGGCGGGCATGCTGCTCATGGCGGCGGGCTGGATTTTGATCACTGCCATTCGCGAAATTCAGGCGCCGCACCAGGCGCCGGCGCCGTTCACGCTCTTTGTGTTGGTGGGCGTGGTGATCGTCAAGGAAGGGCTGTTCCGTTTCGTGCTGAAGGAAGGGGCAAAGGTCGAGAGCAGCGCGGTCCAGACCGACGCCTGGCACCACCGCAGCGACGCCATCACCTCGGCGGCCGCTTTCATCGGCATCAGCGTCGCCTTGCTGGGCGGCAGCGGTTATGAGGCGGCCGATGACGTGGCCGCCGCCGCCGCGGCGTTCATCATTGCCTGGAACGGCTGGCGGTTGCTCCGGCAAGCCCAGCACGAACTCATGGACCGTTCCCCCAGCCAGGACCTCATCCGCCAGATTCGCCAACTGGCCGAGGCGGTGCCACGGGTTGAACTGGTGGAAAAGTGCTTTGTGCGCAAGATGGGCTATCACCTTTATGTGGATATGCACGTGCATGTGGACCCCGAAATGACCGTGGCGCGGTCGCATCAAATCGCGCATGAGGTCAAGAATGCCATCTGCAACCGGATTCCCACCGTTCGGGATGTCCTGGTGCACATCGAACCCGCGCAACCAAGGAGTGAACATGTTCAGACCTAGACTGCAAACCGGCTGCCTGCGGGCAGGGGCGGCCACGGTGCTCATGATCTGCGCCCCAGCCTTCTGCCCCGGACTGGCGGCGGCGGAACCGCCCCGGCCGAACCTCGTTTTCATTCTCACCGACGACCAGGGCTACGGCGACCTGTCCTGTCACGGGAACCCCATTCTCCGCACGCCGAACCTGGACCGCTTGCACGCCGAAGGCGTGCGCTTCACCGATTTTCACGTGTCCCCCACCTGCGCGCCCACCCGGGCGGCCCTGCTGACCGGACGCCACGAATTCCGCAACGGGGTCACCCACACCATTCATGAACGCGAGCGGCTATGCCTGGAAGCAGTGACATTGCCGGAAGTGTTGCGACAGGCCGGCTACACCACAGGCATTTTCGGCAAATGGCATCTGGGCGACGAACCCGAACGCTGGCCCTCGCGGCGCGGCTTTGACGAGATGTTTATCCACGGGGCGGGCGGCATCGGCCAGACCTATCCCGGCTCGTGCGGGGATGCGCCGGGCAACACGTATTTCAACCCGGCGATTCTGCATAATGGCCGGTTCGTGCGCACCGAAGGCTACTGCACCGATGTGTTCTTTCGTCAGGCGCTCAACTGGATCGAACAGGTGAAAGGGAAAAAGCCGTTCTATGCCCACATCGCATTGAACGCCCCTCACGCCCCCCTGCAGGTGCGGCCCGAAGACGAAGCCCGGTACCAGGGCAAGGCGGCTCCCGACGTGGCGAAGTTTTTCGGTATGATCGCCAACATTGACGACAACGTCGGGGTGCTGCTCTCGCGCCTGGCCGCCTGGGGATTGGAAACCAACACGCTGGTCTTTTTCATGAATGACAACGGCGGCACGGCGGGGGTCAAGGTCTATAACGCCGGAATGCGCGGCGCCAAGGGAACCCCCTGGCTGGGCGGCACCCGGGCCGCCTCCTTCTGGCGCTGGCCCGGCGTGTTCAAGCCTGCCGATTGCCACGCCTTGACCGCCCACATTGATTTCTTTCCCACGCTGGCGGAGCTGGCCGGAGCGAAGCTGGACGCGCGGGTGCGCAGCCAGATCGAAGGCCGCAGCCTCCTGCCGCTGCTCCGCGACCCCTCCGCCCCCTGGCCGGACCGGACGCTCTTCACTCATGTCGGCCGGTGGGCGCCGAAGACCCCGCCCCAAAAGTATGGTCCTTGCTCGGTGCGCCGTTCACGCTGGCACCTCGTGCACGAGGCCAAACAAGGAAACGGCGCCTGGCAGCTTTTCGACGTGAAGGCCGACCCCGGCGAACGAAAGAACGTCGCCCAGGATTTTCCGGAGGTCGTCGCGCAGCTCGAGCGGGAATTCGACCAGTGGTGGGACAGTGTCCAACCCCAACTGGTCAACGAACGGGCGGTTGGCCCGGAGGTCAACCCCTTCAAGAAGCTCTACTGGGAGCAGTTCGGGCCGCCGCCCGCGACCGCGCGCTGATTACCTGGTCTTTTTGCGCTGGACTTGGGCGGCCACCTTGAGGCGCAGCGCATTGAGGCGAATGAATCCGGTCGCGTCGTCCTGGTTGTAGGCCTTGGTGGGGTCCGCTTCCATGGTCGCAATCGCCGGGTTGTACAGGCTCACGGGCGATTTGCGACCCGCAACCATGATATTGCCCTTGTAGAGTTTCACCCGGACCGTGCCGGTCACGTTTTGCTGGCTTTCGGTGATGAACGCCTGCAGGGCAAGGCGCTCGGGAGCGAACCAATAACCATAATACACCAGTTCCGCATAGCGGGGGATGAGCGAGTCGCGCAGATGCATCACCTCGCGGTCCATCGTCAGGGTTTCCATCTGCCGATGCGCGAAGTGGAGAATGGCGCCGCCGGGGGTCTCATAAACCCCGCGCGACTTCATGCCCACGTATCGGTTCTCGACCATGTCCACCCGCCCCACCCCGTGTTTGCCGCCCAGCTTGTTCAAGGTCTTCATCACCCCAAGCGGCGAAAGACGCTTGCCGTTGACCGCCACGCAATGGCCTTTGAGGAAATCCAGCGTCACGTATTCGGGCTTGTCCGGCGCATCCTCGGGAGCCACGCTCAGCTTGAACATGTCCTTGTTCGAGGGCGCGAAGGCGTCCATCCAGGGGTCTTCGAGAATGCCCGCCTCGAAGGAGATATGCAGGAGGTTGCGGTCCATCGAGTAGGGCTTCTTGGCCGAAGCCTGCACCGGAATCTTTTTCTTTTCGCAATAGGCGATCATCTCCGCCCGGCCCGGGAACAAGTCGCGGAAACGCGCGTCGCGCCAGGGGGCGATGACCTGCAGGTCGGGAGCCAGCGCGGCGGCCGTTAGTTCAAAGCGCACCTGGTCGTTGCCTTTGCCGGTGGCGCCATGAGCGAGGGCCTGGGCGTTCTCCTTGCGGGCGACCGCGATCATGCCCTTGGCAATGAGCGGTCGGGCGATGCTGGTGCCCAGCAGGTACTGGTTTTCATAAACCGCCCCCGCCTGGATCATGGGGAAAATGAAGTCCCGGGCAAATTCCTCCTGCAAATCCACAATGTGGCATTTGGAGGCGCCGGTGCGTTTGGCTTTGGCCTCGAGTCCCTTGAGCTCTTCCTCCTGCCCGATGTTGGCGCAAAAGGCGATGAGTTCCGCGTCGTAAGTGTCCTTGAGCCAGGAAAGGATCACCGAGGTGTCAAGGCCGCCCGAGTATGCTAAGACAATCTTCATAAATGTTCAAATCGTTGCGGCGCATGAAACGCCAAATCCAGCCGGTTGGAAAGCAGAAAACCTGCATGAATTTGCCGGTTTTCGTGCTATGCTTCCGGGCGTATGAGCCAATCGCTGGTGTATCTGGACAACAACGCCACCACTCGGGTCGCCCCGGAAGTGCTCGAGGCGATGCTGCCTTTTCTGCGCGAGCAGTGGGGCAACCCCTCCAGCGCTTATTCCTTCGGCCAGCGGCTTTCCCGCCCCCTGGACCAAGCCCGGCAGCGCGTCGCGGCGTTGTTGAACGCCGAGCCGACCGAAATCCTCTTTACCAGTTGCGGAACCGAGGGCAACAACACCGCCCTTCACAGCGCGGTGGTCACGCAGCCCGACAAACGACATCTCGTCACCACCGCCGTCGAGCATTCCGCCACGCTCAAGTACTGCCAGTTCCTGCAAAAGCGCGGTTTCGAGGTGACTTATCTGCCGGTCAACCCGGGCGGCGAACTTTGCCTCGATTTGCTGGAGGAGGCGATTCGACCCGACACCGCCCTGGTTTCAGTCATGTGGGCAAACAACGAAACCGGCGTCATCTTTCCCATCCGCCAAATTGCCCAAATCTGCCAGGCCAAAGGAGTGCTGTTCCATACCGATGCCGTGCAAGCCGCCGGGAAGCTGCCGCTGGATGTCAAAGACGCGCAGGTGGATTTTCTTTCGATTGCCGCGCACAAGTTTAACGGGCCCAAAGGGGTGGGCGCCCTTTACGTCAAACGCCGCACTCGGTTTCAACCCTACCTCATCGGCGGCGGCCAGGAACGCGGCCGCAGGGGCGGCACGGAAAACGTGGCGGGAATCGTGGGGCTCGGCCGCGCAGCGGAGCTGGCGCGCGAGGGTCTGCAAGAAATGGGGGGCCGGGTTCGGAGGCTGCGCGATGATTTGGAGAGCGGTCTCCTCGGGGCCATTGCCGACAGCGCGCTCAACGGCGCCCGCGAGCCGAGGCTGCCCAACACCAGCAACCTGGCTTTTGACGGCGTCGAGGCGGAGGGGATTCTGATGCTGCTGGATCAGGCCGGAATCTGCGCCTCGAGCGGTTCGGCCTGCACAACCGGCTCGCTCGAGCCGTCGCATGTCCTGGTCGCGATGGGGTGCAGTCGGGCCCGGGCGCGGGGCAGCATCCGGTTCAGCCTAGGGCGCTACAACTCGACTGAGGACATCCGGCGGGTTCTCGACTCGATGCCAGGCATCATTTCGCGGCTGCGCGCCCATGCCGTCCCCACCGAGGCCTGAAGAAAGCCCCTCGCGGTGGGTCGAGGCTTGAGTTTTGGCCGGCTCCGGCCAAGCTGCCGTTGTGAGAGACAGAATCCTTGCGAATCGGTTGGGCAGCCTGTGCCTGACCCTGGCTTTGGCTGTTTGGGGAGGCGGTTGCGCCGGGGTTGGAGCCGGGCGCAAGTCGCCGCGGGCGGTCCCGTTGCGCGGAACGTTTGGAACCTATGACGCGGCGCCACGCCAGGCGGACGGACGGGTGGATGTTGGGCGGCTGATTGGGGAACTGGAGGTTCTCCGAGCCAACAGCTATAACTGGCTGATCTGGCATGCCCCGACGGATTGGGAGGACCTCCAGCGGTTCCTGCCGCTGGCGCGGAAAAAGCAAATCCGTGTTTGGGTCACTTTGGTGCCCCCCTCGGAGTCGCCTCCCCGGACCAAGAACTACTCCGAGCCCTTCCGGTTGGATTACGAGCGCTGGGCGGTTGAGATTGCGCAGTTGAGCCTGCGGGAGCCCAATCTGGTGGCATGGAGCCTGGACGATTTCTCGCACAACACGCGCACATTCGCGCCGGCCTACCTCAGGCGGGTGCTGGAGGCCGCGCGCCAAATCAATCCCAAACTGGCCTTTGTCCCCTGCTGCTACTACCGGCATGTGACGCCCGCATTCGCCGAGACGTATCGCCCGTGGGTGGACGGCGTGTTGTTCCCGTACCGGAACGAGTCCGGCGAAATGAACCTACAGAACAGCGGCGCGGTTGAGAGCGAGGTTTCACGTCTCAAGGAGCTGTTCGGCCGGGAGGTGCCGGTTTTTGTTGACGTATATGCCACCAAACACTCGCGGCTAAATGATTCGACGCCGCAGTACGTGCGGGAGGTGATGACTGCGGCCCGCCGCTGCGCGGACGGCGTGCTGGTCTATTGCCACCAGAACGAAGCCACGAGCCCGGAAAAACACGGCGTGATTAAAGGGCTGTTTCACGAATGGTCGCGGCAATGATATTACCCAGTCCTTCAGACCCGTGACGCGGGGGAGGGCCCGGCCTCTTGTCCCAACCGCGGCAAGGCAGCTTGCAGCGCCAGGGTGCCCAACAGCAGCGCGATCAGAACAAAGTGCAGCTCGCGCGGCGCGTGGGCCACCGCCAGCCAGTCGGCAATGATAATCCCGGCCAGCAGGCCCGGCCCCGTTCGGGCGGGTTCCCGGCGTCGCGTCCAGATTCCCTGCCGGAGACTGCGAACCACCCACAGCACCAGCACCAGGGACAGAATCAGCGCCGCCTCGCGATAAGCGCCGCCATTGAGAACCACCGCCAAAGCAATCGGAACCCCCAGCAACGCCGTCGGCCATGGCAACCCTGCCCCGGGCCTGGGCTGCAGCCGGGGCAGCCACGCGGCTCCCGCCGCGTAGCAGCCGGCGGCCAGCCCACTCCAGATCGCCCAGCCGGTCAGCCCCCGAACTGCCACGGAAGCTCCCAACAAATAAAGCAGCAAACGGCAAAAGCCCCAAACCAGCGGTGTCAACAGGAACCAGCGGTGCAGCGCGTTGTAAAGAATGGCGGTGGCCACGAGAATCAGGCCAATGACAGCAGTTGCCGGCCGCTGCCACACGCAAACCAGCGCGCCCGCCACCAGGCACCCAATGCCGCAGGTCCAAACCGCCTTGCGGCTGAAAACACCACTCGGGATGGGTCGGGCGGGATGCTGCTGCTGGTCGAAGTCCGCGTCAAAGGCGTCGTTGAGAAAAGAGCCTCCCAGAAAGACGAGGGTGACGCCGGCCAGCAAAACCGGGACAACGTCCGAATGGCCGCCCCCGCCCAGCCACCACCCCGCCAGGCAATTGGACCACACGCCCGGCAGCAGCGACGGGCGGCTGAGCGCGAGGATGGCCCCCAACAGCGACATAAGGCCAGTTACAAACCTCCCGACAAATTGTAAATGCAATTTTCATGCGACGAGGGTTTCTTGTTCCAGGCATGCTCACTATCTCTGACATGAACCATCGGATGGGGCAGGCCCGCCTGCCAGGCGGGAAGCCGAGGGAGGAGGGCATGCGCGCACGGGCGGGCGGCATTGGATTCGCGCTTGCTCGCAAGGCCCGCGGAACTATGATGTGCCCAACAACATGAGCGAGGCCTTATGATTATTTACGTCGCCTGCCTGGCCTTGGGCCTGATATTCACCCTCATCAGCGCGATCACCAGCCATTTCTTCGGCGGGGATGACGGCGGGGATCTCGGCACCGGAGGCCATGCCGAGGCGGGCTATGATCACAGCGGTTTGCCCGGCGTCTCGTTTTTCAGCCCAACGGTGTTGTCGTGTTTCGTGACCGCGTTTGGCGCGTGCGGCCTCATTCTGAGCAAAATCGAAGCAACCAGCAGTGTGTGGATCAGCGCCCCGATTTCGGCCATCGCCGGCGCAGCGATGGCGTTTGTCGCCTTTCTCCTTTTCAACTTCATGTTCAAGCACACCCAGAGCTCGAGCGAATCGCGCGTCGCCTCGCTGGTGGGCCAAACCGCCTCGGTCATTAGCCCCATTCCCGCCGATGGCGTCGGCGAAATCGCCTACGTCCAGGGCGGCTCGCGCTACTCCGCTCCAGCCCGCGGAGAACACGGCATGGCCATCGCGGGGGGCAAGCCGGTCCGGATTACCCGGATCGTGGGCACGCAATATTATGTCGAACCGATAGACTGAAACCGCAACAAACTTACCCTCCATTATCTATGAATATAAGTCTTGCTGTCCTGCTGGCGGAATTCTCCACGACCACCTGGGTCATCGGGGGGATCGCCGCCGTGCTGTTTGTCTTCTTCATGTTCGTTGGCATCTGGGCCAGCCGCTACACCAAGGTTGGCCCCAACCAGGTCCTGGTCATCTCCGGCCGGAAACACCGGATCGTGGATCCCGACGGCACGGTGCGCGATGTCGGCTTTCGCATCGTCAAGGGCGGCGGTGTGTTTGTCTGGCCGGTTTATGAAAAGGTGGACGTCCTCTCGCTGGAGCTGCTGACCATTGATGTGCAGACCCCCGAGGTTTACACCAGCAAGGGCGTCCCGGTGCTGGTGGACGGCGTGGCGCAAATCAAGGTCAAAGGCGACGACATTTCCATTGCCACCGCCGCCGAGCAGTTCCTGAGCAAGGGCACCGAGGAAATCAAGAACATCGCCACGCAAACGCTGGAAGGCCACTTGCGCGCCATCCTGGGCACCATGACCGTCGAGGACATTTACCAAAACCGCGACGCCTTTGCCTCCAAGGTCCAGGAAGTGGCGGCGGGCGACATGGCCAACATGGGGCTGGGCATCGTCAGTTTCACCATTCGCGATATCCGCGACAAACAGGGTTACCTCGACGCCCTGGGCAAACCCCGCATTGCGCAGGTGAAGCGCGACGCGCAAATCGCCCAGGCCGAAGCCGACCGGGATGCGATGATCAAGTCCGCCCAGGCGCAACAGGCGGGCCAGGAAGCCAAATTCATCGCCGATACCAAGATCGCCGAGGCGCAGCGGGATTACCAGAGCAACGTGGCGCAATACCAGGCCGCCGTGAACCAGAAAAAGGCCGAGGCGGACCTGGCCTACGATTTGCAGAAATACAAGACCGGCCAGCTCGTCAAGGCCGAGGAAGTCCAGGTCAGCATCATCGAAAAACAAAAACAGATCGAGCTGCAGCAACAGGAAATCCTGCGCCGCCAGAAGGAACTCGAAGCCAATGTGCAGAAGCCTGCCGATGCCGAGCGCTACAAGGTCGAAACGCTGGCCAACGCCCGGAAGTTCCAGTTGGAAACCGAGGCGGCCGGCGCCGCCGCGGCCGCCAAGGCCACCGGCTTCGCCAACGCCGACGTGGCCAAAGCCACCGGCATCGCCGAGGCCGAGGCCAACAAGGCCCGCGGTCTGGCGGAGGCGGCCATCATCGAAGCCCAGGGCAAAGCCACCGCCGAAGCCATGCGCATGAAGGCCGAATCCTTCAAGCAATACAACGAGGCGGCGGTGGTCGAAATGATCATTCGGGTCCTGCCCGAGGTCGCAGGCAGGATCAGCGAACCGCTCTCCAAAACGGAGAAAATGGTGATCATCAACTCCGGACCAGGCGTGGGCGGCGGCGCCAGCAAGCTGACAGGCGACGTGACCCAGATCGTGGCCCAGTTGCCGCCGGTGATCGAAAGCCTGACCGGAATCAAGTTCGAGAAACTCATCGAGCAGGTGCCGGGTCTGAAGAAAACCACCACGCCGGCCGCCGCCGGCGAAAAGCCCGCCGCGCAATAAGGCCGGCCAGGATTGGGTGCGGAACCCGTTCAAGAGATTACGACCATGCAAAGTGCAACTGAAATTGGGGCCAGCCTGGTGGGCATCCTGGTGATGCTGTTCCTCGTACTGATCAGTGTGGCGTTGTTCGTGCTGTGGATTTGGATGCTGATCCACGCCATCACCAACCAGGGATTGCGCGACACCGAGAAGGTGCTCTGGGTGATCTTGATCATCCTGCTCCCCTTCTTGGGGCCCATCCTCTACTTTTTTATCGGACGGCCCAAGAAATCGGCCAGTGGAACCGGTTGATCCGGCAAGTGTGGCGCCCTGCCGGTGGCCGGGGCGGCGACACCCGGCCTGAATGCCGAATGTTAAGGGTGCAGACTCGCCGAAGGCGACCTGCCGAACCAGATTGAAGAGTGAATCATGCGCTTGCTTGAAGCCATACTGGACGCCAACCACCGCGCCGCGGCGGGCGACACCACGGCCGGTTTGCGTCCGTCACAGCACGAGGACGAGCTGCCGGTGGTGGCGCTCACGTGCATTGATCCCCGGCTCAACCGGCTGCTGCCCGAGGTGTTGGGGCTGCCGGAAGAGCAGTTCATCTGGCTTCGAAACGCGGGCAACATTATCACCGGGCCGTTGAGCAGCACGATGCGTTCGCTGGCCCTGGCCTGTGCCATCAAGGGAGGACGACAAGTGCTGATTATTGGACACAGCGATTGCCAGGTGGCAAAGACGACGGCAATGCAACTGATCGAGCACTTCAGCGGCCTGGCCATCCCGCGCAAACTCCTGCCGGACAACATCAATGAATTCTTCGCCCTTTTCAGCAGCGAACGCCAGAACGTGATCCGGGCGGCGGAGGTGGTTCGGCACGGCCCGCTCATCAGCCCCCGCATCCCGGTGCATGGCTTGCTGGTGGATACCGAAAGCGGCAGGCTCGAATGGCTGGTAAATGGCTACGACACGCTGCAGTCGCCCGGGTTCTTTTCGCGTTGGAACGAGGCCGTGCGATCGGCAGCGCAGACGGTGGATGCTCTGAAGTCGCTGGCGGATTTTCAGATCGGCGAGATGAAGTTTCCCGAAACCCGGATTGGCGAGAAGGTGGCCCAGGCGGGTGGGTGGCTGGAGGAGAAGATCGGGGAACTTCAGGTCCAACCGCCACCTCCGCCACCCATACCCTCGGCCCCGCCGCCGCCGCCCGCGCCGCCAAAACTGCCGTTGCCGCCGCCCCTCAAGCCCAAGCTCTCGTTGCGGCGCCCGCGGCAATGAGCGGCCGTCACCCACTCTGCGAGGGGCTGCCATGACTCAAACCCCAACCCAACCGCGCCGGGGTTGCCTGGTTTATGTCCTGATCATCGCATCGGTCCTCGGCCTGGTGCTCATCGCGGGCGCGCTGGTCGGGATGCGCTACGCCAACCGAATGCTGCGCGAGTTCACCGCCGACGCACCCGAACCCCTGCCGGTCGCGCAACTCTCACCCGCTCAAGCGCAGCAGTTGCGGCAGCGGGTGGACGGCTTCAGAGACGCGCTCCGCCGCGGGGCGGCGACACCGGAACTGGCGCTTTCGGCGGACGAAATCAACGGCTTGATTGCGACGGATCCGCAATTCGGCGCGCTCCGCGGCAAAGTGTGTTTCCGCATGGAGGGCGATCGCTTGCAGGGACAGATCAGCGCGCCACTGGACCAGTTGAATCTCCCCGTTTTCCGGGGCCGCTATCTGAACGGCAAAGTGACATTTGATGTTTCTCTCAAGAACGGCGTGCTGAGGGTGAGCCCGCAGGACATTCAGGTCAAAGGGCGGCCGCTGCCCGGGGTTTACCTTGACGCCTTGCGGAAGCAAAACCTCGCGGAAAGTTTCACGGCCGACCCCGGCGCCAGCCAGTGGCTCGAAAAGCTGGAGACTGTCTGCTTCAAGGATGGCCGGCTCGTCATCGTCCCCCAAAACCGGCCTCGCAGCTAGGCAGAACGGCGCCCGCGACCGGCCTTCGCGCCCAAACGCATGCCTGTCATCGCCGGGCCGCAGCGAAGACCCGGTCAACGCCCGGACATCTGCTTGCCTTGCGCGACGGAAGGGCTAAACATGGCCGGGCATAACATGAAAACGACGTCGCGGCTCAATCTCTCAACCGACAGTTTTTGCCATACGGTTCCTTCCCCCAGGCTCGGACGCTCAACTGCTGCGCTTACGGCCTGGGTCTTGGCGGGGCTGGCCTTGCTCCCACTTCTGGCTTTGCCTTCGGCCGGCGGAGACCAGGCACCCCCCCCAAGGATTGAGACTGTTCAGTCCGCAAAGTCCCTCGCGATACCCGACACCGACGACTGTCTGCCGGGAGCAGGGCCCATTCGGCGATACGAGTGGTTCCGCAAGTTGTGGCTGGAGAAACGAACGGGCTGGCGGCAGCGGGTGGCCCACGATCAGGGCGCGCTGGTCTTCCTGGGCGACTCGATCACCCAGGGGTGGGGGGACGACCTGGGCGGAAGTTTCCCCGGTGTGAAAGTCGCCAATCGGGGGATCAGCGGGGACACCACTCGCGGGGTTCTGATCCGGCTTCAGGACGACGTGCTGGCCCTCCGTCCCTCAGGGGTGGTGCTGCTGATCGGCACCAACGATCTCGAGGAAGGCGCGGACCCGGACACCATCGCGGGCAACTTGAAGCTGATTCTGGCCGAGTTGAAGCGGCACGACCCGAGCCTGCCGGTGGTGCTTTGCGAGGTGTTTCCCAGCGCGGCCACCAAGAAACGTCCGGCCGACAAGATCAAACGCATCAACCACCTCTACGCCGAAGCGGTCAAGAGTAACCCGCAGGTGACCCTGGTCAAAACCTGGGCGCTCTTCGCGAATGAGCAGGGAGACGCGCGTCCCGAGGAGTTTCCCGATCTACTGCATCCCAATCAGGCCGGCTATGCGAAATGGGCGGCAGCCCTGCGGCCCGCCCTGGCTAGGCTGGGCCTTTTGAAAGAACATCCCTAGGGCGGGCGGCTGAATGAAGACCCTGGGAATTACCGGCGGGGTGGGCATGGGCAAAAGCACCTGCGGCGCGCGGCTGGCGCGGCAGGGCGTCCCGGTGGTGGACACGGACGAGTTGGCGCGCGACGTCGTGGCCCCGGGGACCCCCGCTTTGGAGGAAATCCGCGAAACGTTTGGCGCCGAATTTCTGACCGCCGGCGGCGAGTTGGATCGGGGCAGGATGGCCCAACGGGTGTTTGCGGACGCGGCGGCGCGGCGGCAGCTCGAGGCGATTCTGCACCCGCGCATCCGGGAACGATGGCGGGCACAGTTCGAGGCCTGGCGTCACGCCGGCCAGCCCCTCGCGGCGGTGGTTATTCCCCTCTTGTTCGAGACCGGGGCGGAAAAGGAACTGGATTACACGATCTGCGTGGCCTGTTCCGGCGAGACGCAACGGCAGCGGCTGCACTCACGCGGCTGGTCGCCCGCGCAAATCCAGCAGCGGATTCTGGCCCAGTGGCCCATCGAGAAAAAAATCGCCGCCGCGGATTTCGTGGTATGGACCGAAGGCGGTTTGGACCTGCTGGAGCCGCAACTGGAGCGGATTTTGAAAAACGTGCGCCGCGGCGAACCGGCCCGCCCTTGAGGAGGCAAGAATCCCTCCGCTCGCCTGAACAACGTGACGCTCGAGGTCATGAACCAGGCCGTGAGCACCACGTCACTCGCTGTCAGCTCAGCGGGATTGGTGACCTGGTCTTCGTCGCCGCCTGGCTCACCGTTTGAGCTCGGCCCCTTCCGTTGGACGCCCGGTGGCTCCAGCACGCTCTATTGGAACATCAAGAATGGTTCGCTGAGTTTCACTCTCGCGGGCGGCACGGTTACGGCTCCGACGGTCACCGGCTGGCCAAACCCGCAGTTTCCCAGCACCACTTTCGACAGCAAAGGAAACTTCGAAAATACGATCTCGCTGGCCACCTTCCGCTCGATGTCGCTCGGCAGCGGCGGCTATGCCACGTTCAAGCGGTCGGGCGGCGTCCTCTCCATGCGCGTGCGCGGCCAGCAGAGTTTCTTTGGCAGTTCGATGCAGGAAGGTTTCGACATCAACAGCGCCGGCTCGGTCACCGGCTTCTTCTCCGGCAGCTTCAGCGTGGATTTCGGGGCGCCCATGGGCCGGATAGACTTTGCGAACGTCTATCTCAGCTACGATTCCACCCAGCCATCCTATCAGTTCCAGGGGCAGCTCCGGGTTGCCCTGAATGACTTCCGCATTCAGGTCGGCTCCGCCGGCGGCCAGGTTTGCCACCTGCTGTGCGACGGCGGCAGTTGCACCCCCACGCTGTGCCTGTCCAGCCCGTAACCAGCTTTTTGCGGCCAGGCATCTCCGGTCTTGCGCGCACGGCCCGGATAGGGTATCGCCTGTGCCAACAAAAAGCTCAACCTCACTCGCGCATGCCAACGGCCCGAACACCACTAAAGACGCGGCTCGACAACGGGGTTTCCATCACGGTCAACTTCGGCGGTAAACCCTTTCCCTTGCCGGGCGGAGAGACGGTGGCGGCGATGGGTTTCCGGGCGCAGGGACAGGCGCGTTGACAAACCCGGTTTTGAGGCGAGGTTGAGACGGGATTGAACGTTCTTTGCCAGCGGGCGTCAAAGCAGCAGGACCTTAATCCGGGACTGCAAACCTTAAGAACGAATCAAGAACATAATAGAGACCTGGAACGAGGCTGAGTAGAGTATCATTTATGAGACGCAAGACAGGGTTTTGGAGTGGGATAGGGTTGGCCGGAGCATTGTTGTTTTCCGGAGTGGCAGTCACCGCGGCGCCTGCGACGCGGGGAGAAGGCGCCAAGAACCCGCCGGCAAAACTTGACATTCAAGATCGGCCGTTAAGTTCGGAAGTCAAAGCCGCCAGCAGCTTTGCCCCCGTCGCCAGGAAAGTGGCGGGGAGCGTGGTCAACGTCTTCTCGACCACCGTGATTCGAGAACGGCCGATGTGGAACCCCTTTTCGGAAGACCCGTTTTGGCGCCGGTTTTTCGGGGATAATTCAGGCCGGGCGCCCCAACCGCGGGAGCGCCGGGCGCAAGGGCTCGGGTCCGGCGTGATCGTCACGCCCGATGGCTACATTCTCACGGCCAACCACGTGGTGGATGGGGCCGATTCGGTGAAGGTGGCGTTGCCCGACGGGCAGGAATACGACGCCCGGATCGTCGGAAACGATCCTCCGACCGACATTGCGGTATTAAAGATTGAGGCGAAAAAGGACCTGCCCGCCATTACCATTGCGGACAGCGACAAGCTCGAGGTGGGCGACCTGGTGCTGGCCATCGGCAATCCCTTTGGCCTGGGCCAAACCGTGACGATGGGCATCGTGAGCGCGCTCGGTCGTGGCGGCTTTGGCATCACCGCCTATGAGAATTTCATTCAAACCGACGCGGCGATCAACCAGGGCAACTCGGGGGGGCCCTTGGTGGACGCCGAAGGCCGCCTGGTGGGCATCAACACGGCCATCTTCAGCCGCAGCGGCGGGTTTCAGGGGGTGGGCTTCGCTGTCCCGGTCAACATGGCGCGTTACGTCATGGACCGGCTGATCAGCGATGGGAAGGTCACCCGGGGCTACCTTGGGATTAACATCCAGCCCTTAACGCCGGACTTGGCCAAAGCGTTTAATCTGTCGGACGAAAGCAGTGGCGTATTGGTGGGGGGCGTTACGCCGAACAGCGCGGCTCAGCGGGCGGGATTGAAGGACGGGGATATTATCATCGAGATCAATGGCCAAAAGGTCACCGATCCGCGCAACCTGCAACTCATGGTGTCGCAAACCCCGCCGGGCAAAAAAGTAACCATCAAGGTCCTGCGCGGTGAGCCGGGCCGCAAACCCGCCGAGCGCACGCTCACCGCCACCTTGGGAGAGTTGCCCGAAGACATGCTGGCCGCCGGCGGTCCCGGTGGGCGTAATGCCCCTGGCGAAAGCGAGATGGATGCGCTGGACGGGGTGGAGGTGGCCGATCTGGATGCCCGCATGCGGCGCCAATTCAACATTCCCGCCGAGGTTCGTGGCGCGTTGGTGACCAATGTGGCCGAAGACTCCAACGCGGCTGAAGCCGGGCTTCGTCCGGGCGACGTGATTTTGGAGATCAACCGCAAGACCGTGCAAAGCGCCGAAGACGCGGTGGAATTAAGCAACAGCGCCACTGGCAAAACCATCCTGTTGCGGATTTGGAGTCGCGGTATGGGGGGTGGCATCGGTGGGTCACGCTACCTCACAGTGGACAACACCAAACGCAAGTGAGCTTTGCCTAGAGGACCGATCGAATTGGCAACAACACCTCTTCCCTAAAGAGGGAAGAGACTTGCTCTTTCGCAATTAAGACTAACCACGGCGCCCGGCGAAAGCCGGACGAGGAGAAAGCACCTATGACACTACGCTGGAGTCTGGTCACCAAAGGGCTGCGCCCGCACGGGCAGCTCAAACAGAAGCTACAGCAAAAAGTCCGCAAGTTGGAAAAGCACCTGGCCCATTTCCCGCCCGATGCGGTTCACCTTCAGGTCAATTTGGAAAAACATCCTCGCAAGCCAGTGTTTGCGGCGGGCCTGACCTTGCGCCTGCCCTCGAACATGCTGCGCGCGGAAAAAATGGCCGCCGACCCCATCCCGGCCTTCGATCAGGCCACCAAAGCATTGCTACGCGAGATTGCCATGCTCAAGTCCTCGCTCCGCCATGAGAGCGAGTGGAAACGGACGGTCCGCCAGGACTTCCCGCCTACTCGCGTCGCGAACATTCCCGTTGGGGCGGAGACGGCCTAAGAAAACATCCCGCTCACGCGCAGCAGTTGCGGAAGGTTGTTGGACCGATGCGGTCTGTGCCGGAGACCGGCGGCGCACGCGCCTGCCGGCTCCGGCCATGCCCGTTCCCGATCAATTGGGGCTGATCAGGCGGAAGAACTGTGGGGTTGCGCCCACTGGGTAGTTGGTCGAGCTCAATCCATCGGTGGCAGGCAGATCCTCCCAGTTACCGCCGACCAGACTGGCGGTCATTTGGAGGTGAACGCCCGGACGTCCCAGCCATGAAATCAGAACGTAGCCGGGATTGCTCGGGGCGATGGTCAAGTCCCCGAATGACGGCTCCTGATACTGGTTGCCGAAAGTGTCGAGTGGCATCACATAGGTACCCACCGAGCGGATGTAACGGACGTGGTCTTGGAACGGGGGCGCCTCATTATCATCGCTCTGAATTCCGTATTTATACTGCACTCGGAGGCGGGAGCCTTTCTTGACGAGGTACTGCCAGGAATAGATTTTGTCGCCGGCAACAGCGTCCCCATTGGTGCCGTCGTCGAACATTTTGGTTTCGGGCGGCTGGGTGCCCCAGGTGCCGTAAGTATCCCAGCCATTGGTCAGCACGTCACCATTAAACCAAACCCCTTCGTTAGCCGGGTTGAAAGCCGCCCCGCCGTACCGCTGGGCGTTGCTCATGTCCACGCGAAAGGTGACCAGCGTGTCGGCGGGAAGCAGGCCGTTGGGCGAGAGGCCGTCGAAGTAAGTCGGGCCGACACTGATGACGTGATAACCGGCGGCGTTGGTCGGCTCGTTCCCAGAGAAGGTCACGAATTTATTGGCGCCCCCCTCCCAGACGGTGGTGAAGGTGGCGGGCCGGTAAATGGTGTACTTGTATTCGAAGGGTGCGCCGGTCAGTTGGCTGTTCATGGTGTAAAGGTTGGTGAAGATGCCCGGGCGGGCGGTGTCTTCGAAAAGCTGGAATCCTTGCGGCGGATCGCCCCAGCCCAGGACATTGCCGCGAACCCAGGCCTCGTCGCTGAGGGGGTCAAAGGCGCCTTGCAGTATCTGGGCGCTTAGGTCCACCGCAAAGCTGACGGCGGCTTTAATGGGATAGCCGGAGGTGTCGCTGAAATACACCACCGGCAGATCCAAATTGTTGGTCGGCACCAGGAACGAGCGATTCTCGCGGAAATAGCCCGGGAGACTCTCCCAATGGGCAACCGCGACGCTGTCCACAAAAACAAACTTGTATTCACGAATCGCGCCTGGGGGGAGGGCAAACTCGGTGTAGGCGCCGGAGTAAATGTGCGGCTGGAGGGTGTCGTTGGTAAGGACGGTGCCTCCGCTCCAGCCCGTGAAGGAGCCGCGCACTTCAACGAAGTCGGTCAAAGGATTGAAGTTGCCCGCGCCGATCTGCGCGGACATGTCCACCTTGAAACTCACGTCCACAGCGGGACCGCCTCCCCAGACGTCGGCATAGTAGGCTTCGGGGATCACTTGTGCCGTGTTGGCCAGCTTAAAATAGCGGTTCGGCGTGCCGACGGTTTCCCATTGATCACCGCCGCCGGTGTTATTGTTGAAGACGAATTTGTATTCGTAAGTCGTTCCCGGGCTTCCAGCGATGTCAATCGTCCCACTGTAGAGATTGGTGTTGGCCGGGCTGTTGGTCAGAACAAACCCGTTGCCCCACCCGTTGAAGCTGCCCCGGCAGGTCACCGTGCCGGTGGCGGGGTCGAACGCCGCAATGATGTTGATCTGGTAATCCATGTTGACCTGAAAGGTCACTGGAACCGCGGGCACGGCGCAGATTGAGGCGAGGAGGAGCCCGCTCCAGAGAGTCGAGGTTGTTGCGATTGTTTTCATGTCAAGTCAGTTGTTATTGGAGGTTTGAACGTGGAGGCGAACCCGCCGTCGCGGGGAGCACGGAACCGGGCCAACCACGCGCGAGTCGCCTGAGTTTATGCCTAAACATTGCACCCATCATTGGGAATCAATCAGTGATTTTACACCATCATGTGGTTGGTATCAAATGGCGCGTGGCGGAGAATCTGGCATTAGAAATGCTTTATTTTTGTCCCATGACCGAACACAACCACCTTTGTGCCCGGCGCATCCTGGTGGTGGATGACGACGAGGCCGCCCGGGAGTCCATTGGGCTGTTGCTGGGCGTTGATCAGCATACTGTCGTGGAGGCTGGGGGCGGGTCCGAGGCACTCGAGCGATTCCGCGAGGGGCGGTATGACCTGGTCATCACGGACTATCTGATGCCCGAGATGCGGGGCGATCAACTGACAGCGACAATCAAGAATCTCGCGCCAACCCAGCCGGTGCTGATTGTGACCGGCTACTTTGAGCAGTTGGCAGCGAGGGGGCAAATGAGCGATGCGGTTTTGGGAAAGCCTTTCAGTCTGCACGAACTGAGGCGGGCGATTGCGCAGCAACTGGGGGACGGAGATGCATCGGCGGGCACAGCGCATCTCTGGATCAGGAACCGCGCTGCAAAGAAGACCAAGGTGCTAAACGACATCCTCGAACAGGGCGGTCTTTCCACGGGGGCCTGAGCCCCACGCGCGCCGGTTTGAATAATGGTTGCCCGAGCCCGGACGGGCCGGTTACCGTGCGGGCGTGTTGAAACCGGTCCTTGAGGCTTCATTACGATGGGGCAAGGTGGCGGCCTGCTTGCGTGCAGCGGGCGGCTGGCTTGGGTTGTTGGCGATGGCTTTCCTGGCTCCGGCCGAAGTTCCGACGCTGACGGAAGCATGGTCGCTGAACATTGGCCGGACCAGCGATTGCAGCCCGGCGGTGGGGCCCGACGGGACGATCTACTTTGGGACGTTCAGCGGCCGGTTGTGGGCCGTGCAACCCAACGGGCGGGAAAAATGGGTTTTCCAGACAGGGCACGGAGGATTGATTTCGGTTGAAATCCGGTCCTCGCCGGCTGTTGCCGAGGATGGGACGGTTTACTTCGGCTGTCGCGACCGGCGTTTTTACGCGCTGAGTTCGAACGGGAGGAAGAAATGGGATTTCGTCACCGGCGGCTGGGTGGACTCCTCCCCGGCGATTGGAGCGGATGGCACGGTCTATTTTGGGTCGTGGGACCGTAACTTCTACGCGTTGAACCCGGACGGGAGCAAGAGGTGGCAGTTTGCCACGGGCGGCGAGATCACCTCCTCGCCGGCGGTGGACCGGCGGGGCCGGGTTTATTTTGGGTCGCATGACGGGAAGTTCTACGCGCTGAGGTCCGACGGCACGAAGGCCTGGGAGCATGCGACGGACGGCCCGGTCCTGTCCTCACCGGCGATTGACGCGGACGGTGGAGTTTATTTCACGTCGGTGGACGGTCATTTGTACGCCGTCGGAGCCGAGGGCGAACTGCGTTGGAAACTTCGGACGGGGGGAATCACGGAGTCGTCGCCCGTGATTGGACTGGAGGGAACGATTTACGTTGGCGTGAACAAGAACCTGTGGGCGGTGGACCAGGCCGGAAAGAAACTCTGGGAACAACCGGCGACGCTGGATGCGTATCAGCAACCGATCAGTGCCACGCCGGTGGCGCTGGCCGATGGGTCGGTCATCGTCGTGTCGCATTACGGTCTCCTCACGGCCTTGGACCCGGAACGGAAGATGCGCTGGAAGTATTATCTTTACGGGTATGACCATGGCTCTCCCGTTGTGACCGAGGATGGAACCATCCTGGTTTGCCGTCAGGTTCCAAACGTCGGCCACGCGTTTGTGGCGCTTTCCAACCGCATACCGTTGGCGCCATCGCCCTGGCCGAAGTTCCGCGGCAACCTGCGCGGCGACGGCCGACAAAGACCCTCCACGCCGTAGCGCGCAGCGCGGGATGCCAGGCGCCCCGTCAGTGACTTAAGAGAGGAGCAGCCGCGCCCGCTCGAGCGCGAACATCCGCAGGCCAAGACGGGAATCCCGCGCCGGATCAGGCGCGCAGCACCGTGGCGCCGGGGGCGGGCCGTGAAACGAAGAGCGAGGGCTTGATCCCGGTGCGCTTTTCGTATTCTGCGGCAATGCGGTCGGAAATGGCCTGAACCGATTCTGCGCGAACCAGGGCGACGGTGCATCCGCCGAAGCCGCCGCCGGTCATGCGGCAGCCGTAAACACCGCCGGCGGGTCCGATGGCTTGCGCGATTTCGACGACGGCGTCCAGCTCCGGACAACTGACCTCGTAATCATCGCGCAGCGAGGCGTGGCTGGCATACATCAACTCGCCCACCTTCGCCCAATTCGAAGCCCGCACCTCCTTGGCCGCTGCGAGGGTTCGCTCGATTTCCCCGATGACGTGCCGGGCGCGGCGGAAAGCCACAGGGTCGGTTTTGCCCGCGGCGGCTTCGAGCTGGGCGGCGGTTGCATCGCGCAGGGAGGCCACACCCAGGGATTTTGCGGCCGCCTCGCATTGGGCGCGGCGCCTGGCGTATTCACCGCCGGTGAGTTCGTGCTTCACGTTGGTGTTGGTGATGAGCAGTTCGACCGTGTCATCCGTCATCGGCACCAACTCCGTTTTTCGAGAGCGGCAGTCCAGGAGCAAAATATGATCCTTCCGGCCCATCACGGAAATGAACTGGTCCATGATGCCGCACGGCATGCCGGCATATTCATGCTCGGCCTTCTGACACAGGAGCGCTTTTTCGACCGGCTCGAACTTGTGGCCGGTGATGGTCTCGAGCAGGGTGGCGGTCGAGACCTCCAGGGCGGCGCTGCTGGAGAGGCCGCCGCCCAGCGGAACCGTCGAGTGGATCAGGGCATCGAAGCCGGGCACTTTGACGCCGCGCGCGGCGAAGCCCGCGATGACACCCAGCGGGTAGTTGTGCCACGTGCCCTTGGGAGCCGGTTTGAGCGGTTGGTTCAGGTCAATGGACGCCGGGCCGTTGCCCACCGTTGAGCGCAGTTGGACGCGGCCCGACCCGGCTGTGGCCGGCGCGGCGGCAATCACGGTGTAGCGGTCAATGGCCATTGGGAAGACAAAACCGTCGTTGTAGTCGGTATGCTCGCCAATCACATTCACACGGCCCGGCGCGGCGGCAATCCAGCGGGGCGGGCGTCCATAGGTCTGAGTAAATCGTTCGGCAACGAGGTTGCCCAGTTCGTTCAAGGTCATAATGGCAGTTGTTCGATGGCTCTATTCGACAGCAAACCGATAGATGGTTGTATGGCGGTAAGTCTGGCCCGGTCGCAGGATCACCGAGGGGAAGGCGGGTTCGTTGACTGCGTTGGGGAAATGCTGGGTTTCGAGGCAGAAGGCGCTGTGGCGGGCGTAGGCAACCCCCCGTTTGCCGACCAGCGAGCCGTCCAGGAAGTTCGCGGTGTAGAGCTGGATGCCGGGCTGCGTGGCATGCACTTCCATGACCCGGCCGCTCTTCGGCTCAGCGACCCGGGCGGCGAGCGCCAATGACCTGCCGCCGCTGTTCAGCACGAAGTTGTTGTCATAGCCGACGGGATCGCCCTGCAACTGGGAGAACCGGGCGCCGATGGGTGTCGGGCGCGTGAAATCCAGCGGCGTGCCTTTCACCGGTTTGATCTCGCCCGTTGGGATGAGATCGGCATTGGCGGGCGTGTAATGATCCGCAGCGATCATGAGCACGTGGCCCAGCACGTCGCCCACGCCTTCACCCGCCAGATTAAAATAGGAATGGTTGGTCAGGTTGACGGGCGTGGCTTTGTCCGTGGTGGCCGTGTAATCAATCCGCAGCTCGTTGGCGGGGGTCAGGGTCATGAGGACGGTGACTTCGAGGCGGCCCGGGTAGCCTTCCTCCATGTCCGGGCTGATGTAGGTGAACTTGAGGGCCTCGGCGCCTTGGGGTTCGGCCTGCCAGAGGACTTTGTCGAAGCCGCGAAGACCGCCATGGAGATGGTTGGGCCCATTGTTCACTGCCAACTTATAGGTCCTGCCATCCAAGGTGAATTGGCCGCCGGCAATGCGGTTGGCGACGCGTCCGACGGTGCAGCCGAAGTAAGGGTGACCCTTGAGGTAGGGCTCGAGGCGGTCAAAGCCAAGAACGACGTCCGCGAGCTGGCCCCGGCGGTCCGGCACGTGCAACTCAGTGATAATGGTGCCGTAGTTGGTGACCTTGGCCACCAGACCGTTCGGATTGGTCAGCGTGAAGAGCGTGGCCGTCTTGCCGTCGGGCAAGGCGCCGAAATTCGAGGTTTGCAGAGTCGCTTTCATGTCACCTAGGGGTCAGCGGAGGCGCGGCGCCGTGGCTTCCGGCTGCACGACGCTCGCATGCCTTTTTCGAGCGCGTGCCGCAACGAAGCCTGCCGCCGTACGGAAGCACTATTGCCCGGCGCCCGGATTGGCCTTGGCGCCGCGCCAGGCCAGGATCAGCATGAGGACGCCAAAGACTGTGAGCAGCAGGCCCCACAACAGGTTCACGTTGATGTCGAGCGAGCGATGGTAAAGTTCGGCGTTCGAGCCGGTTATCAAGCCATAAACCACCAGCATAACGCCGATCAGCGAGAACATGAGGCCAATCGGCCAGCGGATATCAAGACCCATAAAACAGTTCCTTTTGGTTTACCAGAAGATGAGGTTCAGAATCACGCAGCACACCAGCAGGACGATGCCCAGCGTGGCCGGCCGCAAATACCAGGCTTTCTCCTCGTCTTTGATCTTGGGAGTGAGCGAATAGACCAGGCCTTTGAGTTCCGCATCCGTCTTGGTGCGGCGGGTGGCCAACGAAATCCCCAGCGTAAGCACAAAGCAGATGGTGAAGGCGAAGCTGGCCAGCCAGAAGTTCTGGGCCATCTCGCTCGGGAACGTCTGGAGCACGCCGAGGTAGCCGCCTTTGACGCCGGGGGCATTGCCGGCCGAGAGGGTCAGTGCGTGGAAGAGCGCCGAACCGCCGATGCCGCCGAACAAGCCCAGGAAAGCGCCGGTGCCGGTGGTGCGCGCCCAGAACATGCCTAAGAGGAAGGTGGCGAACAACGGCGCGTTTACAAAGCCAAACACCAACTGGATGATGTCCATGGCGTTGTTATACATGGAGGCGAAGTAAGCGCAGGCGATGCTGAGCAGGATGCCAACAACGGTGACCGCCTGGCCCATCCAGAAGTAATGCTGGTCGCTCTTGTTGGGGGCGATATAGGCCTGGTAGAGGTCGTAGGTCCAGACGGTGTTGAAGGCCGTCACGTTGCCGGCCATGCCGGACATGAACGACGCGAGCAGGGCCGTCAGCGCCAAACCCAGCAGGCCGGGCGGACAATACTTCTTCACCAGCGACAGGATGACGCCGTCGTAATCGTATTCGGCAATGGCCTTGTAGAGGCCCTCCTTGATCTGGAGATCGGTCAGCGTCTCGGCGTTTTTCACGAGGGCGGTGATCTTCTCGGGGCTCAACTTGTGCCCCATCGCCTCGGAAACCATGGGGAGGGCATCCTCGGCATCCATGGTAACCGCCATTTTGACGGCCTCCACCCCCCGGTCATACACGTTGGCGCTGATAATGGGCGGGGGGATGCGGTAATCTTTGTCCGGCATCGAGGTGAGCGCCACGGCGATCATGCCGGGCACAATGACCAGCGCCGGGAAGAGCATCTTCGGCACTGCGGCAATCAAGGGGGTGCGGCGGGCGGCCCCCATGTTTTTGGCGGCCATGGCCCGTTGAACGACTAGAAAGTTGGTGCACCAGTAACCGAAGGACAGCACAAACCCCAGACCGAACACCATGGCAAATACGTCCACGCCCATCGGGTTGGCGGCCGGCCCGCTCAAAAGCGGTTTCCAAGCGCTGGTCCAGGCGTTGCTCGGATAGGCATTGGTGCCCAGGCTGAGCACCGCAGGGTTCTGCGCCACGGTTTCGAGCGAGGACTTCATCGTCCCCCAACCGCCGACATCCTTCAGTCCGAGATAAACCACGGGGGCAAACCCGAGCACGATCATGAAAAACTGGAGGACCTCCGTGTAAATGGCCGAGGTCAGGCCGCCCTTGAGCACATAGACCAACACCACCGCCGAACAAATCCACAGCGCGATATGGTAGTTCCAGCCCAGCAACTGGTTCAGCAGTTTGGCCAGGGCGTTCATCGAAATCCCCGACGCAAACACCGTCATGACTGCAAAGGCGATCGAGTTCAAGGCCCGCACCCGCTCGTCGAACCGCATCTTGAGATACTCGGGCACGGACCGGGCCTTCGACCCGTAATAAAAGGGCATCATGAAAACGGCGAGGAAGACCATCGCCGGAATGGCGCCGACCCAGTAAAAGTGGCTGGTGGCGATGCCGTATTTCGCGCCGCTGGCGGCCATGCCAACCAGTTCCAAGGCGCCCAGGTTCGCCGAGATGAAAGCCAGGCCGGTAACCCAGGCGGGTATCGAGCGGCCCGACGTGAGGAAGTCGGAGGAACTCTTCAGGTAGCGCCGCAGGGCAAAACCAATGCCGACCACGAACGCGACATAAATGATAAGGATGGCGTAATCTATCAGGCCAAGTTGTACACTTTGCATAAGATTTGGTTCGAGCCGGGGAAGGATTAAGGAGTTTAAATGGCCTTGTCAATGCTCCGACCGGGAAAAATCTGGGAGACCGGCGGCCTCCCAACGCGGGCAACTGCCCTCAGCGCGCCCCTTGGTCGCTGGTGTAGGGCAGCCGGTAGTTGGGATTCCATTGCCGCCATTGCCAGTCCGACTGCTCGGGCCAGGGCGCGCAGCCGGTCAGAAGCATGATCCCAAGAACCAACCCGAACAACCTGAACCAGGCGGTGGTTGTCACTCTCCCCAGAGTGGCGGCAGGGGTGGCGATTGTCAAAACAGGCTTGCTGGCTTTACGACTTGAATGCCGCCGGATCGTGCCGGGGCCCGCGCCTCGGCCGAGGCGAAAACCACACACGCTGACAGGCGCGGGGCGCTCCGCAACGAGCTTCAGAGGCAAAGCTTTGGGTCCGGTCTCGTGCAAGCGCGTTCGTCCAAACAAAAAGCCGCCGAAACTCGGCGGCTCGCACGAAAAGAAAGGCGATGAAGGTGTTCAGTCCTGGCGACGAAAACGGCGCAGCAGGAGCAGACCGCCCGCCAGGAACAGGCTCGCCATCGAGGGCTCGGGGACCTGAACCACTTTCAGCATGATGTTGTCAAACCAGGCCGGCGCCGCGGAGGATACGGCGGAGGGACCGCCAAATCTCAGGTCCACGAAGGGATTTGCCGGAACGGCGCCGGAGAATGTCAGGGTGCTGTCGATCGTCCCATCAGCGCCAAGGTCGAGCGTAATAGTGGCACTTGCGTCGGTAAACACGGCTTCATAGCGATTCCACCCCGCCGTCCGAGTCACCCCGGGGAAAAAGGTCCATACGCCACCTTGGCCATACATGCTGAGCAAGCGAACAGCGTATTGGCTGGAAACAGTATTGTAATGTCCCATTTCGAACAACGGATTAGCGCCATTCCTCAGCCCCACGGTGTTCCGTTGGGCGCTTCCCAAGTTGCTATCGTAAATGTCAGCCGTAAGCACAATCGTCTCCAGCGCACTGGGCTTTACCGAAAACGACGAGCCGCTCCAGATATTTACGGCGCCGCCGGGGTGGTAGGCAGAGTTGCCAGGGTTCCCGTTGGTCGTAACCAGCACCCCCAGCCCGCTTGAACCCCAATTCGCCTGCATTTGGGCAGTAGTACTATAGGACTCGAAGGTTTCATTCACGAGGATTTGGGCACAAGCGCTGCCAACGGTAACAGCCGGGACCACAAACGATAAGAGAAGAGTTTTTTTCATGGTTTCCATTACAGCTTAAAGTTGCTTCTGACGTTCCGTATCCTATAACTAAACCAGCAACGGAGTCAACGAAAAAAGCTGAAAACTTCCCATTTCCGCGCCGGAGACAATTTGTGCCTGCGGTTGCTGCCATTGCCCTTTGATTTCAAGAGCCGCATTGAGCATGAACTGGATGGCCACGGCGGCGAGCAGCAGTCCCATGATGCGGGTGGCGATATTTAAGGCAATGGGGCTCAGCCACTTGGTCGTGCGCGCGGCGATTCGAAGAATCACGTACGAGGCCAGACAAACCACCCCGATGACCAGGTAAAGTGATGCCAGTTGATAGGGATTCTCAGCGCGGTTGTGGAGGAGGATGGCGGTAGAGATCGCCCCCGGTCCGGCCAGCATCGGGATGGCCAGCGGGGCAACGGCGATATCGGTCTTTTCAATGCCCGCGGCGGTTTCCTCGGAGGTTTCCTGGACTCGGGAGCGTTGGGCGCGAAGCATGTCAATGGCCACCAGCAGCAGGACCAGACTGGCGGCGAGCTGGAAAGCCGGCATGGTGATGCCAAGAACTCTGAAGATGTACTTTCCGGCCGAGGCGAAGGCGACCAGCACGCCGGCAGTGACCAGGCAGGCGATGCGGGCCATCTTGATGCGCTGCTCGGGGGTGTCGTTGGGGGTCATCGCCAGGAAAGCCGGGACGGTGGCGACCGGGTCCACGATGACGAAGAGCGAACTGGCGGCCAGCAGGATGTATTCGGGCAGGTTCATGGGGCGCAGGGGGCGAAAATGGCTTTGGTCATGCCATGGATGATCTTCTTGTCGGCCGGGCAAATGGTAGCGAGCACCCCCCCGAGAGCAACACGCGCTTCGGCTGGTTTGCCAGAAACAAAATAGTAAGGGCAGAGCCGAACTCTGCCTGGCATCGGAACAGGCTGATTGCGCTGGAAATCGAACCATTCGGCCTGGACCAGCGCGGGTTTGTGGTAGCGTTGGAGCACAAAGGGGGATTGGTCGAAGCGGGCCAAGGCCTGGTCAACCGCTGCGGCCCAGTCTGCATGGGACAGGTCACTGCCGAGGAAGACCCCGCGAGCGCCCCAAGCATGAGCGGAGAACCCCGAGACTTTGAGAATCAGCTCGCGCTGCTTTTGGGACAACTCTTTAAGCTGGTTCCAATCCGTCAGATTCAACTCCGGGATTGCCGCGTGCGGCGGGAGCGGGGCCGGATCCACCAGCCACGTGTAAGGCACGAGGGCTTGGAGCCGCCGATAGAAGCCGTCCCCGAGCTCCTGCCGCCAGAAATCGCGCAGGTTTCGATTCCACAAGAGGGCGAAGAGCATCTTCTCCTCAAAGATCGGCTTGGGGGGTGGGGTCAGGCGGATGCGTCCCGCCCTCGCGAGGTCAAACATCCGGCCCGCCGCGGGGACGTTGGCAAGGTCGAAGAGTTCAAAGAAACGGTAAACGGCGTCGCCATCGGCGAACTGGTCAAAAGCGGCGTCCCGGATTTTGAAGCGGGAGGAGGCGATCTGGTCGGCGAGCCAGCTCATCTCTGGGCGATAGGTCGCCGACTCGTCCGAGACCACAATATGAACGGTGGGGGCGTCTCCGAAGATGCTTTCAAACCCGGTCAGCATCCCGTCGGCGCCGCCGAGAACCTGAAAGCCCAGGGTGGAATAGGTTTGGTTCAGCCATGCGGTGAGGCCGATGCCCCCGGGGATCGAGTCCAATTCGGTGACCGTCAGGCCGTGTTCGGTGAGGAGCAGGTCGGGGCGAATCACACGAGGCACCTCGTTCTTAAACGCGGCGCAACGCTGGAGGGCAACGAGGGCGGCCGGCTTGCCTCGGTCGAGCCAGCGAGCGACCCATTCGGGTTGTTTGCCCTCGACACTATTGCGGTAAAGAAGGTTTACGGCACGGTAAAATTGCAGCAGCACCCGGCCGAGAGACTCCACTTCACGGGCATGGCTGGCCCCGAGACGGAAGGGTTCAAGCGCCACTCGCCACTCGTGACCGGCGAAGAGGCCGCCGCCGGGCAATTGCTTTCGAACGAAGACGGCTCGGTCGGCCGCGGAAGCAGGCGGAGCGGGTGCCATGGGGCGCGTCACGGGCATGGGGGGTGACTCAAACGGTTTCTTGGGAGACCCAATTCGCAGGGCCGAAGGGCAAGGAGGAGTGCCAGAGCCCGCGACCCTCTGATGGCCGGTGTCGGAACGGGCTTGGCGTTAATGGCGCGCCGGAGGGTGGGTTGGTCAGCCGGGAAAGAGGTTGGTGGCGGACCGAAATGTCCGCTTTTCGTCTAGCGGCCCACGAGGCCCGCAGTTGGCTGTTTCCCAGCATGTCGCAACGGTAGTGGAGATGGGCAGCAGCGTCAATCGGGCCGGGGAGGCTGGCCCGGGGAGGCTTGGCCCCAGAGGAGGCGGAACCTTGATTTCGGGCCGCAGCAGATGGGACGGCGCAGGGGGCGAGTCCAGCGGGGGGAGACCGCCGCGACTTTTGGTTTAGTCAATTCGCCGCGGGGCTGCTATCTTGCAGCCATGTCGCGCGACGACTTGTTTTCTTTGCCGCCCGAGGGCGCGGGATCAGGCGGAGGCGGGCAGTCCGCCGGCGAGCGGCCGCCCCGCAGCCAGCCGTTGGCGGCCCGAATGCGTCCGCGCGATTTAAGCGAGTTCGTCGGCCAAGGCCACATCCTAGGACCGGGCCAGCTTTTGCGCCGGGCCATCGAAGCCGACCGGATTCAGTCGCTGATCTTTTTCGGTCCGCCGGGCACGGGAAAGACTTCGCTGGCGCAAATCATCGCGCGCCAGACCCGGGGCCGGTTCGAGCGGCTTAGCGGGGTGGAATCCAATGTGGCCGATATGCGGCGGGTGTTGTCGGCCGCGGCGAACCGTTTGGAGAACACCGGCCAGTTCACCATTCTTTTTATTGACGAGATTCATCGGTTTAACAAGGCGCAGCAGGATGTGCTCCTGCCTGATGTGGAGGCCGGTGTGGTGCGGCTGATTGGTGCGACGACGCACAATCCGTTTTTCTTCGTCAACTCGCCGCTCGTTTCGCGCTCGCAGATTTTCGAGCTGCGGCCGCTTGAAGAGAGCGATTTGCTGGAACTGCTCCAGCGGGCGCTGCGGGATGAGGAACGCGGCCTGGGTTATCTTCGCATTGAAGCCGAGGAGGCCGCGCTGCGGCACCTGGCCAGACTCTCGGACGGCGATGCCCGCAAGGCGCTGAACTCGTTGGAAATCGCCGCCCTGACCACGGCGCCGGGGGCCGATGGCATCATCCGGATCACCCTGGCGACCGCGGAGCAAAGCATTCAGAAGAAAGCGGTTGTTTACGACGACGAGGATGCGCATTACGACACCATCTCGGCCTTCATCAAGGCGATGCGGGGGAGTGATCCCGACGCGGCGCTGTATTGGCTGGCCAAGATGATTCATGCGGGGGAAGACCCGCGCTTCATTGCCAGGCGCCTGCTGATTCACGCGGCAGAAGATGTGGGGCTGGCGGATCCGATGGCGCTGGTTCTCGCCAACGCTGCTTTGAACGCGGCTGAATTCGTGGGCTGGCCCGAGGCCCGGATTCCGCTGGCGGAAGCCACGATTTACATTGCCACCGCCCACAAGAGCAACACAGTTGTCGCGGCGGTGGATGCGGCGCTGAAGGACGTTGAATCGGGCCGAACCCTGCCGGTGCCCGAGCATCTGCGCGACGCCAGTTACGCCGGCGCCAAGCGCCTGGGCCGGGGCGAAGGTTACCAATACGCCCACGATTACCCCGGCCATTTCGTGCCCCAGGACTACCTCCCGGAAGCGCGCCACTATTATGAGCCAACCGAGCAGGGGGTGGAACGGAAGATCAAGGAGCGACTCGAGAAGTGGCGGGAATTGCGGGCGCAGGCAGCCAAGGAAAAGCCGGCTGCCGGGGATGCCCCTGCGCGGGGGTAAGCAGGCTGGCCAATGGAACCTTCCGTCAAAGCCGCCAAGGAGGCCCTGCGAAGTCAAATTGCCGCCGCTTTGAGCCGCCTTTCGGCCTCCGGCCGTGCGGAACGCTCGCTCCGTGCCTGCGCCCTGATGGCGCGCCAGCCTGTCTGGGCTCGGTCTGGCGCGGTGCTTTTGTTCGCGCCGATGCCGGGCGAGTTGGACATCTGGCCGCTGGTGCATCGGGCCTTGGCTGAGGGCAAGCGGGTGGCGCTGCCGCGTTACCTGCGCGAGTCCCGCGCCTACACCGCCTGCTGGGTCCAGGACCCCGAAACCGAGGTGCGTCCGGGTTTTTACGGAATCCGGGAGCCGGTTTCGACCTGCCCCGAAGCTGTATTAAACAGTCTGGACTTGATCCTGGTTCCTGGAGTAGCCTTCGACCTGCATGGCCGCCGGCTTGGCCGGGGCAAGGGTTTCTATGACCAATTGCTGGCGGGCGTGCGCGGCACGACCTGCGGGGTGGCCTTCGATGAGCAGTTGGTCGCGGAGGTCCCGGTCGAGCCGCACGACGTTCTATTGAATTGCATCTTGAGCCCGACGCGGTGGATTGAGCCGCATGCTGCGCCGGTTGTGGAATGAGTTGGCTGCTGAATATTCTCGAACACGCTGCGCCAGTAGCCGTGGGTGCGGCGCTGTGCTATTTGCTTCTGTGGTGGCGCGACCGCAACGCGCGGCGAATTCGAGCCCTCGAGACGGAAGCCCTCCTGAACCAGGCGCGGAATGAGGCCGAGGGGATTGTGCGCGACGCCCGGCTGGCCGCCAACCGTGAAGCGCTGCAACTGCGGGAACAAATCGAGCAATCCTTCGCCGCCCGCCGCGCCGAGCGGGCCGAGCTGGAGCGCCGCCTGGCGGAGCGCGAGGCGCTGATTAACTCCCAGTTGGAGCGTTTGGTGGAGCAGGAAAAGGCGCTCCAGGCACAAAAAGACGCTCTTGCTGCCCAGGTCGAAACCGTCCGCGCCCGCGAGCAGGACCTGGCCCGGCAAGGGCGCCAGCAGCTTGAGCGGCTCGAGGCGATCGCGGGTTTGACCGAAGCCCAAGCGCGGGAAGCCTTGCTGAAAAAGGTCGAGCAGGAGGCCTTGCGCGACGCCAACACCCTCACCCGCCACATCCTCGAAGACGCACGCACGCAGGCAGAGACCAAAGCGCGATACATTCTCAGCCTCGCAATCCAGCGTTACGCCGGCGAGCACACCTTCCAAACGACGACCGCATCCATCACTCTCCAGGGCGACGAACTCAAAGGCCGGATCATTGGCCGGGAAGGGCGAAACATCCGCGCGTTCGAAGCCGCCACGGGGGTGACGGTCCTGATTGACGACACCCCGGGGGCGGTTTTGCTCTCGGGTTTCGACCCCGTCCGGCGCGAGATTGCGCGGGAGGCGATGATGCGGCTGATCCAGGACGGGCGGATTCACCCGACGCGTATCGAGGAGATCGTGGCGCAGGTCACGCAGGAAATGGACCAGACGATCGTGCGGCTGGGGGATGAAGCGGTGCGCAAGACGGGGCTGACGGCCGTCAGCGCCGATTTGGTCAAGCTCCTGGGCCGTCTCCATTTCCGCCACAGCTATTCGCAGAACATCCTGGATCATTCGGTGGAGGTGGCCCAGTTGACGGGTTTGATGGCGGCCGAGCTGGGCCTGGACATCAGCCTGGCCAAGCGCGCGGGGCTTTTGCACGACATCGGCAAGGCGGTTAATCACGAGATGGAGGGCCCGCACGCGCTGGTGGGAGCTGAATTGGCCAAGCGCAGCGGAGAATGTCCCGCCGTGGTCAATGCCATCGCCTCGCACCATAATGATGTGGCGCCCGAGGGCGCGCTGGGGGTGCTGGTCAGCGCCGCCGATGCCATCAGCGCCTCCCGACCGGGTGCGCGTTCGGAGAACATGACGACCTACCTGAAGCGTGTGGAAGACCTTGAGAAGATCGCGATGAGCTGCGCGGGGGTCGAGAAGGCGTTCGCGGTTCAGGCGGGACGCGAGCTGCGGGTCTTTGTTCATCCGAACCAGGTGGATGATGAACAGACCTACGCGCTCGCGCGAACCGTGGTATCGCGAATCGAGAACGATTTGCAATACCCGGGTCAGATCAAGGTCGTGGTCATCCGGGAGACCCGGTGCGTGGAGCTGGCGCGGTAAAGAGAGGCGCGCCGGGGAGGAAAGGCAGGCGGGCGTTTACCGGCCCTCGGTCATCATGCTGGGCAGGCCCGTTTCCCAATTCTTTGGGGCATTCCAGGGACGCACCGACGCGTTGTCCGCATCGGGGCTGGCGCACCCCGTGATCGAGGCCGCAACAATCACCGCGAGGAGCAGAAAAGCCCCGCGAATCAACCAGCTTCTCTTCATGATGCCGGGTGGGCTGGAATGACCATGTCGCCCTCCATGACTTCGCTCAATTCCCAGCCGGGCAGCACATTGGCGATGGAGCGGTCCTTCTGGACACTGCGAACGACGACCTTGGCGACCAGGCGGCCATTGCGGTTGACCAGCAATTCCCCATATTCCAACACGCCCTGCTCGCCGCCGATATCCAGCACCACAAAATTCCACTTCGGGTCGGCCACCAGAACTTTGCCTTTCAAGCTGGCGGGCAGAAAGACCGGCTTCTCCGGGTTGCGATATCGGTCCAGTTCAACATTCAACTGGACGATTTTCTTGCCCAGCAGCTTGTTTTCGGCCTGGGTGGCGGCGATCTCATCCTGCAGCCCTTTGTAACTGTTTTTGATCTGGAGAATCTGCTGGGGATTCAATTCGGTAAGCTTGTAGGCCGCCAGTTCCGCCTGGGCATCGTCTCGTTCCCGGCGGGTCTTGTTCAAATCGTCCGTCAACTTGTCGGCGCGGCGGGTTTGGGAAGTGGCTTCCGCCACGGCCCGGTCCCGTTCTTCGGTCGTGGTGGCCAGCGTTTCCTTGGTGGTCTTAAGTTCCGCCCGCGTCTCGCTGAGGTCCTTCTTGGTGCTGGCCAATTCGGTTTGGGCCGCTTCCTTTTGGGTGCGCTCGCTCTCGCGTTCGCCCTGGATGGTGGTGATCTTTTCCTTCACCTTGAGGAAATTCAAACCGCTCACTGCGAGCCCGGCCACCACCGCGATGATTAGACAGATTCGAATTAACATGGTCACTTAAAAGTTCACAGCAGCCTATGCGCTGGGCGGTCGAGTGTCAACGCTCGTTTCCATTCCCTTCGGAATTTCATGCGGGGGCTAAAACGGTCTTATGATCAGCGTGTGGTCAACAGGCTGGAACGCCTGCCGAATGGCCGCCACATACTGGGCGCGCTCGCGCTCGGTTTGCGCCGCAGCGGTCTCCATGTCCGCCTTTCCTTCCGGACCATGGAGGATTTTCTTGATTTGGCGGGTTTCAAACGCCTGCTTGGCGGCGACGCCGGCGTCCACGCGGGAGAAAGCCTCGCAAAAGGGGTTGAAAGGGAATTCTTCAGCCAGGTTGACCCCCGCCGCAAGCTGTTCAGCCGTAAATTCTTTCGTATTCCCGCCCCAAGTCACCTGATAACGGGGGTGCTTGCCGTACTTGGCGACGAGCATCAAACGGTTCAGGTCCCGGTTAAACGGCACCAACGTCATGGCCGATCGCACGCTGCTGTCTTTTGTCAAGTCGTCAGTGGCGCACACTGGGAAAGTTGCCTCGGGTTGGGGAGCCGGCACGCACCCGCAAAAAGGATAGCGTGAACTTCGGATGTGGTATTCTCCTTCCCACGTTCCCAGGACCTTGTGGCCGGAGGACACTTTGATTTTCTGCCAGCCCAAATCCACGGTGAAGGTTCCGATTTGGCCGTCCAAGCCGAACGCCTTGAGGAAAGCGTAGGCCATGATGGTATGTCCCGCCCAGCCGGGGTGGACTCCATCCGTCCCGGCCACGGCGTAGTTGGTGCCGTAAAGTTGCCGGGCCTGGAAAGCGGCGGTGTACATGGGCCAAAAGACGTCGGCAAAGCCGACTTTTTCCTCCTGCGCAATCCACAGGCCAATGTTCCGGAGATTGCACAAGCTCAGATTCAGGTCCGGAACGGTGCCGCTGGCGGACTTGACCCAATGAGGCATTTTGCCCACGCAGCCGGGGGACCCGAGCACCACGCGGACGCCATTGTCTTTGAACGCGCGAACGATGGCCCGGGAATTGGCGCGATAGGTGAGGCCGATCCGTTCTTCGTAAGGGCGGTATTCATGATCATTCATGCCATAGCAGGTGGTCGCAATGGTCGGCCAGAAGCGAAGGCAATCATTGGTCATTCGGGCCAGGAAGCCGGCAGTGCGCTCGCCGCTCCAGCCGAGCTGCCGGACCGTCACCTCCAGTTCCGGCACGCACATCGTCAGGTAGTCTTCAATGATTCGTGAATACATTTTCTGCTCGGTGATCGAGTCGCCGCAAATGGCCAGGCGATCTCCTCGTTTGAGCAGCAACTTTTTGGGGACGGGGGCTTTGAGTGGAACGAATTTCTCAAAGGAGGGATCCGCGGGTTTGGGTTCCAGCACCGCGCTCGCGCCGCCGGCGTTCATCGCGACGACCAGCAGAAGTGCGGCGGCCAGAAGGTTCTTCAACATCTTCATCTTGCGAGCAATAGTCCAGTTTCCAGCCCGTTCGGCAAGCCTTCTTGCGCAACATCGCGGCGCATGGCGTTCCGCCGGCCCTTTCAGCCTTCAAGGTTTCAGCCCTCAGCCCTCTTGAAAGCTCAACCTTGTGGAGGCGTTCGGTTTCGGCTAAGAAAAGCGCATGAACACATCCGGCTCTTCCTCCGGTTCAAATCCGGCTTCAGCCCCCCGGCCCACGGCCAGCACCCCCCAGCACCCCAGGCTCAACCGGCGCCGGTTCATGATTACCGGGGGAGCGGCAGCCGTCGCGGTGACGATCGTGCCACGGCACGTTCTGGGCGGCGCTGGTTTCGTGGCGCCCAGCGAAAAGATCACGCTGGCCCACATCGGTTGCGGCACGCAGGGCTTGCGCGAGATGCCCGACCTGCTCCGAATGCCCGAGGTGCAGATCGTGGCGGTGTGCGACCCGGTCAGGGACCGGCACGACTACCTGGACTGGTCGCGGGAGGGGTTGCGGGCGGGCATTGCGGCCGCCCTGGGAAGGCCCGACTGGCGGCGTGGGGCGCCCGGCATACCCGGCGGCCGCGAAGTCGCCAGGGAGGTTGTCGAGATTGCTTATGGCAACCAGCGGGAGCGCGGGCAATTCAAAGGCTGCAATGCCTACGCGGATTTTCGCGAGCTGCTGGATCGGGAACCGGATGTCAATGCGGTGAAGATCATGACACCGGACCATTCGCACGCGGCGATTGCGATTGCGGCGATGAAGAAGGGCAAGCACGTGCTGATGCACAAGCCGCTGGCCAACCGGCTGCACGAGGCCCGGCTGGTGATTGAAACGGCGCGGCGGACGGGGGTGGCGACGCATTTTCTGCCCGCCAGCGACGGCGCCCAGCTCCGCACGATTCGGGCATGGATCGAGGCGGGAGCCATCGGCACGCTCCGCGAGATTCACAACTGGTCGAACCGGCCGGTCTGGCCGCAGTATTCGACCCTGCCCCAGGACACGCCCCCCGTGCCCGAAGGCTTTGACTGGCAGTTGTGGCTGGGGCCGTCCACCGACCGCCCGTATCATCCCCACTACACCCACGCCGTGTTCCGCGGCTGGTACGAATTCGGGGGCGGGGCGCTGGCGGACATGGGCCACTACAGCCTTTGGCCCGTGTTTCAATGGCTGGAATTGGATGCTCCAGTCGCGGTGGAATCGCGGGCCAGCCACGTGTGCGGACTCGAGGGGCTGGTGCCGATGAAGATTCGCAATGATTACTCGTTTCCCGCCGCCTGCACCGTCCGCTTTAAGTTCGCGGCAAAGGGCGATCGGCCGGCGGTGGATTTGTTCTGGTACGATGGCTCGATGAAACCGCCCCGACCCGACGAGTTGGAGTCTCCGGAGGAGGACCTGGCTGCCGAGGGCCTGATGTTTGTGGGTGATAAGGGCAGGATTATTGCCGATTTTCGAGGCGACAACGCGCGGATCATCCCCGAGTCCAGGCGGCGGCAATACCCGCCCGCGTTGAACAAGGCCGCCGGCTTGCGCGGCGAGTCCGGAGCGGGACAAGGGCGGCGCCAGGCCTCTTCCTCGTGGGTGGCCGCGTTTCGGGGTGGGGCGCCCACCTGCGGCGATTTCCTGCTGGCGGGTCCGATTTCCGATGCCTTCAATCTCGCGGCGGTTTCGTTGCGGCTCGGCGGCCAGCGCCTGCTCTTCGACGCCGCAAAGATGAGCATCACCAATCGTCCCGAGGCGAATCGGTATCTGCGGCGGGAATACCGGCCGGGGTGGGCATTGGGTTGAGCGAAAGAGACTTGTGCGGGGGCCTCCCTATGGATAAGATGGGATGCTGGCATGGGGCAGACAGCGAGGACCAGGCCGGGCAAGGCGTCGTATGAATAAAATGACCATCTGGCAGCGGCTAAACACCGCCCTGATTCTACTCATCCTGCTATTGCTGGTGGCTGTGGGATTGGCGTTGTGGGTCGAAGAGTCCCGGTCCGCCGCCATGCACCGCGCGGACCAATTGACCAGCTTTCGGGACCGGGTTCATCTGGAGATTGCCCTGCTCAGTGATGCCTTGCGGGGCGCCTTGCTCAGCCCGGCCAACGACACGGAAAGGAGCCGCCGCCGCGACGCCGAGTCCAACCTCAAAAAGCATCTGGACGCCATCCAGCCGGACTTTGACAAGTATCCGGAGTTTCGCAAGGCGCTGACCAACCTGCAGGCATTCGTCGAGGGCCCTCTGGCCGACTATCACGAGAAGGTGCTGGAGCGGATGCGCGCCAATCCCGGTGATGCGACAACCTATTATCACAGCTCCTACCCCGAGATCACCTCTCGCCGGGACCAGGTGCTGCGCGAGTTGGGCAAGGCCATTGACGACATCAAAGCGGCCGAGTCCATGCGGGCAAAGACCGTCTCGATCGTGGGGTTGAGCTGCCTGGCCGTCATCCTGCTGGCAAGCCTGCAGGTCGGCCGGTTGCAGTCCGCAGCGGTGACCGAACCGCTGAAACAACTGGTAGGCGCGCTTGAACGCATGAGACAGGGGGATTTTACCCGGCGGCTGGAATGGGACCGGAACGACGAGTTTGGCCTCCTCAGCCAGGGGCTTAACCGGCTGGCTGCGGACCTGTCGGAGCTGGTGGGTCAGGTTCAGCGGTCCGGCATTCAGGTCAACACGACCGCCAGCCAGATCGCCGTCCAGGCGCGCGAGCAGCAGAGCACCGCCCGGGAGATTGCGGTGACCACAGCCGAAATCGGGGCCAGTTCCAAACAGATTTCGGCCACGTCGAACGATCTGGTGCGAACGATGAATGAAGTGAGCCAGGTGGCGGACCAAACCGCCCGCCTGGCGGGGAACACCCAGGCCGCCATTGCCAGCATGGAAGCGACCATGCGGCAGATTCAGGAGTCTTCGGGAGCCATTACTGCCAAACTGGCGGTCCTGAGCGAGAAGACCAGCAACATCAATTCCGTCGTCACCACCATCACCAAGGTGGCCGATCAAACCAACCTGCTCTCGCTCAACGCGGCCATCGAGGCCGAAAAAGCCGGGGAATACGGGTTGGGGTTCGCGGTGGTGGCGATGGAAATCCGGCGGCTGGCCGACCAGACGGCTGTGGCCACCTATGACATCGAGCGGATGGTCAAGGAGATGCAATCGGCGGTTGCCGCCGGGGTGATGGGCATGGACAAATTCTCCGAGGAGGCGGAGCGCGGCGCCCAGGAAGTGCGGCAGGTCAGCGGCCAACTGGCGCAAATCATCAGCCAGGTCCAGATGCTCAGCCCCCGGTTCCAGGCGGTTAATGAGGGTATGAATGCCCAGGCCAAAGGGGCGCTGCAGATCAGCGAAACGCTCAACCAGCTTAGCGAGGCCGCGCGGCAGACGGCCGAATCGTTGCGCCAATCCAACCTGGCGATTGAACAACTTAACGAGGCGGCCCGGAGCCTCCAGGCCAGTGTCGCCCGGTTTCGGCTGCCGGGCTGAAGGTGGCCGCGAGAGAAAGGAACCCGCAGCATGTTGTTCCTTGTCTTTCAAGTAGGCGGTGAGCGTTACGCGCTGGACGCGAACAAGGTGGTCGAGGTGGTTCCGTTCGTCGCCCTGCGTCGTCTGCCCCAAGCGCCCCGCGGCGTGGCCGGCCTTTTCAGTTACTATGGCCAGCCGGTTCCGGCGGTGGATTTGTCTGAGTTGTTTACCGGCCAGCCGGCCTCCGAGCAACTCAGCACCCGGATTCTCATTTTGAATTACCGCGATGGCGGGGGAGTCGAGAGGCTTCTCGGCATCATCGCCGAGCGGGCGACCGAAATGCTGCACAAAGACCCCGAGGACTTTCGTGACCCGGGCGTCAAGGTGCCGGCGGCGCCGGCGCTCGGGCCGGTGTTGCTTGATGCCCGCGGCTCCATTCAGTGGCTGGATCACCAATCACTTCTGCCGGCGGAGGTGGCCGGACCCTTGTTCCAAAGTTTGTTGCCCCCGTGAACCCCGCAGTACCAACGCATGCAGCCCCCCCTGGCGGCCCCTCCTCCGGCGGGGAAGCGGCATCCTTGCCGGAGATGGTCCGCTGCTGGAAGAGTCATGGGGTCTATGGAGACGGCACCTGCCCGGATTTGCCGCAGTATGTGCATTGCCGGCATTGCCCGGTCTATTCCCAGGCGGCGATGCAGTTGCTGAACCGTCCATTGCCCGCGGCCTATCGCGAGGAATGGACCCGGCATTATGCGGTGCAAAAGCCGCTGATTGAGCCCGGGAACACGTCCGCGCTGTTGTTCCGGCTGGAGCGGGAATGGTTTGGCCTGCCAACCGACCTGTTCCAGGAGGTGGCGGAGCGCCGGCCCATTCACTCGCTGCCGCACCGGCGGGACGGGGTGGTGCTGGGCCTGGCGAATGTGAAGGGGGAACTGGTGGTTTGCGTTTCGCTGGGACACCTGCTGGGCGTTGTCCAGGCGAAGACGCTGTCGCAACTTCGCCACAGTCACGGGCGGTTGCTGGTGGCCAACTGGCACGGACATCGGTTGGCGTTTCCTGCTGACGAGGTGCACGGCACCTGCCGCTTTCACCTGCAGCAACTTCAGCCCCGGCCCGCGCAAGCCGGGGGTCAGGCCCCACTGTTCCTTCGTGGCATCCTGCCCTGGCAGGGGCGGCCGGTCGCTTTCCTGGATGCGGACACCGTTTTTTCCACGTTGAACCAACGCCTGTCGTGAGCACTCCTGATCCCCATGACACCAGCCAGCTTTCGTTGCTGGACCTGTTTCGCGCCGAGGTGGAAAACCACAGCGCGGTGCTGGCCAGCGGCCTGTTGGAGCTGGAGCGCTCGGCGGACCCCGCCCAGGCGCTGCAGGACCTGATGCGGGCGGCTCACTCGCTCAAAGGCGCCAGCCGCATCATCAACCTCCCGGCCGCGGTTCAGGTTGCCCATGCGATGGAGGATTGCTTCGTGGCCGCCCAGCAAGGCCGGCTGCAATTGCGCCAGGCGCAGATTGACATTTTGCTGCAAGCCACCGATTTATTCGCGCAGTTGGCGCGGCGGACCGATGAACGGCTCTCGGATTGGGAACAGCGAATGGCCCCGGAGATTGCCGCCTGCCTGAAGGCGTTGAACGGACTGGCGCGCCTGCAGGCTGGAGCGGCTGAGCCAGCCGATGCGCCGCTGATGACGGCAACGCCTCCGGTCCCACCGGCATCCTTGCTACCGCCGCAACCTCCCCCTCAGACCGAGCCGGTCGCGGTTGCCCCGGCTCAGCCGCCGTTCCTCAACACCAAACCCGAGGTTGCCGATCGGGTCGTCCGGCTGACGGCCGAAAGCCTGAACCGGTTGCTTGGCCTGGCGGGGGAGTCACTGGTGGAATCGCGCTGGCTGCGCCCCTTTACGGACTCGCTGCAAAAACTCAAACGCCATAACACCGACCTCGCGCAGCGGTTGGAGGCTTTGCGCCAATGCCTGCAGGAATACGACCTGCCGGAACGGGCGAAAACCCATTTCAGCGAGTTGTTCCAGCAGTTGGCCGAGTCGCGGCAGTTTCTGGCCGAACGGGTCCAGGAGCTGGACCTGTTCGACCGGCGCGCCGCTCATCTCTCCCACCGGCTTTACCTCGAAGTTCTGCGCACGCGCATGCGGCCCTTTGGGGACGGCGTCAGACGGTTTCCCCGCATGGTTCGAGACCTGGCGCGTTCCCTGGGCAAGGAGGTGCGCCTGGAAATCTCGGGCGAGAGCACGCAGGTGGATCGTGATATTCTTGAGCGGCTGGAAACGCCCCTGGCGCATCTGCTGCGCAACGCGGTGGATCATGGTTGCCAGAGCCGGGCCGAGCGCCTGGAAGCGGGCAAACCCCCGGAAAATACCATTCGGCTGGAGGCCAGGCACAGCGCGGGGATGCTGCTGGTGTCGGTCGCCGACGACGGCGCGGGGGTTGACCTGGAACGCGTGCGCCAGGCCCTTCTCAACCAGAAGCTGGCGGAACCGTCCCTGGCCAATCGGCTGGGCGAATCCCAACTGTTGGAGTTCCTCTTCCGGCCCGGTTTCACCCTGCGAGAGCAGGTGACCGAAATCTCCGGGCGCGGCGTGGGCTTGGACGTGGTGCAGAACATGATCCGCAGCGTACGCGGGGCGATTCGGGTGAACAACCAGCCGGGGCGCGGTTTTCGGGTTCAGCTTCAACTGCCCCTGACGTTGTCAGTGCTTCGCGCGCTGCTGGTCGAAGTGGATGGCGAATCTTATGCCATTCCGTTGAACCAGATTCAGCAGGCGCTCAAGCTGCCGCGGACCCGCCTGATGCTGCTGGAGGGGCGGCCGCACTTTGAGTTCCGCAACCAGCCGGTCAGTCTTGTCCCCGCCCAACAACTGCTGGATTTGGGCGTGCGGGAATTCTCGGAGGCCGAGCTGCCGGTCGCAGTGATCGGAGACCGCAACACGCGGTGCGGGCTGGTGGTGGACCGGTTTCTGGGCGAGCGTGAGCTGGTGGTGCAGCCGCTGGACCCGCGGCTGGGCAAGATTCAGGATATCAGCGCGGCAGCCCTGATGGAGGATGGCAACCCGGTGTTGATTCTGGACGTGGACGACTTGTTGCGCTCGGGAGACCGGCTGGACGCGGCGTCGTTGACGTGCTCCTCCTGCCGCCCGCACCTGCTGGAGCGGCCGCGGACGCTCAAACGCATACTGATCCTGGACGACTCGGTGGCGGTCCGGGAACTGGAGCGCAAGCTGCTCAGCCAGCGGGGGTATCTGGCCGATGCGGTCGGCGACAGCAAAGAGGCGATCAAAGCCCTGCAAACCGGCCAGTACGACCTGGTGATAACCGACGCGGACATGCCGGGCACCGACGGTGTGGAACTGACCCGCCAAATCAAACAGAATCCCCATTGGCAATCGCTCCCCGTACTGATCCTGTCCTTCAAAGACCGCGAGGAGGACCGCATTCGCGGCCTGGAAGCGGGAGCGGACTTTTACCTGACCAAGGGATATTTCGACGATCGAACCCTGTTGCAGGTGGTGGACGGCCTGATTGGCCCGCCGGAGCGGTGACGGTCTGGAACAAGGCTTTACCGCAGGCCGGGATTTGGCTTATGATGGACAGTGCGATGGCAGTCAATGACCTAACCGGAGCCGGCTGGCCGGAACGCGGCGGCGCGGCTGGCGGCAGCCGTTTCTCGGGGCTCGAACCCTCATAATGCGCCATGCCGGGTGATACTTTGAGGCCGTTCTCCGCCAAACGCGCGCCGCACCCGGGCGAGCCGCAGGAATACCATGTCATGGTGTTGCTGGTGGATGACCAGGCCATGGTCTGCGAGGCGGTTCGTCGCGCCCTGGCCAGTCAGTCCGACATTGACTTTCATTACTGTCCCGACGCGCGCGAGGCGCTGGCCACCGCCACACAAATCCGGCCGACGGTGATCCTGCAGGACCTGGTCATGCCCGGCATGGACGGCCTGACCCTGGTCAGCCAGTACCGCGCGCACCCCGCAACCCGCGACATCCCGATCATTGTTCTCTCGACCAATGACAATGCCCAGGTCAAGGGCCAGGCTTTTGCCATGGGTGCCAATGACTACCTCGTCAAGCTGCCGGACAAGATCGAGCTGATCGCCCGCATCCGCTACCATTCGAAAGCCTACCTGAACCTGCTGCAACGGGACGCGGCCTACCGGGCGCTGCGAGAAAGCCAGCAACAGTTGATCGAAAGCAATGCCGCCCTCATTTCCCTCAACCAGAAACTCGAGGAGGCCACCCTGGCCAAGTCCCAATTCCTGGCCAACATGAGCCACGAAATCCGAACGCCGATGAACGGCATTCTGGGGATGACCGCGTTGTTGCTGGACACGGAGCTGACTGATGAGCAGCGCGATTTTGTGGAGGCGTCGCGCAGCAGCGCCGAGGCGCTGCTGACCATCATCAACGACATTCTGGATTTCTCGAAAATCGAGGCCGGAAAACTCGAGTTGGAACATCATCCCTTTGAGTTGCGGACCTGCATCGAGGAGGTGCTCGAGCTGCTGGCCCAAAAGGCGGCGGAGAAGCGGCTCGACCTGGCTTATCACGTCGAGGATTCCATCCCCAAGGTGCTGGTCAGCGATGTCACGCGAGTCCGGCAAATCCTGGTGAATCTGGTCGGCAACGCCGTGAAGTTCACCCACCAGGGCGAGGTGGTGGTCGAGGTGACCCCCTCGGCGCGCCAACCCCGCGCGCTGGCGCCCGGCCAGCAGCACGACACGGATTTCCTCCGCCACCCGGAGGAATGGCTGATTCACTTTTCCGTGCGCGACACGGGCATTGGCATCCCGGCCGACAAACAATCACGCCTCTTCAAATCCTTCCAGCAAGTGGATGCCGCTACCACGCGGCATTACGGGGGGACCGGTCTGGGACTGGCGATTTCCAAGCGGCTGGCGGAATTGTTAGGCGGCAAAATCTGGGTCGAAAGCGAGGCCGGCCAGGGATCGAATTTCCATTTCACCATCCTGGCGCGGGCCCCGGCCAGCAGCGCGCCGGCCCCCTGGCAGGGCGCCCAGCCGCAGTTGAGCGGCAAACGACTGCTCGTCATCGAGGACAACCCCACCAATCAGCGCCTGGTCAGCCGGCGAGCCCAGCAGTGGGGCATGGTGGTCCATTCCGCCGCAACCGCCCGGGAGGCCTTGCTCGCGCTGTCGCAAAACGAGCCCTTTGACGTCATCCTGCTCGACATGCAACTGCCCGGGGCGGACCCTGGCGCCCTGGCGCAACAAATCCGGAACCAGCCTCGCGCCCTGGAGGCGCCCCTGCTGCTGTTTTCCTACGTCCGTCCGCACGGCGAAGAGTCGCTGTCGGGCTGGCCGGGCGTGACCGTGCCGGTGCAGAAGCCGCTGCGTCCGGCCCAGCTTTTGGATGCCTTGTGCCGGGCGCTAAGCATCCAGTTGCAGCGCGAGAAGAGGGCGCCCTCTGCGCCCTTGTTGGATGCGAACCTGGCGCGGCGTCTGCCGTTGCGGCTGCTGCTGGCGGATGACAATCCCATCAACCAGAAGGTGGGGTTGAGCGTGTTGTCCAAGCTGGGATACCGCGCCGAACTGGCCGCCAACGGCCTGGAGGTGCTCAAGGCGCTCGAGCACCAGCCCTTCGATATTCTTTTCCTGGATGTGCAGATGCCGGAGATGGACGGGTTGGAAGCGGCGCGGGAAATCTGCCGCCGGTGGCCGCCGGATCAGCGGCCGGTCATTATCGCCATGACGGGCAACGCCCTGATGGGCGACCGTGAGAAATGCCTGGAAGCGGGCATGGATGATTACATCTCCAAGCCGGTGAAGCCGGTGGAAATCCAGGCGGCCCTGGAACGCTGGGGAACCGCCGGGCGGCAACGCCACCGGGATGATTCCCGGTCCATGGCAACCCGGGCCGGAACCGCAGCTTCCGCACTCGATGCGCGGGTCTTGGCCGAACTGCGCGCCATTCCTCCGGCCAAGGGCATCAGCATGCTGCAGGAAGCAGGCGAACTGTTTTTGAGAAATGCCCCGGTCCAATTGGAGCAGATTCGCCGCTCACTCCGGGACCCCGATCCATTGGCATTCCACGCGCAGGCGCTCAGGAACATGAGCCTGAATCTGGGCGCGGTTCAGATCGTTGAACTGGCGCAGCAACTCGAACAAGCCGGGCGGTTTGGACACTTGGAACAGGCGCCGGCTTTGCTCCACGAGCTGGAGGCTGCCTTTGCCCGCACCAAGGCGGAACTGCTGTCTTTAATCAGCCGGGAACCGCTGCCGTCCCAAACCGAGCACTCCTCACCCTCACCCCACCACCCTTAAACAAACCCCTCGATGCCCATCAAACCGCCCCGCCTCTGTCCCGGAGACACCATCGGCCTGGTCGCTCCCGCCAGCGCTCCGCCGGATCCCAAAGCGATTGACCGATCGGTTGAGGTCCTGACGCGACAGGGTTTCAAAGTCAAACTGGCGCCCAAGGTGCGTCAGCGCTGGGGCTTTCTGGCCGGGAGCGACCGGGACCGCGCGGGCGATTTGATGGCCATGTTCCTCGACCCGAAGGTCAAAGCCATTTTCTGCATTCGCGGCGGTTACGGCACGGCGCGCCTGTTGTCGCTGTTGGATTACGCCGCCATCCGGGCGCATCCCAAGATTCTGTTGGGCTACAGCGACATTACCTCGCTGCACTGCGCGCTGCTGACGCAGGCGAACCTGCTGTCCTTCCACGGTCCGATGCTGAACTCGGACTTTATCAAGCCCGACATGCCGGAATTCACGCGGCAAAGCTGCTGGCGCACGCTGATGGAGCCGGTGGCACCGGGCGGCATTGTGGATTCCTACCGCAAACGAACGGTGGCCGTGTTGCGGCCGGGGCAGGCGTCGGGGCGCCTGGTGGGCGGCAACATTTCGATTCTATGCACGACGCTGCGCACGCGTTATCAACCGTCATTCAAGGGAGCGATTCTGTTTTTCGAGGACCTTGATGAGGTGCCCTACCGGTTTGACCGCATGCTGACGCACCTGCTGAACGCGGGCCTGCTCCAACAAGTGGCCGGGATTGCCGTCGGGGTGAACAAGAACTGCCGCGACCCCAAAGCCCGCAAATCCAAAGAATACCGTCAAAGCCTGGAGGAGGTGCTGGCGGAGCGGTTGCTGCCGCTGGATGTGCCCCTGGTCATCGGCCTGCCGTTCGGCCATGTGCCGCACAATGCGACCCTGCCGGTTGGAGCGCGCGCGATGCTCGATGCCGAGCGGGGCGATTTGGTGATCGTCGAGCCCGCGGTGGCCTGACGGCGGCCGGGGGGGGCCGCACCCCACGCGCCTGGGCTGAAACCATGAGGCCAAATAAGGGCGTAACACGGAGGGCAGCCGGGAGACCCAAACCCCAGCCGCGCTGCAAACCTTTCAACACTTCCGGCTCGGTCTCCTCCACACGCAGGTTTCCGCGCATCGCCGACCTGTTCCCGCCAACGGGTGCCAAAAGTCAGCATAAAAACGATCAAAACCATGGGTTGACCCCTTTTTTTTGTGGATACTCGCAAGCAAAGCTTCCTAAAGCCTTGCTCCGGGCATTCGGATACCAGTTCACCCGGCAGTGTGGCTCTCATCGCCGGTTGACGACGCTAACCGGCGGCGAACATCACTTGACCATCCCGGCGCACAAAGCGCTCAAGCCGGGAAGGTCACGACTGGAGGATGGGCAAAGTGCCGCAGGGCCGTTCCTCCTCTTTTTCCAACCCTGATCACTTGAGTCAAGCCGTCTGGCGCAGGCTGGTCGTGCCGCCAAAAAGAAGCCGGACGATTTTGGCTGTTACGACCCAAACGCGGCAACTGGGTTGCAAATTACGATGCCAGTTCGGTCAAAACGCCAAAAGTCCTGCGATGCCAAATCCGGAAGATTTAAGATCCCAATTAAATCAGTAACAGCTATTCCGCCCATGAGTTGAACTCCACTTGCAAGAAGGAACGACCCAATAGCCATAGATACAGCGCACTTCCACCGGCTCCGCTCAGCGAACCAGCTCCCCATCCAAAATCAGCACGGACTAGCAGCGGCGCATACGTAACGGTGCGGCAATAATAGGTGTTCCCCAGAACTCGTTGGGACTTATCGAGGCTCGAAACATCCCGGAACTCAGAACGCGGTCCTGGCAATGACATGTTTGCCAGCACCGTTTGCCTTACGTCGCGGGAACCAATGGCCCAAGTGATCAGCCACAACCCGGCAAAACCGACTGCTGCCAGACCGAGACCGCGCAGCAGTTTGCCGCGACTGCGCAGCTTCCCTGAAGGGGGTAGTGTTGTCATGGGCGCGAGCACTGGCGTAGCATTCGCAGAGGCCATCGTTACAGGCTAACCTTCCCAGTCGGAAAAATCCCGGTATCTGGGGCATCCAAGGCATTGGTGGAGTCGATTGAAAAGGCGGTCGGCCTGCGGGTGAAGTGGTCCCAGCAAATGAAGCATCTCATGCGCCATAATACACGTATGACTGCCCCAGCCTGCTGCGTCTTGGGAGAAAAACGCATTGTAGATGAGAATCGTGCCTTCATTGGGCAGCGCCCGGGCGACGCCGCCGCGAGGAGACTGGTGTTCCAGAGTGCACTTCACTTTGAAGTCCCGGTCACACAGGTAGCCAAGTCGGGATTGGTAGTCGCGTCCAAGTGCGCTGCCCACCGTGCAGCAACCAAAATCGCTGGATTTGATGCGACGACAAGCTTCACTAAATGCAGTTTTCAATACCTCATTAGCCCTCGGTGGGCAGCCCTCGACAGCCATTCGACCATCTTTATCGATTTTATCAACATGTGCGTTTCCGCACGCGGCGTAAGAGTTTAATCCCCCACCTTCTTCGATGGGATCCCTGCTCAACCACCTGCCCAAACTGGGCCGGTATTCCCTGAAGAGGTATTTCCGGTCCCCCGTCACATCGTCCTCATACATCGTGCTGAAGCGCAGAGGCATCCCGGCGGCGGGGCCGGTCACACGGAGCGGCTCGCCGAACGGACCATATTCGAAGACGGCAGAGTTGGCGCCGGTCGAGGCGTCGGTCAAAGCGGTCACGTTCCCGTTGCCGTCATAGCACACGAAATGCGTGCCGTTGGTCTTGAACGTGACGGCCAGAACCCCACCCACGCCCCCGGCACCTTGTATCGTGCCACTTAAGTCCAAACCGCGCACAAATGAAATCACCAGGCCGTTGGTGTGGTCCAGAATGGCCAGCAGCACCTGCCCGTCCCAGACGTAACGGTTGGTCCATGACGGGTAGTACGTCGAGCCGTCGTTGGTGGCAGCGATCCGCTCAATCCACCGCCCGTCGGGGCTATAGGCCCAGACCGCGCCCCCGTTGCCATGCCTTCTGATGCAGCAGCAGTTGTTCGGGGCATACTCAAATTCGGCGGCCGTTTGCTTTCTTTCAACGTTCGCCATTCTTCAGTGCATCTCCTTTTAGCAAGATGATCGTTCCGTCGTTTCCAATCCAGAAAACCCGGGCGTTGGTACTTCCAACCAAAACACCTTTCTGACCAAGGGAATAGTGGTTCCAAATGACGTCAGCCGAATAAGGGTGACCAGAACAAACAAAATTGGTCCTAGTGAAAACCACCTTCAGGTGGTTCCCAGATCCCACATGATCCTTCAATTCACCCCCTTCCACCCTCCAACGTTGCAAGGCTGAATAGAGAAATGCCGCCTGCTTTTCTCTGACATCCTCAAAGCTATATGGTAGCCTCGAGCGAAATACCGCGAGGCACCCGAGCACCGCAACCACCAGAACAGCAAGCGCTAGAAGCACTCGATTCATAAAAACTCAGGGGTTGGGATAGGCTAACTTGAACAACTCTTTCGTCAGGAACTCGTTGAGCTTCTTGCACAACGCCTGCTGAGCACACGTTTCTCTTACGTTCCTCTCAATTGACCAACAGTCGTTCAGGATGAAGCAATAGGTGGTTGTTTTTTTCGCTCCGTACGCGGCTGCGCCCGCGGCAAGTGCTTGATCGAGGTCCCTGGTCGTCTTGACATGCTTTACCAGTTTCGCCCCGGCATCTTTGTCGTTTTTCAGTTCGTCAAACTTGTCTTTTGCACTGCCTTTAGCGTGGAGGTAATTGATAATGCCCTTGCCACAGATTCTGCGTTGGCACTCCTTCAACATGCCCACAGTTATTGTGTCCGGATACAGTTCAATCCAATAGTAACCCCCAAAACCATCATCCCCGATCATTACACGATGGCGGATGCAAGTTATGCCATCAATTGAAGCAATGTAGTAATCCTGCCCCAGAGGGTCCACCCGGCCGCTCGGGTCGTTTCCAACAAAACTAAATAAGTGCGGGCCACCCTTCTCCTCAATCGGATCTCGGCTAATCCACCTCCCGATAATGGCGCTGTAATACCGATATCCGTAGTAAAGCAGGTCCGTCTGGTCATCCTGATATTTGGTCGAGAGGCGGAAAGGATTGGCTATGGCCATGGGGCGGGTGGCGCGAATCAATTCCCCAAACGGCCCGTATTCGTATCGCGCGGCGACCGAGCCGTCGGCGGCGTTGAGCAGCGCCGTCACGTTTCCGTTGCCATCGTGGGCGTAGAAATAGGTTCCCGCGTTGGTGCCTGAGGGGATGGTCATCCACAGCAAGCCGCCGACGCCGCCAGCGCCCTGGAGTGAGCCAGAGAGATCGAGGCCCCAGGTGA
>CAZVYG010000025.1:0-54439 GCA_964631605.1 uncultured Verrucomicrobiota bacterium
CAGGTTGCGGCTTTGGGCGGGGGAAAGTTCGTCATCGAAAATGACCGTGTCCACATCCGCCTCGCGGCAGAGTTCCGCAAACTCCTCGGCTTTGCCCTTCCCGATAAAAGTGCTGGCGCAGGGCGCCTGCAGCTTTTGCAGGCCGTCGCCGACGACCACACCTCCGGCGGACACAGCCAACTCGGAAAGTTCCTCCATGGAATCCTGGGAAGCCAACCCACTGCGGGATTTGATTTCCACACCCACAAGAAACACCCGCTCGGTCTTGCGGTTGCTGGTCTCGATGAGTGCTTTCAACTGTTCTGGGCGCGATCGCTCACGGTCATTTCTACTCTGCCTTTATCATACCACATCGCGGGCCAAAGAAAAGACGGTTTTATCAAGGCGCCCTGATGACACAGGGTTTGGCTTGGAACAGGCCCTCGTAAAACCGCCGCCCGAGGGCAACTTGTTCGCCGGCACGGGCTTTCACCGAGGCGCGCAATTCATCAGCCCGGCCCCAGAGGCGCTCGGCGGCGGCCTCGATGCGTTCGCCCGCCCCGGCCTCGCGTAAATCCACAAACTCGCATCCCGCCGGGAACTGGTCCGCCAGCCCCTCCATCTTGTCCCGATAATACGGCGAGGCATAAAAGCACACACAGGGGATTCCCTGGGCCAGCCCAAAAACCGCGGCGTGATAGGTGCCCGTGACCACCAGGCGGCACCCGCTTGCCGCCCGGATGACGGCCGCAGGGTCGTCCAGCGGCTCGGCTGGCGCTTCCAATCCGACAATGCGGGCGATCGTATGGGAATCGTCCTCGAAGCTGTTGAAGGAGACGGGAAGCGCCACCAGGCGGGTTTGATGACGCTGCGCGAGGCGCTCGACCGCGCGCCGGACGCCGTCCAGGTGCGGGTCCTGCAGGCCGGCATAATCGGTTCGCCGAACGGAGAATCCGATGGCCCGCCCGCCCGCCGCAAGCGGATGCTCCCAAGCCAGCTCGAGCGCGTCGTCGCCTGTTACCACCCATTGTTCCCGACCCGCTCCCGCACGAGTTAGAATCTGCGGTCCGCGCCGCGCCTCGCGCAGGGCCACGCGCGCCCCGGCGCGGCAGGCCTCGCCCAGCAGGCCCACCAGCTCGGGGTTGTCCAGCGGCCCCAGGCCCTGGCTGAACAACGCCGTGGGGCGCCCGCGCAAACCCGCCTCAGCCAGCATTCGTAACACCGCCCGGGTTTGCAATGGATTCAGGTCGTTGAGGAATCCACCGCCCGCCACCACCACCGCATCGGCCCGGGCAAGCGCCTCCCTGAATTCCCGCGCCCGGCGCGGATAAATCCCCCAGCGCCGTTTCAACCGCGTCCAGACCTCGCGCCGGGACGAACCCGCAGCACGGCCCGGATCATAAGCCGCATCCCGCGATTCCACCGCCAGGGTCAGCGTCCCTGGACAATAGCGCTCGAGCAAATCCGGGCGGGTGGTTAGAATTTGGAACTCGGCGCGCGGTTGCTGGAGCCGCAGCCGCCGCAACGCCACCTGCAGCATCGCCACGTCGCCCATGTTCCGCAACGTGTAGGCCCCGTTATCCACAATAATTCTCATGACGCGGAGGTAAACGTAACCGCTGGCAGTTCAACTCCCGCCGGCCGGATTTCCGGAGGCTCCCTGCCGGCCTGCGGGCAGCCGCTTGAGGAGGCTGCGTTTCCAACGCGGGACACCGAGCTTTTGCGCGGCGCGGCCCACCAGCGCCCCGGTTCGCTGGCAAAGAAAGTGCCACTGCCGCCGCGCGGAAAACTTTTCGCCGATCAGAATCCGGACCAGGCGGGCCACCTCGGCATCCCCGCGCGTTCGGGCCTCCGCCAGGATCTCGCGGTACAGGGGATAAAGGTAACGCGCGACGGGCATCAGCTCGAGCGCGCGAAAGTCCAGGGGCTGGTCGAAGGACCTGGCCTGGTCCAAAACTCCGAACAACCGCAGCGTGAGCATCGTCCGGCGGCATTTTTCGCACACGCCGCAGTTGTAACGGCCCGGGCGGTCCGAGGGACACACGCGCAAGTGCTTCAAGGCGATTTTTGACCCCAACAGCGCCCGGATTTTTTCCAGACGCGAGGCTTCCGCGCCGTCATGCCAGAATTCGACCTGCCCGTTGGACCAGAGCGCGTCCAGCAGGGGATGCGAACCCCACGGCTGCAATCGCGCATACTGCCACGAAGCCGGAACGATCACCCGCGAGAACTGATTCTCGAGCAGCAGTCCGACCGCGGCCATGCCGGCGCCGTGCATGGCTTTTCCCCAGAAGTCCGCGCCGTACGGCTTTTGGAAACAGCCGTAGCTCGGGTCCACGTGATCCCGCAAATCGGTCTCGACCGTGATCAGGGCTTTGCCCAGCTCCGCCGCGATTTGCTCATGCACCCGCACGATCTGCGGCCACAGCTCCCCGTCGCTCCACGGCACATCAAAGCCCTTGACGGTGATCAGGTGCGTGACCTCCTCCCGATTTCGCAGCAGCGAATACCACGAGTCCACCCCGCCCGAAAAAAAGACCGCCACGCCGCCCTTCTCCCGGGCGGACAAGGCGGGAGGCAACACCGACGGGGTGCGAATTGTGATCCGGTTTAGCAAGTCCGGATACCAGGAGTGCATGACCGCCTGGATTTCATTGGCCGTGCGCGTGAGGCGCGCCGACACCGGCAACCGAACCTCGAGGTCCTCTCCGCCAAACATGGCGGGCAGCAGCAACGCCGCCAGCCAGGCGTCCCCGCCGGCTGCCGGCGCGGCCACCCGGCCCCGCACCTCGAACCGGACTTGAAAATCGGGGCGCCGCGCCGTGTCCGCGTGGACCATTGCCTCGAAACGGGCGCGGTCCGCGGCAACACTCGAGCTGGCGGATTCGACAAGCACGACGCCATTGAACCAAATTCCTCGGCTCCCAGCCACCGTTTTGAGAAATACTTTTTGTTTCGCCCGATTGCGGCGAGACCCCAGCATGGCCTTTCCAGACTCAGAATCGCCGCTTGGGGCGCATACAGGGTTTTGCGCCGTCCCCCGGGACTGCCGGAACAACGGCCATGGCTAGGTCTGAAGGGACCGAAGCCCTGCTGGAAGAGAATTAAAAACGGGCGGCGGAGGTTGGCTTCCGCCGCCCGGGTTAGACTCTGCGCTCGCCCCAGCCATGCAATGGCCAGCTTTACTATCGGAGGCGCCGGGGCGAGCGCGAGGAATCAGGGCACGGTCGAACCGGACAACAGATCGAGCTGGACATTATTATCTGCGGGAGCCGGGTCGTTGAAGATCGCCAGCAATGTGTTGGCCATCATGAGCGAGAGGGGGTCGCCCGCGGCTTGCAGAGCGCCAATGATGCCTTGGGTCTGCAGCGAGATGGGCCGGCTGCCTTCATCGCCTTGATAATGAGAAGTGAAGGCTTCGGTCATGGCCGGGGCCAGGAACTGGGCCTGCGCTTGCGAGAGATTGTAAGGCGGCTGCATGAGCAGGTAAGTGGAGAGGCTCATCAAGCCGTTGGTCAGAAAGTCGTAGGCATAGGTGGGGAAGGGCTGGCCCCCGAGGTCATAGTTGATGTTGGTAACCTGGTAACTGGTAATGGTGAGCACGCCGCCGCTCGAGAGATCCATCACCCGGTAAGGGCAGGGATAGGTCACGGTCGAGCCGGTCTCGATGTCGAAAATCGTGCCTTGGGCATGGACGGACTTCACCACGTCCTGGGCATGATAATGGCCCGTGAAAACCACCTTCATGCCGTAGCGGGCGAACTCCTGGCGGACGGTTTGGTAATCATCCAACACGTACTCAGAGAAGAGCGCCTTTTGTCCCTGGTAATGCTCCATGATACCGTGGTGCACCATGCCCAGGACAAATTTGCCCTGGGCCCGCGCAGCGGCCAATTGGTTGGTGATCCAAGCCCACCGGGCGGTATCGAAATAGCCGCCGGTGTAGGGCGCGCCGTTGGTGTTGCGCTCATAGTGGCAGGCGTCCATGGCCAGAATCCAAAGGCCGGGCATCGGTTCCGCCACGTAGGACAACGAGGCGGGATCCCGGGCGACCGCGCTGCCATAGCCGTACTGGTCGTAGATTTGGGCAAATTCCGCCGCCGAAACGGAGGGCACAGGCAGGACGTTGGCGCCGTCGTAGGCCAGCGCGTGCGGGTTGTTGACGTCATGGTTGCCGGGACAGACGAAGACTTTCGCGCCGGCCGCGCGCAAGCGCTCCAAAGCGTTGGTCATACCCTGGTGACTGGCCAATTCACCGTCCTTGGTCAGGTCGCCGGGAATCAGGACGATGTCCGGGTCGGCGTTGGTCACGCCGGCGATCACGGAATCCAGAATGGCCGCGCTCTCCTTGAGCAGCTTGCGGTCATACGCCAGGTAGGTCTGGAAAGCCACACCATCCGCGATCAGCAGGCTCGGATCCATGTAGTGCGGATCACTAAACGAGGCGATCTTCGCGGCGGGAAGCGGGCTGTGGACAATGCGATAGAAACGCTGGGGATGCAAGTGCTTGTCAGTATCAACAAATTGGAACAGGCCGCCGTCCGCCGGGGAGGCCCAACCAAGGTTCTCCCAGTTCGAAAAGTTGGTTGAACCCTGCACTTGGTAGGCAAAGCCGGAAATGCCGGCAAAGCGCAACGTGGCATTGCCGCCATCGAGCGTAACGCTGACAAATCGGGGCCAGGTAACGGTATCGGCGCGGAGCGACAAGTTCTGCACGCGCTGGTCAGCGGCAGCCGGGGCATCGGCCTGAGTGTAAACCTGAATGTTGGTCAGGTACGACGCCAATGCCCACTGCTCACTGCCATCGGTCGTAAACTGATTGCCCGAAGTGGGCGCAAGGTCCACCCGCCCGGCACCGAGCGTAAGCGGATAATAGGAATCCCCCCCGCCAGCCAGGAAACCCAGTGTGACCATGCGGAACGTGCGGTTGGGATCGCCCACCAGAACGCCATTTTCAACAACCAAATCCAGGCTGCCGTCGGGACGCGCGGCGACCAAGGTCCGCAGTCGCGAGCCGGGAGTGGCGATGCCGGTGATCGTCGAGCCGGACATCGAGTAGGTCATTTTCGGATTGGCGGGGTTGTAACTGAACCAGAGGCCGCCGACCTGCGGAAACTGTCCCGGCGTGGCGCCCGGCGCGACGGCCGCAACACCCCACTCGATCGTGTCGCGCAACTGCTGGGCGGTGAGGGTGAGTAACGAGAGGCCGTTGTTGAAGCGGAGGGAGTTCTCAATATCCAGTTGGGAGATGTCACCGGACTCTTTGCCCACGCTGGGATTGGCCAAAGGCGGAACGTAGGCGCTGCCGCCACCGTAACCGAGCACCGCGCCGATGGAGTCACGGATGCCCCCGCCGTTCTTGAGGGAGATCGAGACGGTGGGGTCGGTCAACTTGCCCCGCCAGAGGTTGGCGTCGGCGGTGAGGTTGCCCAGGTTGCATTCCTCGGTGCGGATATACTGCCGAAGGCCGTTCAAATAGACCGTCGTGCGGCCGAAGATGTTGCCGTCTTTGGCGGCGATGATGCCGCCGATGTTGGTCGCGATGTTCAGCACCGTGGGATTTGGCGGGAAATTGCCGGTGTCCAGGACTCCTTGCGCGTCGGTGGCGTAGGCGCCGCTGGCGAGGTCATAACTGGTGATCAGACCGTCGGCGCTGAAATCAACGATGAAGCGCCCGACATACCGGTAGTTGGCGCCGGCATTGACCACCGCCACCGGTTCGCTGGCGGCCGAGTTGAACAGCACCGGGTAGTTGGTGGAAGCGACGTCTCCCGCGCGCAACCGGTCGGTCGGTTTGGCGAAAATGGCGTGGGAACCGCCGGCGATTACCACGTCCACATCGCGGAGTTGTTGGGCCAGTTCGAACTCGTTGGCATACTGCTGCAAATGCGCCAGGAGAATGACCTTGTTCACCCCCAGGGCCAGCAGACCGTCCACGGCGGACTGAACAGTGCCGACCAGGTTGGTGTCCACACCGACATTGCCCGGGGACGAGATCGAACGAAGGTCTTTGGTCGTGACACCGACGATGCCAACGAGTTGGCCGCTCACGCTCAGCACGCAGGACTTGGCGACCTTGTTGGTCATGACCACGCCGTTCTGGCCGTCGGCCGTCACCAGGCTGGCCATGCTGCCGTCCGTCGCGAAGTTCAGGTTCGCGCTGAGGTAAGGGAACATGGTGCCCTGGTAACCGACGCTGGTATCGCGCAGAATCAGGCTGCGAACCTGCGGCGTGCCGGCATCAAATTCGTGATTGCCGAAAGCAGCGGCCTGGAAGCCCATGGCGTTGAGCATGGCGATGTCGGCGCGGCCACCGACCCCGTTGAAACCGGCCGCCGGGTCCGAGGCGGCGTTGAAGAACGGGCCGGGAATGTAGTTATCACCGGAGGAAAGGATCAAGGTGTTATCCGGATACTGCGCCTTCAGGGCGGCAAGCACCGAGGAGAACGCCGGCGCGTCCACCGGTGCGTCCAACCCTGCCTCAAAATCACTGGCATGCAAAATCTGGAGGGTCAGCGGTTGGCTGCTGAGGTTTTTGCTGACGGTGACCACGATCGGGGCGGAGGTGGTGTTGACGCCCTGGTTGTCGGTGGCGACCGCCGTGTAGGTCAGGGAACCGATCGGCTGGTTTGCCAGGCTGACTTGGAAGGGTGCGGTGGTATTGGTCGCCAACGCCGTCGGGCCGCGGTAGAAGACCACACGGGTCAGCCAGCCGTCAGTGTCGGTGGCGGAAGCCGCGAGGGTAAAACTGGCGGGGGCGGTGAAGACCGTACCATCCGCGGGGCTGGTGATGGTCACCTGGGGACTCAGATTACCGGCGGTGATGATCACCGAATAGACGGCGGAGGTGGTGGCGAAGCCCTCGTTGTCATACGCCACGGCATAGGCGCTGAAGACGCCCGGCGCAGCCAGCGCAGCCGTGTACTGGAAAGGATAGGTGCTGTCTTCGCCCAGTTTCGAGCTGTCGGCATAGAACTCCACGTTGGTTACCATGCCGTCCTGGTCGTAGGTGTCCGCATTCAGTGTAAAAACCACCGGGGCCGAGAGGGACGCGTTGGTTGGGCCCGACAATGCCACACTGGGGGGCAGGTTGGCCGGAGCCGGCGCCCCATAGGTCGGCAGGGTGACACGGAAAGCCAGGAGAATGGAGTCCATGGGCACATCATTGGTGCCCACCGCGACGCCGTTGTGATACACCACCGGGGCTTTGAAATCATTGTCGTTGATGACCAGCAGCAGGTAGTCGTTCGTGGCCACCGGGTCGTTCAAGGGAATGAGCGACAGGCTCTCCCATTTTTCGGAAACGGTGTTGGTGTCGTGGGGGGCGCTCGCATTCAGGCCGAATTTGGCGAGTTGGGCGGCATCGAGCAGGTCCACAAACTCCTGCCGGGCAATCGGCCGGACATTGGCGGGCAGGCCGCTGGCAGCCAAGGACACCTGGCCGGGCGCTCCCTTTTCAAGGTCATAGACGGTGTTCAGAATGTTGCTGGCGCCAGCCAGGCTGGCCAGCACCACCTGCTTATAGGTGGGCGCCGTGTTGGTGTCCGCGCCGACGACGCCTTGTCCCACCTGGTCGCGCTCGAGCACGAGGAATTCGGTGCGGTTGAGGGCGAGAATTTCGCTCACCGGAGTGTGGCGATTGGTGGTGGCGTTGCCCCGGAGAGTCAGCTCATAGACATATTCTGCCACCGGCTGGCCGTAAGTGGGCGAAGCCGCATCGGCATCATAGACCAGCAGGCGCGTGTTGCGTCCGCCGCTTCCGGCGCCGCCGTCCTGGATGGTCGGACTCTGCAGCATGGCCAGCAAGCGCTTGCCATCGGGAGTGAGGCTCAGGCCTTCGAGGCCGCGGTTATTGCGGCGGCCGGAGTCCGGCGCGCTGGCGCCGGTGAACGAGTTGGTGCGCGGGTAAGCCGAACCTTTTCGCGGCATGAGGGAGGCCGGGAGGGAAAAGGTGGCCTGCAGCGCCCCGGCGGCGGAGAACTTATAGACGAAGGCGCCGTATTCGTCGCTGACGTAGTAGCTGCCGTCTGCCAGGCGCACGAGGCCTTCGGCATCGAGACTGCGGCGACCGCCTCCCAGGCTCGCCAGCGTGGATTGCGGATAGTTGGTGGCCGCAGCGTCGTTGGCATCAAAGCCGGTGAAGTTCGTGCCGTTGTAAGTCAGCAAGAGGGAGAAGGTATTACTGGCTACAATTTGGTCTTGGGAGACCGGGGCGGCGCCGTAATAAGGAGTGACGGACAGGTCGAAGACCTGCACCCGCGGCAGGTAATCCTGCGTGCCGTCGCCGAACCCGCGATCCGGCAGACCATAAAGCGTCCCTTTCACCGTCGAGCCGTCCTGGGTCCAGGAGGCGGGGTCGAAGAAGGCGGCCGAGCCAAAACCACCCAGGGTATCCAGTCCAGGACCGCGTGCGTCGGTCGTATCGGCAGGCACACGGCCTACGGCGACAAGGCCCTGGTTGGTGTAGCCGGCGAAATCCGCCAGCACCGAACTGGCCGCCGCGGCAGCCAGCATAACAGTCATGGTCACTTTTGCTCTGATCATAATTTTCAGGTTTCTTGTTGTGGCCGGGACTTGAACAACTCCCGAGCACCGGTTAATGCGCCTCACCTAACCACCCCGAGGTGACACGTCCGCGGCGGGAGTGTTACGATTTGAAAGAAAGTGCCCGGCCGGCGGCCGCGCCAGGGAGACCCGCTTCAGGCGTTGGTCTGAAGGGCAAAATGAAATGCTGCGGGTCGCGCTGTTCGCAACACCCTTGGCGTTGGAAAGGGGGCGGGCGGGTCCGTGCGATTTGCCAAGCCCCCGCCGGAAGCCGGAGCCTGGGCATTCCTCCACGCTCTTGGCGAGAGTCCCGGCCATCAACCCGCGTCAGCCCAAGTGCGGGAAAACCGGTTGGCCTTGGGTCAGCGGGCTTCCAGGCGCATGGGTGCCTGAACCAACTTCGCGGCTTTCAGACATTTTTCCATTTGGGTGATTCCAGCTATTTCACTAGCGTTTCAGCATGATGAAGCGAAGACCCATCTTCGGTCTGCCCGCCACCGTGGTGAGCGCCCTGGTCTGGACGGTGCTGGCCGCGGCCGCCTCGACGGCCGATGCCGAAAGACGCTGGTCGCCGGACCCCAAGCCGCGCCTGTTCGTGTTGACCGACATCTCGAACGAACCGGATGACGAGGAATCGTTCGTGCGATTACTGGTTTATGCCAACGAGTTCGATATCGAGGGCCTCGTCGCCACGACGTCCACCTGGCTGCGGAACACCACGCGCGTGGACTTGATTCAGCGTCAACTCGCCGCCTACGGCCAGGTGCGCGACAACCTGCTCAAGCACGCGCCGGGGTTTCCCTCGCCGGACTCATTGCGGGCGGTCACCGCCACCGGCCAGCCCGCCTACGGCCTGGCGGCGGTGGGCGACGGAAAGTCCACTCCCGGCTCACGGTTGCTGCTCGCGGCGGCGGACAAGGCTGACGACCGCCCCCTCTGGGTAAGTGTGTGGGGCGGGGCCAACACCCTGGCCCAAGCCCTGTTCGATGCGCGCCGGGAGCGTCCTCCACAGGCGCTGCAGCGCCTGATTGAAAAACTGCGCGTCTATTCCATCTCCGACCAGGACGACAGCGGCCCGTGGCTGCGCCGCGAGTTCCCCGGCCTGTTCTACATCGTCAGTCCCAGCGGGACGGACTGGAAAGAGTATTGGCGCGCGACCTGGACGGGCATCAGCGGCGACCGGCATTACAAGAACGGCCCCGGGCACAAGTTTCACCTGGTGGACAATCCCTGGCTGGAGGCGAACATCATCAGAAACCACGGCCCGCTCGGTGCCCTCTACCCCAGACTGGAATACATCATGGAGGGCGACACGCCGTCGTTTCTCGGCCTGATTAACAACGGTCTGGGCTGGGCCGTAAGCCCGGCCTATGGCGGCTGGGGCGGACGCTATGCGCTCTATCAGGCCTACGGCGAGTCGCGCCCCATCTGGACCAACAACCAGGACAGCCGCGACACCGTCACCGCTGACAACGGCCAGACCCAGTGCACCGACATGGCCACCCTCTGGCGCTGGCGCGAGCACTTCCAACACGACTTCGCCGCACGCCTGGATTGGTGTGTGGCGGGGGAGCACAAACAGGCCAACCACAACCCCGTGGCGCTGCTCAATGGGCACACCACCCAGCGCGTCGTCGAACTCACCGCCAAACCCGGGGAAACCGTGACACTTTCCGCCGAAGGCAGCCGCGACCCGGACGGGGACGCCCTCGAGCTGCGCTGGTGGATTTACCCCGAAGCCAGCAGCCTGCGGGATGCCAAAGGCCGGGGCTTTCCGGTGGAGGTGACGTTGAGCGCGGACCGTGGCACGAGCACCCGCCTGGTCGCCCCGACGGTTAAAAAGCCCGAAAGCATCCACGTGATATTGGAAGTCAAAGACAACGGTTCGCCGGCGCTCTGGGCCTACCGGCGGGCCGTCATTTGGGTGCAACCATGAAAGACCTTTTACTCAAAACAGTCATTCTACTGTTTACCGCCCACGGCTCGCTGTTGGACGCTGCGCCTCTGGCACGGCTGCGGGTGAGTGACAATCACCGGTTTTTGGTCACCCCGGAGGGCAAACCTTTTTTCTGGCTCGCGGACACGGCCTGGCAGCTCATCCACGACCTTGATGAAGGGGAGATGCGCCGTTACTTCGCCGACCGCCGCGAGAAGGGCTTTACGGCCATCCAGACCGTGGTGCTGCCGGAACTGCGCTTCGACACACCCAACGCTTTCGGCCACTTTCCCATCGAGCCGAAGCGTCCCGACCGCCCCGTTGTCAAGGACGGCCCGAACAACGATTACTGGGATGATGTCGAGCGCGTGCTGCGGCTGGCGGCGGAACACGGCCTGCATGTGGGTCTGCTGCCCACCTGGGGCAAGTGGGTCATTTCGGACTGGCAAAACGGACTCGTGGACGGCTTCTTCACACCTGCGAACGCCGAGGCCTACGGGCGCTTCATCGGCGCCCGTTACAAGGACCATCCCAACATCATTTGGATTCTGGGCGGGGATAGGGCTGCGCCCACCGACGACGCCAAGGCCATCTGGCGGGCGATGGCGCGCGGCATTGCCGTCGGGGGCAGTGGCGCCGAGGACTATTCCAAAGTGCTGATGACCTACCACACCAGCGGCCCCGGCAGCACCGCCTGGTTCTTGAACAACGAGCCGTGGCTCGACTTCCACGCGCTGCAATCCGGTCACGGCCGCTGGGCGCTAAATTGGATGATGGTCGAGCACGCCTTCACCATGAAACCCACACTGCCGGTGATTGACTTGGAGACCAGTTATCCCGGCTTTCGCCACGGCCGCCCGCCCACCATCGCCACGGATGACGACGCCCGACGGGCCGCCTATTGGGCTGTCTTCGCCGGCGCCGCCGGCCACACCTACGGCCACCACAGCATCTGGCAGATGCACTCGCCGAAGCATCCCGGTGTGGCCGGCCCAAAGGAGTTTTGGTACGACGCGTTGGATACGCCCAGCGCCCGGCAGATGGGCTACCTGCGCCGGCTCATCGAGTCGCGCCCCTTCCTCAGCCAGCGGCCCGACCTGTCGCTGCTCGCTTTCGAGCAAACCAAGCCGTGGGAAATGTGCCTCGCTCTGCGCGGCGAGGGTTACGCGCTGGTGTACACCCCCACCGGTCGTTCACTCGTTATCCAGCTTGGCAAGCTGCCTGGCGCGCGCGGGCGGGCGTCATGGTTTGATCCCCGCACCGGCGAGACCTCCGCCATCGGCGAGTTTGAGAGCCGGAGTCAGCGCACCTTCGACCCGCCCGGCGAGGAAACCCCCGGGAACGATTGGGTGCTGGTGCTGGAATCGGCGGCGCAGGCCGGGCGTGGCAAACATTGACACAGGTGGCATTATCATGCCAAAGCGGAAGACCTTATGTTAGGTTATCTGCAGGCCGGGTTTACCAGGGAACGGGGTGAAGCACTGGGGCTGGATGGCTCACGGGCGAAATCAAGCTCGTGGCAGCCGACGTAAGTCGGATCATCCTTCCCACTCTGGCGCGGGTCTCAGCCGGGCGTGGGTTCTCGGCCGGCTGCGCGGAAGTAAAGGTTTGAGCGGACTGACGTCCGCTGCTACGGATAATGAGGTTTGGCGGACGGCGCGAAATTGGCGCCAATTTCCTGTCGCCAAAACTGCCGGTCTTGCGCCAGACTCTGCGCCCCGTGTAATACCAACAATGTGCATGACCATGAAGACCAAATCCAGTACTCTTGGCCAAACCATGAAAACCGTGGGTTCAGGCCTCTTGGTGGCGGCGGCAACGGGCGCCGGCGCGGCGACGTTTGGCGACGAGGTCGCGTTTCTTCGCAAGTACACCGAGGTGGTGGTGCTGTCGGACGAAGCCGGCGACGCGCGGGTCGCCGTGGTTCCGGCCTGGCAGGGGCGGGTGATGACCAGCGCCGCCACCGGCGACAAGGGCCTCAGCTTCGGCTGGATCAACCGCGAACTGATTGCCTCCGGCAAACTCGAACGCCGCATCAACATCTTCGGCGGCGAGGACCGCTTCTGGATGGGGCCGGAGGGCGGGCAGTTTTCCATCTTTTTCGCCAAGGGCGTTCCATTCGACTTCGAGCACTGGTTCACGCCCGCCTGCATTGACACCGAGCCGTATCAATTGGTCCGCCGCGATCAATCCTCGGCGCGGTTCGAGCACTCGCTGACCCTCACCAATTATTCCGGCACGGTGTTTGCCGTGAAGGTGGACCGCGAGGTGCGCCTGCTCTCCGCCAAAGACGCTTGGAAGAAGATGAATGTGCCGGCGCTCAGCTCGGTGAAACTGGTCGCCTTCGAGACCGTGAACAAGATCACCAATGCCGGCAAACAGCCTTGGGAAAAACCCACGGGGCTCCTGTCCATCTGGATTCTCGGCATGTTCAATCCCTCGCCCGAAACCACCATCGTCGTGCCCATCCACGCCGGCGACGAAACAGTCCTGGGCAGGAAAGTGACCGCCGATTACTTCGGGCAGGTGCCGCCGGAGCGGCTGGTCCAGAAGGAAAACGTGCTCTATTTCAAGGGCGACGGCAAATATCGCAGCAAAATCGGTGTCGGCCCCAAGCGCAGCAAAGGCATTCTGGGCAGTTACGACGCCGCCAACAAAGTGCTGACGCTCGTCTATTACACCCAGCCCGCCGGCGTGACCGATTACGTCAACTCGCTCTGGAAACTACAGGACAATCCGTACAGCGGCGACGTGGCCAACAGCTACAACGACGGCCCGGTCAACGGCGGCAAGCCGCTCGGGCCGTTCTACGAGCTGGAATCCTCCTCGCCCGCCGCCGCGCTCAAACCCGGCGAGAGTCTCCAGCATGTCCATCGCACCATGCATCTGAGCGGTTCCGAGGCCGACCTGGACCTCGTGGCTCGCGTGACACTGGGGGTGACGTTGACGGAAATCACCACCGCGCTGAAATAGGCGCGGTTCGGGCGGGATGGTTTCAACTTGTCCGAGGGTTGGGGCCGCGCATCAGTTCACCTCGTTGACGGGATGGCCGGCCAGGAAGGCGCGAAGATTATCGGCGGATATATCAAGCAACCGCCGGCGGGCAGCCTTCGTAGCCCACGCGTAATGGGGGGTGATCACGCAATTTCTGGCCGTCAGCAGCGGATGGTTTGGAGGCGGCGGCTCAAGGCTCAGCACGTCCAGGCCTGCGCCGGCAATGCGTCCGCTGTTCAGGGCTGAAGCCAGGTCATTTTCATTGACCAGGGGACCGCGGGCGGTGTTGATGAAGAAAGCGGATGGTTTCATCAGGGAGAGCAGTGAAGCATCAACCATTCCGCGGTTTTGTTCTGTTAAGGGACAATGCAAGGAGACGACGTCGCCCTCACGAAAGACGGTCTGCAAGTCTGTACTGCGCACCTCGGGTTCGGTGGTGGCGGCGGGATGACGCCTGCAGGCCAGGATCTGCATGCCCAGGGCCAGGCCGATGCGCGCCACGGCGCGGCCGATCCGGCCGTAGCCAACCAGGCCAAGCGTCAAGCCGGCCAGCTCAACCAAGGGGGTTTGGCTGAAGCTGAAGTCCGGGCAGCTTGACCACGCGCCGGCGCGGACGGCCCTGGAATGAGCGCCAACATGGTGCGTCAGCTCCAGCAACAACGCCCAGACTGCCTGGGCAACCGATGGGGTGCTATAATCGGGCACATTGCAAACCGGCACGCCGCGCTCGCGGGCCGCGGCCGTGTCCACTACGTTGTAGCCCGTGGCCAGGACGCCGATGAAACGTAATTTGGGCAGGGCCATGATGGCAGTCTTGTCCAAAATGGCCTTGTTGGTGAAAACGATTTCGGCCTCCCGGGCCCGTTCCACAACCAGCTCTGGCGAAGTCCGCTCATAGACCTGCAAATCGCCCAAGGCAGCCAGCTTTTCCCAGCTCAAGTCGCCTGGATTGGCGGTGTGACCATCCAAAACCACAATTCTCATGGCAGAAGCCAGCATGGGCAAACAAATGCCCGGTGACGAGGCTAATTCGGCCTTTGGATGGCGGCTGCGCCAACCACCGCTTCTTTTCAGGAGCGATGAATGCGGAGCCGTGCACGCCTCCTTGAACGTGCCGCAGCCGTGGGAATCGGTCGTTTCAGTAACGGAAGCCCCTGCCGATTTCATGGCGCAGTTTAAAAGAAATATAATCTTGCAAATTAGACACGGTTACTGTAGATGTAAGATGTTCCTGGTTCGCGCAGGCCGTCCTCTGGCAATGAGCGGCCTTTGCCGAACGGAGGGACCCCCGGTTGGAGGGGGCGGAAACTGAGAAACAATCGCATGCGCCACGACAGTGGCCGACAGATGACCGGCAAAAAGAAATCGGGCCCTCGGAGAGACGGCTCGACCCAGCTTCTTGTGTCGGCGCAAACATCAAGGAAAACCCTATGACTCCCGATCAAGTTCCCTGTGTTGGTATGAAATCAAAGCGGCCCCGGATTGTCCTGGCCCTGCTGGCGGCGGCCCTTTGGATGGGGCCGGGCCTGGTCCAGGCGCAAACCGGGCCGGTGGTGGATTGTGTTTGTGTCCGGAACCTGGCGGTGTTGAGCACCAACGCCTGCCAGGCGGTGATACCGGACCTCTGCCTGCTGGCAACCAACTGTTTTTCCACGAATGTGGTGATGGGCACGCCCAACTGGTGCAGCCAAACGCCGCCGGCCGGAACCGTTGTTGGGCCTGGGACGCATTACATTTCCGTGACGGTGATGGATAACCAGGGGCTGGCGGACCAGTGCCTGGTGCCGTTCGTGGTTTCCCCGGCGCCCGGCTGCGTCTTTTCGCTGCTGTGCGCGACCAACAAGACCGTGGAGTGCGGCACGGCCTGGACGTTCGATCCGCCCGGGTGGACGAACGCCTGCGCTCCGCCGCCGGGCACGCCGAGCAACGGCGTGGCGCTCACGCTGGTCAGCCTGGTGACCAATGGCGCGTGCCCGCAGGTCATCACCGCCACGTGGCAGGGGGTGGACGATTGCGGCTATCACGACCAGTGCAGCCAGACGGTGACGGTCGTGGACAGCATCGCGCCGCAGTTGGACTGCAAGTGTCTCACCAACAACGCGGTGATGCCGGTGGTGTTAACCGTCACGGCCTGCGCCACCAACATTCCGGATCTTTGCCTGCCGGCGAGTCTCTGCGCGTATGATGCCTGCGGACTTTCGGGCTGTGTGCAGTCCCCGCCCGCGGGCACGCCGGTGGGTGTGGGTGTGCATCCGATCACGGTTCAGGTTTACGATTGCGCCTCAAACGTCGCCTCCTGCGTGGTGAATTTCACCGTGCTGGCGCCGGCAGGAGGGTGCAACACCAACCCCTGTGTGCAGCCTCCGGCGGGGCTGGTGGGGTGGTGGCCGCTGGATGAAACTTGCGGCGCGCCGATCTTCGCCGACATCTCCGCCAACGGCAACGCCGCCATCGTCCAGAGCGGCGGGCCGGTTTGCAGCGGCGGCAGCCCCAACGCCGTGCCGGGCAAGGTTGGCGGCGCGAACTATTTCTACGGCGCCAGCGTGCGCGGTCGGGCGCCCAACGCGCCCTCGCTCAACTTCGGCACGGGCAGTTTCAGCCTGGATGGCTGGATTCGACCCGTGCTCACCGGGCCGGTGCATTGGCATCCGATAGTGGACAAGCTGTTTCAGACAGGCCCCGCCACCGGGTTTGGGTACAAGGTGGCGCTGCTGAACGCCCAGGTGGTTCTGGTGGTGGGCGACGGCGCGCTGTTCACCTACACGAGCCTGGGCAGTGTGGCCTACGGCACGTGGAATTTCGTCGGGGTCTCGGTGGATCGTGCGGCCAACACCGTGACCTTTCACGTCAATGGGGTGACTGAACCGCCGCAGGCGCTGGCGCCGGCGGGGAGTTTCAACAGCCCGGCGGACCTGCTGATCGGCGGCACCTGGGCGGCCAACAGTCCGTATGGCGAATCCGCGTTGGATGAGCTCGAACTTTTCAACCAGACCCTGGCCAGCGCCGATTTCCTTTCGATCTACCAGGCGGACGCGGCAGGCAAGTGCCGGCCGCAGCCCTGCACCAACAGCGTGATCAGCATCTATTGCCCGCCCAACACCAACGTGCAAACCTGCGCGAGCAGCGCCGTGGTGTTCTTCCCCTCCGCCATCGCCTCGACCTCCTGCGGCGCCATCACCAACCTCGTGACCGTGCCGCCCTCCGGTTCGAGTTTCCCGGCCGGAACCAACACGGTCACCTGCACCGCCTACGATTCCCTCGGCAACTCGGCTTCGTGTTCCTTCCTGGTCATCGTGCTGCCCGATACGGTGCCGCCTTTGTGCCCGCCCGCGAGCTTGAGCGTGACGGGTTGTCCGCCCCTGATGCCCGACTTCGCAACCAACAGCCTGATTACCGACAACTGCTCGCAGCCGGGTCAGATCAGCGTGACCCAGTCGGTTCCACCGGGGACGCCCCTGACCGGCTCAACCCCGGTCACCGTAACGGTCTGCGACGCGGCGGGCAATTGCCAGAGCTGTTTCGTGACGGTCGCGGCTTATCAAACTCCGGGGTGCTGTCAACCGGTGACCTTCCTGCGGTTGTTCAGCGGCGCCACCAACAACGTGCCGGGGGTGTTGCCCGGCGGCGCGCCTGATCCGCAGTTTCTGACCAGCCCGCCGTTGTTCAGCGCCGGGAATCCTTTTGTGCAGACGTCCATTAACGGGTGGTGGGTGCCCAACAGCGGACTGTCCAAGTGGGTGGGTCCGACCGCCACTTATGCCTCGAGACCGCCCGGGGTTTACTATTATACGAATCGGTTCTTCCTTTGCTCGACCAATGGGGCATCCCTGGCCGGGCGCTGGACCGCCGACGACACGGGCCGCATCCACCTCAACGGCGCGCCCACCGCCAACGTGCTGCCCGCCGGCTGGGCTTTCACCAACTGGCATCTGGTGACGATAACGTCGGGATTTGTGCCGGGCTGGAACACGCTGGTGTTCGCGGTCACCAACGGCCTGTATAGCCCGACAGGGTTGCGCACCGAGATTACCGGTCTGGCCTGCTGCAACACCTGCGTGATGATCGCGTGCCCACCGAAAATCGTCACCAACTCCTGCGCCGGCGGCGTGGCGGTCACCTATCCGCCGCCTACTGCCAGCAGCGCCTGCGGCAATATCGTCTCGCTCTCCTCCTCCCCGCCCTCCGGTTCCGTCTTCCCGGTCGGCACCAACGTGGTCACCTGCACCGCGATTGATTCCCAGGGCAACGCGGCCACCTGCTCGTTCACCGTGACGGTGCTGCCCACGGCTCAGCCGATAACCATCAAGTGTCCAAAGGATCAAATCCTTTACACCTGCACCTCGAGCTCCGTCGCCTACTACGCGGCGACCGCCACCGGCAACGTCGGGCCGATTACCTATCTGCCGCCCTCCGGCAGCAGCTTCCCGCTGGGGACAAACCTGGTGACCTGCCTGGCGACCAATGCCTGCGGCCAGGTGGCCTCCTGCACCTTCAGAGTGATCGTCAAATCCTCGATCCTGGGTCCGCCCAACCTTTCGATCCAGGCCGGGCTCATGGATAACTTTGCCCTGCCGTTTGACCCCGCTTCCACCAACGCGTGCCTCGTGGCGTCCCAGTCGGGTTTTCCCTTCTGGAAAAAGTTTGATGTGGTTGCGATCAACACGTTGTTCGGCCACCGGTTCACCGGTTTGCCCAATAATATCGTCCAGGCCCAGCTCATTACCCGCATGCAGCCCGCCGGCGCCAGCCCGGGCTCGGATAATGACGGCCTGTTCATCGGGCTGACCAATTGCGCTCCCGGCGGCTGGGCGGAGGTTTATTCGATCAAGACCTTGCCCGGCGCGGGGGGCAACTGGCTGCCAGGCCATCCCGCCACGACTTTCACCAACAACCTGTCCGCCGCGGTGATTGCGCACATGAACAGCACCCTGCGGCTGGATGTGATGGTGCACGATGATACGACGGTGGATTACATGATCCTGCGGCTGTGGACCTGCCCGCCGCCGATCAACCCCAACGGCAACTTCCCGCACTGGGTCAAGAGCGTCGGCGGCAACCCGCCTTCGACTTTGACCGCCATGCCGGAGCCGGAACTGCCGGGGTTTGGCCCCATCGGCTCGGGCCCGGCCATCCTGGTCGCGCCGTCGGGCGGGACTCCTTCCTTGCCGAACAGTGTTGAAATTGGCCTGGGGGGCGGCGAAGCCTTCGGTTTCACCACCATTCTCGACCGCAATGCCCCCGAGGGCGCCGAAATCTGGATCAGCGCGCCGACCGACGAGGGCACCAACGCACCCTGGGTGCGCCTGGTCAAGAGCGCCTGCGCGCCCCAATGCGGCTGGAACCTCAAACTGGGCCGGAAGTTCTTTGACGAGGGTGGACCGGACGCGCGGGTGTCCGCCGTCAACGCGAATGGGGAATTGTTGAACTCCTTCCTGGTCAGCGACGCCGAGGGTGAAGCCGAGGCATTGGTCAGCCTCACGCCGGAAGACGGCGTGGACCAGTTCCCGGTCTCGTTCCTGTTCGACGCGAAGAAGGGCGAGATCAGCCTTACCTTCCCGGGAACCGTCGAGCGGCGGTTGTGCAATGGGCTGCCCTGTCCGCGCGGCTGGGATGGCACCATCAAGGGCCGGGCCACCGAAGGTTTGCGGACTCGGCACCGAGGCTGGGACGGCACGGTGAAGTGTCCCTGCTTTGATGAGAATGCGAGCCGCATCGTGTTTTTGCCGATGGGCGGTGGAGGTGGCGGCGGCGGCGGCCAGTTGCCGGCGCTTGTGGAAGTCAGTTCAACCGGCCTGGCTGAATTCCTGATCACCGACGAACGGCTCTACAGCATGGGCCAGGAAATCGCGCCCGCTGCCGAGAGCCTCGTCACGTTGCAGGCGACGGCCGGCGGCGTCCTGTTCACGGCGGAGGAGGATTACAGTGGCATCACCCTCGACCTCGGCCGCTCGGTCAGCTTTGACCTGGGTATCCACCACTCGGAAAATCCTGATCTGCCCCTCCAGCAGCAGTTCTTCCGCGTCGGAGGGCCGGTCTTTCCCCCCGGCACGACCACCAACCGGCCGCCACCGCCCGTCTTCGACCTGGGACTGGTCCGGTCTGCCAACGGCGTGCATGCCGCGGTGGACTTCAGCCCGCTGGAGGCGACGGGCATACTCATCCAACTTTGGAGCAACGGTGTTTATTTCGCCTATGGCAACGTCATCGCACCCGCCATTACCCTGGAGGACCCGCTGCCGGTGGCCCGTTGGCCCGAACGATTTGCGCTTCTCGGAACCAACGGGGCCGTGCGCCTGACCTCAACCGAAGGGTTCGATGTCTATGGCTTCGCCTGCGACGAAATCCGCCTCATCCCCGAGCTGCCGCCGGGCGCCGCAGCCTTCGCATACGCATCGGAAATCGAGTGCCGCTCGACTGGCGGGGCCGAAAACCTGCTTTACGGCCTCGAACGGGTGGCCGCCTGCGAACCTTCGGGTCTGACCATCAGTGCCACCACCGCCGGCACGGTGATCAGTTGGGCTGGCGAAGGTTATCGTCTTCTGGGCGCTGAAACGCTCGAGGGTCCGTGGGTCGAGCTCAGCCAGACATCGCCTGTGGTCCTGCCGGTCACCGCGCCGCAGCGGTATTATCGCCTGGTTTGCGAGTAGGACTCGAGCCGGGGGGGGGGGCGAGGCCGAATTTGACCCGGCCTCGCCGCGCGCCTCGGATTGCAGACACGTGCCGTCGCGGCCATGGGCTGGGCGATTTGCCGAGCCGGCGGCAATGTCGGCCTTTCACGACGAGCCGCGCGTTTGAGAGACGGGTTCGACTTTGGATGAGCGCGGCAGCGGGCCGCCTTCCAAGTCGCGGCGGCGCAGGGTGAAATAGAGGTGGTTGCCCAGCGGGATGACCAGGGCGGCTGTGAGCACGCCCGCCAGCACATCCACCACGTAGTGGTAACGGCAATAGACCGTGGAGAGGCAGAGCAGGATGGCCACGCCCAAATGCAGGAACCGAATCGGCCTCAGGTAAAGGAAGGAGAAGAACACCGTGCAGATGGCCACGGCCACGTGGCTGCTGGGCAGGGCGGCGCCGGGCGCCTCGAAGACACGGTAAATAAAGGCCATGAGCTGGTAGAAGGGCCCGACTTTCACGGCCGCGGGATAGACGTCCGTTGGGGCCAGTTGCTGCAGCGCCTCGGGCAGCTCGTAGCCGGCGATCTCGCGGAAGAAGACGCGAGGACCAATCACCGGGATGAAAATGTAAATCGTATAGCAGATATAAAACAGGAACGAGACGATTGAAACGTAATGGAAAAACTGCTGCCGATTCCGCAGGAACAGCGCAAGCCCCACCCCGCTGATCATGATGTAATACGAGAAATAGGAGGCGTAAAAGAGCTCGCTGACCGGCAGGAGGGGAAGCTTCTCCATGAACAGGACGCTGGGCTGGCAGCCAAACAGGGCCTGCTCCCAGCGAATGACCATCGGGTCTAGGTAATCCTGGAAGAACATGCGGTTGAGCCAGCCGGTTTGGCAGAAAAACCAGGTGTAAAGCAGCACGGGATAGAAATGCCGAAGGAAATCCAGCGCCTTGCCCGGCCTGGACCGCGCATGCCACTGGATCAAGCCGTGAATGGCCAGCACCAGAAGGACGTGCGCGCCGATAATCCAGGGCCAGCGGGGGACGGTCCCATTATGAAACGCCAGCACGAGGGCGGCGACCAGCAGGGCGTAGGCCTGAGTGGCGTAGTCAACAAAGGTGTAGTGTTTCACAAATGCCCTTTCGACCTCATAACCACCGCTGGTCTTGATACCATTTCAGCGTTTCGGCAATGCCAGGCCGCAGGGTGGTGGGACAGGCGAAACCGAGCTCCCGTTCGAGTCGGCCCGGGTCGCACACCCAGCCTGGCGCCACCAGCTCGGGGTATTTGGCCAGGTTCAGCAGGCGGGGCCGGCGGGTGAGGCGGGCCCAAAGGTCCTGCAGCAGGCACACCGGCCATAAAGCAAAGGCAGGCAAGGGACAGGGGATTGTCCAGTGGTTCATTTGCGCGGCGATTTCAGAAGCCATCGCCCGCGCGGTAACGATCTCGCGCGCGGCGGCAAAGAATGTTTTTCCAACGGCGCCCGGGTGGTCCAGGCAATGGACAACCGCTTTGGCCAGGTCCTTGACATACACGAGGCTCAACGCCTGGCGCTCGCCCGGCAGGGGCCGGAGATGGCGCCGGACGGCGTTGAACATCGAAAAGAAGCCACGGTCCCGGGGACCGTAAACCGCCGGCGGACGGAGGATGACGTGGTCCGTGCGGCACCGCTCCCGGACTTCCCTCTCGGCGGCCAGTTTGCTGCGGCCGTATTCAGAGACCGGCTGAGGCGCCTCCTCCTCGCGTTTGGGGTGGTCGGGGGTGGCGGGGCCGGCGGCAGCGAGGCTCGAGACGTGGATGAGCCGGCGCACCGTCTGGCGATGGGCGTTGACGGCCTCGACGACGTTGCGCGTGCCCAGGTGGTTGACCTGATGGAATTCCGAGGTGTGAACGGCTTTGGTGCAGCCGGCGCAGTGGATGACGTGGGTGATTCCTTCCATCGCCGCTCCCAGGGACTGGGGATCGCTGATCGAACCGGAGCGGATTTCAGCCTCGGGAAGACATCCCTGGATGAACCGCCGGTCGCTCGAGGGCCGCAGCAGGAGCGCAACGGCGAGATTCCGGGCGCGTAATTCCTCAAGGATATGACTGCCGACAAAGCCGCTGGCGCCTGTGAGCAGGACTTTCAATTCGCGGCGATCAGATCAAGCCGAGTTCCCGGCCCACTTTGCCCAGTTTGTCCAAGGCAAAGTCTATCTGCCGATCAGTATGGGTGGCCATCAGGCTCAGTCGGATCAATTCCTGTCCGGGCGGAACCGCCGGAGAGACGACGGGATTAACGAAGACGCCCTCGTCCTGCAAGCGTTTGCAGAACTGAAAGGCGGTCATCAGGTCGCGGACATAGACCGGGAGAATGGGAGTCTGGGAATCGCCCAGGTCGAACCCGAGGCTGCGGAGGCCCTGTTTCATCCGCTCGGTGTTGTGCCAGAGCCGGGCGATGCGTTCGGGTTCCTGGATCATGATCCGAAGGGCGGCCAAGACAGCCGCGGCGTTGGCCGGGCTCATGCTCGCGCTGAAGATCAAGGCGCGGGAGTGGTGCTTGAGGTAGTCAATCGTGGCCGCATCCGAGGCGATGAAACCGCCCAGGCTCGCCAGCGATTTGCTGAACGTGCCCATGATCAGATGCACCTGGTCGGTCAGCCCGAAATGTGAGGCGGTGCCGGCCCCCTGTTTGCCCAGGACGCCAATCGCATGCGCATCATCCACCATGACCAGGGCGTTATGGGCCGACGCCAGGCGGCAGAGGTCGGGTAGTTGGATGATATCCCCCTCCATCGAAAACACGCCATCCACGACAATGAGTTTGCCAGCCTCCGGCTCGAGTTGGCGCAGGCGGTTCTCCAGCGCGGCCATATCCCGATGGGCGAACCGCAGAAACCGGCCTTGGGTCAGCAAACAGCCCTCGACAATACTGGCATGATTGCTTTTGTCGCCCAGGACATATTCCCCTTTGCCAACCAGGGCGCTGATGACGCCCAGGTTGACCTGAAAGCCCGTGCTGTAAAGCAGGACGGCTTCCTTGTTGACCAATTGGGCGAGCGCCTGCTCCAGCTCAATGTGGATATCCAGTGTGCCGTTCAGGAAGCGCGAACCGGCGCAGCCGGTCCCGTATTTGTCCACCGCCGCCCGGGTGGCTTCTTTGATCTTGGGGTGGTTGGTCAGGCCCAGGTAACTGTTGGATCCCAACATCAGGACCTTCTTGCCGTCAATGTCCACCTCGGTGTCCTGGGCGGAGGAGATGACCCGGAAATAGGGGTAAAGCCCCGCCGCGCGCAAGCGGGTGGCGCTGTTGAAGTTCTTGACCTTGTCCAGCATCGAGGGGGAACGTGGTCCGGTGGCGGCCTTGGATCGAACCATGCGATGGTTGGGTTCCGTGGCCGCCGGGCGGCGGGGTTGCGCGTACAGGTCGGCCGACCGCCGGTCCTGCTCAAGCGCAGCCGTCTTGTCCTGATAAATCATAATGTTTAGAGACTTCCAACAGACCAGTGACCTCATCCTTTTACGCTTTCCGCACTGGCTTGCAAGAATGAAATGAACCCGGAAATGAACCCGGCATGGGGACAGAAAGGTCGGGATTGCCAGCAGAGGGCTTTGGACTTATAAAACGGTATGAGTCTCCCGCATGAAGTCTTTTCGCTGACGGCTGCCGAGCCGAAATCTGCGGATGGGCGAGGGCGTGGATTGGATGGGGCCGGGTCCGACCGAGTGCGGAGCGGGGACGGGTTCTCGCTTGTCGAGCTTCTGGTGGTAGTGGCTCTGTTGGTGGTCATTACGACGCTGTTGTGGAGTCCCAGGACTGGACGCCGGGAAGCCTCGCACCAAGCAGTCTGTCGCAACCAGTTGGAGCGCATTGGGATCGCGATGCAGCTTTACGCGAACGATCATTCCGGCACCTTCCCGAGAACCCCTTCTGTGGGGACCTCGGCTGAGGCCGTGAGCCTGTTGGTGCCGCGCTATTCGTCAGACACAGCCACTTTCAGTTGTCCGGGCAAACCGCGACCCATCCAAGCGGGACAGCCTGTTTCGAAGCAGACGATATCCTACGCTTACTATATGGGGCTGAATGGGTTACAACCGGTGCGACCCATTCTTTCCGATGAGCAGGTGAATACCAATGCCAAGACCCCCGGCCAACTGGTATTCTCGGCGGATGGCAAACCACCCGCAAATAACCATGGGAACAAAGGAGGCAACCTGCTGTTCACAGACGGGCACGTGGAGAACTCTCCGCCCCAGGCGATTATATCGCTCGAGGTGCGGCCAGGGGAGGTCTTGTTGAATCCCTGAAACTGCCGAAAAAACCATGAAAATCCAGTGTTCCTGTGGCGCCAAGTATGAGTTTGCGGTGAGTCCGGAGATGCTGAACCGGCCGTTCAAGTTTGTCTGTTCGGCGTGTGGACTTGATGCTTCCGAGTATGTGCTGCAACTGGTGCGGCAGGAATTGGGCAACAGCGGGGCGCAGGTTCCGGGAGCAACGGGGCAGGCCCCCGCAGGGATCCTTTTGGATGAGCCGGGCAGCGCCGCGAAACCAGACAAGGGGGATGCCTCCGAGCCGAAACGGGCCACGGCGAAGGTTCAGGCGCGAATCCATCAGCCTGAACCCGCTGCGGCAGATGCCATTACGCCTGCGGGCACGCCGTGTCACCGGCACCCGGGAGAGCTGGCGTTCGAGAAGTGTTTTGTGTGTGGGAAACCGATCTGCCCCAAGTGCATGGAACTGTTCGGTTGGGTCTGTTCGCCGCTGTGCAAAGCCAAGGCGGAGTCGCACGGGATTGCGGTCCCGGTCTTTGAGGGCCAGAAGTCGGTGGTCGAAGCCCGATTATGGCGGCGGGTGGGTCGGCTGGGCATGGTGTTGGGGGGGATCCTCGTGCTGCTGATCGGTTTTTGGATCTGGTATCGTTGGTTTGGGTCCGTGCCAAAACCGGTGTTTTCGGTCCGTTTTGCCGAGCCATCCTATTCGGGGCAGTCCGCCTTTGCGGGCGCGAACAACGACCAGATTGTGTTTTTGCACGGCAACACTCTGGCAAGGTATCAACTCAAGCCCAAGAAAGAGGTTTGGTCTCGGGACCTGCTGGACCGGAAAGAGCTCGCCGAGCAGGTGGCAGCGCGCATCAAGAGTCTGCAGGAACTCAATTTTCGGTTGCGCGATCAGGGTGACACAGACGGAGTGAAGATTCCTTCGCCGGAAACGTTGACGCGGCGAATGGAGAAGGATGCCGCCGCGCAGAGGCAGCTTTATGTCCGGGGCACGAACATTTGGGTGGAAGCGCCGGGCAAACTGGTGCTGCACGACTGGACAACGGGGGCGCCACTCAAGGAGATTCCGATTCAAGCCGGCTTTGGAGGTCTGATTTCGCGCGGGAACGAATTGTTGTTCGTGAGTGCCGGCGTCCAAGGCCCGCAGGTGACCGCGGTGGATTTGACGACCAGCCAATCGCGGACCGAGCTGTTGACGGGCGAAGCGGCCCGCGTGGCGGCCGCCGCGGTCGCAGCGGCGACCAACCGCAGCGGGCGGGAGAGTCTCGCAGGCTTGCCGCTGGTGCCGGGCCGGGATGGCGGCCGGGCGATGGACCCGGCGAAAGTGGCGGAGGAGGCCCAGCGCCTGTCGTTGCCGGCGCGGATTGCGCTGCCCGCCTTGCTTTCAAGCAGCATGACCCAGGAGCGGGCGCTGGCCGAGATGAATGATCAGGCCCGTCGAAGCGCCTCCGGCGCGGCCGGGGCCCAGCTTGAGGGGGCAATTTCCCTCATTCCAACCCGCGATGGTTTTTTCCAGATGTCCGTCCGGCTGGTGGAGTCGCGGCTGGTCGAACGCAACGCGATGAAAGCCGCTCCGACCCAATCGGCTCTGGAGGGTGCCGTTTCGGTTGCCAACACCCTCGAGGTGGCCAACGAAATCCTCAATGAGATGCAACGGTCACGGGGCGGCGGAACGGTGATCGAAAACCTGAGCCGCTACCGGGTGACCGTGGGGCGCCCGGGCGATGAGAATCCCTGGATTGGCGAAGTGGTGGGGCCGCCCACCCTCTATCCCTTGCAGACCGTCAACGTGCTCGGGGCTGGTAAAACGATTCATGTGCTGGACAAATCGAACCGGAAACTCTGGACCAGCGAATTGAGTTACAAGCTTTCCAGCGATACGGACGCCCTGGACCCGGAAGGCGCGGCCTACGGCCAGGGTCCCTGTGTCGAGCATAAGGGTTCGCTCTACGTCTTTGACGAGGGGGTCTTGTCCGCTTTCGACCTCAAGACCGGCAGCGTGCGGTGGCGCCTGCCCTCGGTGGGGATTGCGGGGCTGTTCTTTGACGAGGCGGATGCCCTTTACGTGAATACCACCACGGCCAGCCCCGAGAGCATCAAGTTCTCACGCCAGATTGACCTTTCGCAAAAGGTCAGCGCCGTTGTGCTCAAGGTGGACGCGCGCGACGGGAAAGTGCTGTGGTCCGTCGAACCCGGCGGGCTGGTCAACTATGTGTCGGGCGACTTTGTTTACACCGTGCGGTTTTACATGCCCCCGGAACCGGACGAGGACGAGTTTCCCACGACCGAAACCGGCTTTGAAACGCCGCCCTATCTGCGCATCCGGCGGATTAACCCGGCCAATGGCACGGTGATGTGGGAGTATTTCCAGCAGCGGGCGCCGCTGGATATTCAGTTTGACCGCAACACCATCCGGCTGGTCTTCAAGAAAGAAGTCCAGGTCCTGAGGTTCCTGAGCCTCTGACGCGTCACGAGCAAAAAAAAAGCCCCGCGAGCCGGTCGCACGCGGGGAGTAATCTGACTGAAGAAATGGGCCGGTGATTACCGGACCGCTTCAGCGCCCTTGGGACTCAGCAGTGCCTGACGATTGTCTTTGGCTCCCGCCTGGCTGGGGCAGCAACCCTTGGCTTCGCCGGAGACCTTGGTCTTGGAGCAAGCTCCAGCTTCTCCGCTCCCCGGGGTCTTGCAGCAAGCCTCGCCCGCGACCTTGGTCTTCGGACAGGCAGCCTCGCCGGCAACCTTGGTCTTCGAGCAACCGGCTTCGCCCGCGACCTTGGTCTTGGTGCAACAAGCCTCGCCCGCGACTTTGGTCCTCGCGCAGGCAGCCTCGCCGGCAACCTTGGTCTTGGTGCAGGAGGCTTCCCCTGCGACCTGGGTTTTGGCACAATCGCTCTTTTCAGCGGCGACCTTGGTCTTGGTACACGCGCCGGCCGCCTGCTTTTCGCCGCAGCCCTCGCCCGCCTGGACCGCAACCGCAAACGCCGTCAACACTACCGACAGTAACAGGATTTTTTTCATACGTGCTTACATTACCGTTGATTGTTTATATTTCAAGTAAAACTTGTCAAAAAATTTAGACGCCGCGCGGCTCCCTTTGTTCAAACACCGGCAGGGCCGCGCTCCGGCGCCGCCAAGCGGCCTGCCGCATCTGGCGCTGATGCCGGAGCAGGTTCATCCAAAACGCGGCGACGGGCGGCGCATCCAGCCTCGCAGCGCCGCAATCCAGCCCGAGAGGGTGACCAGGAGGCGGGCGGAGACTCCGAGCCGATTGCGGCGCTGGAGGGAAGCGCCGTGCCGGCGCAGTTGCTCGACCACCCGCACGCGGCCGAACAGGGCGGCAAACATGAGGGGCGTCATGCCGGCGCCGTTGTCGGCATCAATGTCGGCGCCATGACTCAGGAGCAGGGCGACGATTGCCTCGTCGCCCTTGAAGGCCACCCCGCCCAGGGGGGTCTGGCCGCGGTCGTTGCGGCGGTCCACCTCGGCGCCGAGAGCGAGGAGCATCCGGGCGGTCTCGGCGTTGCCGTGATAGGCGGCGAGCATCAGGAGGGTGTTGCCCCGGGCGTCCGCCAGGTTCACGGGCAGGCCGGCCTCGACCATCGAGCGCAGCAGGTCGGTGTCCCCGCCCCGGGCGCAATCCAACGCCAGGAGCTGGAGTTCGGCGTAGCGTTTCTCCTCGGCTTCCGTGACGACGGTGGTCATGGCGGGTCAGGACGAGGCGGCGCGATTCTTCACCCCCAGGGCCTTGGCGACGCCCGCCGCGTAACGCGGGTCCGCCTTGTGGAAATGGACCAACTGGCGCTGGATGATGTTTTCGGGCACGCCGGCCATGGCGGCGGCGATGTTTTTGAAGAGCCGCTGCTGCTGCGCAGGGGTCATCAGGCGGAACAGGTTGCCCGGCTGCGTGTAATCGTCGTTGCCGTCGCGGTGGTTGTACCGGTCGGCATCGCCGGAAATGCGCAGGGGCGGCTCGGCAAAACGCGGGTCCTGCGCCGGGCCGCCGAAGCTGTTGGGCTCGTAGTAGGCATCGGTGCTTTTGACGGCGTCGAACCGCATGGGACCGTCCAGGTGATACGTATGCACCGGCACCCGGGGACGGTTGACCGGCAGCATTTCGTAATGCGTGCCCACCCGGTAGCGGTGGGCGTCCGCATAGGCAAAAATCCGCGCCTGAAGCATTTTATCGGGCGAAAAGCTGATGCCGGGCACGATGTTCGAAGGGCTGAACGAGGACTGCTCCACCTCGGCAAAATAGTTCTCCGGATTGCGGTTCAACTCCAGGATGCCCACTTCAATCAGCGGATAATCCTTGTGCGGCCACACCTTGGTGAGGTCGAACGGGTTCCAGCGATAGGTCTCGGCATCCTTCTCCGGCATGATCTGGACGCAGAACCGCCATTTGGGAAAATCGCCGCGCTCGATGGCCTCGTACAAATCCCGCTGCGAGCTCTCGCGATCTTTCGCCACAATGGCCTCCGCCTCCTCGTTGGTTAAACACTGGATGCCCTGGAGGGTTTTGAAATGAAACTTCACCCAGAACCGCTCGTTCTTCGCGTTGAGGAAGCTGTAGGTGTGGCTGCCGTAACCGTTCACGTGGCGGTAGCCGCGCGGCAGGCCGCGGTCGGACATCAAGATGGTCACCTGGTGCAGGCTTTCGGGGCTCAGCGACCAGAAATCCCACATGGCGGTGTTGCTCCGGAGGTTGGTGCGCGGATGCCGCTTCTGGGTATGGATAAAATCCGGGAACTTGTACGGATCGCGAATAAAAAACACCGGCGTGTTGTTCCCGACCATGTCCCAGTTGCCTGCGTCGGTGTAGAACTTGAGAGCGAAGCCGCGCACATCCCGCTCGGCATCCGCCGCGCCGCGCTCGCCCGCCACCGTGGAGAAGCGCAAAAAACAGTCGGTTTTTTTGCCGACCCTGGCGAAGACACCGGCCTTGGTGTAACGGGTGATGTCCCGGGTAATGGTCAGGGTCCCGTAGGCGCCCGAGCCCTTGGCATGCACCGTGCGCTCGGGAATGCGCTCCCGGTTCTGGTGGGCCAGCTTTTCAAGAAGCTGATAATCCTGCAGCAACAGCGGCCCCCGCGGCCCGGCGGTGAGTGAGTTCTGGTTGTCGGCCACCGGGTTGCCCCCCGTGGTGGTCAAAAGCGGCGTTTTGTGCTTTGGTTTCATAAAGTGCGTCTGTGCGACACTATTGAACCCTATTTTAAAGTATTGTTGAAATACTTCTTTCCTTTCATTACCATAGGAGCCGCCTATGGAAATGCACCAGCTCCGATACATGGTCGCCGTGGCCCGGGCCGGCAATTTCTCGCGGGCGGCCGAGCACTGCCATGTGTCCCAGCCCTCGCTGAGCCAGCAGATTCAGAAACTCGAGGCCGAACTGGGGGAGCGGCTGTTTGACCGGCTGAAGCGGCAGGCGAAACTGACGGCCGCGGGCGAACGGTTCCTGCCGCGCGCCAGCCGTATTTTGGAGGAGGCGGAGGCGGCGCGGCGCGAGGCACGGGAAAGCCGCGACCTGCTGCGCGGGACCGTGCGGATCGGGGTGCTGCCGACCATCGCCCCTTACCTGCTGCCGGAAGGGATCGCGCGATTCGCGCGCAAGTATCCGGGCGTCGAGGTGGTGGTGGAGGAGGACACCACGGCGGGGCTGGTGCGCCAGGCGCTGGCGTGCGAGATTGATTTTGCGGTGGCCAGCCAGCCGCTGCGCGAGCCGCGGGTGGTGGTCCGGGAACTGTTCACCGAAGAGCTGCTGCTGGCCTTGCCGCGAACCCACCGGCTGGCCCGCAAACGGGTTGTTGCCGCCAGCGACCTGGAGGGCGAACGGCTCATTGTGCTCAAGGAGGGCCACTGTCTCGGGGACCAGGTGCTGGGTTTTTGCGACCGGCGCGGCGTGCATGCCGCCGTGAGCTTTCGCAGCGCCCAGTTGGAGACCATTCAATCGCTGGTCCGCAGCGGGCTGGGTTTGTCATTGATTCCGGCGATGGCGGCGCGGCGCCGGGAACGGCACGGGTTGGAATATCGTTCGTTCGAGCCGCCGAAACCCTCGAGAAAAATCGTGGCCGCCTGGCCCGTCCAGCGCCCGCCGGGCGGGGCGGCGACGGCCTTTCTGCAAACCCTGTTCGCCGTCGAGGAATGAGCCGGTGCGGCGGCGAAGGTTCGGGGTTTAGGGCAGGTCCACCGCCTTGAGCGCGGCGGCATAGACTTCCTTGAGGGGGACATCGGCCGCGGCGGCGGCTTTGCGGCACGATTCATACTCCGGGGCCGCCTGGACCACGACCCCGTTGAGCTTGCCCAGCTTGACAGCCACCTCGCCAAAGGGAGTGTTCACCGCCACGAATTCGCGTTGGAGTTTTCGTCTCGCCGCCGAGATGCGGCGCACGCCAAACGCGCTGGTTTCCCGCAGTATCAGGGCGGTCAGCGGGTCGGCATCCGCTTCGGCGCACAAGACGGTCAGCAGCACGCCCGGCCGGTTCTTTTTCATTTGGACCGGGGTGTGGAACACGTCCAGGGCGCCGGCGGCCAGCGCTTTTTCGACGAAATGCCCCAGCACCTCGGGGCTGACGTCATCGAGATTGGTTTCGAGCACCGCCACGGTGTCGGTTTCCCAGTCGCACGAGTCATCCCGCGCCGTGGATTCACCCAGAACCGCGCGCAGCACGTTGGGCCGGGTTTTGTTGTCGCGCGTGCCCAGGCCATAGCCAATGCGCCCGGCCACCAGCTCGCGCATCGGGCCGAAACTCTCGGCGAACTCGGCCAGAAGGGCGGCGCCGGTGGGCGTGATCAGTTCATGCGGCTCGTCACATTGCGACACGGGAATGCCGCGCGCGCCCAGAATGGCGAGCGTGGCCGGGGCGGGAATGGGAAACCGGCCATGCGCGCATTGCACCCAGCCGAAGCCTTCAACCACCGGCCCGGCCAGGACCCGTGGCCGGCCCAGCAGCTCCAGGCCAATGCAGGCGCCCACAATGTCCACGATCGAATCCACCGCGCCGACTTCGTGGAAATGAACCTCCTCGGGCGGCAGACCGTGGATTTTGCCCTCGGCGACCGCAATGCGATGAAAGACAGCCAGCGCTTTGGCCTTGACCCAGTCCGAGAGGGCGCTGCGCGAGATCAACTCGCCAATCTGGGCGTAATTCCGGCCATGACCGGCGGGGGAGGCCGCCGCGGCGGCGGGGCCATGCGAGTGGCTGGAGGGGTGAGGATGAGGGTGATCGTGGTGGTGCGGGTGGTCGTGGTCCGGGCCGGGCGCATGGCCTCCGTGGGTGGGGTCGTGCGAGTGCTCCTCGTCGAGATGCACGTCGAATTTCACGCCTTCAATGCTGCCCTTGTGCCGGCGGGCGGCATGCAGGTGATAACCGGACAGCCCGAGCTTCGCCAATTCCCGCTCCAATGCCGGCAATTCCACCCCCAGGTCCAACAACGCGCCGAGGAACATGTCGCCGCTGATCCCGCTGAAAAGATCAAGATAAAGTGTTTTCATGGGTGGCGGGCGGCTGCGGCGGCAGCCTCGGCGAGGGTGTTGATCTGGCTGGCGGCATAGCCGGCGCCGAATCCGTTGTCTATGTTCACCACCGTCACGCCGCTGCCGCAACTGTTGAGCATCCCCAGCAGCGGGGCCAGGCCGCCGAAGCTGGCGCCATAGCCGATGCTGGTCGGCACGGCGATGACCGGTTTGGACACCAGCCCCGCCACGACGCTTGGCAGGGCGCCCTCCATGCCCGCCACGACGATGATGACATTGGTTGCTTGAATGGAATCCAGCCGCCCGAACAAACGGTGCACGCCCGCCACCCCCACGTCCGAAATCCGTTCCACCCGGTTGCCCATGATGTCCGCCGTGATGGCCGCTTCCTCGGCCACCGGCAGGTCGCTGGTCCCGGCGCAGACCACCGCAATGGTTCCCGGGCGCTTGGGCAGCGGCTGCTTTTCCAGCGTGAGACACCGCCCGGCTTCGTGGTAAACGGCCCATTTGAACCGCCGGCGGACGGCCCGGGCATGGTCGGGCGTGACGCGCGTGACCAGCACGCGTTGCTCGTGTTCCAGCAACTTGGCGGCAATCTTCACCACCTGCTCGGGAGTCTTTCCCGCGCCAAAAATCACTTCCGGAAAACCTTTTCGCAGCGCCCGGTGGGTATCCACCTGCGCAAAGCCCAGGTCCGCCACCGGCGCGGCCTGGAAGGCGCACAACACCTTTTCCCGGCTCACTTTTCCGGCCCGGAACCGCTCCAACAACTCAATCGCTTCCATCGTGGTCACGCGCGCACCTTGCCACAACTTTGCCCGCCGGTCACGCGGGAAAGCGGCCCAAGAGACCCTCGCCACTTTTGGCGCCCGAAAGCGATTGACCGCCCCGCCGGGTCTTACCCCATCAAACGCCTCACGAATTCCCGGCCCGGGTCCACCGCGACACCGGCCGCCGCGGGACTTTTGCCTTTATTTCCGGGGCCTCGCGCCTAAGCTTCTCGGCGCGATTATGCCTTTGCGATGGTTCAACACGCTTTCGCGGTCGGTCCAGGAGTTTGTCCCGCTTGATCCAGCGGGCCGAAAGGTGGGCCTGTACTGCTGCGGCCCGACGGTGTACGACTTTGCGCACATTGGGAACTGGCGGACGTTCGTGTTCGCCGACCTGGTGCGGCGCGTCCTCGAGTTCAACGGCTACGAGGTCCGGCACGTGATGAACATCACGGACGTGGACGACAAGATCATCCGGCGGGTGCGCGAAACCGGCCGCGCGCATCGCGAGTTTACCGCTCAATACGAGCAGGCCTTTTTCGAGGATTTAAAGACGTTGAACTGCCGCGCGCCGCACCACACGCCCCGCGCGACCGAGCACATCCAGGACATCATCGGCCTGATTGCGCGGTTGCTGGAGCGCGGCCTGGCCTACGCCGCGCCCGACGGCTCGGTGTATTTCAGCATCGAAAAGTACCGCGGCTGCGGCTGTCGCTACGGCCAACTGGTCAATCTCAATTTCGAGGCCCTGCGGGTGGGCGAACGCGTGCGCAGCGATGAATACGAGAAAGAGGCGGTGGCGGATTTCGCCCTGTGGAAGGCCCGCGTTCCCGAGGACGGCCCGGTTTTCTGGCCCAGTCCCTGGGGCGAAGGCCGACCGGGCTGGCACATCGAATGCAGCGCCATGAGCATGAAGCTCCTGGGCCCCAGCTTTGACCTCCATCTGGGGGGCGAGGACCTGATTTTCCCGCATCACGAGGATGAAATCGCGCAAAGCGAAGGCGCGGGCGTCCAGGCCGCGGGTCAGCAGTTTGTCAAATACTGGCTGCATGGGGCGCATCTCCTGGTCGAGAACAAGAAGATGAGCAAGTCCCTGGGCAATTTCTTTACGTTGCGGGACCTGCTGGGCAAGGGCTTTGCCGGCCGCGAGATTCGCTACCTGCTGTTGACCGCCCATTACCGCGAGACGTTTAATTTCACCCTCGAGGGGTTACGGGCGGCGCGCGCCGCGTTGCAGCGAATTGATGAGTGCCTGGGCAAGCTGCGCGAGCGGGCGGGCGGCGCGAGGGGCGCGGCGGACGCCGCCGTCATCGGCGCCTTTGCCGAGGCGATCAACGACGATCTGAACGTTTCCCGCGCCTGGGGCGTGGTGTTCGATTGGGTCCGGGACCTCAACCGGCAGCTTGCCGACAACCGGCTCGACGCGGCGGGGGCGGCGGCCGGGCTGGCGACCTGGGACCGCCTGGACACGGTGCTGGGAGTGGGGGCGCCGGCGGAGGTCGAAGTGCCCGCCGAGATCAACGCCTTGCTGGCCGCCCGTCAGGAGGCCCGCAAAGCCAGGGATTTCCAGCGGGCCGACGCCCTGCGCGACGAACTCAAGGCCAAAGGCTGGGTCATCGAAGACACCCCCAAGGGCGCGCGGGTCAAGCGCGTGTGACCCTCTGCAGTTTGGCGGCATGAAAGGTCTGTTCATCACGTTCGAGGGCACGGAAGGCACCGGCAAGTCCACCCAGATTTCCCTCCTGGCCGAGCGCCTGCGCCGCGAAGGCCACCGGGTCATCACGCTGCGCGAGCCCGGCGGCACGCCCATCGGCGAGGAAATCCGCCACACCCTCAAGCACAGCACGGCCAACGCCGCGATGACCCCCGAAGCCGAGCTGCTGCTGATGAACGCCAGCCGCGCGCAGCTCGTCCGGGAAGTCATTCGCCCCGCGCTGGCGGATGGGGAAATGGTCTTGTGCGACCGGTTTTACGATTCCACCACCGCCTACCAGGGTTACGGCCGGGAACTGGACCTCGCCATGGTACGGCAGATGATTGACGTCGCTGTGGGGGACACGCGCCCGGACCTGACACTCCTGCTGCTGGTGCCGCCCGAGGTGAGCGAACAACGCCGCCTGGCCCGCCAGGCCACCATGCCGTTCATGCGCGACCGCATGGAGGAGGGAGACCGGGCCTTTTTTGAGCGGGTGGCGCGCGGCTACCAGGCCATCGCGGCCGCGGAACCGCATCGGGTGCGGGTGCTGGATGCCACCGGACGGGTTGAGGAAGTCCAGGCGGCGATCTGGCGCGAGGTCGAGGCGCGCTTGAGGAATCGCGGGGGACAGGTATCTTGGGATAGGAAACGATGAGGCAGCGATGATTGACGAAACCTTGGCCAAAATCGAACAGCAAATCCAGGGGGCCGAAACCGTCAAGGAGGAACGGCGGCGCGAGCTCCTCGAGCTCCTGTCCAAGCTCAAGGCGGAGATTGCGGACCTGTCGGTCACGCATCGCGAGCAGGCGGAAAGCATCGCCGGCTTCGCCCGCGTGTCGGCGCACGAAGCAACCCGCGCCGAGCAGAATCCGCAGTTGCTGGACTTGTCGCTGCGCGGGCTGAGTTCCTCCGTGGCGGAGTTCGAGCGCACCCATCCGCGCCTGGTGCGGATCGTCAACGCCGTCAGCCAGACGCTTTCCAATCTCGGCATTTGAAACGCGTCCCCGGCTGCTGCCGGGCCACCCGACGGTCCGAGGACGCAGCTACCGGCCTTTTTGACTTTGGGCTTGGGGCTTTGGCATAGTGGGGGGGATGGAACCGAGCGAAGCGGAGCTGATTGCGGCGGTGCGTCGAGGCGACGCCGCCAGTTTCGAGCCGTTGGTGCGACGGTATTCGCCCCGGGTCTTCGCCACGGCGCGCCGCTACGCCCGCCGCGAGAGCGAGGTCGAGGATATCGTCCAGGAAGTCTGGATGAAGGCGTATCAGAAGCTCTCAGGCTTTCGCGGCGAGGCTCCCTTCGAACACTGGCTGATGCGCCTGACGGTCCGGACCTGTTACGACTTTCTGCGGGCGCATCAGCGCAACCGCGAGGCCTCCTTCTCCGAGTTGTCCGAGGCGGAGGGCGACTGGCTTGAACGATTTGTGAAGGAACCGGTTGGCAATCCGGAGGATGTCGAGGCGGCCCGGCAGCTCGTCGAGCGCATTCTCGAGCAGCTTTCGCCACCCGCCCGGCTGGTGATTACCCTGCTGGAGCTGGAGGAGCGGTCGGTGAAAGAGATTTCGAAGCTGACGGGGTGGTCGGTGCCCCTGGTCAAGGTGCGGGCGTTTCGGGCCCGGGCGGAAATGCGAAAGGTATTAAGGCGGCTGGCGCGCGAGAAGTATCTGTAACCGGGACCCGGCGGGTGTCGTCTGAGAAATTACAGGCCAAATGAACCTTATTGAACTTGAGCAAAAGCTGTTTGCGGCCGCGCGGCGGGCGCGGCCCCGCGAGGGCGTGCCCTACGCCTTCGAGCAGCGGATTATGGCAAGGCTGAGGGCCCGGCCCGTCATGGACCTTTGGGCGGTATGGGCGCGGGGCCTGTGGCGGGCGGCGGCGCCGTGCGTCGGGGTGATGCTCTTGCTGGTGGGCTGGACGGTGCTGACGCCGGGACAGCCGGTCCCCGACAATGATCTGGCGCAGGAGCTGGAAAACACGATTCTCGCCGCCGCCACCGCCGAGCACGTCCTTGATTCCACCTGGTGAACAACTGGAAGGTCATTTTAGCAACGATGGTGATTTTTGGGGCCGGGGTGGTCACGGGGGGGCTATTGGTCCGGCGCACGGATGCCATTCTCCTTCCCCGGGTTCAGCCGGGGGCGGGCGGGGCGCGGACGAATCCGGCGTCCCTCTCGGCCGGCGGCGTGCGGCTGGATTTCCTCCGGCGCGCCCAGCGGGAGCTGGAGCTGACCCCTGAACAGCGCGAACGCATTGACCTTATCCTCAAGGAAAGCCAGGAGCGCACCCGCAGGATCATGGAGCCGGTCAGCCCGCAGATTCGTGACGAATTGCAGCGCGCGCGCGCCGAGTTTCGGGCGGTGCTGACCCCGGACCAACAGGTTCGTTTCGACGAATTGGCGAGGCAATCCCAGCGGCCGCGCGAAGCGCGCCGTCCGGGGGCTCCGGAACCCCGTCCGCCCGAGGAGAACCGTCCGCGGAACCTGCCCCCGCGGTAGGGGCGCTCCAAAATCGCGGCTCGCCAGCCCCGCGCCCTCGACACTTCGCCCGGATTACGGCACGCTGCGCCCGCGAAGTCGGGAGCCACGGGCAATGACAGGGGCCGGGCCGCGCCGGGCAGCCAGTCCCAATGTCGCAACCCCGGGCCCCTCCGACAGACCATGCTGCGCGCGCACACACAGATGGCAGGTCCGGCGCACGATCACACCCTGGTGATCGTGAGCGACATTCACTACGCCAGCTCGGCCGAACAAGCCCGCGGCAGTGATTACGAATATCGCCTCATCCCGAACCGCGCGTTGCGCCTGGCCTTGCGCCTTCACCGCCACTACGTTTGGCTGCGCGACCCGCTGCACCAGAACCACCTGCTGGACCAGTTTTTGCGCCAGACCGCCGGCTGCAAGCTCGCCGTGGCCAATGGCGATTATTCCTGCAACACCGCCTTCGTCGGGGTCAGCGACCCCGCCGCCGGCCAAAGCGCCCGCGAATGCCTGACCCGGCTGCGCGCCCAGTTCAAAGACCAGTTCCGGGCCACTTTCGGCGACCATGAACTGGGCAAAGTGAGTTTTGTGGGCGGTCACGGCGGCATGCGGCTGGCCAGTTGGCGCTATGCGCTCGAGCACCTGGCCCTCGAGCCCTTGTGGCGGCTCGAAATCGGCTGTTACCTCCTCCTGGGCGTGGTTTCCTCGCTGGTCGCCCTGCCTGCCTTCGAGGCCGACACGCTCCCCGAGGAGCGTCCCGAGTGGAACAAGCTTCGGGCAGCCCACCTGGCCGCCATCCGCCAGACCTTCGCCAACCTCGAGCCCAACCGGCGGGTGCTGCTCTTCTGCCACGATCCCACCGCTCTGCCTTTTCTATTGGAGGAGCCGGAGGTGCGAAACCGCCTTGGCCAGATCGAGCAAACCATCATCGGCCACCTCCACTCCCGGCTTATTCTACGGCAGGCCCGAATCCTCGCGGGCATTCCCCGGATCACCTTCCTCGGCCACACCGCCCGCCGTCTTAGCCTGGGGCTCAGCCAGGCCCGGCTCTGGCGCCCGTTCAAGATACGCCTTTGCCCCTCCCTGGCCGGCATTGAACTCCTCAAGGACGGCGGTTATTACCTCGCCCACCTCGATCCCGCGGGCGTCCAACCCGCCCGGTTCCAGTTCTGTCCCCTCCGCCGCTGATCCTTCGAAGTTCATGGGACGAAGAACCGAAGGCCGCGCCATCTCCGTTGACCCGTTTCGGTTTGATCCACCGCCGGCGTTCATGCCAGACTGTGTGTATGACAGCCCGGACGAGTCCCACCCGCCAGGGTTTGGGTTGGGTGGCGGCGGGGTTGGCGTGGGGCGCTCTGGCCGTGCTCACGGCCGCCGCCGAGCCGACCGAGCCGCAGTTGCTGCCCGCGGGCGCGGCCTGGCGATATACCGTTGTGGCGGAGGGTTCGCCGCCGCCCGCCGTTGACTGGATCGAGCCGGGTTTTGACGACAGCGCTTGGTCCAACGGAGTTTCCGGGTTCAGCACCTACCCCACCGAACCTTCCAGCGAGGCGACTTATCTCGGGCGCGCGACCCTGTCGTCAGCCTGTTTCCGGGGACCGTTCAACCTGCCGGACCCGGCGGCGGTTCAATGGCTGGTGCTGCGCGTGGATTACGTGAGCGGGTTTGTGGCGTGGCTCAACGGGCGCGAAATCGCCCGGCGCGGGGTCCAGGGCGACCCCCCGGCGTTTGATGCCATTGCAAGCGGGCACGCCCGGCAGGCGACCGAGGAGATTGACGTGAGCGCGCATCGCGACGCGCTGGTGGCGGGAACCAACGTCCTGGCCATCCACCTGTTCGGGTCCAGCCAGCCGGCCTATGGATTGGTGCTCGTGCCCGAGCTGTGCGCCAACTTCACCCGCGGACCTTTCCTGCAAAAGGTTGGCCAGGAAAGCGCCAGCATTCTCTGGCGCACGCCGGTCCCCGCCACCACCGTGGTCGAGTACGGAACCACCCCCGCCCTCGCCCAGCGCCTGGACGATGAGACCCTCACCACCAACCACGTGGCGACTTTGACGGGTTTGACACCGGACACCGAGTGGTTTTACCGCGCGCGCAGCGGCAGCGGCGCCGGCGAGGCTGTGTCACCCATCACCCCCTTTCGCACCTTGCGAACCTCGGGCGACATCTCCTTTGCCGTGTTCGGCGACAGCGGGTCGGGGGAAATGCCCCAGCTCCAAGTGGCGTCGTGCCTCGCCACAGCCGCGGTGGACCTGGTGTTGCACACCGGCGACATCACCTACCCGACGCTCAATCGCAGCCTCGTGGATACGCGGTGTCTGAGCCTCTACGCCGGCCTGATGCGCCGCACGCCCTTTTTCTTCACGCCGGGCAATCACGATCTGTATGCTTCCGACACCCTGGCCACGTACCTGGAAACCTTTCTGATGCCAACCAATCCGGTCACCGGCACGATGCATTTCTATTCCTTCGACCACGGCGACGCGCATTTTGTATCGTTGTTTGTGCCGACGCTCACCCCCTTCGCCGGCACGGAGCGTTACGTGCTGGAACCCGGCAGCACCCAGATGCAATGGCTGACCAATGACCTTGCTGCCTCGACACGCCCCTGGCGCATCCTGTTGCTGCACATGCCCCCCTTTGATTCCACCGGCCACCAAACCGACGACTTCAACAACAACGGCATGGCGGACCGGCTGGAGCTGCGCGAGTGGCTCCTGCCGGTGGCCAGGCGGTTTGGCGTGCAGGCCATTTTCAGCGGCCATGCCCATTGCTTCGAGCGGTTTGCCCCGCTCGAGGGGGTTCATTGCATCGTGACAGGCGGCGGGGGTTACCTCCTGTATGGGCTGGTGCAACGCGAGCCGCTCAGCCAGCGGTTCGAAGCCCGTTTCCATCATTTGGTGGCTCGAATCACCGGCGACACCCTTCAGGTCCAGGCGGTGGACCGATACGGCACGGTCTTTGACTCCTTCACGATCCCGCGCGTCAGCCCGCCCACCCTTCACGCCGTCCGGGTCAATTCGCAAACCTTGCGCCTGCACTGGAATGCGGCTCCGAACGTTCGCTACCAGGTCGAAACCGCGGCCACAGCCGGGGGGCCGTTCTCCACGCTGGACCATCCCGCCCTGCCCCTGACGGCGGCCGATTACCAGGCTGCCCTCGAGTTGGACGTCGCCGCGTTGGGAGACCCGGCCCCGGCGCGATTCTTCCGCGTGCGAGTAGTGGCGCCCGAGCCCTGATATCCAGCGGGGCGCACCGGCTCGACCTAGGCGAAGAGGTCCAGTTGCGGCGGGGGCGCGAGCTGCTTGAGTTTGTCGCGTTCCCGCTGATGGCGCGCCGCCTGGCGGACCATGCCTTCCGGCGTGAGCTCGGATTCCTCGAGGTTTTGGAGGATTTCCCGGGCCCGCTCGAGGATGGGGCGGGGCACACCAGCCAGGCGGGCGACCTGGATGCCGTAACTCTTGTCCGTGCCGCCCTCGACGATTTTGTGGAGGAAGACGACCTGGTCGCTCCATTCGCGGACCGCCACGTTGAAGTTTTTGAGGCGGGGGAGGCGTCCCGCCAGCTCGGTCAATTCGTGGTAATGGGTCGCGAAGAGCGTTTTGGCCCCGATCTGGTTGTGCAAATGCTCGACGATGCTCCACGCCAGGCTCAAGCCGTCGAAGGTGCTGGTGCCGCGCCCGATTTCGTCAAGAATGATCAGGCTGCGGGCGGTGGCGTGGTTGAGGATGTTGGCGGTCTCGCACATCTCGACCATGAAGGTGGATTGGCCGCGGGCCAGGTCGTCGCTGGCGCCGATGCGGGTAAAGATGCGGTCCACCAGGTCAATCCGCGCGCGGGCGGCCGGAACGAACGAGCCGGTATGGGCCAATAGCACCAGGAGCGCCACCTGCCGGATATAGGTGCTCTTGCCCGCCATGTTGGGGCCGGTGATAAGGGCGATTCGGCACTGGTCGTCGAAGTCGGTGTCGTTGGGGATGAATCGTTCTTCGACCAGGTGCTGTTCAAGCACCGGGTGGCGCCCGTCGCGAATCTGCAGCCGGCCTTCGTCGCCGATTTCCGGCCGGCAGTAACCGTGAAGCCGGGCGGTTTCGGCAAAGCCGGCCAGCACGTCCAGCCGGGCCAGGGCGGCGGCTGTGGCCTGAATCGCCGCCAGGTGCCCCAGCGCCTCCTCGCGCACTTGTTGAAAAAGCTCGTACTCCAGTTTGAGGCTCCGCTCCTCCGCGCCCAGAATCCGGCCCTCGACTTCCTTGAGTTCCGGCGTGACGAACCGTTCGCCGTTGGCGATGGTCTGCTTGCGGACGTAATGGGAGGGCACCTTGTCGAGGTTGGCGCGGGTGACTTCGATGTAGTAGCCGAAAACGGAGTTGAAGCGGATTTTGAGCGATTGGATTCCCGTCCGGTTGATTTCCTCCTGCTGCAGGCTGGCGATCCAATCCTTGCCGCCCCGCATGGCCGCGCGCAATTCATCCAGCGCGGGGTCAAACCCGTCGCGGATCAGGCCGCCCTCCTTGAGCGCGAGGGGCGGTTCGTCCACGATGGCGCGGGCGATCCGCTCCGCCAGGGCGGGCAATTCCGTGATGTCGTCCAGCAGTTGCCGCAGCAAAGGGGCGCCGCCGGGGCGCAACGCCTCGGGGGGCGCCAGCGAGTCGTCATGGAGGAGATTCTCACCTTCGCGCTGGCTGGCGCGAGCGGCTTCGGTGCGAGCAATCAGGTCCCGCACGGTTTGCCGCAAGCCCGGCAGTTGTTCGAGCCCCTGGCGCAACGCGACCAGGTCCCGGGCATTGCCCGCGCCGGAGCTCAGCCGGCCGAGGGTCCGTTCCAGATCGCGCACCTGCGCCAGTTGGGCGCGAAATTGTTCCAGGGCGGCCGGGTCATCGAGAAAGGCCTGGACGGCGTCCTGGCGCTGGCGGATGGGCTCGGCCGCCGCCAGGGGCTGGGACAGCCAGTCGCGCAGCCGTCGCGCGCCCATGGGCGTGACCGTGCGGTTGAGCACGCCATAGAGGCAGGCAGTTCTCGGCGCGTCGCGGTGAAGCGGCTCGAGAATCTCTAGGTGCCGCAGGGTCGTGTAGTCCAGGCCGAGAAAATCGTTGCGCTGGTAGAAGGAAATACGGGTCAGGCTGGCGGCGTCCCGCCGCAGATGCTGGGTCAAATAGTGCAGCAGGGCGCCGGCGGCCCCGATGGCGGCGGGGCGGTCCTTGAGACCGAACCCATCCAGCGAGGCGACTTTGAAATGGTCGCGCACGGTGAAGATGGCTGTTTCGGGGGCGAAGACCCAATCCTCGTAACCATTGAGCATCCAGCCAAAGGCTGCGCCGCTGGTCACGGGCAGGTTGGAGTTCCCACCCGCCGGCGCGGGGGACGCCGGGGAGTGCGGCCTGGCCCAAGCCGTGCCGGCGGGCGGCTGCGCCGGCCGCGGCCCGCCCCCGCGCAAGAGGTCGCGAAGGGCGGCCGCTTCGGCCGGGTGGATGATTTCCGCGGGGCGAAGCCGTTGCAGTTCGGTCAGCAGGGCGGTTTCGCCCTCGAGCTCGGTCGTCTGAAAATCGCCGGTGGTCAGGTCGGCAAACGCCAGGCCGAAAGTCGAGCCGGCAGGACAAACCGCGGCGAGGAAATTGTTGCGCTCGGCTGCGAGCATCCGCTCGTCGAAATGCGTGCCGGGACTTAGAATCTGCGTGACCTCGCGTTTCACCAGTTGGCCCGGCCGCGCATCTTCCATCTGGTCGCAAATGGCCACCTTTCGCCCGGCTTTGAGCAGCCTGCCGATGTAACTGTTGGCGGCGTGGTAGGGGATGCCGCACATGGGGACCACGCCGCGGCGGGTCAGGGCGACATTGAGCAATTGGGCCCCCACCTGGGCGTCCTCAAAAAACATTTCGTAAAAGTCGCCCAGCCGGAACAGCAGCAGCGCGTCCTTGGGCAGTTCGCTCTTGATCCGGCGATACTGCGCCATCATCGGCGTAAGTTGTCCGTCACTGGCCATGTCTTGAAACCTTAGACACCTTCTCAGGCCAGGTCGAAAAAATTAAGGCAAAAAGACAAAAGAAAGGGCGAGGCATCGTTAAGGAGATCGGCGCTCCCGCACGCGGGATGATAGCCACCGCAGTGGCAAGTCCTGACGCCCCGGAACAAAGATCTCGAATCCGGTATTTGGACCGAACGTATGCCTCGCCTCCTCACCTTCGACGCCGGACAGCCGGCCCGCAACCAAAAGTTATTCACAGTATGCACCGTCCCCGCTGCCGGCCCCCTCCAGCCCGCCCTCCCCGCCCACCCACATAACTGGATTGCCTCCCCGTACGCTCCAGGGCTATTCTGAATTGGGCGCGGTCCGAGGGTTCGGGCCAGACTCGAATGCATTTACCGGATGGATTTTTGGACACGAAGACGGCGCTGCTCTCGGCGGGAGTGGCGGCCGCGGGGGTGGGGTTTGCCGTCCGCCAGGTGCGCCTGACGCTGGAACCGCGGCGGATGCCGTTGCTGGGATTGGCGGCGGCATTTGTGTTTGCCGCCCAGATGCTGAATTTCCCGGTGGTGGGGGGGACTTCCGGGCATTTGACGGGCGGGGTGCTCACGGCGGTCCTGCTGGGACCGGCCGCGGCGATGGTGGTGTTGACGTGCGTGTTGGTGGTTCAATGCCTGGTTTTTGCCGACGGCGGGTTGATGGCCCTGGGCGCCAACGTGTTTAACATGGCGATTTTGAGCGTCGGGGTCGGTTATTTTGCTTTTTGGGCCGCCGCCCGGCTGGTGCGGGGCAACTCGGTTCGTTCGACCGTCTTTGCCGCCGCTTTTGCCGGCTGGGTCGGGACGGTTCTGGCTTCGATTTCGGCGGCCGGACAGTTGGCGCTTTCGGGCACGGTGCCGTGGGGTCTGGCGTTTCCGGCGATGGCCAACGTGCACATGCTCATCGGCATTGGCGAGGGGCTGGCCACGGGCCTGATCACGCTGGCGGTGTTGCGAATCCGGCCGGAACTGGTGGCCGGAGCGCAGGCGCACACGACGGCCCCGGGATGGGCCTGGGTGCCTTATGGCTTGTTGATTGCCATCGGGTTGGCGGTGTTTGTCGCGCCGTTTGCCTCGCCCTGGCCGGACGGGCTGGAATCTGTGGCTGCAAAACTGGGGTTTGAGGAACGGGCGGGCGGCCCGGCCATTGCCGCACCGTTTCCCGATTACGAGGTGCCGGGGCTCGGTTCGGCGACTTGGGCGACCGCGGTGGCGGGGCTGGTCGGCACCGTGCTGGCCTTCGGAGCCGCCTATCTTCTGGCGCGGCTGCTGGTGCCTGCGCTCGAGACCACCAAGAAGGATGCGCCTTCCGGGAACTGAGCCAGGCCGCACGTCCGTGCTGCATCGGCTGTCCCCCGGCCTGAAGCTGGGGGCAACCCTGGCGGTGGTGGTGGCGGTCGTGCTCATGCCCCGGCGTCCCGACGTGGTTTACGTCCTGCCGGCGACGCTTCTGCTCGGGCTGTGGCCGCTGGCCCGCATGCCGCTGAGCTTCGCGTTGCGCCGCATGATCGTCGCCGAGTTCTTCATCCTCGGCATGGCGCTGCTGACCCTGCTGGCTCCGGACGCCATGCCGATTTTCCTGGCCGCCTTGATCAAGAGCAACCTCTCCATTTTTGCCATGGTGCTGCTGATCTGGACCACCCCCTTCCAAAGCCTCCTGCAACAGTTGCGCCGGATGGGACTGCCCGGGGTGATGGTGACCACCCTGGCGCTGATGTATCGTTACCTCCCGGTGCTGGCGGAGGAATCCAACCGCATGCAGCGCGCCCGGGCCAGCCGCACGTTTTCTCCCGGCCGCCGCCTGGCCTGGCACACCCTCACCATCATCATCGGCCAGCTCTTCGTTCGCGCCGCCGACCGCGCGGAACGCATTTATCTGGCCATGTGTGCCCGGGGGTGGAGATGAAGCTGGCCGTCGAAATCAACCACCTGTCCTACCGCTACCCGCCTCGGGGCCGGCTGGCGCTGGATGACATTACCTTCGCGGTGGCTCCGGACGAATGTGTGGCCGTGCTGGGCCCCAATGGGGCGGGCAAATCCACCCTGCTGCTGCACCTCAACGGCCTGCTGCCGGAGAAACTGCCTGCAAACTCGAACGTGCGCATAGACGGAATTCCGTTGACGCCCGAGACCGTCCACACCGTGCGCCAAAAGGTGGGGCTGCTGTTTCAAGACCCGGACGATCAGTTGATTTCAGCCACCGTTTTCGAGGACGTGGCGTTTGGTCCGCGGCAACTGGGCATGGACGGGCCGGTGTTGCGGTCGTTGGTCGAGCATTCGCTCCAACTGGTCGGCCTGGCCGGGTTCGAGGATCGCGAACCGCACCGCCTGAGCCATGGGGAAAAGCGGCGTGTCTGTTTGGCCGGGGTGCTGGCTTGCCGTCCGAGCGTGCTGGTGCTCGACGAGCCCACCAGCGATCTGGACCCGCGCGGCCGCCGGGATTTCAAACACCTGCTGCAGAACCTGCCCGGCGCCAAGATCGTCGCCACCCACGACCTCGAGCTGGTGGTGGACCTCTGCTCCCGCGTGCTGATCCTCGACGAGGGCAAACTGGTGGCGCAAGGGCCCACCGTGGCTTTGCTCTCGGACGAGCCGCTCATGCTGGCGCACGGTTTGGAAAAGCCGCACAGCCTGCTGCACCGCCACCCGCATGGATGAGGCGCGGAAGGACGAACCCCGGAAGCTGGCGCGGCCCCGCCGTCCCGGCGTCACGGTTCGGACTCGGTTGGACCATCAGCGATTTAATTGCCGGCGTAAGGGATGTCATCGAAATATGCAAAATAAACCAATCTCAATTTCGTTCCGGGGGTGGTTGCCCTTTGCCGCCATCGTCCTTGCTGCGACAGTGCTTCGTGCCGCCGAAAGACCGGACTGGTTGATCAATCCCGCGGCTTATAAGGCGCAAATGCACCGCGCGCCAAACAATGGCGCGGTCGAGTTGAACAACGGCCTTGCGCGCCGCGTCATTTCGCTGCAGCCGGGCACAGCCACGATCGGCCTGGACAACCTGATTACCGGCGAATCGCTGCTGCGCTCGGCGCGGGCGGAAGCGTTGGTCGAGTTGAATGGCCAGAAATTCAAAATCGGCGGGTTGGTCGGCCAACCGGCGCACAATTTCCTGAAAACGGAATGGCTCGCCGCGATGAAACCCGATCCGCTGGCCTGGCAAGGCGTGGGCATGCGAACCGGCCCCACGGTGAAGCGCTTTGATTGGCTGCCGCGCAAGGAGTGGCTCACGGTCGCGCCCGTCTGGCCGCCGCCGGGCGTGCGCTTGACGCTGGAATTCGCGCCCACGCCGGAATTGCTCGAAACCGTGGCCGCCAATGGCAACGCCAGGCGCGAAGTGTTGATCGAGGACGATTTCGCCACATTGTCCGCTGATTGGAAACTCCACGCCAGCCCCGCCTCGCCGCGCTCCTCGTTTCAAAACGAAGGGAAACCGGGGGAGATCATGGCGCTGGAAAACAGCGCGGTGTTTGCCGAGCGCGCCCTGCCGGCGGGAGTGACAGTGGTGCAGGCGTTGATTGATCCCGGCACGGATAAGAGCGCGAGCTGGGGGCCGGGCCTCGCGCTGGTGTGGCCCAGGCGCGTCGTCAAAATTTATCTGCGTCCCGGCAAAGGCGTTTTGGGCGTGTCAAACAACGGCGACGAGGCGGAACTGGACGTCATCGAGGCTGGCACACCGTATTGGCTGCGGATGCACATCCAGACGGGCGCGGTGCGCTGCGATTTTTCCCGCGACGGCCAGGCCTGGAAGACCGCGCAAACGATCAACCTCCCGCCCAGCCTTGGCGCGCCCGCGGCGGCGCGCGTTGGCAAGCTCTCCAGGAGCGGCGGCGCGGAGGATTTTCCTGAAAAAGGAAATCTGGAGCGCTGCCAGATCAAACATTTCGCCGCGTTCGGCAAGGTGTTGAAGGACCCCCAGGCGCCGGCATCGGCGCTGGCCCAGGCGCGCGTGTTTGTGCAGTACGAACTTTATGACGGCCTGCCGCTGTTCGCCAAATGGCTGACGGTTTCCAATGGCGCCAACGAAACCATCACCCTCAACACCTTCACCGTCGAACAACTGGCGGTCGTGGAGCCGGAGTCCATTGTGGACGGCACCCCCAACAATTTCCGGACGGAATACCGCAACCTGGAGGTCTTCAGCGATTTTTCCTTTGGCGGCAACATGACCGGCAAGGCCGACGCCCCGGCCATCCGCTGGAAAACCGATCCGCTGTACCGCACGCAGGTGCATTATGAACGGCAGACGCCTTGTTTGCTCGAGTGTGCCCCCGCGCCTGGCCCGGCGGCGGAGATCAAGCCGCGGGAGACCTTCGAGACCCTCCGCGTGTTTGAGTTGATCCATGATAACGCCGACCGCGAACGGCGCGGCCTGGCCGTGCGCCGCGCGTATCGCGCGCTGGCGCCGTGGGTGCAGGAAAACCCAATCCTGATGCACGTGCGCAGCGCCAGTCCGGCGGCGGTGAAGGCGGCAGTGGACCAATGCGCGGACGTGGGGTTTGAAATGGTTATCATGACCTTCGGCAGCGGGTTCAACATCGAGAATGAACGACCGGAATATCTGGCGCAGATCAAGGAGCTGGCCGATTACGCCAAAAGCAAGGGCCTGGCTCTCGGCGGCTATTCGCTGCTGGCCAGCCGCAGCATCAACGCGGAAAACGACGCCATCAACCCCGTTACGGGCCGCCCCGGCGGGATGCGTTTCGGCAACTCGCCCTGCCTGGGCAGCAAATGGGGCCAGGACTATTTTCGCAAGCTGTACCAGTTTTTCGAGAAAACCGGCTGCGCCATCCTGGAACATGACGGCTCGTATCCCGGCGATGTCTGCGCCTCCACCAACCACCCCGGTCATCACGGCCTGGATGACTCGCTTTGGACGCAATGGAAAACCATCAGTGACTTCTACAAATGGTGCCGCGCGCGGGGCATTTATCTCAATGTGCCGGACTGGTATTATCTGGCCGGCTCGACCAAGTGCGGCATGGGCTACCGCGAAACCAACTGGTCGCTGCCGCGCGACCAGCAGGAGCTCATCGAGCGTCAGAACATCTTTGACGGCACCTGGGAAAAAACGCCGAGCATGGGCTGGATGTTTGTGCCGCTGGTCGAGTACCAGGGCGGTGGCGCGGCGGCCACCATCGAGCCCTTGAAAGATCACCTGGACCATTACGAGACGCGCCTGGCCAACCTGTTTGGCGCGGGCGTCCAGGCCTGCTATCGCGGGCCGCGCTTGTACGATGCCCCGGAAACGCGCGCCGTGGTCAAGCGTTGGGTGGATTTCTACAAGCAGCACCGGGCCATCCTGGACAGCGACCTCATCCATCTGCGCCGCCCCGATGGCCGCGATTGGGATGGCTGGCTGCATGTGAACCCCGCCTTGCCCGAGCGCGGCCTGGCGATGATTTACAATCCGCTCAGTGAGCCGATTGAGCGCGAAATCCGGTTGCCACTGTATTACACCGGCTTGACCGGTCGCGCGGTGGTCCAGGTCGAGAACGGCAAGCCTGTCAAGGTCTCGCTGGCTCGTGATTACACCGTGATCGTCAAGGTCAGAGTGCCCGCGCGCGGGCGGACGTGGCTGGTGGTGAAAGAAAAGTAATACCGAAATCGGAAATCCGAATGCCGAAGCGCGACAACCCATGAAGGCATTGGCGCTGGTCTTCGGGTTTCAAGGTTCCTTGGATGATTCGAACGAAGGAAACAGGGCCGCTGATGGCCGAGGCTTGTCTCCCCCCTCCGGTTCGTTTGCGCGAGGTCATTAGTAGTCCGATCAGCGGGAGTCCATCCCTTGGCGCTGGTGAATTCAGCCTTGGGACTGCGGTTGGCATGCCAATGAAGGCCAGTTCTGGCGCTTGGCGCAGGCGGGCCCGAGGTTGAACCCCACTGTTACCGGGAGCAGAAAACCGTCGTGGCCAGCGGTGGCATTCGCGCAGCTCGCAACCGCAGGGCGAAGAAGCCCATCGCCACAACCAGCGCCAGCACCGAGAGTCCGGCAACCGCCCAGGCAGTCGCCCGGAACAGTGGCAGCATCTCCCCGCCACGCCCGAAATTACGGACCAGCATCACCCCTACGTAACCGAGGTAGCCGAAGGCATCGGCCAGATACATCAGGTAGCCGATGTTTCCGCGGTCGCGGGTCATGGCGATCAGCCGTTCAAAGATCGTGGTGTGGACGGTGACATAGGGCACGTAAAGCCCGAAGCCCAGCAGCACCATGAACCCGAAGGGCGAAATCCGTCCTGCGGATTGCGACACCAGTGTCAGACCGATGAGCCCCAATCCGGCCAGGGCAAGGCTGAGCGCGAGGAAGAATGCCCGGCGATTGTCGCGCACCAGCACAATGAGTCCATTCACGACGAGCACGCCCAGGGCAACGAGCATTTCGGAGCGGGTGAACAGGCTGGCATCCACCTCGGCGCCCAGGGCCGCCCAGATTTCCGGCGCGAAGTCGGCCCGCATGCTGCGCAACACCGTGATGAGCAGGTAGGCGGCGGTCAGGCCGACCAGGCCGGGCGCATAGCGGCGAAACATGGCCCGGCGTTCGGCACGATTCATGGGCGCCCGCGCCGCGCGCGCCGCGACGTCGGCGGCCGAAGGTGGCGGGAGACACGCCAGCATCCAGACGAAGCCGGCCAGCGGCAGCAGAAACAGCCCGCCCGCCGCAGCCGGCATCCACGCGGTGCTCACTCCGAGTTGCAGCAGCCACGCCCCGGCGGACTTGGTGAAGCCGTCCGCCAGGATGAAACTCGCGCACAGCCCCGCCACGAACGCCTCCGTCATCCGCCGGCCCTCGAGGAAGCCCAGCACCAGGCCAAATACCATGCCGAGCGGGAAGCCGTTCAAGAACAGGCAGACAACGCTCCACGGCGGCGGCACGAGCGCAAACAGCAACAAGGCCACCTCCGCCGCCGCCACCAGGCCCAGCAACGCCGCCGCGCGCCGGTGCGGCGACATTTCAGCGATGACCTTGATGCCGATGAATTTGGAAATCGTGTAGCCGAGCACCTGGGCCAGCACGAGCCACGTTTTGAAGCCCGCGGGAAACGGCTCCTCCGCGTAGGTCGCCGCCGTGAACGGTTTGCGGAACGCATACATGCAGGCGTAAGCGCCGAACGCCGCGGCCACGCACCAGAACGAAAGCACCCACGGATGCGCCGCCAGCCAGCGGGTCAGCCGGGAGCCGGACGGGGCGGGCGCTGCCGCAGTCATGGGCGGACGGCCACGCGGGGCCAGCGTTGCGTGCGCGCGAGCGCAAAGGCTTCGGGCAGTTGCGTCAGCGGAAAGGACTCGCTGACCAGCGCCTCACCCTCGCCGCACGCCGGCAACGGGCGCTCCGCAAACCCGAACGGCACGCCGGGAGCGCGGAAAACCGCCAGCCGTGCTGTCTTCATGCCGCGCCCCCCCGGGCGGCCGCTGAGCCGGCGGCCGTGGACGCCCCAGCATTCGTGTCAGCGTCCTGGAGGGCCGTGGGGCACGCCTTTTGGCAGCAAGAGCCGCCGACGGCCTCTGGATGCGCTGGGTTCATCGGCTTTTTTCCCCTCACCACGGCAGACTGAACGTCTTCACGAAGCTGTAGGCCTTGATGGCTTCAACGACACCTTCCTTGATGCCGAGGCCGCTGTCCTTGATCCCGCCGAAGGGACTGCATTCGGTGCGGAAGCCGGGCACCTCGTTGATGTTCACCGTGCCGCAGCGCAGGGTCTTGATGGCTTTGAGCGCGCTGGCGAGGCTGGTCGTGGCCACGGCGGAACTCAGGCCGTAGGCGGTGGCGTTGGCCACGGCCAGCGCGTCGTCGAGGTCGCGCACGGTCAGAATGGGTGCCAGCGGACCGAAGCTCTCGCACGTCACCATGCGGCAATCGCGCGGCACGTCCGCGATGACGGTGGGCGGAAACAGCGCGCCCTTGCAATCGCCGCCCACCAGCACTTTCGCCCCCATGACCACCGCCTCCTCCAGCACGGTTTCCAGGCACGCCGCGGCAGCCTCGTCAATCACCGTGCCGACCCGGGTGGCGTCGTCGAAGGGATCGCCGCAGACGTATTCCTTTGCCTTCGCCACGAGCCGCGTGGTGAACTCCGGCGCGATGCCGTCCTCGACGAGGATGCGCTTCACCGCCGTGCAACGCTGGCCCGAATTGCGGAAGCTGCCCTCGGCGGCCAGCGTCACGGCGAGTTCCAGGTCGGCGTCATTGAGGACAATGAGCGGGTCGTTCCCGCCGAGTTCGAGCACGAGCCGCTTGTAGCCGGCGGTGGCGGCGATCTGCTTGCCCACGGCGACGCTGCCGGTAAACGCGAGCATCTCGACGTCTTCGTGCCGCGTGAGCGGCGCGGCCACCTCGCGCGTGGGACCGAGCAACACGCTGAGCATCGGGCCGGGCAGGCCGGCGGCGTAAAGCAGCTCGGCGAACTTCAGCGCGGTGAGCGGGGTTTTCTCCGACGGCTTGAGCACCAGCGGCGTGCCGGCGGCGATGGCCGGCGCAACCTTGTGCGCAACCTGGTTGAGCGGATGGTTGAAGGGCGTGATGGCGGCGGCGCAACGCAGCGGCTCGCGCACGGTGAAAATTTTCCGCGCCTTGCCCTGCGGGGAAACGTCGGCGGAAAAAACCTGCCCGTCGTCCCGGAGCGCCTCCATCGCGGCAAAGCGCAGCACATCAAGGGTGCGGCCGACCTCGTAGCGCCCCTCGCGAAGGGCGATGCCCGTTTCGCTGGTGATGAGCCGCGCGAACTCCTCGCGGCGCGCTTCGAGGGCGGCGCGGGTCTTTTCCAGAATCTCCCCGCGGGCATGACGGCTCGGGGTGGCGTCGAACGCCCGCGCCGCGGCCACGGCGGCGTTCACGTCCACTTCCGTGGCGAGCCGGACCGTGCCGACCTGGGCGTGATTGAAAGGATGGCGCACCTGCAGGGTGCCATTGCTGGCAACCGGCTGGCCGGCGACAAGGCTCGAGAGGTTCATGCCTGGAGTCCGTTGCAGAGGTAATCGAACAAATCGAAATTGCGCGGGTCGCATTTGGCCTTCGCGGCGTATTGGGCATTGAGCGGCGCGCTGAAAAGGAATGGCACCATTTCCTCGTAACGCCCGCCGTGCGAGCGCAGGCCCTCCTCGATCAGACTCAGGTCATGCCACTCCGGTGTGCGGCCCAGGGTGAGGTCGCGCCCGGCGCACACGACAAAGTCGCCCATGCGATCGGGTGGCAGCTCGAGGAGGCGCGCCGCGGTAGGCTGGTCCAGGGCCTCGGTCACGCCGGGCAGGGCGCGGACGAAGTCGAGGATCACGCCCAGCGGCGCGGCCCCGCCGCGCGGCAGATGCACCTGCGCGAAGGAGCCGAGCGCGCCGTGATGCACGAGGTGCGGGTCGGTGATGGGCAGGATGACGCGAAAGCCCGGACCGAATTGTTGGTTCAGCACGCTCTCGAGGTAAATCACGTTGGGCGAGCCGTCGGGCTTCTGCTTGGGGTTCATGCCGTGGTCCGCCGTGATGCCCACGAGCGCGCCGAGCTCGAGCAGGCGGCCCAGTTGCTCATCAATGCCCGCGTAGAAGTCGAGCGCCTCGGACGCCTCGGGCGGGAACTTGTGCTGCATGAAGTCCGTGGTGCTGAGGTAGAGAAAGTCGGCGCGGCCCGCGGCGAGCAGCTTCACCCCGGCGCGCAGCACATAGAGCGAGGCCTCGGCGGTGTAGATGTCGGGTTGGGGACCGACGAGCGCCAGCGCGTCCCCGATTCCGTGGCTCGCCTGCGCCGCCTGGCTGACGCACTCCGCCGAGAACGCGATGCCGCCGGCCTCGACCAACCCGGCGGCGAAGAAGCCGCGCAGCTTGTCCTTGGCGGTGACGACGGCGACTCTGCGCCCGGCCTGTTGCGCGGCGGGGAAGAGGGTTGGCGCGCGGAGGAAACTGGCGTCATTGGTCATCACCTCGCGGTCGGCGGCGGCATCGTAGAAGTAGTTTCCGCCGATGCCGTGGATGCGCGGCGGCGCGCCGGTGACAATCGAGGCGTTGTTGACGTTCGTGAAACTCGGCATCTGTCCGCGGGCGAGGCCGCGGAAGCCCCGCAGGCTGAGGCTCTGGAGCTGCGGCATGCGCCCCCGGGCCAGCGCGGCGTCGAGGTACTCGTCCGCCGAACCATCCAGACAGATGCCCACCATCGGGCGGTTCGGTGGCGAGTAGGTGCGGCCATTGACCGTGAATGGAGTCATGGGAAAAAGGAGGCGCGTTCAGGCGGCGGGGGTTGCGGACGGCGCGGGCAAGCCCAGCTCGCCGAGCACGGCCGCGATGGCCGCCAGGAGCTGCTCCATGTCCGCAGGAAAAAGCCGGCCGATGTTGCCGACGCGGAAGGTGTCCTTCTGCGTCAGTTTGCCGGGATAAATGATGAAGCCGCGTTCGCTGAGCTTGCGGTAGAAGCCGGGGAAGTCGAAGCCCGGGACCGGGTAGGGAAAGGCCGTGATGATGTGGCTCTGCACTGCCGGCGCCAGCAGCGGGCGGAAACCCAGGCGGGCCATGCCGGCGAGCAGCGTCGCGTGATTGCGCCGGTAGCGTTCGCTGCGCGCGGCGATGCCGCCCTCGGCTTCGAGTTCGCGCAGCGCCTGGTCAAACGCGAGCAGCGCATGCGTCGGCGGGGTGTAGCGAAACTGGCCGTTCTTCTCAAAGCCGCGGCACTGGCCGAGCAGGTCGAGACTTAAACTGCGCGCCCGTCCTTCACTCGCCAGCAGCAGGGCGCGTTTCGCGAAGACAAACGAGAATCCCGGCACGCCCTCCACGCACTTGTTGGCAGAGGAAACCAGGAAATCAACCCCGCAGGCGGCAAAGTCAATCGGCATCCCGCCAAAGCTGCTCATCGCGTCCACGACGAAAACCTTTTCATGCCTCCGGACCACCTGTCCAATGGCCTCGAGGGGATTCAAAACGCCGGTGGTCGTTTCGCAATGCACCACCGCCGCATGAGTGACCGCCGGCTCGTCGGCAAGGCAGGCCTCCACGGCGATGGGGTCCAGCGCCTCATCCTCCGCCGCGCGCACCACCACGTGATCAATCCGCGCGTGCTGGAGCATCTGCACGATGCGTTCGCCATAGGCGCCGTTGGCGAACACCGCCACCTTGCCCTCCCGCGGCACGCACGTCTGAAAGACGGCCTCGACCCCAAACGTGCCACTGCCTTGCAGCAGGACCACTTCCCAGCCCGTTTCACGCGAAACCCCGGCGAGCTTGAGCAATCGCTCGCGGATGCTGGCGACCACGGTGTTGAACTCGTAATGCCACGAGCCGGCGTCGTGGAGCATCGCCTGCTTGACGCTCAGGCTGGTGGTCAAGGGGCCGGGCGTGAAGAGCAAGGCGTCGCGCGCGGAGGGCAGAAGGGGTTGGTCGGGCATGGTGGTCAAGGTTCAGTGATGTCCTCGTGAATGAAGAGTTGGCGCTCCCGGAGTTCGTCAAACACAGCCTGCGGCGCGAAGGCTTCCTTGGGGGTGAGGAGGCCCGCTGGCTTCACCGTCCCTTCGGCCAGCAGGACCGCCCGGATGGCCAGCGCGATGCCCACGTCGGGGGTGGCCGGGGCACATTGCGCCAGGTCCAGCACGGATTCCCGGCAGAGGCGACCCGCGCCACTGAGGCAAAAGAATTTCATGAGGGGCAGAGGCTCTCGCCCGCGCGTGTCGAACCCGTGGCGGGCCGGTCACAGTATGGTGACATCGGGCCGGCGCCT
>CAZVYG010000026.1:0-53996 GCA_964631605.1 uncultured Verrucomicrobiota bacterium
TCGATTCCTCATGAATCGCTCCGCCCCACTCTTCACTGAGGCATTACCGTTGACGCGATTCTCTGCTTGCGATTGCGGAGGATTTTGCGGTAGGTTCTATTCACTCGAAATGGCCTTTTGTTGGTTGTTTTGTTTGTTGTGACAAACGCATTTCAACCAATATTTACGGGCATTTCGAGCTTTTTCTTTCACGTTCGCGAAAAAATCACGCTTGTTGAGGGCCTAGCAGGGATTGCGCAACGGCCCGAGACTCGGTCTCCCCGGCCGCCACGTCCTAAGCCGCCGCCGGCGCCACGCCCGCGCCATGTTGCTGCCGCTCCATTTCCGTGAATTGCCGGCTTAACTGATCCCAACTTTTGCGCGGCGGCCGGGGTCCTTTGACCCACTGGACCTGCCGTCCGCGCCACAGCGAGTAAATGGCCGGCACGAGTTCCAGGGTGAGGATGGTGGAGGTGATCAAGCCGCCGACCATCGGGGCGGCGATGCGCTGGATGGCCTCGGCGCCGGCGCCGTGCGCCCAGAGCGCCGGCACCAGGCCGAGCGTGATCATGCTGACGGTCATGAGCTTGGGGCGAACCCGTTGGACCGCGCCGTAAGTGATGGCCTCGAACAGGTCGTGCTGGGTTTTCATCCGGCCCGCGCGCTGGTAGGCGTGAAACGCCTCGTCCAGGTAAATGATCATCACCGTGCCGGTCTGCGCGGCCAAACCCGCCAGCGCAATGATTCCCACCCAAACCGCGATGCTCAGGTTGTATCCCAGCAGCCACAACAGCCAGATGCTCCCCGTCATGGCGAACGGGATGGAAAGCAGGATGATGCACGTTTCGGGCACGCTTTTGAAATTGAGGTAGAGCAGCACAAAAATCAGCAGCAGCGTCAACGGCACCACCCCCTTGAGACGGTCGCGCACCCGGAGCATGTGTTCGTATTGTCCCGTCCACTCGAGCCGGTAACCGGTGGGCAGCAACCCGGCCTGCTCGATTTCGCGCGCCACCGACGCCTTGGCCTCCGCCACATAGCCACCGATGTCCCGGCCCGCAATGTCCACATACACCCAGCCCGTCAACGCCCCGTCCTCGTTCTTGATCAGGGGCGGCCCGCTGACGGTCTGCAAATCCACCAACTGCCCGAGCGGAATTTGCCTGATGATCCGTCCGCGCCCGGATTCGCCGTCCATCCCGGCCTCGTCCGCGGCCCCCACGACCGGCACCAGCACCCGTTTGAGCTTTTCCGGATCCTCCCGCAGCTCGCGGGCGTAGCGCACGTTGATGGTGTAGCGTTCGCGCCCTTCCACCGTCCGGTCAATCGGCATCCCGCCAATGGCGGTTTCGACCAGCATCAAGACGTCCTCGACGTTCAAACCGTAGCGGGCGATCTCCGCCCGGTTGGGCACGATGTCCAGGTAAAGACCGCCGACGGTGCGCTCGGCGTAGGCGCTGCGGGTTCCGGGCACCTGGCGCAAAACCGCCTCGAGGTGCTCGCCCAGCTTGCTGATTTGCCCGAGGTCAGCGCCGAAAATCTTGATGCCTACGGGGGTGCGGACACCTGTCGAGAGCATGTCAATCCGCGCCTTGATGGGCATGGTCCAGGCATTGACCAGCCCCGGCAGGGTCAGGGCTTGGTCCATCTCGGCGATTAGCTCCTCCCAGCTCAGGGGGCGGGAATCGGGCCAAACTCTCCGCAACAAGCGCTGCAAAGGCTCCGGCGCCCAACTCGAATACCAGCGCGGTTTTTGCACCCGCCGCCATTCCTTCTCCGGCTTGAGCTGCACCACCGTCTCAAACATTTCCATCGGCGCCGGGTCGGTGGCGGTCTCGGACCGCCCGGCTTTGCCGTGGACGGTGGCCACCTCGGGGAACTGCTTGAGGATGCGGTCCTGGATTTGCATCAGGCGGGTGGCCTCGGTGATGGACACCGTCGGCAGGGTGGTGGGCATGTAGAGAATCGTGCCCTCGTTGAGCGGCGGCATGAATTCGGAACCGAGCCTCAGGTAGATGGGAATCGCCGACGCCACGGCCAGGATGGCGAGGGCGATCGAGAGGATGCGCCGCCGCATCAGCGCGCTCACCCAGGGGTAGTAAAGCCGGTGCAACAAGCGGCTGACCGGATGCCGATGCTCGGGAATGACCCGCTTGCCGGTCATCAACACAATCAGCGCCGGGCCGATGGTGATGGAAAGGAACGCCGCCCAGGCCATGGTGAAGGTCTTGGTGTAGGCCAGCGGCTTGAACAAACGCCCTTCCTGGGCTTCGAGGGTGAACACCGGCAGAAAACTCACCGTGATGACCAGCAACGCAAAAAAGAGCGGCTTGCCCAGTTGTTTGCAGGCCGAGATGATGATCTCGCGCCGCTGGGGGCCCGACAGGCCTGGCGGGGCGTGCTCGAGGCGCTTGTGGACGTTTTCGACCATGACCACGGCCTCGTCGGTGAGCGCCCCGATGGAAATGGCGATGCCGGCCAGGGACATGATATTGGCCGTCAAGCCCATCCAGTACATCGGAATGAAGGCCAGGGCCACCGCGATGGGCAGCGTCACAATCGCCCGCGCGGCGCCGCCAAAATCCAGCAGGAAAATGATCACCACCAGCGCCACAATGATGGATTCCTCGAGGATGGTGCGGGTCAACGTGTCAATGGACCGGCGGATCAGGTCCGAGCGATCATAAGTCGTGACCACTTCGACTCCCTCGGGAAGCGAGGGCCGGACCTCGTCGAGCTTCGCCTTCAAACGATCAATCACCTGCAGGACATTCTGCCCGTAGCGGACCACCACGATGCCGCCGACGGTTTCCCCCTCGCCGTTGAAATCGCCGGCGCCCCGGCGCATCTCCGGCCCGAGCGTGATGTTGGAGGCAACGTCTTTGAGCAGCACCGGCGTGCCTTTCGTGTCCGCCCCCACCACGACCCAACGCAAATCCTCGAGGGATTGGAGGTAGCCTTTGCCCCGAATCAGGTAAGTCGTGCCGAACCGCTCGATTTCGCGGCCGCCCACATCATTGTTGGCGGCGCGGATGGCGCTCACCACTCGTGAAATCGGCACGTTGAAGGCCAGCAAGCGGTCGGGATCGAGCTCGACCTGGTATTGCTTTTCGAACCCGCCAAAGGTCGCGATTTCGGCCACCCCTTCAACGCTTTGCAGCCAGTAGCGCAGGTGCCAGTCCTGAAAGGACCGCAACTGGGCCAGGTCGTTCTTCCCGCCCCGGTCCACGAGCGCATACTGGAACCCCCAGCCCACGCCGGTCGCGTCCGGTCCCAGCGTCGGCGTCACCCCCGGCGGCAGATTTCCCGCCAGCCCTTGCAGATACTCCAGCACTCGCGACCGCGCCCAGTAAATGTCTGTCCCGTCCTCGAAGATTACATACACGAAGGAGTAGCCAAAGAACGAATAACCGCGCGCCACGCGCACCTTGGGGGCGCTGACCAGGCGGGTGACGATGGGATAGGTGATTTGGTCCTCGACCAGGTTCGGGCTCCGCCCCTCCCACGCGGTGAAGACAATGACTTGCGCGTCCGACAGGTCGGGGAGGGCGTCCAGCGGCGTATGGCGCATGGAATAGAGTCCCCCCGCAAAGAGCGCCCCCACCAACATGAAGACCATGAATCGGTTGCGCGCGCTCCATTCAATAACCCGTTCGATGAACGATTCCCGGCCCGGGTGGCCGGACGAAGCCTGAGGCGGTTGAATCGCGGTCATAGGCGACTGGGGTCAATGGTCATGTCCGCCGGCGGCGGCCATGCCGGCGATGGCCGCCTTGAGCTGGCTCTCCGAGTCAATCAGAAAAAGGGCGCGGGTGACCACCTTCTCCCCCGGTTCCAATCCCTCGAGCACCTGAAGGTAGTCGTCGGTACGCGCCCCGATTTTGACCTCGCGGGGCTCGAGGTGCTGGTCCGGCCGGTCCACAAACGCAACGTGGCGGGTGCCCGTGTCAATCACCGCGCTGGCGGGCACGGCCAAAAGCGCGCCCTGGTCCATCACGATCTCGACCTGGGCCCACATGTCGGGCCGCAGCGCGTGGTCGGGATTATCCACTTCGAGCCGCACCTGCGCCCGCCGGCTCTGCGGATCAATGTGCGGATAAATGAAGCTGATCCGGCTCGAAACCGTTTTGCCGCCCAACTGCGGAAAGAGCACGGCGGCCTCCTGCCCAATCTTGATCTCCGGCAGCTCCGACTCGAACAGCGTGGCGCGCACCCAGAGGTGATCCAGGTCCGCCATCTCGTATAACGTTTCCCCGGCCGCAAAAGCCTGTCCCGCGGTCGCGTTGCGGGTTACCACGTGACCCGAGAGCGGCGCGCGGACCAGCACTTCGTCCGCCGGCGCCTTTCGCTTTTCGAGGGCTTCGATTTCCGCCTGATCCATTTCGAGCAACTCGAGCCGCCGGCGCGCGCTTTGCGCCAGGCTCCAGGCCGCCTGCCGCTCGGCCGGCGGACTGCCGGCCAGTCGCTGGTGGTTTTGCCAGGCCAGCAGATATTCGGTTTGCGCCTGAAACAGCTCGGGACTGTAAACGCTGAACAGCGGCTCGCCCTGGCGGACCGGCTGGCCGGTGGAATTGACGTAGAGTTTGCGCACCCAGCCGCCAAAGCGCGGCGCGACCTTGGCCCACCGTGTCTCGTCATGCTCCACCGTCGCGGTGGCGCGCAGGGTCCGGCGGAAGGGGCGCTCTTCCACCACCGTGGTGGTCAGGCCGATGATTTGCCGTTTCTCGGCCGGAACCATGATGGGGATGCGGCCAGGCACCGCCGGCCCGTCCTCGCCATGCGTGACAGCGTGGGAGGCCGGGTCGGTGGCCGGCTTGATCGGCACCAGGCGCATGCCGCAGATCGGGCAGTCCGCCGGGCGATCACTGACGTAGGTGGGATGCATCGGACAATGGTATTTGGCGTTTGGTCCCTTGTCGCCCGAGGCGTCCCCGCCCGCGGGCGCGCAACCCGCCGCCAGCCAAGCCAGCAGCCACAGCATGGCAAACAGTGAAATTCGGTGAATCATGGTTGAGTCGAAGTTGAGGGTTGAGTGGTGGAGCCGGGTAACAGATCGCCAAGCATCTCCAGGGCCTCCAAGTCGCCCAGCCCGCAACAAAGCACCAAGTCGGACAAGCGCTGGTATTGGTCCGCCCGCGCCCGGCGTTCCATCAGCCGCGCCTCCAGCAACGAGCGGCGCGCGTCCAGCAAATCCCGCAAGGTGTTGCGGCCGGATTCCCAGCCCGCCCGCGCGCTGGCGAGGGCGGATTGGCTGCGGGGAATGATCTCGTTTTGGTACAGCAGCGCGTCCCGGCGGGCGGCGTCAATGCGGACGGTCAATCCGTGCAGTTCCTCCCGCAGCGCCAGCTCATAGTCTTCGCGTTCATGACGACTGGCGGCCAGCCGGGCTTCGTCCCGCCGGATTTCACTTTGGTATTTCCCCCGGTTGAACCAGGGCAGGTTGACACTCACCACGACCATGCCCTGCCGGAAACTGCCATCCCCGGTGTAGTTTCGGGCTTCGAGCCCGGCGCTGACCTCCGGCAGTTTCTGGCGGCGGGTCAACTCGAGCGCGGCCTGCGCCTCCCCGGTCTGGCGTTGAAGCACCCGCAAGCGTGGCTCGAATTTCATGGCGAAATCCACCAGTTTCTGGTTGTAGGGAACTTCCCCGGCCACGGGCGGAAGCTCCAAGACCGGCCATGCCGAGTCCGGCGCCCGATTCAGCAGCCGGTTCAAGGCAAAATGTTCGTGGGCCAACATCTCCCGGTCGGTCTCCAACTGTGTGGCGCGCTGGGCGCGTTCGTTCTGAAGTTGGAGCACTTCCACCAGCGTGGCCTGGCCCGACCGATACCGGGCCTCGACGGCCTCGACCATCATCTCCAACCAGCGCAGGTCTTCGCGGCCGATGCGCAGAACCTCGTCCGCCAGCGCCGTCCGAAACGCCTGTTGCGCCAACTCCCGGCGCAAGAGCTGCACGCGGTAGTCCAATTCGGCGCTGGCGGTTGCCAGGCCGGCCTGGGCGGCCTGCCGCGCCAGTCTCGGCTTCCCAAACAACGGCAGCTTCTGCTCCACCCCATAGATCAAATCCCCATCGTTTGCCCGCATCTCCTCGCTGGCCGCCATGCCCCCAATCCGCGCCAGCGGATCTTCCCAGGTTCGCACCGCCGCCGCGGCCGCGGCGGCGGCGTTCGTTCGTTCGAGGGCCGCCGCGAGGGCCGGATGCTTTTGCCGCAACTCATCGGCCAATTCGTTCAGGTAGGCGGGCGTCAGTTGCCGACGGTCCGAATCGGGCTGGACGGGGTTGCCTCCGGGGCCGGGCGGGGCCGCCCCGGCGACGCCGGCCACGGCGATCAACATCCAAAATGCTTTTACTTTCATAACCGAACAATTCCGCTCTCGCTGGCGCGGTACAACCGAGGGGCCCAAAGTGCGTCCGCGCGGTACACACTTCGGGTGGGGAGGGAGGGAAGGGCTCAGATCAGCCAGGCGCAGTCACGCTCGAAGAGCGTAATCCGCCCAGGCAAGGGAAGGAAAAAGGCGGGCGCAGGCCGCGACGCCTTCAGGCACTCGGGCAACCGGAGGGCTTCGCCGCCGGCGGAAAGATACTCAAACGGATGAAAAACGGGGGCCGAGGCGGCCGGCAAGGCCTCGAGAGGATGCGGAAGGTCGGAGGGCGCCGATTCGAAGCAGCAGCAACTGGCCGGGTTGCAACCCGCGCAGTCGCAGCTCCGCTCGGTGTCGGACGCCGCGACCGGTGACCGCGGAATGGCAGCGGCCACCCCTGCCCAAACCACCAGCCCGGCGAGCAAGATGGAAACCAACCGGCTCATCGCATCCTCGGCTTCAGGCCTGGCTTATTTGTTGGCTTTGCCCTGTTTGGCCTGGGATTCCTCAAGTTTCTTCAAGTACTTTTTCGGGTTCTTGTTGAAGTCCTTCAAACAGGATTTGCAGCAAAGTTTGATCTCCTGGCCCTCATGCACAAAGGTGTATGGCTGGCCCATTTCCCCCAAGGCCTCGTCCGAAACCAGGCACGTTTTCAAGGGGTAAGGTTTGGCTTTTTCCTTGGCCTTTGCGTCCGCTGCCAGGCCGGCGGCGGGGCCGGCCAGAAAGGCAATCGCCAGAAGAGTCGAGGTAACCAGCTTCAGTTTTTTCATAACGTTCAATATTAATTCCTGGGTATTATACAACACATTAGTTGAATTGGCTCAATTTTTCTTTTGGGGCTTGGCGCGTCGAGGGAGGTTGTCGCGTCGGGGGGGCTTGACAGCACCGTGCCGCGTTGGGATAGTGTTTCAGAAACCTAAGCCGCTGTTATGAATGCCAACTCAAAGAGTGGTGAGCGAAGGCTGCGGGCCTTCACGCTGATTGAACTACTCGTCGTTATCGCCATCATTGCCATTCTGGCCGCCATGCTCTTGCCGGCGCTGGCGCGGGCCAAGGACAAGGCGGCGCGGACCACCTGCGTCAACAACAACAAACAGTTGGTGCTGGCGCTGAACATGTATGCGTCCGACAACCGCGAGTATATGCCGTTTCCGAACTGGGGCAACACCTACCGGGGCTGGCTCTACAACCCCGTCAATGGCGCGCCGCCCAACCTCGACCAGGCGCCTTACAAGGACAATCCGCTGCTGGCCTACAAGGAAGGGCTCTACTTCCAATACATGCCCAACTCGAAGGCGTACAAATGCCCGCTGGACACGCGATCCAAGTATTATCAGCAGCGCGCAAACAAGCTTTCGAGCTACATCATGAACGGCGCGGTCTGCGGCTACAATAACATCAATCGCAGCCCCAAGATTTCCCGGGTCCGCTCCCCGATGTGCTACGTGCAATGGGAGCCGGACGAGACGTTGGGCACCCCCCCGATTGGCGCCTTTGCTTACAACGACGCCAGCAGCTTTCCGGACCGCAACGAAGGGGTGGGCCGGCTGCACACCTCCGGGGCCATCATCCAGGCGGTGGGGGGCCACGTCCAGTTCATCAGTTTCAAGCTGTTCGAGCAGGAGAAAACCCGATACCCGGGCTTGCTGTGGTGGAATCCGTGGAACGAACAGACTGGCGGTCCGTAGGCAAACGGTTTAACCAATCCCCATGAAATCCTTCGTTCTGACCTGCGCGGCGGTGGCGAGTCTCGTTTTGCTGGCCGGTTGCGGCAAGAATGCCGCCTCGCTGAGCAACCGCCACGCGGCTCTGTTTCAATCCGCGCCGCCCGAGGTGAAAAGCGATTGGGAAACGGCCACTGCCGCGGCCAAGACCAACGGCTACGTCGTCGCCATCACCACCTTTCAAAAACTGCAGGGGGCGGCCCTCACGCCCGAACAGCTTCAGGCGGTCAACGAAACGGTTTCGGCGGTCAGCGAGCAGATGTATGAAGCGGCGAACCGAGGCGACGCCGCGGCCACCCAGGCGATCGCCCAGCTTCGCAACCAACGACGCCGGTGATGAAGCCGCTGACCGCTGGCGCTCCTTTCCGCGACGTGTTCAGCTTCGAGCGCGGGGCGTGTGGATCGTCAGTCGCTGAGGGTGGAATCTTTCGCGCCAAGAAAAAAGTTCATTTTCTTCACAAAATGGCTGGCCACGTTTTCCGCGCTTGCTATGCTCAGCCCCGGCATGTCACTTTGTGAGCAGCCCGACAACAAACATTTTTTGGTGATGCGACTCTCTTTCGACTACCGCCCATTTAACCCTGAACCGGGAGGAGGTGAGATGCATGGCAGCTAAAGCGAAAAAGGCTCCGGCCAAGAAAAAAGCAGCGGTGAAGAAGAAAGCCAAGAAGTAGATCACTAAAGCATAGCCAGGATGGCGAGCTCGCCGCTCAATTTAGCCCGTGCTTGCCATCCCGGCTGTTCCATCCCTCCCAAGCCGCCGATTCGCGGCGGTTTCTCCCCTGTTCCCTCCTCTTGCCTGTTCCTTGCGTACCCTCCTGGCAGAAACCCTGCCGGCGAACGCGAGCAGCCGGTTGGGCGCGGGGGGAACTCCGGCCCGGACGTTCTTCCGCCGCACCTCAGCGGGCCATAAGCTGTTCGATTTCTTCGGCCTCGATGGGGATGTCGGCCATGAGGTCCACGTTGCCGTTTTCGCGGATGAGGAAGTTGTTTTCAAGGCGAACGGCCAGGCCCTCCTCGCGGATGTAGATGCCGGGCTCGACGGTGATGACCCAGCCGGGCTGGATGGGTTCGGTGGTGATGGCGACGTCGTGAACGTCCAGCCCGAGGGGGTGACCGATGCCGTGCATGAAGTATTTCTTGAGGGCGGGTTTGTCGGGGTCCTGGCGGCGGACTTCGGCGGGCTTGAGCAGGCCCAGGGAGAGCAGTTCCTCCTGCATCAGGGCTTCGGCGTCTTTTTGCCACTGTTTGGGGAGTTTGCCCGGCACGGCGGCTTTGGCGGCGGCGCGGAGGACCCGCAGGACGGCGTTGTAGATCTGGCGCTGCCGGCGGGTGAAGCGCCCGGAGACCGGCAGAGTGCGGGTGAGGTCCGAGTTGTAGTTGGCGTAGGCGGCGGCGACGTCGAGGAGCAGAAGCTGGCCGGCGCGACAGGTTTGGTCGTTTTGGATGTAGTGCAGGACACAGGCGTTGGGTCCGCTGGCGATGATCGGGTTGTAGGCAAAGGTGGCGCCGCGCCGGATGAATTCCCGGGCAAATTCGGCTTCGAGTTCGAGTTCCTTGACGCCGGGTTTGACCTTGCGGCAAACGCGCAGAAAGCCGGCTTTGGTAATGGCGCAGGCCTGGCGGATCACCTCGATTTCAGGCTCGGTTTTTACGGCGCGAAGGCGGTGGAGCAGCGGGGCCAGGCGGCAGTAGTGGTGGAGGGGGTAGCGCGCCTGGGTCTGGCGGATGAAACGGGCGTCGCGGGATTCGACTTCAATCACCGCGCGTTTGTGTTCGTTGGTGTTGAGAAAGACATGGTCGCACTCGCACATCAGGCGATGGAACAAAACGGGAAATTCCGAAAGCCACTCCACGCGCTTGATTCCCGAAAGACGGGTCGCCTCGGCTTTGGTCAGCTTGTGCCCCTCCCAGGTGGCGATCAGGTCGTTGGTCTCCCGCAGAAAAAGAATCTCGCGCATGTTCTCCTCGTGCGCCTCGGGGTAAAAGAGCAGGATGGTTTCCTCCTGGTCCACCCCGGAAAGGTAGAACAGGTCGGAGTTCTGGCGGAAGGGGAGGGTGCCGTCGGCGTTGGTCGGAGGAATGTCGTTGGCGTTGAGGACCACCAAAGAGTTGAACGGAAGCAACCGGGCGAGGTTGGCGCGGTGTTCAATGAACATCTCGGGCTTAAGGGCGCGATATCGCATGCGCGCATCCTAGGAGAAAAGCCGGAGGGTGGGAAGATGAGAAAGCGCGAAGGGAACTCGGCGCAAAACGCGACAGCCTGTCCGTACAGCAAACGACCGCTCCCCGGCTCTGAGCTTCAAGTGGGGGGGCGAGGTTCAGCGCCGGGCGGGCGGTGGCCGCGCTAAAATTATAGGACTGACCCCACAGAGGCGGATTCGTTCGTAAGGGGTTTTTTCGCCGCACTCGTAGGCGCAGAGGATGGTGTGGTCGGGGAGGACGGCCAGGGAGGAGTAGGCCGCGGGGCCGGGGTGGAGGGTGTGGCTATCGGGCCAGGTGGCCGCTTCGTCGTAGCTGAACCGGAGGGTGAGGTTCGCGCGCTTGAGGCTGGCGGGATTCGAGAAGAGAATGACGCTTTTCTGGTTGGGTCCGGGCCAGGAGGCGCGGAAGAGGCTGGCCTGGCACACCGGCTCGATCAGGGCGGCATCCAGCTTCACCGGCGACCAGGTGATGCCGCCGTCGCGGCTGGTGGCAATGGCCCGGCGGTTCTGTTTGTGATAGGACCGCATGTTGTGGAGCAAGGTGCCATCGGTCAGCTCGACCAGAGTGGATTCGTTGGTCATTTCCTCCTCGACGCCGCCGAGTTTCCACGTGTGGCCGCGGTCGTCGGAGTAGATGACATGCGCCCGATAAGGATGCTGGTTAGGATCGGAATGGTCGGAATGATTGGCGGGCACCACCAGGCGCCCCGCGTGCGCGCCGCGAGTAAGCTGGATGCCGTTGGCCGGGCCGGTGGCGTACCAGCGCCAGTGCGGACGTTTGACGGAAGGGGTGATTTCCCGCGGCGGCGACCAGGACCGGCCGTCGTCGGTGCTCCGGGTGACGAACACGCGGCGGGTGTCCTTGCTGGTACCGGCCATGATTTCGCGTTCATGATCCGAACCGAGGTTCCAGGTCATCAGCAACCAGATATGGCCGCTGGCCTGGTCAGCCACGGGCGCCGGGTTGCCACAAACGTTGTCCCCGTCGCTCCAGACCACTTGCGGGTCGCTCCAGGTTTTGCCGCCGTCGGTCGAGCGCCGCAGCAAGAGGTCAATTTTGCCGGTGTCGCTGGCGCTGGTTTTGCGTCCCTCACAGAAGGCCAGCACCGTCCCCGCCGGGGTGGTTAGGAGCACCGGAATCCGATAGGTGTGGTAGCCGCCCGTGCCGGCGACGAACAAGTCCGATTGCTCCAAACCGGCCGAAGCCGCGCCCGCCCCGCCTGCCACCAACAGGGCCGCGGCAAGGAGGACACTCTTGCCTTGAGCAGCCGCCTGGTCCCAGATACCAGTCATCATGGTGTGCGGAGAGGTGTTCTTGAGGGGTTAGCGCCCCGCCCCGCCGGCCACCGGTTCGAGCGCGCCCACCCGTTGGGGAAAGCCCGCGTTCTGCAGTTCCTGGCGCAAGGTTGCGAACTGCTCCCGGGAGAGGTTTTGCAGTGGTGGCCGCACCGGGCCGCAATCAATGCCCACCAGGCTCATCATCGCCTTGCCGGCCGGCAACCCGCCATGCCGCGCCATCACGGCGATGATCTGGATGGAGAGCATTTGATGGCGGCGGGCGGTTTCGAGGTCGCCGCGCGCGAACGCTTCCATGACGCGATGATAGACGGGCGCCATGTAATTATAGGTGCTGCCCACCGCGCCTGTCGCTCCCAGCGCCAGGGCCGCCAGCAGGATTTCGTCGCGCCCAAAGAGGATGTTGAAGCGGCCATCCTCAAAGTTGAGGCATTGGGTGTAGCTCATCAGGTTCTCGTCGGTGAACTTGATGCCGGCCAGATTGGGAATCTGGCGGCTGGCGACCTTGAGGAACTCCGGCATGGGCAGGTTGACGCCGGTCATCACCGGCATGTGATAGTAATAAAAGGGGAGGTTGCGCGCGCCGGCGGCGACGCGGGCGCAATACTCGACGAGCCGCTCCACACTGGCCGGCCGGAAAAAGGTGGGGCCGACGGTGGCGCAGGCGTCCGCCCCGATCTGCTGGGCGTGGGCGGCCAGCGCGCGGCTTTCGTCCACGCTGCCGTGGGCCACATGGACGATGACCTGCAGGCGGCCGGCAGCGGCCGCGACCCAACGTTCGGCCACCTGGCGGCGTTCGGCATTCGTCAGCGAAAGACCTTCGCCGGTGGTGCCGCAAATGAATGCGCCACTGACACGGTTGGCCACCAGGGCGTCGGCCTGGCGCTGGATCGCATCCAGATTAAGAGAACCATCCGGAAGCATGGCGGTAAAGGGTGCGGCAACGAGGCCGCTGAGTCTTGGTTTCATAAATCCTGTTTTCCTTGCGCCGGCTCACGGCATGGCAACGGCCGGCCGCGGGCTAAGGGGAAGGCCGTTGGTCCAATTGAGCCGAAAGAACTGGTTGCCGGTCGAAGCATTCAAAATGATCTGCCGATAATCATTCACCAAAGAAGGCGCGGCGGCAACGGTCATCCAGGCGGGGGTCTCGAGGGCGGCGGTGGATTCCAGCACGACGCCCTCGAATGCGGCCGGCCACCGCAGGAGAATTCCCGCCCCCTCCCGCCGCCAATGCAACAGCCGGCGGTGGGGACGATCCGCTCCGTTCGTCAGCCACGGCAGGCTGAAGCGGGCGAAGGTGATCGTCTCGTAGGGACTCGACACTCCCGCTTCGTAAAGACAGCCCAGCGTGTAATCGGGCAGGACCGCCAAGCAGGAATAGGCCGCGGCGGCCGCGTGCAACTGTTTGGCCACCGGCCAGGTCTGCCCTTCGTCGTAACTGAGCCGGACCGTCATCGAGACCCGGCTGGACGTGCTTGCGGGGTTGGAAAAGATCAACCGGTTCCTGGCAAATTCGGGCGCGCGCGTGTAGCGGAGGAAACTGGCCTGGCAAATCGGCTCGATCAGCGCTGGATCGTGGCGGATCTCGGACCATGTCATTCCGCCGTCCGCGCTGGTGGCGATGGCCCGGTAATCCTGCGTCGAGTCGGAGTTGCGCATGTTGATCATCAGCCGGCCATCGGCCAGTTCCACGACCTGGCATTCGTTCATTTTGGGACCGATGATGCCGCCCAACTGCCATGTGGCGCCGTGGTCATCGCTGAAAATGACGTGCGAGCTCCAGTAGGTGGTGTTGTTGGTGTCGCGGGCGGTGTTGTCGCAGGGAATCACCAACCGGCCGCGGTGCGGCCCCTGTTCCAGTTGAATGCCCACGCCCGGCCCGGTGGCGTACCAGCTCCAGTTGGCAAGCTTGACGGTGGCGGTAATCTCGACCGGCGGCGTCCAGCTCAATCCGTCGTCCGTGCTCGAGGTGACAAACACCCGGTCGTTGTTGCGGCAGAAGGGCAGCCAAATCCGGCCCGTGGTTTGATCCACCACCGGGCAGGGATTGCCGATGGTATTGTCGCCGTCCGACCAGATGATCTGCATCGCCGACCAGGTTTTTCCCAAGTCACGGCTGCGCTTGACCACCAAGTCTATATCGCCCGCGTCGCTCGCGCTGTTTTTGCGCGCCTCGGCGAACGCGAGCAACGTGCCCGCCGGGGTGGTCAGCAGCGCGGGGATGCGATAAGTGTGGTAGCCCTCATCACCGCGCGCATAAACCACCACCTTGTGCCCTTCGTAGGTGTCAAACTGAAGAGACCGGCTCAGTTGGTTGCCGGCCTGGTCCGCCACCGTGATGAAAGCTGAATAGGTGAAGTCCGGCTCGAGGCCGGGGAAAAAGACCTCTCGGCGGCTGGCGGCGCCGCTGATCTGTAATTCGGGGGTGCGGTTGCTGCCGTTCAACATCAGTTGGATGCCGGTCGGCGCCACACCCAGGTCTGAAAGCACCACGAAGCGCAGGCCGTTGGTTGCGGAGGCGAAGGTGGCGCCGTTAACCGGCTCGAGTTCGACGATGGAGAGGGAGGCCGGAACAAACTCGGAGGGAGGCAGCGCCCCCGAGCTGATGCGGATGAAATCAATGGCGCCCTCGAACTGGCGCTGCCCGTTGTTAAAGGCGCCCACGACCAGGCTTTGCGCGTTGGTGGGCGGAGCGGTCAGCGTGTCGGCAGCCTCGCCCGCGAGCCCGTAATCCACATACACCCGCAATTTCTTCGCCGCCGCGTCCCGCACCGCGGCGAGGTGATGCCATTCTCCGTCGTTGACAGCAGTACCGGCGGTAACGCTGGGTTCGGGGCCGCCGTCCTGGGCGATCAGGAAGCGCGGCCGGCCGGATTCCAACCGGAACCACCAGGAAGGCAGCAAGGAACCCCAGTCGCGTCCGACGATGTTGCCGGTGAACGTTGCGCCCGGAGCGGTCCTCACCACCGCCTCGAGCGTGAAGCTGTCCTCAAGCCCGAAATTAAAGGGCGCGGTCTGGCCGGTGTGAAGCCGGTCGGTGCCGGTGGTGAACTGCAACGCGGAAGTCGAGCCGTAAGCGGGTGCGCCGGCGATGTATTGTGGGAGGGGGCTGCCGGCCGCGGTGAGGTGCCGGGCGTTGCCACTGGCGTCCAGGATGGCATTGGTGGCGGAGCTGGCGGTGGCTCCCGGAGCCTTTTCATTGAACTGCCAGTGGGCCAGCACCGCGGCCGAAGCCGGCCCGGGCCACGCCATCAGCGCGCCGAGCAGCAGGCTCGGGAGTAGCCCGGCCCGGAGCCCGACGCTCCCGCGCCAGCAAATTCTCGACATTACATCACCCCCAAAGCGAGCGGGCTGCGGCGGATGCTTCATTCCGGCACCGTTGTTCGCTGTTGCAACCAGATCAAGTCCTCGTTGTTGGGCGAGGAAATGTTCAGCGGAAGGGGTTTGCCCGGCACCAGCGGCGGCATGGTGCGGTTGTCGCGCCAGCGCCGGATTTCGGAGTGACCGTCGGCGAAGGCCAGGCCGGCGGATTGGCCGTGGTAGCTGGCCGGATAATTGACCCACACGATCGTCCGCGGTTGATTGGGGTAGCCGGTCATGTTGACCGCAAAGTAGCAGTCGTCAATGCTGTCCTCGCGCTCGTCTATCATGACCCAGGTCATGGCGGGGCCGAGGGTGGTCATGTCCGACATCTTCTTGATCACCTTGTAACCCGGCGATTGGGACAGGCGGCCTTCGGACAGCCAGGAGTTCATGGCGACGGTGCGAACGCGCTTGTGGGAGACGCCGCCATGAACCGAGACGGACTGGTCGCCCGGGCAGCGGAAGGCCTGGATGTTCTTGCAATAGGGGAAGAGCAGACTTTGCTCGATGAGCCACGTGTTGGTGTTGTCCGTGGTATTGAACATGTTCAGGAAGCCCGAAACCCAGGCGGTTTGCAGCCCGGCCGCGCCGGCCTGGTTGGGCTTGTTGGGCGGCACACGGTCCTGGTTATCCTGCGCATACATATACCAGCCCAGGCCGAGTTGCTTGAGGTTATTGAGACACGCGATGCCGGTGGCCTTGGTCTTCGCCCGGTTCAGCGCTGGCAGCAGCATCGCCGCGAGGATGGCGATGATGGCTATGACCACGAGCAGCTCGATCAGCGTGAAGGCGCTGCGCGGTTTGATCGGACCTGACATAGCAGCTTGGGCTTTCGAGTTAAGGGTTGCGGATGCGGAAATACCGCTGCGCGAGGCTGGCCGGATACGTCACGGTCTTCACCGTCCCATCTCCGGTCACCGTATCGAGGTCCGTCCACGCGCCTCCCAGGCTGTCGGCCGCTTCGACCACGTAGGACCGGCCGTTTTCGGTGGCGAAGCTGAACGAAATCGAACCCGCCTGAATGACGGTGTTGAGAATCTTCACCGGCGCCGCCAAACCGCCGAGGGGGACAAACCAGCTCGGGTCCAGCGCCTCGCCGGAAATCCGCACCAGGTCAATATCGCCATCGAATTCACGGTCCATGTTTTGGAACGCGCCGATCCAGACGTTTTTGCTGTTGCCGATCAGCCCCGGCGGGGTGAAAACGGCCGCTCCGGACCCGTCCAGTTTGTAATCCACATAAACGCGCACCTGCTGGGCCACGCCGTCGAACACCGCCGCCACGTGATGCCAGTTGCCATCATTCAACACGGCATTGCCGCTGGCCGAGCGCGAGCCGGAGCCATTGTGGACATAAAACTGTTGCTTGCCGGTGGCGTTGATGCGCCACCACCATTCGCCCGGCGTGGCTCCCTGCTTGGCCAGCAGGGACCCGACACTGTTCTCGCCGATGGTGACGGTTCGAATGACCGCCTCGAGCGTCACGCTTTGCGTTCCCGTCCAGTTAAACACGCCTGCGGGATCGGGAATCACCACGGGACCGCCACCGACCAGGAACTGCAGGGCCGAGCTGCTCCCGTAATCGAGGCTGCCGCTCACGTAAGCCAGCGCGCCCGTGGCCGTGGCATGGCGCGCGTAGCCGCTCGCATCCAAAATGGCGCCGGCGGTGTTATCCACCGGGTTGCCCGGCGCTTTCTCATTGAACTGGTAGAAGCCCAGCACGGGCACCGACCCCACCACGTTGAAACTCCAGGAGTTGGTCCAGGAATTCGCCGGCACCGCGGTGTCGTTGAAGGTGATCTGAAGCGTGTGGGGACCAAGGGCCAGGGCCGTGGCGGGCGTGTAGCTGAGAACCGCCGTCGAGCCATCCGAGGTCTTGCTCGCGCCGGCTGTCACGTCGTTGCCGTCCACAAAGAGCTTCATGCTGCTCAAAACCACCGCGGTATCGCGATTCTGGTACTCCGCCCGGATCAAAGGCTTCGGCGCGACGTTGCGCGCGCCATCCGCCGGGAGGGCAGACTTGAGGATCGGCTGCAGCGCGACAGTCGTCTGGATAAACTGCGCCGGGGCCAGGGCGCCGTCGCTGATGCGAATGAAGTCAATGTCGCCCTCGAATTCGCTGGTGACGGTGCCGAGGAACGCGCCGATCTGCAAATCGGCGGGCCGGCCGACTGGCTTGTCGAAGGCTACTCCGCCCAAGACGCCGTCGAGCGTGTAATCGGCGTAAAGCCGGAGTTCGCCAGCCGCCTGGTCGTAAACCGCCGCAAGGTGGTGCCACACGCCATCATTCAGGGCGTTGGTGCCCGCGAGGAAGTAGCCATTGGCGCCCAGCCGTTGCTTACCCCCGTCAGCGCCCGGCAGCCGCCACCAATACTCACCCTCGCCGTCCCCGGTGCCGTTCTTGGCCAGGATGGCTGCCGTCGTCGTGGTCGTGTTCAGGGTTCGCACCACCGCCTCGAACGTAAAGGACCCGGTAAAATTGAGGCTGTCGGAGGGATCCGACACGATCACGCGGTCGGGGTCGCCCGAAAACTGGAGCGCCCGGGTGTTGCCGTAGTTGAAACTGCCGGTCACGTAATCCATCGAGTCGGTGGTGGCGGTGCCGTGCCGGGTGTTGCCACTGGCATCAAGAATGGCGCCGGCATTGGTGGTGGCCAGGCTGCCCGGCGGCTGTTCGTCGAATTTCCAATAGCCGCGCACCGCCTGGTTGGCGACCATGAACTGCCACTGGTTGCTGACGGTGTTGGCGGCGCTGTCCTGAAAGACCAGGGTCAGCGTGTGCCACCCGGTGGTCAACAGCGATGGCGAGTAGCTCAAATCCACCCCGACCGCGGTGGGGGCCACCCCCGCAGTAACCGCGACGCCATCGAGCTGGAGCTGGAGTTGGCTGGTGTTGACCTGCGTCGCCGCGTTGCGAATCGAAATGAGGATCGCCGGCGACGCCGGTTCGTTGCCCGCGCCCGCGGCCGGGGAAAGGGAGGCCACGAAGGGCGGCTGGGTGCCGCTCACGGGCACAAACAGCAGGTAGTTGATGTACATCCCGGCCGTGCCGGAAACCATCGTCAGCCGCAGCGTCTTGACCCCGCTGAGCGAAACCGCCACCTCGTGCCCCAGCGCGTCAGTCAGCGGGATGAACTCGAAGAGGTTCATCGCCGGGGTCGGCGGCCCGCGAAACACGCCGATGGGCGCGAGGGTTTGGCTGTAGCCGGTGCTGCCGCTGGTGACTTCGTCCAGGCCCATTACGATGGGCACGGTACCAGTCTTGGCCACGCGGGCATAGACCCGGTAACTGCCGGCCGGGAAGGTGCGCGTGTAATTCACCCATTCGGAGTTGGCGAAGTCCCGGGCGACGTAGTCGGCAACGCCGGGGTCGTTCACCTGCGCATCCAGGTACGCCTGGCGCAGCACGTCCCCGCTGATGACGGTCCCGACCTGGTCGCCGATGCGATACTGATCCGTTGTGGGGGTGTTGGTCTGATGATAATCAATCCCCTCAATGCCCCAGCGGTCCAGGTAATTGTTCGGCCCCGGCACGCTCGACAGGACGGGGTTGTCAATGAACTGGCCGCCGCCAAAGTTGTAGTCTTCACCTTCGATGAACAAGAGGCTATTGACGAAAGTGTTGAACTCGACAGTCTCGCGAATGACGTTACTCGCCAGGTCGGTCACCGTGATTTCCATGCGATAATACTCGTTGGCCGCCAGCGCCGGCAGCGTCACCGTCCGCTCCGCGTTCGAGCCAGTAATGGTCAACTGGCTGGAAACATCCACCCCGTTAAGCTTGACCTGAATGCCGGACGCGGCCACGCCGATGGTGGGCGAGTGGACCACGAAGCCCGCGACGGTGCTGGGAGGGAGAAAACTGGCCCGGTTGGTGGGCGTGATGTCGGTGATGTAGGTGGCCAGTACTTTTAGAAACTCCGCCGGCGTGAGGGCGGTGTCCGAAAGCCGTAACGCGGCGATGTCCCCCGCAAAACTCCGGCTAACCGCCAGCGAGGCGAACTCCCCAATCACCACCGGGTCGGTATCCACGCCCCCAACGACCCCCGCGGTGCCGACCGAGGCATCAGAACCGCTCCACACGCCGTCCAGGTAGATTTCAAGCTTCTTGGGAGTCACAGTCCCGTTGAACACCAGAGCAACGTGATGCCAGTTGCCGTCGTTGAGTGGAAAGCCCGAGGCCGTGGTTGCGGAGTCTTCTGTTGTGTTGTCGGTCCCTTCGATCAGGCCGCTCACCCGGGCGCCATCCCGATACCGCAACCACCACTGGGAATCCGGGTTGGACACGTCCGCCCCCTTGGACACCAGGGCGCCAACGGCGGAGGTCAGCATCCAGGTGCGGAATACCACCTCAATGGTGTACGCGCCGTCCGTGTGAAACACCAGGTCCGGCGCCCCGGGAATCTCCACCCGGTCCACCGAGTTGGACTCAAACCGCAGATAGCTGCCCGCCAGGGAGTCCATTCCGTATTCCAAATCGCCGCCGGCCACCGTCCCGGGGTGGTTGCCGGTGGAATCGGGAATCGTGCTGCCGACCGGCGCGACGCCGGTGCCGTTGAATTCATAGTAGGCAACGGTACCCGCCTGCAGCGGCAGGCTGAGAAGCCCGATGAAAATGCTCAGGGCAAGGATTTTCTTCATAGGTTGCTGGCTTGTGCTTGTTATGTCAGCATCACCGTACGCCACCGTTTCCCGGTCAACAAGCGGGTTGGAGTGGTATAATTATCAGACCACTTGCCAAGCGCTGCCCCTCGCCTCTCGGAACTTTTTTGGCGGCTCAATTTGGGTTGGGCTCCCGCCCGGGGGGTTGACGAGTTGGCGCGGTCGGGGAGAAAGCGGCAATGCGCCGCTGACTTTCGGCGATTTGGTCGCGGGTCATGCGGCGTTTGAGTTCGTCCCGCGCCTGGACTGCGTCGGGCAACCCCTGCGCGGCGGCCATGCTGAGCCATTTGTGGGCCTCGACCCAATCCAGGGGCAGGCCATCCCCATCCCGGTAGCGGGTGCCCAGGTGATATTGGGCCTGGGCATTGCCCTGCTCGGCCGCGCGGCGATACCATCGAAGCGCCTCGGCAAGGTCCCGTGGCACCCCCCGGCCCAGCACATACAACACCGCCAGCGAGTATTGGCCGCCCGGATGGCCCTGCTCGGCCGCCCGGCGATACCATTTCGCCGCCTCGGCTTCGTCGTAGGGCACGCCCTGGCCGGCTTCGTAAAGCTCGCCCAAGGCGGCCTGGGCGGCGGCATTGCCCTGCTCGGCCGCGCGGCGATACCATTGGGCGGCCTCGGCATAATTTTGCGGGACACCCAGGCCCCGGGCGCAGGCCAGGCCCAACTGCCGCTGCGCCTCAGCATCGCCGCTTTCGGCCGCCGGCCGGACGGCGGCGACGTCAATCACGGTGGGCGCCGGCGGCGGGGCCTCGGGCGCGGAATCCGGGGCCGGCCGCTCGATGAGCGCCAGCGCCAGCAACACGCCGACCACCAAGGCGGCTGCCAGCAGAAAGCCCACTTTGAATCCCTGCCGCCCCTTGTCCCCGTTTCCGGTTTGGTCGTTCCGGTTCATAAGGTCAGGTCAAGTTGATGCGGGCCGAATCAATCGGTTTGCGTCGGAGGCTATTCTGGACGGCTGACGGGCTGCGTCGAGCCAATTCCGTTCGCTGCCTCGCGCGCCTTTCTCTTTCTTACCCTGATTCTACCCTGATAGCCGGGCGGCACTGTTGCCGTGACATTGCTTGAACCTGACAGCAATTCGCGGTAGCCTATCCTCATGATTGCGACAAACTATCGGTATGTGGTCAAAGCCCCCGGCATTCGCTCGGGGCATGCCATCGTGGAAGGCACGCGCATCGGAGTGCATGATGTCGTGGCGATGATCCAGACCGGCGCCACCGTGGATGACGTGGTGGCGAGTTTCCCCCGGTTGAGCCGGGCGCAGGTGTACGAATGTCTGGCGTATTACGAGGACCACAAGGGCGAGATTGATCCGTTAGTGGCTGCCCAGACCGCTCATGCCGACGAGTGAAATTCCTCGTGGACGAAGATGTGGCTGTGGAGGTGTTGCGTTGTCTCCACCAGGAGGGGCATGAGGCGCAACTAGTGTTTGACATGCCACCGACCAGCGCGGTCTGCCCCGCCCCATTGGCGCCCCCATCCTCGAGGGCGGCGACGGAACTGCGCGAGGGCCTGCGTTTTATTCTCGGCCAGGTAGATCCGCTTGGCTTGGTCGAGGCAGGCGCGTTGGGAGGCTTTGAGCTTGTTCTCCAGGTTGCGCAGTTTGTGAGCCCAGCAACGCTGCTGCGGCACGGCACCCCAGAGCCGGGCAATGGCCCGGGCCAGACCCGCCTGTCCATCGGTGACCATCCGTTCCAGGAACTCCCCCTGCAGACCGCGGCTCCCCAAATTCCACAGGAAGTCATGCCAGGCAGTTTCCCCCTCGGCTTTAACGATCAGAAAGTCGCTGAGTTCCTCCTACGCGCCGCGCTGAAACGCGGAAGACGGCGATGACGCAAATGCGTCAATGAAACAAGCTTGTGCGCCTGCGACCCGGGTGAGCTATGATGGAGTGAGAAACCGGCAAGCGCGTCCGTCCCTGACGGCGCGAGCCATTGACATCACGCTTATGAACAACCCGCTCGCCAACCCGCACGGGCCGCAGAAGGCCCCGGGCAAATCCCGGTCCGACACCGCTTTCACCCTGATTGAACTGTTGGTGGTCATTGCGATCATCGCCATCCTGGCCAGCATGCTGCTGCCCACCCTGGCTACGGCCAAGGACAAAGGCCAGCGCACGGCCTGCGCCAACAATCTGCGTCAGTTGATTGTCGCCACCGTGATGTACGACGACGATCACAAGGTGCTGCCCATCGGGTGGGACCCGGCTTTTTCGAGCATCTGGTATCGGACCCTGCAACCTTACCTGGGGCGCAACACCACCCAACTGGTGACGAACAAGGTCTTCCTCTGCCCTTCCTCGCCGCGCGGCGGGTTTTGGGGGTTTCTCACTTATGCCCAGAACTACACGATTAACGCCGGCACCAGCCAGCCGTTGATCGGCCTGCGGCATGTGAGGCAGCCGGCGCGGACGCTGATGTTTGCCGAGACGGACGGGTGGGATGCGTGCGCCTACCCGGACACGAGCACGTATGCCAATGTGTGCTACCGGCACAGCGGCGGCAATGAATACAGCACCATTTTCAACTATTACAACATCAAGAATCCGAAACGTGGGCGCGCCAACGTGGTTTTCCTGGACACGCATATCGAGGCGCTGCGTGCGGCCACCACCAATGAGTTTTACGTCAACAAATAACTGAAGCCGAGCCCCGGCCCGGTTCCCATGCCCTACTCTCTCCTCCTGGTTCTCGCGCTGGTGGTCGGCGCGCTGGGTTTCATGGTTCGGCGCCGCTCTGAACTTGGGGGCCGCCTCATGATTCTGGCCGGCTGTGTCGGGGCCATTGTCTGCCTGGTCTTCCAGGTCCGTTCCACCCTGTTTGCTCCGGGGCCCAAACCGCCGGATCGGGGCCAGGCGGCGGTGGCCTATTTTCTGGCTCAACAGGTCTTGCGCGAGGCCGGGGACCGGCAGGGAGTGGTGCTGCTGCTGTTCCCGCCCGAGCAGGTTTTCGACGAGGATACCGTGGGCACCTACGCCGGGACGTTCGGACGCGTGCTCCGCGGGTTTCCGGGGCTGAAGGTGGAAGTGCGGCGGCTGGCGGCGACCGGCAAAGCCGCTTTGGGGGGCCACCTGCCCCTGGCGGCCTTTCAGCAGGCCACGGCGAATGTCGCGTCGCCGGCGGCCTATGTTTCTTTCGCGGGGGTGCCGCCGGACATTGAGACGCTGCTTTCGACTCCGCCCCCCAAGGGTCCCGGCCTGTTCGTGTTTGACCCGTGGGGGACCACCCATTGGCTGGCAGGGCTGCGCCAGGGCCGGATTCGCATGGTGATTGTTCCCCGACCCGGTTCTGCGTCCGGCGCGGGGCATGAGGCCGCCGGCGAGCCCGCGACCGTGCTGCAGCAACTTTACCTGACAGCCACCCCTGCCAACGCCGATCAAATCGCCTCACAGCTCGGCGCCAAGTAGAGCCTTGTCCGCACCGCGCGGCGGTCCCGGCTGACGATTCTCAGCGGCGGTTTGCCCGAGTATCCCGCCCGACCGGCCGGCTTCCCTCCTCTGCGCTCTCAGGCCGCCGGGTGTTTCCACGGCGCGCGGTAAGGCCGCCGCAACAGCCGGTTGGCCGCGTCGTCGCCGATGATTTCTCCCTTCTGCGCGTCCCAGGCGAGGGAGCGGCCTAATTTCATTGAAAGATTGGCCAGGATGCAGGAGGCGGTGGAAATATGACCCTGTTCGATGTCCGCGACGGGTTTGCCGCGGGTGGCAATAGCCGCCAGCAGGTCTTTCATGTGATACCGCACGGCGGGCGCCACATGCTTTTCGATGTCCTTTTCGGTGTTGTCTTCCGGGTACTGGTCCAGCTCGTAGGTGACGTCCCGATGCACCGGCTGCCCGCCACCGCGCGGGATGAAATCATAGCTCATGACGCTGGCCTTGAGCGTTCCGTTTTCGCCATAGATCGTCAGGCCCCAGGGGTACTTCGGGTCCGGGGTTTCGCCCCAGGTGCGGTGTTGCCAAACGACCTGGAGCTGGCCGAAGTCGAAGGTGGCAATTTGGGTGTCGGCGATGTTGGCTTTGCTGGTGGTATGGACCTGGATACCGCCCGAGGAACTGACCCGCACGGGCCAGCCCAAATCTAGCAGCCACCGCACCGTGTCGAGCATGTGAATGCACATGTCGCCCACGATGCCGTTGCCGTATTCCATGAAGCTGCGCCAGCCCCGGGGATGGATCAGGCGATTGTAGGGCCGCAACGGCGCCGGCCCCGTGTACATTTCCCAGTCCAAGTAATCCGGCGGTTCGGCATCCGGCGGATTGTCGCGCGTGCGCATGTGGTAATAACAATGGATCTCGACCAGGCCGATCTTTCCGAGCTTGCCCTCCTTGACGATGTTGTCCCGCGCTTCGATCAAATGCGGCGTGCTGCGCCGCTGCGTTCCCACCTGCACCACGCGTTTCAACCGCCGGGCGGTGGCCAGGATCGCCTGTCCCTCGGCGATGTCCGCGCTGATGGGTTTCTGGAGGTACAAATCCGCGCCTGCTTCCATGGCGGCGATGGCCGTCAGGGCGTGCCAGTGGTCGGGGGTGGCAATGAGGACCAGGTCAAGGTCGCGCTCCTTGAGCATCTCGCGGTAGTCGGTGTAGGTCCGGGGCGTGCGCTTCGATGCCTGGCGCGAGGCGATGATCTCGGCCGCGCCCGCCAGCATCCGTTTGTCCACGTCGCAAATGGAGACCACTTCGACCGGCGCAACCTGGATCAACCGGAGCAGGTCCACCTTTCCATACCACCCGCTCCCGATGAGGCCCACGCGTTTTTTGGGATCTGCGAAGTCAGCCGCGTAGCCGCCCAGAGTCAAGCCCGCGAGACCCGCGGCGCCCAGCTTCAAGAAATTCCGGCGATTCATGGGATTGATTTAGGCTCAACCCGCCCCCCAAGGCAAGCCTGCGAATCGCCCGAGCGCCGGTTCATGCGGCTGCAAAGGCGCGGCGCGGGGGACGTTCGGGCAACGTGGCATCCACCTTGGCGTAGTAGGTGTCGTCGCCAAAAAGGCGGTTGGCCTCCTCCTCCAACTGCCGGGAGGGGTTGACGAAAAATTTCTCGTGAGTTTCGACGAAAATAACCTCGCCGGTGGGCCGCATGAAACAGAGGAACAAGGGGCATTTGCCGGGATGGGCTGTCACCAACTCGCGCACCGCCTCGAGGCGGGTGGGTGGAAAATGGGCGGTGTGGAGCCGGAGGTGAACCTGGCGCGTGAAGCGGCGGGGGGCGTCGTCCAGCGGGTAGATTTCCTGGGGGAACATCTTGGGGCGTTCGTCGGCGGTGTTGATTTCGCCCACGACCATGATGGCGTTGCCCTGGACCAGCAGTTCGCGGTACTTGTCGTAGTTCTCGTTAACGCAGAGGACCTGGACGGCGCCCTCCAAATCCTCGAGGGTGACCAGGGCGTAGGGTTTGCCGCTTTTTTTGGAGATGCCGGATTGGACGGCGGCGATCATGCCGCCCAAGCGCGTGAGACTGCGGGCCGGCAGTTGGGCCAGGGTCTTGGTGGTGGCCAGGGAATACCGGGAGAGGATTCCCGCATAGGGGGTCAGGGGGTGGCCGGTGACATAGAATCCGAGCAGCTCCTTTTCCTGAGCCAACATGTCGTGCTCCGGCCATTCGGGCAGGTTCACCTGGGCTTCGGGCTCCGGCGCCGTCCGGTCCTCGAATGCGCCGAAGAGGGAGCTTTGCCCCCGCTGGCGGTCGGCGATGATGGTGGCGGCCCGGGCGAGGGTGCGTTCGAGCTGGGCTGCCAGCGTGGCGCGGGTGCGTCCGAAGCCGTCGCAGGCGCCGCAGCGGATCAGCGCTTCGATCACGCGGCGGTTGACTGCCCGGTTGTCCACGCGCTCGCACAGGTCGGAGAGCGAGCGAAACTTTCCACCCGCTTGGCGGGCGGCGAGGATGGACTGAACGGCCACCTCGCCGACGCCTTTGATGGCGGCGAGGCCGAAGCGGATGCCCGCAAGGGGGGGCTGGCCCTGCGACTGGCCGTTGGACGGTGCTGGGGCCGCCGCGGCGGGAGCGAAGAAGACCTGACTTTCGTTGACATCCGGGGGGAGGACCTCGATGCCCATCCTGCGAGCCTCCTCGATGTATTGGCTCAGTTTGGCGGTGTCGGCCATGTCGTTGGTCATCATGGCGCAAAAGAACTCGACCGGGTAGTTGGCCTTCAGATAGGCGGTTTGGTAGGCGACAATGGCATAGGCCGCCGCGTGCGACTTGTTGAAGCCGTAACCCGCGAACTTTTCGAGGAGGTCAAAAATCTGGTTGGCTTTGGCGGCGGGGATGTTGTTCACGCGGGCGCAGCCTTTGACAAAGATGTCGCGTTGTTTGGCCATTTCCTCGGGTTTTTTCTTGCCCATGGCGCGGCGCAGCAGGTCGGCGCCGCCCAGGGTGTAACCGGCCAGCGCCTGGGCGGCCTGCATTACCTGCTCCTGGTAAACCAGGATGCCGTAGGTCTCGCGGCAGATCGGCTCCAGCAAGGGGTGCTCGTATTCAATTTTCACCTCCCCGTGGCGGCGGCTGATGAATTCCGGGATCAGGTCCATGGGTCCCGGGCGGTAAAGCGCAATCAACGCCGTGATATGCTCGAGCGAACTGATCTGGAATTTGCGGCACAGGTCTCGCATGCCGCCGGATTCCAACTGGAACACGCCGAGCGTATTGGCCTTGTTGAGCAGATCGTAGGTTCGGGCGTCATCCAGCGGCAGCCGGTCAATGGGCACTTCGATGCCGCGGGTGTGCTTCACCATCTCGCAGGTGTTGCGAATGACGGTGAGGGTCTTGAGGCCCAGGAAGTCCATTTTCAACAGGCCGAGGTCGCCAACCGGCCCCATGGCATATTGGGTCACGATGCCGCCGGACTCGTCCTGCTTGAGCGGCAGGAGATTGACCAGCGGCTGGTCGCCGATTACGACGCCGGCGGCGTGCACACTGGCGTTGCGAGCCAGGTCCTCCAGCACCATCGCCGTATCAATCAACTCGCGGGTGGTCTCCTCGGTTTCATAGGCCTGCTTGAGCTCGGGCGATTGTTTCAAGGCCTTTTCGAGGGTCATTTTCAAATCCGCCGGGATCATCTTCGCCAGGCGGTCGCAATCGCTGTAGTTCAGCCCCATGACGCGCCCGACGTCCCGAACCACCGACTTGGCTCCCATGGTGCCGAAAGTAACGATTTGAGCCACGGCGTCGCGCCCGTATTTTTCCCGGACGTATTCGATGACGTCGGCGCGGCGGTCGTCAGCGAAGTCAATATCAATATCGGGCGGATTCACGCGCTCGGGGTTAAGAAACCGCTCGAAGAGGAGGCCGTAGCGGATGGGGTCCACGTTGGAAATCTCAAGCAGATAGGTCACGATTGAGCCGGCGGCCGATCCGCGCGCGACGCAGGCAATCCCCTTCTGATGGCCGAAGCGGACAAAATCGCCGACAATCAAAAAGTAACTCACAAAGCCCGTCTTTTCGATGACCTGCAACTCGTGCTGCAGACGGTCCAGAATCGCCTGGGCTGCCTCCGCCACGCGCGGATCACGCAGCGCCGCGCCGGGGCGGGTGTCTGAACTGGAATCCCCGGCCGGAGCCCAATCCCCCGGCAAGGTCGGCAGTTGACGCGGGTCTTCGACCCCCTCGAGGATGAACGAGCGGCCTTCCGCGCGCACGTGGAGCCCGTAGCGTTTTTTGAGTCCCTCGGCCAGCAGATGCCGCAAGTAGCCGTCGCGGGTGAAGGATTCGGGCGGATGAAAGACGGGATAATGCAGTTTGCCGAACGGGATTTCGAGATTGCACTTTTCGGCGACCTCGAGGGTGTTGGCAATGGCTTCCGGGACCTCGGCAAAGCGCGCTTTCATTTCCTCGGCCGAGCGGAGGTAGAACTGGCCGGGGGTGTAGCGCATCCGCTTGGTGTCAGCGAGTTGGGCCTGGGTGCCGATGCAGATCAGGCAGTCGTGGGCGTGGGAGTGGGTCTGTTCGAGGTAATGGACGTCATTGGTGGCGACGAGTTTGAGGCCGAACTCTTTCGCCCAGGGAAGCAGTTGGCGGTTGACTTTGGCCTGCTCGGGCAAGCCGTGATTCTGGAGTTCGAGGTAAAAGTCCTCCGGTCCAAAAGTCTGTTTGAACCAGTCAATGGCCTCGCGGGCGCGGGGGAGTTGGTCGCGCAAAATGGCGTCCGGAATCTCGCTGGCCAGGCAGCCCGACAAGGCGATCAGGCCCTGCCGGTGCGCGGCCAGCAGTTCCTTGTCCACCCGCGGCTTGTAGTAGTAGCCCTCGAGGTGGGCGGCGGTCGTCAATTGGATCAGGTTGCGGTAGCCCGTGTCGTCCTTGGCCAGGAGGACCAGGTGATGATACACGTCGCGGCCGCCGTTGGTGGTTCGTTTTTCGAAACGGCTGCCCGGCGCCACATAGACCTCGCAGCCGATGATGGGCTTGATGCCTTTCTCGCGCGCCGCTTTGTAGAAGTCAATGGCGCCGTAGAGCACCCCGTGATCGGTCATGGCCAGGGCCGGAAAGCGCAAGGCCTGAGCCTTGTCCACCAACCGGTCCAGACGACAAGCCCCATCGAGCAACGAGTACTCGGTGTGCAGGTGCAAATGAACGAAGTCCGCGTGCGACATCACGGCAAATTACCGCCATGGCAGCGGGTGCAGCAAGCAGGAGATGTTCACCGCCCGCCTCGCCGGGTCAGGCCACCGGGGTTTGCGCCTGCCGAGAGCCGGCGAAAATGTCTTCGTGGGCGTAAACTGTGGCCGCGGTCACCACCGGCACGGCCACAAAGAAACCGATTCCGCACGGGAGCAGGCCCGCCAGCAGGGTCAGCATGGAAACCAGGCCCAGGCCTATTTCTGGAAAAAGATGACGTAGTGGTTACCGAGAGAATCGTCGTAGGCCATGTTCACCATCGAGACATTGCTCCACTGGATGGTGGTTTGCAGGGTGTGGTTGGTGACGGCGGGAAAGTCGCTCCAAGGCGATTCGTAGATGCGCCCGCCGACATACCCCTCGATTTGCACCTGGATGCCGGTCATAAAGTCGGGCGGCGCCGAAAGCGCCACGCCGGTGGCGGGGTCGCGGTACACCCAGCTTACGCTCTGCACGATGTCGCCGGACACAACGAACGTGGGTACCGGGATAACCAGGCGGCTGGCGGATTGAGGGTCGGGCAGGTTGAACACGTAATTGCTGCCCTTGTATTGGACGGTCCATTCGCCGCCGGGAGGCAGGGGCGGATTGGAAACCAAGGGGGACTGATACGTGGCAGTCTCGTCGTTCACCCATGAATTCTGCGGGTTGGCGGCGGTATGGTTCAGGCCGGATCCCGGCGGCCCCGAGAAGAACACCTCGCCCGGGTCTGGATAGGGAGCATCGTTTTCCATTTCGAAACTCGCCGTATAAGCCCAGATGGAGGCCGGATAGGAGACGGTCGGAGTCAGCGCTGTGCCAAAACGGCCAGGCTGGACCTGATGGCTAAACCACATGCTGTAGATTTTGGTCAATCCCACTTTTGCGCGATAAAACCTGCAAGGTGAGGCAGTGACCGGGGTGTCATCCACCAAGGTAAGCAGGTTGGTGTCCACATTTGGGACACTGCCAACGGGCTGCCACGTGACCAAGTTGGTCGAGATTTCGAACGTGTAGCTTTGTCCAACCTCGGTGGCCATTTGGATTTGCAATTGTCCGTTGGGAAGCAACTTCGGGTTGAGAAAAACCGGCGAGGTGGCCGCCCAGGTGGGCGCTGCGGAGACCGCGAAGGTGAGGCAAAGAACTCGGTTAAATAACGATGACCACGAACGACAAACAGCTTTCATGTGCAATAAGTATTCAGACTAAGGTCAACTCTGCTGAGCAACGGAGTAAGCATGTCTCATGCCCCGAGTGCGTCAAGTGTCACTGAATGAGTCGCGCAAGCCTTCTCACGTGGCGGACCGGGTTCCCGGGAGATCGAACTGACACCTTGGCGAAGCGGGTGTTGTGAAACCGCCCCCTCGCAACCGGCTTATTGGGCCAGGGCGCGACTGCGGAGGCCGTCCCAGGCCAGGTACCACAGAAACAGGAAATTGTATTTGAGGTACCGCGGGCCCAGGCGGCGGGGTTCGGAGGCGAGGCGATGGACCCAGGTGAGGCCGAGGCGCTGCATGCAGAGGGGGGCGTCGGGTTTCATGCCGGCATTCACGTCAAAAGCGAATCCGACGCTCAAAATCACTCCCCGACGCAGGCGGGCTTTATAGCGTTTGACCCAGGCCTGTTGTTTGGGGGTGCCGAAGCCAACCCAGATAAAATCCGGCGACAACCGGTCCAGCTCGGCCAGCACGTGCTCCTCCGTCTCGAGTCTGCCGTCCAGACCGCATCTTCCGTGGAACGCGCCGACAAACCGCGCCCGGGGATTCAGTTCTTGAAACTTGAGGCGCAGGCGGCGGCCGCACTCTTCCGAGCCGCCGAGCAGATAATGCGTCCACGGGTCTGGGACGGCGGCCAGGAAGCGCCGCATGAAGGTGGGTCCGTAAACGCGGTCTTTGAGGCCGGCGCCGGCCCGGTTAAGGCACCAGATCAGCGGCATGCCGTCGGGTGCGAAGCCATCGTATTCTGAGGTCAGGGCACAAAATTCCGGTTCGTGGCGTCGGAGGGTGACAATTTGGGTGTTGGCGAATTCGATGGCAGTGGGCCGGCTGGCGCGCGCCCAGTCAAGGCAGGCCGTGCCCAGGCGGTCGTAGTCGGTGAGCAACAACGGCGTGCCCAGGAGCGTCAACGAGGCCATCGGCTTGAGATCGGTCACGCGCACGACGATTGAGAGGCGGGCGAAGCGGTTCAAGAAAAAACTTTTCGCCGGGGGTCAAGTGCGCTAAGAAGTTTCGCAGTTCGCACCCTATCGAGTCGTTCGAGTCTGATTTGAATTGGCCAACATGAAGTTGCTGGTATTTGCGCATACACCGCCGCCGCACCACGGGCAAAGCTTTATGGTTCAGCTCATGCTGGAGGGGCTGGGCGGGGACTACCGCAAGCGGAGAGGGGGTGGCGGCGGTTCCCGAGCGACCCGGCCTGCGGCCGCGGATGGCATCGAGTGTTACCACGTCAACGCCCGCCTGTCGCGGCACCTGGAAGACATCGGGGACCTGCGGATCGGGAAATTCATCCTCCTCATTTGGTATTGTCTGCAGGCGATCTGGTGCCGGTTCCGCTACGGGGTGACCAATTTTTATTACATCCCGGCGCCGGGGAAGCGGTCGGCGCTTTACCGGGATTGGCTGGTGATGTTGTTGTGCCGGCCCTTTTTTGAGCGGTTTATCCTTCATTGGCATGCGTCCGGTTTGGGCAAGTGGCTTGAAACCATGGTTCAGATTCGGACCCGCTCGATTACCTACAACCTGGCCAAGAACGCCGATCTGAGCATCGTGCTTTCGAATTATGGGCGGGGGGATGCCGAGAAGCTGTTCCCCAAAAACGTGGCGGTGGTGGGAAATGGAATCCCCGACCCCTGCCCGGATTTTGTCCGAACCGTTTTGCCTCGCCGGCGGGCCCGGCTTGAGGCGCGGCGGCTGTTGAGCGCCGGCAAACCGGTGCCGCAGGAGATTGCAGCCCTGGTTGGCACGGATCCGCATGTTTTCAAGGTGCTGTTCATGGCGCACTGCACGCGGGACAAGGGTTTATTTGACGCCGTCGAGGGGGCGGTGCTGGCCCACCGCAAACTGGCGCAGCAAGGCTCGCCCCTGTTCCTTAAACTGGTGGTGGCGGGGCAGTTTCTGCACGTCGAGGAGGAGGCGGAGTTTCAGCAGCTTTGCGCCACCCTGGGGCAGGAGGTTGTGGAGTACGTTGGATTTGTCAGCGGTGAAAACAAGCGGCGGCTGCTAGAGAACAGCGATGCTTTTTGCTTCCCCAGTCACCTCGAGAGTTTTGGCCTGGTGCTGGCCGAGGCCATGGCTTTCGGGCTGCCGATTGTCACCACGCGGTGCGGGGCGGTGCCGGAAGTGATGACGCCGGGCCATCCGGGTCTGGTGGCGGTGCGGGCCCCGGGCCAGATCGCCGAGGCGCTCCTGCGGTTGACGGATGACGATTCGTTCGAGGCGCTGCGCCGGCGTTTCGAGAGTCACTTTACCGTCGAGCAGCACCTTTGCCGCCTTGCCCGCGCCCTGCGCACCGTCGCCGACACTTGATCTTTTACGGCGGGCGCGTACAGTCAGCTCAGGATGCGTTTCAAGTTAACGTGGGGCAGGGGCGGTTGCGGCCAAGGTTCGGCGATTCAAACGTTCCCTCCAACAACGGTTCTGGGGCTGGTGGCTGTGTTTTTTCTGCTGGCCGGCACCGGCCGGCTTCACGGCATCGTGGACTTTAACACCAACGGGCTGAGTGATGTTTGGGAAACCATTTATGGCCCCGGGCCATTCGATCCGGACGCGGACCTGGATGGTGACGGGCAAAAGAATTTTCAGGAGGCGGTTGCAGGAACCGATCCGCGCGATCCGACCTCCGTCTTCAGGGCGACCGCCACCGAACTGCTGAGCCCCGCCCATCTGGTCCGTTGGCAGTCGGTGGCCGGCATCCGCTACCAAGTCGAAGGGCGGACCTCGCGAACCGCGCCCTGGCAGCCTTGTGGCCGTCCGGTGGTGGGCACAGGCGAGGAAGTCCTGGCCGCCTTTCCCGTCGCCGAGCCGCGGATTATCTTCGTCCGCCTGCGGGTCTTGAATGACAATCCGGCCGTTGAGCTGAGCCGGCCATACTTGGGAGCGGTGGACACGGATGGGGATGCGTGGCCGGACATTGACGAGTTTGCGGCGGGCACCCACCCGTTTGATTCTGAATCGAAGCCCTTCATCTCGAGCATGGCGCCGGGCCGCGCCCTTTACCTGAGCTGGCCCTCGGTGGTCGGCAAACGCTACCAGGTGCTGTCTGCGCCGACGCCCGGCGCGGGACCCTGGACGGCGGAGAGCGGCCGTTGGCAGGGGACGGGCTCTTCAATGTCCGCGGCGGTTGCACTCAAGGAGAAGCCGAGGTTTTTTCGAGTGGAGATTACCGACGGGGATCATGATCAAGATGGCGTGACAGACTGGGAGGAGGCGATTGCCAATCCCCCCAGTTCGGTTTACGGCGCGATGGCTCGCGATACGAACAATCTGAATCGCGCGGCCGTGATCGCGGGCATGCTGCGCAGTACGAATATCATCAGTGTGGAGCCTGGAAAGCCTGTAGCTAATCTGACCACCGGCGCTGCAGGCAGTTTTCGCCTCCTGCGCTCCGGGAACATCAATCCCCTTGTTATTCGTTACTCGGTCGGCGGCTCGGCAATCGCGGGGACCGATTATCAGGCGCTCCCGGGCGCGGCAACCTTTCCCGCCGGAGCCACGGCCCTGGAGATCCCGGTCATTCCGCTGGCCGGCGCGGCGCTTTCACCCTCGAAAAGCGTGGTCATCAGTGTGCAGGAGAGCCCCGCCTATCGGCTGGGCGGCAACTTCACGGCTGAGGTTCGGGTTTTGAGGGAGGTGGCTCTGTCGGTAAAGTCCTTCGGGGCGGTGGGGGATGGGGTGGCTGACGATACGGCGGCGGTCCAAGCTGCCATCAATGCCTTGGAGGCGTCTTCCAATCACAACACCTTGCATTTTCCTTTGGGCACTTACCGTCTCAACACGCCAACGGCGGCGTCCGATTCGCTATCGAGTTGGCATCAACTGCTCAAGCTCGGTAACACCGACTTGGAGGGACGCGACCTGTTTATCACGGGGGATCCCGGGGCCACGCTCTACTCGACGGTCCATGCGCTGCGAGCGCGGATGCTGATGGTCCATGCCCGGTTTCGGTCACTGACCTTCCGGGGGCTGGTGTGGAGGAAGGAGCCAACCGCTCTGCCGGAAACCGCGAGCGAACCGAATAATGCCGAAGCCGTCTGGCTGAGGAGCTATGATCTGCGGAGAGTTGAGGCGGTGGATTTTCTGGATTGCACCTTTGACAACTGCCACGGTGCCGTGGCCGCTTACGGGTACGGTTTTGATTTGCGGGGGAGACTGGCCAATCTGAGCTTTCGTCGTTGCACGATGTTGAACCCGTATGGATCGAACACCACCAATGCCCACCGGGCGTATGGCGGCGGCCAGCAAGTCCGAATGAATTCGTGGGTCGGTTCCGCAGTTTACGAAGAAAACCGATTTGACGGCGGGAGCGACAATCCCGACCCGGTTTACAATCCTTTTGGGATTCCGAAGGATGGTTCGCATTTTGGCAGTCCGTTGCGGCTGCTCTTTACCAACAATGTGGTGCACGGCATGGGCGTCGAGGCGGTTTTTCAGACCGATGATCCCCACATGGGAACCACGGCGAGTCCACTTACCATTCCTCCCCCGGATGGGGCGACCACTGCAGACGTCACGGTGGCCCCGTTGCCCACCACCTTTGGGGCGGGCCAAATAATCAATGTTCGGACCTGGTTTAATTCAACTTCGCCGCCGGTGAATGTTTTTCTGACTGTGACGGCATTCGATGCGCCCAGCCGGCTGCTCACGTTGAAGAACGAAGGGCTGACGCCGGGTGTCGAGGGCAAGGTGGTGGCTGCCGGCCATCCCATCTACCTCCAGACCTACAACCCGACTTACGCCAGCATGGTTGGCAACCTTTTGTCTGGGCGGCTGCCGCGCGCCGGCATGGGCATCGCTTCCAATTCCAAGGCCCTCATCGCCCGCAACCTGGTCGTGAATTATCGCTACGGGGTTCACCTTTACGAGAATGTTCGGAACCTTCTTTTCCCCCCGACCCCGGGGTCTGTTGTTGACTCGAACGTCATCCTGACCTGGAACTCTTACATATACAATTACGCGTATGGCATTGATTCGTTCGGTCCCGGCGAAACGATTTCAAACAATCTGATCGTCACTCCCCTGTCCTATTGCTTTGCCGGCATCGTTGTTCGCGGCACCAACGCCTGGATTGAGGCTAATACACTTTTGCCTCTGCAGGTGGTGCGGCAGTCGTATGGCACAATTCTGCGGGCGGTGGGAATTGGCTTCGGCAATCAGGCGCGGATGAACACCGCGGTCGCCAACCGGACTTATGGGATGGAGGTTGGCATTGGCCCGGAAATCCCGCATCAGGTCGTTCCCAACCGGGTGTTGAGCCATTTCAGCATCAACGACGTGCTGGCGATTGACCCCCGGTGCCTTTGACGGCGGCCGCTTACAGACTTGACGTCATCAGGCGCCGAAATATGTTGGCTGCCAGATGAAGTTGGCGATCTGCCTTTGATCCAACTCCGTTGATTCATGCTGCGCATTCTCATTCTGGCGGCCCGGAAGTTTCGCTGGCACGTTGGCGGCGTGTGGGGGCGTTGGGTTCTGAGAAGTTATGGTGTGCAGTTTGGCGAGGGGCTGCGGCTGGGCTCGCCCCCTGTGATTCAAAAGCACCCGGATGCAATCATTCGCCTGGGCCGGAATGTGGTGATTTTGAACACGCTGACTCAGAACCCGGCGGGGGTGTTTCAAGCCACAGTCCTGGCCGCCTGCCGTCCCGGCGCTGAATTAATCATCGGCAATGACGTCGGCATCTCGGGGGCGACCTTGTATGCGTGGAAGCGGCTCGAGATCGGGGACGGGGTGTTGGTGGGCGCCGGCGCCGTGGTTTACGACACCGATTTCCATTCCCTGGACGCGGGGCAGCGCCGCCGCAATGACAACTCCCAGGTGGGAGTGGCCCCGGTGGTGATCGAGCCGGACGTATGGCTGGGAGCCCGTTCGATGGTGCTCAAGGGGGTGAGGATCGGCCGCGGGGCCGTGGTGGCCGCGGGAGCGATTGTCACCAAGGATGTGCCGGCGGGAACAATCGTTGCAGGAGTGCCAGCCAAAGTCGTGGGCCAGGCTGCTGCGCGCGGCGGGGGCGCCACGCACCCCTCCCCATGAAGTTTTCGGTGGTTACGCCCAGCTTCCGGAGCTCGAGCTGGCTCAAACTCTGCATCGCCTCGGTGGCGGACCAGGAGGGCGTTTCCTTCGAGCACCTGGTCCAGGACGCCTGCTCGGACGACGGCACACAGGACTGGCTGCCTCGCGATTCCCGGGTCAAGGCATGCATCGAAAAAGACCAGGGAATGTACGACGCCATCAACCGGGGCCTGCGGCGCGCTGCCGGGGAAATTCTGTCCTACCTGAATGCCGACGAACAGTACCTGCCCGGAGCACTGGCCGCGGTGGGCGAAGCGTTCGATCGCGAACCGGGGCTGGATATTTTGCTGGCGGACAGTGTGGTAGTGGATGAGCGCGGGGAGTTTATCTGCTGCCGCAAATCGCTGGTGCCGTGGGCGCTGCTGGCCTGGACCTTTGTGCCCATGACCACCGCCTCGCTGTTTTTTCGACGGCGGGTTTTGGACGAATTCAACCTGTTTTTTGACACGCGCTGGCGGGGGATTGGCGATGTAATGTGGATGCGGGATGCCCTGCGGCTGAAACTGCGCATCGGTGTCCTGCGCCGCTACACCTCGGCCTTCACCGAGACCGGCGACAACTTGAGTCTCAGCGCCGGTTTTCTTCGCGAGCGCGAGTTGACGGTGCGGATGAGGCCGTGGTGGGCGCAGGGGTTTCGCTGGCCGCTGCTGCAACTGCACCGGGCGCGCGCGCTGTTCAACGGAGTTTACGCGCAAAGGCCTTTTACCTACTCGATTTACACCCGGGAACATCCGGAACGGCGAACTGATTTCTTTGTGGCCAAACCCACCGCCATCTGGTGGCAACGCCATTCTCAAGCGAAGCCGGCTTGATGTTTGACATGCCCGCCACGCCCGCATCCTGGAAAGCGCTGTTCGCCGCCCCATCGTCTTCACAGGCGCGCGAGATCAAGGTGCGGGTGCTGCTGCGGCGTGGTCAGCCGTTGCTGGTCGTGCCGCGGCGGCAGGGCGTCCCCGCCGCCGCGGCGCTGGCGCTCTATCCCGCCCAGACTCCCGTGGCGCGGCTGGCGAAAACCCTCTGGCGACTGGGTCTGTCCTGCGGATTCGCCCCGGGGAGCAGACCGGATGCGTTTTTCCATGACCCGGCGGACCCGTTTGTCAGATTCCTGGCGTCGCTCGCCGGCACAAGCGAACTGCCTCCCTTCGCCCTGCTGGCGGGCAATCCACTGGCGCCTGGCCGCCGCTTTCTGGTGCTGGTCTGTGATGCCGCGGGACGCCCCGCTGCGGTTGTCAAAGCCGGCGCGGACCCGGCGGGGGCCGCACTAATCGAAAAGGAGGTTGCCTTCTTGTCAAGGGCTCAGCAGGCGACGGGAATGTCCCAACCCGCTGGCACCGGCCAAATTCCGGGAGCGGACAAGAATGTCCGCGCTGCGAGGGCGCGTCTGGGCATTCCGGTGCTGCGCGGACAATTTGCGTCGAACGCCGTGCGCGCTTTTGCCACCGACTTTATTCCCGGAAGGTCGCCGCTTCCTCATCAAGCTGAGGGCATCGTTCCGATCCTCGGCTCGTGGCTGGATGCCAGCCGCAGGGTGCGGGTGGAAGAGATCCCGGCCTGGCAACGGCTCGTCCAGGCCTCCGCCGGAGACCCACGATTTGCCGCGCTGGCCGGCTCGCTCAACTCTCTCTTCATCCACCCCGCCCTGTTCCATGGCGACTTTGCGCCTTGGAATATCAGGATTTCGTCCGGGGACGGCTCCTGGAGCGTGTTGGACTGGGAGCGGGGTGAATGGCTGGGTTTGCCGGCTTTTGACTGGTTTCATTACGTGCTGCAGCCGGCCGCGCTGGTGCGCAAGGAAACGGCTTCAGCTCTTGTTCAAACCGCGAGAAAGCTGCTCGACTCGCCGGCGTTCCGGCAGTACGCCCAAGAGGCGGGGCTCAGCGGCGTTGGGCGCGAGTGGCTGCTGGCCTATTTATACTACTGTCGCGATGTGCTCTGTCCCGCCGAGGGGTCGCCGCGCCTGACCGCCTTGCTGGAATGCTGGGTCAAACAGAGGTCGAACGGATGAGCGCGGCCGAAATACCAAGCAACACGCGGCCGGGTGAACGGTCGCCTGCCAGCGACCCGGGCCTGGCGGCGCTGCTGACCGGCATTTTTCAGGAGTGGACGCGGGCGGGAGTTGTGTTCCTGATCCTGCGCAACTACCAGGACCTCCCGGCGGCCACCACCAATGATGTGGACGTTCTGGTGGGACCGGACCAGATCACCAGAGCGGAGGAGGTCATGATTCGCGCTGCGGCCCAATGCGGTTACCTGCTGCATAATCGCGTCGAGTTCGCGACGCTGGCCTGCTATTTTTTTCATCCTGGATCCTTGGCCCAGGTTCAAATTGACCTCTTTTCCTCGCTCAAATGGCACACCGTCAGATTGTTCCCGGTTGTCGAAGTGCTTGCGCGCCGGGTGCAGCGCCCGCCCTTTTCCATTCCCCACCCTTTGGATGAAGCCCTTGTAAGCCTTGTCTCTCCGCTGATCTACCAGGGGCAGGTTCGCGAAAAATATCGGCCGGGAATTCTCTCGGCCTTTCAATCGCACGCCGAGGAGGCGCGCGCCCGATTGGCGGAGATTTTTGGCGCTGCCCTCGCCGGGCAGATGCTGGACTTGAGCCTGCGCGAGGAGTGGCAGGCTCTCGAGCGCCTGACCCGCCGGCTGCGCCGGGCGCTGGTCTTGCGCTGCCTGCTGCGCCATCCTTTGCAAACGGCGGTGTCTCTTTTGGGAGACGGCCTGCGTTTGTGCAAGCGCCTAGCCTATCCGGCCGGACTGATGGTGGCCGTGCTCGGGGCGGACGGCAGCGGAAAGTCCACGGTTGCGGGGCGGGTGGTTGAAATGCTGAAAAACACGTTCAAGCCCGGCAAGATGTTGGAGGTGCACTGGAAACCAGTGGTCTTCTTCAGGAGCCGCCGCCGGCCGACCGGCCAGCCCAATGTCAATCCCCATGGCCAGCCTGCGCGCGGGCGTTTTGCCTCGCTGCTCTATCTCTTCGGCCATTGGCTGGAGTTCCTGCTCGGGGCTGCGTTCCAGTTCCGGCCCGTTCTCTTCAGAAACGGTTTGGTGCTGGTGGACCGTTATTACTACGACTTCCTGGTGGACCCGCGACGTTACCGCTTGCAGGCGCCGCGTTGGCTGGTCAGAGCGTTGTTTTGGTGCATTCGCAAGCCCGACCTGGTTTTTCTCCTGGACGCGCCGGCTGAAGTTCTCCAATCCCGCAAACAAGAGGTCCCCCTTGAGGAAACCGCCCGGCAGGTTGCCGCCTATCGGGAATTGGTGCGGAAACTGCCCCAGGGCCGCATTCTTGACGCCACCCAGCCGATTGACCAGGTCGCGACTGCCATGACGGGCCAGATTCTGGAGCACCTGCGGCGGCGTGCGGGGCGGCGGCGCGGCGGTGGTCCGGGAAGAGCGGGCGGCGGGGTTGCCGCTTGAAACCTGCCGGCAATTCTCTGAGGATGACTGGCGTTGATGGGAACCCGTTTGAGAGTGCTGATGTCCGCCTACTCGTGCGAGCCCGGCAAGGGCTCGGAGCCGGAAGTGGGCTGGCAATGGGCCCTGCAAATGGCGAAGTTACATGATGTAACGGTCGTTACCCGCGCCAACAACCGTCCTTCGATTGAGCCGGTGCTGGAGGAACTGCGCGGCCAACAGCCGCTGCCGTCTTTCGTTTACCACGACTGCGGCCGCGCGCTGCTGGCGCTCAAACGCCGGTGCGGCGCCGTCAAGCTGTATTACATGTTCTGGCAGAAGTCGGCCCGCGAAGTCGTCCGCCGTCTCCACCAGGCGCGGTCATTCGACCTGATGCACCACACCACGTTCGCCGCGTTCCGCTATCCGATAGCCACCACCGGGCATGGTGTTCCTTCGGTGTGGGGGCCGGTGGGCGGGGCCGAGTCCGTTCCGGCAGGGTTTCTGCCCTGGGACCATCTGCCATCGCTTTTTCCTGAGGTGATCCGAAATTTGAGCAACTCGTGGCACAGCCTGTTTCCTGCGGCGGTGCGGAGGCGGGCCCGTCTCAGCAGCGCTGTTTTGGCGTCCACCCCGGAAATGAAGCGGGTTTTTGACCGGCTTGGGATTGCGGCACGCATCATGCCGACGATCGGCCTCAACCTCGCTGAGATTCCCTTTCGCCCCCGCATTGTGAGAGACGGGCCTCTTAAGATTCTTTTCGTTGGCAACGTGATTTCACTTAAAGGAATAGACCTTGCCCTGGAAGCTCTTGCGTTGGCCGGCGGCAATGCCACCTTCACCCTGATTGGGAGCGGCAATTACCTGGAAACGGCGCGGCGGCTGGCGGGCCGGCTTGGCTTGCGAGACCGGGTGTTGTTTCGCGGGCGAATCCCGCGGACGGAAGTTCTGGAAATCTATCCGGATTTTGACCTGTTCCTATTCCCCAGCCTGCACGATACCGGCGGTTACGCGCTGATCGAGGCCATGAGCAACGAACTGCCGGTGGTATGCCTTGACTGCGGCGGGCCAGCGGTGGCGGTTGGGGAGGGATGCGGCATCAAGGTTCCCCTTGGCGCGCGGCAAGCCGTGATCCGCGGTCTGGCCGGCGCCCTGCGCGCTTACGATGAGAACCGCCCGATGGTTCAGGCCCACGGCCAGGCGGCTCGGCGATCCGTGCTCCTCCACTATGACTGGCGGCGGAAGGCGCTGGAGATGGACGCCGTCTATCAGGGGGCGACGGCCGCTAGACCGAGCGGGGGCTCGCCCAGGCGGGCCGGGCCGCCCGCATCGGCGGATTGACCGGCTGGCGGGCCCGCGCGGGAGCGCGCGCCGGCTGGCAAATGCCGCCGTTAAGGCTCACGCCCAGGCCCACAATGCCGGCGAAGATGGCAATGTCACTATAAAAATTGCCAAAGATCAGCATATAGTGAATAACGCGAGCCAGGAAATAGGCCAACAAGAACGTGTTGATCGTCTTGAGGGATTCATCGCCGTAGCGATAGTTCAGGTAGAGGGCCCGGAAACCCGCTGCGAGGAACCACAACCATCCCAGTGCGCCCCAAATTCCGAACGGGATCAGCACGGTCAAGGGTCCGTTGTGGTAATCACCCGCGAGCTTGGCCCGCTCGGCGCCGGCGGCGGAGTCGCCTTGCGCCTGCTCATTGACCATGACCAATTCTCTTCCCTCAATCGCCAGGCCCTTGCCAAACCAAAAATACTCGGGAATCTCCGGCAGCAAAGTCTCCCACATCTTCAAGCGCCATTCGCTGGATCCCTGGGCGCTCTCGCGGGCCCGGTAGTCCACTTCGATTGGCAAAATGCTGAGCGTTCGTTGAATGGACAAGGGCAATTTCGTGGCCAAGGGGACGATGATTGCCGCGCCGAGGATGGTGGCAAGCAGGAGCATCACGGTGTACCGGGAGCGCAACAATCCTTCGTAGTAGAACACGAACAAGAAGGTCATGACCATCAGGATGAAAAACGAGCGGTAGCCCCCGGTCATGGTCAACGCCAGCGCCCCGAAAAGCAGCAGGCCGCGCCGCAGGTTCCTCGCCCCAAGGATTCCGCCGACCCCATGCCGGGCCAGCAGATAATAATAGACGCCCATCCCGGCCAAGGTGAGTCCGTAGAACCGGGCGATCATGCTCGGCCCCTGCCCGGGCAGGTATTCGACGGGGAAAATCAAGAAAATCCAATAGAAAGACGGCGCGACGAAATCAATCGTGTTGCCCACGGAATTGAGAATGGGCGCGAGGAAAAACAAGCCCACATAGAGCATGGCCTTTTGCGGCGGGATGCGCTGCGCAATCATGGCCAGAAAGCCCGCGATACCGGCAAAGGCCGTCCAATAGCGCCGCCCCCCAATGGTTTCGCCCCCAAAGGAGGCGAGGCCAAAGCCGCCTCGAACCTTGCCCGTCAGATAAACGACCAAGGCAATGAAAAGGAGCGGCAGCACCAGGGAGGGCACATGGAGAAAGCGCATCTCTCGCAGGATTGTGCGTTGAACAATGGAGATGAGCAGACTCAGAAACGCCATCACAAACCACAACTGGGGCCGGCCGGGGAGGAGGAACACCACCGCCGTCATGTTCCACGCCATGAACAACATCGGACGATGCCACTTGATGAGCAACGGGAAGGCCAGAATGCCGGCCACCATGCCATAGAACATCATTGTCCAGAGGTCCAACGGTTGGGCCAGCAGGTAGCCCAGCAGCAACGCCAGCGGCAGCACCAGCGCGTAAATAACCAGCGAACGTAGGGTGGCGGAAGAGCCTGTCATTGCCTTAGGAATTCTGGTGCGGCGTCACGCGGCAGTCCGGCAAACGGGGCACAACCACCCCTCCGCCGGCCTTTCGAAAAGAGCGCACGCCCCTCGCCGGGCTGCCTTCGCAATCCAATCCGCAATCTCGCCATTCAGTTTTTGATTACACCGAAAAACGACTCCTGCCGCAACGTTATTTTACGCAGTTGTCAAAACTCAGTTTTAACCCGAAGCAGGGCTCCAGGAGGCGCGAGGACGAGCCCGGCCCTGGGGGGCTCAGGGTTCCGGTTCGGGGGAAGGCGGGTTGGAGTCAGGCGGTGGGACATCCTGCGGCGGAACGCCGGGCGCAAGCGCGGGGGCGGACGGGACGTTTGTAATACTGCCGGCGATTTCCGCCGCGGTCCTGCGGCGCACACCGCCGACGACCGTCACGTTCCCTTCGTCATCCACGCGCAAGCGGGGACGCGACCCCAGGTAGTCGTAAATCTCCTCTGTGAGCACGTCGCCATCCGGGTTGAAGACATGGTAACTGAAAGAGCGCGGGCCATTTTGATAGAGCAGGTGAAGGTTGCTGTTTTTGTCCAATTGGGGTTCGGGCCGGCTGAACGACACGATCGAGCCAATGGGCCGGACCTGGAGCGAGTGAAAGCCCGTGCCATCGGTAATCCGGAGGTAGAGCCGGATCTGACCGCGCAGATAGTTGGCCTGCTGCAGCATGTAACGCCGCGTTTCCGGCGGCTGCCCGGAAGTCGAAGGCAGTCCAAACTCGCGTTCCCACATCCGGGTGCCGTTGATAATCTGAAAGACGCGCGGCGGACTGATGATCTCGCGGTCCCAGCCCGGAACGCGAACGGTGGCCACGACCGCATAGCGCCCGACGGCGCCAAAGTTGAAATAGGGGGCCAAATCCACCCGCTTGGTCGCAATCTTCGAGGTCTCCAGTTCGAAGGGACCCCGCACCGGCGCCTCGCCGATTTTCGGCACGATGGACCCCGTCCCGTCGCGGCGTTCCACGGAGAATGTCAGCCAGTCATCGGTCTCCCCCAGGGAAAGAGTCTGCCCGGACCGGTTGGTAATGCGGACCGCCGCCGGGATCGCCTCGCCCGGGAGAAACTGATCCTGTTCGAGTCGAATCTCGACAGTCACCTGGGCTGGGGCCAGGACGGCCCACCCGAAAGCCCAGAGCCCTGCCAAACCAATTCGTTTCATAAGCTCACTTTAGGCTCCTCCAACCCCCGTGCAAGCAGCAAAGCGCGACCTACAAGGTGATTTCCTGGTCGGCAAAACCCGGGGGCGTCTTTTTTTATACAAATTTCGCGGCACCGGTGTCTATGACTGAAATAGTGCGGCCCAAACTTTTGATTGGACAAATGGCAGAAGTTCGACTTCTAGTATCAGTTCTCTCAAGGCTTCGAGAGGAACGAACGGATCATGAGTAACGATAAAGTCAAATTGCCGGGGGCCAAGTCGGCGCCGGTGGCATCAGCGCCAACCGCCAAGCCCCAGGCACCTTCCCACGTGGCACCCCTGTTCCGGCGCATTGACTGGATTACCTTCCTCATCACGTTTGGCGCCGTCATGCTGGGGTATTACCTGACGCTGGCGCCCGAATTGACGCTGGAGGACTCCGGGGAACTGGCCACCGGTTCGATGTATGCCGGCATCCCGCACCCGCCCGGTTATCCGGTCTGGACGATTTACACCTGGCTGTGGACGGTTCTGCTGCCCGTCGGGAACATTGCGTGGCGGGTTGCCTTGGGCACCGCCTTTAGCGGGGCTCTGGCTGCGGGTTTGCTGGGACTGCTGGTTTCGCGGGGCAGCTCCCTGCTCATGGAGGGCATTGAGGAGCTCAAAGCCATGAGCGGGAATTGGGAAAGCGCGATTTGCATGATTTCGGGTTTCGTGGCCGGCATGCTCATTGGGTTCAATGGCTTCATGTGGAGCCAGGCGGTGATTGCCGAGGTGTACGCGACCAGCGTGGCCTCGTTCATGTTCGTGCTGCTGTTTCTGCTGCGCTGGATTTACGCCCCGCACCAGCGCCGGTTTCTGTACTATGCCATGTTTGCCTTCGGCATCAGCTTCACCAACCACCAGTCTCTGATCGTCGCCGCGATGGGCATCGAGGTGGCCATTGCGGCTGCGGATTATCGGCTGGGCCGAAACCTGTTCCTGTGGAACAGCATCATTTACCTGGCCGGCCTCATCCTAAAGTCGCAAAAAATGATTGGCACGCTCGATGCCAACCCGGCCATCTTTGCGATTTTCAACGTGGTCGGCATTGGTTCCATCGCCGCCTATCTTTGGTTTGCGAACCTGACCAAGGAAACCTTTGCCGAGTTTTGCGCCGACGCCCTGGCCGCCCTGGCCGTCCTGTTCCTGGCGTTGGTGCCCAAGCTGGGTCCCTTCGGTCTTTTGCTTTCGCTGGGTGCGATTGCGGGTTTCTTGAAGTTCGCCTGGCAGAATCGGAAGCTGGGCTGGGAATGGCTTACGGTTCTGATTTGCGGGGTGTGCTGGCTGGTGGGCGCCCTGTTTTATCTATATATGCCGATCGCGGGCATGACCAATCCTCCCATGCAATGGGGCTACCCGCGCACGGTCGAGGGCTTCTGGCACGCGTTCACTCGCGGGCAGTATGAAAAGGCCAACCCGACCGACATCATCGGCGACCCGATGCGATTCATCACCCAGTTGGGCATGCTGGGCACCGGGATCGTCGAGGAATTCAACTGGGTCTATGCCTTTCTGGCGCTGGTCCCGTTCCTGTTTTTCGCCAAACTCCATCGCCGCGAACGCTCGTGGTTGATTGGCATTGGGGCCATCTACCTTTGCCTGGGCGTCCTGCTGCTCATTCTGCTCAACCCGCCGCCGGACCGCGCGGCCCAGGACCTGGTCCGGGTCTTTTTCGGCGCCTCGCACATGCTGATTTCGCTGCTGGTCGGTTACGGTATGACGCTGGTGGCGGCGTACATGGCGACCCATTACCAGCGGTTCCGCTCCTGGGGTCTGATCGGCGGCGCAGTGGCCGTCGCCCTGGCGCTTTTCACCTTTGTGACGCATACCCGCGACACCTACTTTGGCCAGACGGCCTATGTGAGTCTCTCGCAACTGGCCGCACTGGTCGGTGATGCCTTCACCGACAAGGATCAATTCGGCGTGCCGATTTTCGCCGGCCTGATCCTGATCGCGATGACCGTTATCTTCGTCGCCAGCCTGCTGGTCTATCGCAATCGGGCGCCGTTGTTGATCACGCTGGGCATGTTCGCCCTCATGCCCGTTTACCCCGTGATGACCCATTGGGCCAACAACGAACAACGCAACCACTGGTTTGGTTACTGGTTCGGCCATGACATGTTCACGCCGCCCTTCAAGGACGACAAGGGCCAGCCGCTTTACCCGGAAATGACCAAGGACGCGGTCCTATACGGCGGCACCGATCCGGGCCGCTTCTGCCCCACTTACATGATCTTCTGCGACAGCCTGACTCCCTCGAACTGTCTGCCGGTCATGGATCAGTCGTTCGACCGCCGCGATGTCTATATCATTACTCAAAACGCGCTGGCGGACGGCACCTACCTGAACTACATCCGCGCTCACTACAACCGCAGCCAGCAGATTGACCCGCCCTTCTTCCAGGAATTCTTCCGGTCCCAGCGCGAGCGCGATGAGAACTATCAAACGAATGTCTTCGCCCGCGCGATGATCCCCCTGGACCGGTTCTTCACGGATTTGGGGGCCCGCATTGAAAAACGGCGGCGCACCTTTACCTCGTGGTTTGTGCCGGAACACTTCGTGGATTTGCCGGCGTTTGCCGCAAAACTGCGGCCCCATCCGAAACAGGACGCCTTGTCCAAATTCATTTACGACAACCTGCCGGCGGAAACGCGCCAACTGCTGGCCTCCAACAGTGATCAGATGGCGCTGCGCCGGGCGCTGGCCCGCGACTTGAATCAGCTCATTGACCGCGAGCTTCAGGTCAAGAGCCAGATCGTCCGGAAGAAAACCGAAATTGCGGAATTGAACGAGTATCTCTCGCGCCGCAACAGCGAAAGCAAGCGCAAGCGGCTTGAGACGCTGACCGCGGAAGTGGCCGCGTTGGAAAAAATCCCACCGCTTTACGATCCGGAGCGGTTCAAGCATGTCGAGCTGTGCGAGTATCTCCAGGACTTCATCAAAGAAAATCCCCAGAGCCACACGCGGGTCCGCCTGAACCGGCTGCTGCTGGAGGCCGCGTATCCAACCGCGCTTGCCAAGACCAAGGGCGGCGTTTACCCCGACCGGGAAATCTACATCGCCAGCCCGCGGGATTCCCAGCGCTGTTTCGAGGAATACCTGCAGGACGCGCAGGTCCGCCTGCAGCGCAACCAACTGAAGCCGGGCGAAGACGTCCGCATCGTGGACAACCGCGTGCAAGTGTCGGGGCAGGTGGCGGTGATGGCGATCAACGGCCTGCTCACCAAGGTCATGTTCGATCGCAACCCGAAGAACGAGTTCTTTGTCGAGGAGAGTTTCCCGCTGGACTGGATGTATCAACACCTGACCCCCTTCGGCATCATCATGAAGATCAACCGCCAGCCCGTGCCGGAGCTGACGGAGGAAATCGTCCGCCGGGATCACGAGTTCTGGACGCGCTTCGCCCGCGAGCGGCTTATTGGCGACTGGCTGACCTACGACACCAAAGTTTCGGAAATCGCCTCGTTCGTCGAACGCGTTTACCTGCGGAAGAATTTCAAAGGTTTTACCGGCGACCGCAAGTTCGTCCGGGACGACCAGGCGCAAAAGGCGTTTTCGAAGCTGCGCAGTTCCATCGGGGGGGTTTACAACTGGCGGATTGCCAATTCCAAGCCCGGCAGCGCCGAGCAGCAGCGCATGATCAAGGAAGCGGACTTCGCCTTCCGCCAGGCGTTTGCCTTCTGCCCCTACAGCCCCGAGGCGGTGTTCCGGTATGTGAACCTGCTGCTCAGCCTGCAGCGCTTTGAAGACGCGATCATCGTCGCCTCGACGTGTCTCAAGCTGGATCCGTACAATGCGCAAGTCCTGGACCTCGTCAAACGACTCGAGGCGTGGAAAAAGGAACGGGGCAGCTTTGCACCACCGGTCCAGAATGTGGCGGAAATGGAGCAGGCGCTGAGGACCAACCCGGCGGATTTTCAGACCGCCTTCAATCTGGCCAGCGCCTACTTGCAGATGCAAAACCAGACCCGGGCTTTCGAAATCCTCGACGGGGTGCTCAACCATCCGAAGGCTGACCCCGCGGCGTTTCGCGCGCTGATCAAGGCCTACAACAGCATGGGCAACCAGACCCAGGTCCAGGCGGTGGTGACCAAACTCCAGGCGCTTGTCCAGGCCAACCCTGCCCATTTCGACGCGGCGATAGCCCTCGCCGAGGGCTATCGCGACCAGCAAAAGATGGACCTGGCGCAACAAACCCTCGAGCAGGTGCTCAACCACCCGCAATTGGACGCCAACGCGGCCCTTCAGCTTGCCCAACAATACGTCGCCCTGCTGAATTATCCCAAGCTGGAAGCCACCCTCGACCGCCTGGTGAAGCTGGCTCCCGATTCCCCCGAAGCGTGGTACGATTTGGCCGCCCTGAAAGCCACCCTGGGCAAAGGTCCCGAGGCGCTCAAGGTGCTCCGGCGCGCCATCGAGCTAAGCAACGAGCGACGCAAAAAGGATTCCCAACAGCGCGACCTGGTGGCGGAGGCGGAAAAGGACAACCGGTTCGCTCAACTCAAGCAAAACCCCGAGTTCCAGGAGCTCCTCAAAAGGTGAACCGGGGCAAACACCCGGCCGGACCGGCCCGCGGAGAAACTCTTGATATCTTTGGGGTGTGCCGCGGCGCCCAGGTTCGGACTAAGGCTTTTTCTTCGCGGTCCCCTCGTCGGCCGGTTTGGGGCCGAAGCGCAAGGTGCTGAGGACCAGATTTCCGTTTTCAGCGGTTTTGAAATAGCCGCTGACCATTTCACCCACCACCGCGTCCTTGAGCGTGCCCGGCTTGCCGTCTTTGGTGATCTTCGTGTCGGCGGTCACGTGGAAGGTTCGCGTCCCCATGGTGAGGGTCCGTGAGGCCTGGTCCACGGCCTTGAGCCGGCCGTGGAACGGTCCGGCGGTTTGTTTCTTTTTGGCGGGTTGAGCGGCGGCGCCCGCTGCGGGGGCGGCCGCTCCGCCGGCGCGGTTCTGAGCGAGAGCCGCGGGCGTCGCGAGCCCCAGCGCGGCCGTGATAAAGAGCAGGGTGATGGTCTTGAGCATAAACTGTCGGCTACCAGGTTCCGTCGGCCAGCAGGGCGGTGATGTTCCTGGCCAGATCGGCCGCCAGCAGCGGCAGCGCCTGGCGCTCCGCGCTGGTGAGGTCCGATCCCACCCGGATCAGGGTCACGCCGTTGACGGGCCGGTTCAAAATCACTTTGCCTGAGGACCGCTCGGTCGCGGTCACCTGGGCGGTGAGGAGCAGGCGGAAGTCGCGAACGGTCAGGGCGTCGTTGGGTGCAAGGCTCAGTTCGAACCTCTGGTAGCGCGTGAGAATGCAACTCAGGACGATGTCCCCCTCTTCGCGGGTGGCCAGGCGGTAAGTGCCGTCGCGTTGAAGTTGCTGGCGCAGGGCGCGGGTGCAGGGGTCGGAGAGGCGCGGCTCGAGCGTCTGGTTCAGGAAGGGCTTGACCTGCACGGATTTTTCGCCGGCAACTGCCCCGCCGGTTGGTCCCAGCCGGTAACCGGCGCAGCCGCCAAGCAGGAGGCCGGCGGCCAACAGCAGCGCCAGGGGCACGGCCCGGCTGGCGGGGGGCGGCTGGAAGGGGTTGGGCCGGGAGTCGAGCATGAATTATTTCTTTCCGGTTTCGATCATTTGCTTGAGTTGCTCGATGCGCGCGCGGGCCAGGGTCGCATACTCGGAATTGGGATCCTTCCAAACGACGTCGCCGTAGTAGATCAAGGCGCCGTTCCACTTCTTGTATTTCTCGTAGAACTGCGCGGTTTGGAAACTGCCCCGCGCCTGCTCGGTCTTGAGGGCCGCAATGATTTTCTCGGCTTCCGGCACGCGCGAATCCTGCGGGTACAAGGTGATAAAATCGGTGAAACTGGCAATCGCCTGGGCGGCGGCATGCTGGTCGTATTCGGCGGTTTTGGCCTGCTTTTGGTAAGCCAATCCCTGCCGATAAAGGGCGTCGGCGGCGACCTGGGGCCGATCGTGATACCGGTCCGCCGCCAGTTCATAGGCCTTCGCGGCCAAGGGGTATTTGCGCTGTTTCTCGCGCGCGGCGCCGATCTTCATCTGGGCCTGCGGCGCGATCTCCGAATAAGGACCGGTCTTGACGATCTTCTCATACATCTCGGCGGTCTTCTCCATCGAGGGAAAGGTGGGAATGACCCCCCAGAGTTTGAAGCGTTTGCCGGCGAGAAACTGGTCGGCGATGGCGAACTGGCGTTGAATGATTTCGGAAAAATTGGCGGTTTTGGGATGTTTTTCGAGCAGTTTCTGATATTCCTTGAAGGCCTTTTCCTCCTTGCCTTTGGCTTCGTAGCACCGGGCCACCAGGTATTGGGCCTGGGGCGCGTAGTCCGACAGCGGCCATTCCTTGACCGCGCGGCGCGCGGCTCGCTGGGCCAGCCCGTAGTCTTTGCGATCGAACGCCGCCTGGGCCACGTCCAATTGCTCCTTGGCGGTCGTCCGGCGCCATTTCCCCTCGGAGCCCACCGGTTCGTAGGTCCAGCCTTCGCCCGGCCGGTAAATGAGGGGGGCGGGCGAACGGAACGGCAACGCCACCAACATGGCCAGCACCCAGAGGCAAACCAGAAACCGAAAACGCATATAGGCGCACGGTAGCCACCCCCCTGAGACGAGTCAAGAAAGCCGCGAGCGATCTGATTGCAAGCCAGTGGGGCTCATGCCGGAGCCGGAGGGTGGCCGCCGGCTGACTGACTTTGAGCTTGGCAAGCGGGATGGTTTCCGCACTTTGACCGGGTGATTCATCCGACAGCGATCATCCATCCCAACGCGCGGCTGGACCCGACGGTTCAGGTTGGGCCGTATGCCGTGATTGATGCCGGCGTCCAGCTTGGTCCGGACTGCGTGGTGGGACCTTACGTTTACCTGACCGGCCAGACCACCGTGGGCAGAGGCAACCGCTTTTTTGCCGGGTGTGTCATCGGCGAGGCGCCGCAGGACCTGAAATACGCGAATGAACCCACCCGCCTCCGGATTGGCGACTTCAACGTCTTCCGCGAACATGTCACCGTGCACCGCTCGAACAAGATGGCCGAGGACACGGTGATCGGCTCGCACAATTTTCTGATGCAGCACTCGCATGTGGCGCACAACGTCTGCCTGGGCGACCACGTCATTGTCGCCGGGGGCGCGTTGCTGGCCGGGCATGTGACGGTGGGCGACCGGGCCTTCATCTCGGGCAACTGTCTGGTGCACCAGTTTGTGCGCGTCGGGACGCTGGCCCTGATGCAGGGGGGTTCGGCCATCAGCAAGGACCTCCTGCCCTACACCGTCGCTCATGGGTGTAACGGGATTTGCGGTCTCAACACCGTGGGCTTGCGCCGGGCGGGCATCAGCGCCGAGGACCGCCTCGAACTCAAGCAGCTTTACCATGCCCTTTTTCACCAGGGCCGCGGCTTCCGGCAGGCGCTGGCCGAGGCCTCGGCCAAATTCACCAGCGCCCCGGCCCGGACGTTGCTGGACTTTGCCGCCACGGCCAGGCGCGGCCTTTGTTTCGACACCACCGTCCGCGCCGGCAGACGCACGAATTCGCCGCCTGCCGACTAAGCCGGCCCGGGTCGCATCCTTAGAACCACCAGTAAACCCGGTCCCGCGGGTCGTAACCCTTTTCGACCTTCTTGAAGGGACGCCAGGCGGCGTGTCCGTCCACAAAGGTGGCGTTGCCTCCGGCCGGCGTTGAACCCTCCATGTGGGGGTTGCGATGCTTGCCGTCGGGAGTCAACCCGCTGGGAATATCATCAAAGCGCTGGGAAGAGGCGTTTTGGAGGATGGCATCGGCGAACAACACGGTGGCGGAGGCGTTGGTGGTGCCGGTGACTTTGTCAACGAACATTTTGCCAAGGCTCAAGCCGGCGGCCATGAACGCGTCGGGCTTGCCGCTTGAATCCAGCCGCACCCCGAGCCAGGCGCCCCCCACAATCCGGCGTTTGCCCCCGGGGAAGTCCCACCAGGCCACCGCCATGTCATACGCTTTGACCGAAGCCCGGAAGCTTGGGCAGTACCAGACTTCGCGGATGGCGCCGAGGTTGGTGAGCGAATCAGCGGTCGCCCGCGGCACATCCCACAACCAGGCGCCGTCGCGCAAGTGCTGCGGCACCTTGTCGCGGTTTTCACCGGCGTAGATCAGCGCGGCGAGCCCGACCTGGCGGTTGTTGTTCATGCAACGCGTCCGCTGCGCCTTCTCCTTGGCCCGCGACAAAGCGGGCAGCAGCATGGCGGCCAGAATCGCGATGATCGCGATGACCACCAACAGCTCAATCAAGGTGAAAGCGGGGTGAGGAACCCCCTCACGCGCCCGGCGACAGGGCCGCTTTTTGAGCACAGGAATTGTCATATAGTGTTTGGTCATTCTTAACATAGGACTGCCCCAACCGGGCTGGCAAGCGGTAATGCAGGTGGGGTGGAAGCTCCGCCGGTTGCTGCCCTCGAGGCTGATGTTCGGTCTGCGACTCGGACGGGGTTCCGCTGCCGCTCTGATGCGGCCTTCTCATTTAAGCGTCCCATGCCGGCGGGGAATTCTGATCCACGGTCTTTGATTCATGGTCGGCCGGGCGGGGAAGACTACCATTGGGCGGAAGCGAGGAAACGGCGGAGGGCATCCTGGACGATGCGCGGCGGGAGGGCGTAAGTCGAAACGCGAGCCGCGCGGGCGATGTTAAGCCCAATGACGTTGCCGTCCAAATCCACCAGGGGGCCGCCGCAGAGCCAGGGAGAGAGGACGGTGTCGTGCTCGAGGACCTCCTCGAAGCCGGCGGCGCGCTGGCTGACGGCGCCCAGCAGGCGGCTGGCGCGTTCCTGGGAGAAAGAGCCGCGGCCCAGCCGTTCTCCACCGGCGACCATGAGCTGGACCTGGGCGTCGAATTGGTCGCCGGCGCGCTGGACGCGCAATTTGACGGTTTGGCCTTCGCGGAAATCGCGGAGCACCTCGACAACTTGCTGCCGGTCACTGACCTGTTCGCCGTTAATGGCAACGATGATGTCCCCCGGGCGAAGGCCGGCCTTCTCAGCTCCGAAGCCGGCGAGAACCTCTTCGATTCGGGGAGCGGAACCCCCGTTTTGAAACTGAACCCCGATCAAGGCGCGCTCGGGGCGAACGCGCCGGGGCAGGGCGCTGATGACTCCGACCGCATGGGGGGTTGGGGGAATGCCGACGGTGACGGCCCATTGGCCAACCACGGGCGGGGAAGAAGCCCAGCGGACCGGTTTGAGGCCCTGAGCCTGAACGCGGACGAGGGCGAGGTCGAGGTCCTCGTTGGTGGCGAGGATGCTGGCCCGCACTTCCTGGTCCGAGGCAAGCCAGCAGGTCAAAGTGCCGGGCTTCAATTCGCTGGCTTTGGTCAGGACCAGGCCCTGGGCGTCCACGACGGTGCCCAAGGCCACCGTTTCCCCATTGACGTTGAACTTGACCACGGAATGGCGTGTGGCCTGGGAAACCGGCGCAAAGGCGCGAAGCGTTTCTTCCCCATTGCGGAAACGATTGGCGGGTAGCGAGGTGGAGGAACGAGGCTGGGCGTGGAGGCCGGAGGGGCCGGTCAGGACCAGCAGGACCAGCAGGCAGGGGAGGAGGTTGCGGGGGCGGCGCATGGTCAGCGGCTGGCTGCGTCCCCGCGGGCGGCGGCGCTGTTTTGGGGGCTGGGCGTTGCGTCCACGGTGGGGGGTGCGAGGCGGTTCCAAGCCTGATAATAATCGGTGATCGGGGCGTGAAAGTTGGCGGCCATGGACCCGCTGATTGCGTTGTGAATGCCAATCACGTGGCCAAACATGTCAAAGAGCGGTCCGCCGGAGTCGCCGGGGCTGATCGTGCAATCGGTCTGGAGTATGCCGGGCGAGAGCCGAATGATGCGGCCGAGGCGCACCACCAGGGAGCGCCGGCGGTCAAAGCCCCCTGGATGACCCAACGCAAGCGTCCAGTCGCCGGGTCGGGCGTTCGTCAAATCGCCCGGGGGTGCGCAGGGCCAGGGGCCGCGGTCCTCAATCTTGGCCAGGCCGGTATCGGTGTCCTCGTCCACCCCCAAGGTTTTGCCGCGGACGCGTTTGCCGTCGGGGAAGATAAAAGTGACCCAGCGATCGGGACGGCCGCAAACGTGACCGGCCGTCAGTACCAGGCCATCGGGTGAAATGACAACCCCGCTGCCGATGGCGCTGCCGATTTCCAGGGCAACCACTGCGGGCGACACACGGGCCACAAGGTTGGTGACGTGTCGTTCGATGGCTTTTAGATCGTCGAGGGAGACGGGGCTGGGCCGGGTCAAGGCGGCGGGCAAGGAATTGCGCTCACCCACCGCGGGGCGCAGCACGGCGGATTTGCCCGGAGCCTGGTCTGAAGGACTGGCTGGAGGTTCGGCGGCAAAAGCCGCTGCCGCCGAAACAAAAGCCAGCAACGCCCCCGCGACTGGGGGGGCGCACAACAATGTTACTGCACGAACTGAAAACACAATCCACCGCACCGCTGGGGGCGATTCCGCTCGCCGCCACCGGGGCGTTACTCCATCTCAACTTACCCAACACCGTAATCCGATTTTGCGCCTGGTCAAATAAGAGGCGAACGAATTTGCATTGGAACTGCGCGCTTCTTGGGTGTGAAGTTCCGAATCGGGGCGGCGGGGAGTGGATTTGACCCATCAAGGCGGTGAGGGGGCAAGGATGAGGTGAGTGACCGTCTGCCAGTCTTAAGCCCCGAGGGACCAAGGTCTCTGGTGCAGGTGTCAGAACGCTATGTTCAAAGCGCGGCTATTCGGCTGCAAAACAGGATGGCAGCGCGGCTATTCGGCAAGAAGGTTAAGACGACACTCCGGCAGAAACGATGATGCCAAGCAGGCGCGTAACAGGCAACGTGCCGACTATGCGACCACCTATTCCGTGTTCCATCTCATCGGAGCGCGGACATTCTTGTCCGCCTCTCCGCCGCCACGCATATTGCGCGACCACCGATCCCCTGTTCCCCCCTCGCCAGCCGGCGACGGCTGGCGCCCATCTCCCAAGCCCCCAAGGGCCGCGGTCGCTCAGTTCTGTCGTTCGGTACCAGACCGCGATTGTTTTCGGCGGCGAGCCGTTGCCCTGAAGGGGCATTCCATTTCAGCCCAGGGCAAAGCGAGCCCCCAGG